>NZ_JBFAOX010000017.1:0-208378 GCF_040675435.1 Actinoplanes sp. NPDC049598 | reverse complement strand
CACCAGACAATCTCTTAACGAGACAGCCGGCCGGGGTATTACTTAATTGGCACTGGCTTATCAAGCACCCTGTTGAGTTCTCAAAGAACAACCGCTACCCGGTCAATCACCCCGGGGCACTCCCAAAACATTACCTGCCGTTTCCCGTTCCACCAAATCCAGGTCAGCAACCCAAATCCGATTGAAGCGGGCACCACAAATCATCGCGAACAAGATCTGTGGTTTCCTCCAGGACGGCCGCTCCGGGCCCCTCGCGGGTCCCGCTCGCTCGCCCGTCTCCCTGGCGGCTCGGAAAACATTACTCCACCCACGGCCGAACGCCAAATCGACCCCCCGTGGCCCGAAGTGGTGGGGTCAAGCAAGGCGAGACGCGGAGGGGGGAGCACCCCACCGCGCAAGGGAGGAGAGTGACCCGATGGCGACCGACAAATGGGCAACCTGGCTCCTGTCCAGGCGCGACGGCGGCTCGGAGGAAGTGCAGGCCCGGCACTCCCCCGACCTCGCTACATACCGCGACGGCGTACTGGACCGAGCCGAACTCCACCCGGACGACACCGTCCTGGACGTCGGCTGCGGCACCGGCCTGATCGCCTTCGGCGCCCTGGCCCGCCTGGGCCCCCACGGCCACGTGATCTTCAGCGACATTTCGCAGGATCTGCTCAACGAGTGCCGCCGCCAGGCCGAAGAAGACCCTCGCTGCTCCTTCGTCCAGTCCGAGATACACGATTTGTCCGCGCTAGACGATCACAGCATCGACGTCATCACCTCAAGATCTGTGCTGATCTACAGCACCCGGAAGGCCGAAGCCTTCGCCGAGTTCCACCGCGTCCTCAAGCCCGGCGGCCGGCTGTCGATCTTCGAGCCGATCAACCGCTTCTCCTCGATCCACCGCCCGGACGACCTCTTCGGCGTCCCGCGCGCCCCCGCGGTGGCGGATCTGATCGCCAAGGTCCGCGCCGGCTTCCGCGACCTGTCGACCGACAGTGCCCTGGTCGACTTCGACGAGCGCGACCTGCTGATTTGGACCCAGGACGCGGGTTTCGGCGCCACCGAGCTCGATTACCGCGCCCAGATCGAGGTTCCCGTCGACCTCTTCACCGACTGGGCCGCGCTCAAGCGGACCGCGCCGAACCCTCTCGCCCCGACCTACGGCGAGGCGATCGAGGCCGCTCTGACGGTCGCCGAGCGGGAGCGGCTCGACGCCGCGATGACCGCTCTGGAGGGCACCCCGGTCCGGCGGACGATCGCCGTCGCGTACATGAGGGCATGGAAAGAACTCAATGCGTAATGACTCAGTTACCCACCGCCACCGTTTCACCATTCGAAATCGGGTAAAGGACTAGCCTCCGAGTACTACGCACGCGCGTACTTGATGGAACGCGAATCCACGACAGAATCAGTTCCATGACGTACGGAAAGAAGGATCTTCCCTACCCATACTGTCTGGATTTTTCGGGAATCGTCACCCGGGTCAAGGGTGTGCGCGAGTCCACCCGGGCCGCTCTGGTGAACTCGCTGAAGGTCGCGTCCTACCTCAAGGCGGGATCGAACCTGGTCGAGCGCAACCTCGGCGCCGGCCCGCGGGTCACGCCCAACGGGGACGGCCGTAAGCAGTACTGGTCAGGGCTGAGCTTTCTGACCGAGCGCGCGCTGTCGCGTGAGGTGGCCGAGCTGGATCCGCCGTTCCTGCGGCAGAAGGGCGCCGGGCCGTACCGCTCGACCTGGGCCAGCCACGACGACTACCTGAACGACCTGCTGACCTTCCTGCTGCACGCGGCGAGCTACGACCCGCAGTACGGCGCCGAGATGGAGACCCGCGGCGACTGGCTGGTCGACGACGTCAGCTTCGTCGACGCGGTCTACCGCTCCGCGTATCAGGAGCTCATGACGATCTGCCGGATGCCGCTGTTCCGGTTGCAGCTGATCATGGCGGCCACGGCCGACCGGAACGACGGCATCCACACGGCCATCGCCAACAACTACCGCGGCGCCCTCGAGCCGTGGATGAAGATCTACGACACCACGATCACCTCGCGCGGCCTGCAGCTGCGCAAGGGGATCACGATCGAGCAGTTCACGAACATCATCGCCGCGATCCTCGAGGGGTTCGCTGTCCGCCACATGGGTGATCCCGGAGCGGGGGTCGTGGAGGAGAACCTGTTGGGGATGGCGATTCTCGGCATCATGAGCAGCTACCTCGAGCCGGCCGATGAACCGTCCGGGCTCACCCTCCGTGAACTGTTCGAGGGCGCATCGGAGAACGGGGAACCGAGATGACGAGCACCACCGAGCCGGCCGCGGCCGCACGAGAACCCTCCTGGTGGGACCGCCAGGGCGATCTGATCATGAGGCGGCCGTTCAACGAGTGGACGTTCACCCACATGAACTGGCTGATGCCGACCGAGCGGGTCGAGCGCGGCGAGTTCCGTTCGCCGCTGCCGGCCGACCCGCACCTGCTCGATCTGACCTACCGTTTCGAGGACGCCGACTACAGCCTGGCCGACCTGCACCGGCGCACCTTCACCACCGCTTTCGTCGTGCTGCACCACGGCGCGATCGTCCACGAGTGCTATCCGGGTGCCTTCGCCGGCCCGCGTACCCGCATGCAATTGTTCTCGATCTCCAAATCGGTCACGTCGCTGCTGCTCGGAATAGCGCTGAACGACGGCCTGATCGGCAGCGTGAAGGATCGGGTCACCGATTACCGGCCCGACTTCACCGGTACGGCCTACGAGGAGAACACGATCGCCGATCTGCTCGACATGAGCAGCGGCGTCGGCGATCTGGAAACGTGGGAAGTGCACGACAGCGGCATCAAGAAATTCGAGCAGGCCGTCATGGGCGGCGGCAATCTCACCGAAGTGGTCCGGGGCGCCCAGCGCCGGGCGCCCGCCGGCGAGAGCTTCAACTACTCCACGTTCGACGCGCAGGTTCTCGGCTGGATCCTCGAGGCCGCAACCGGCAAGACCATTGCGGCGTACGCGTCGGAGCGGCTCTGGCGTCATCTGGGCGCCGACCGCGACGCGTACTACTGGCTCACCCGGGCCCGGCCGCGTACCGCGATCGGCGCCGGCTCGTTCAACGCGACCGCGCGCGACATGGCTCGCCTCGGCCAGCTGATGGTCGACGACGGCCTCGCCAACGGCCGCCAGGTCGTGCCCCGCGACTGGGTGCGCCGCAGCCGCGGCAGCCACCAGCCGCAGCTCGCGGTGGGTTCGCTGGGCCCTTCCGGTTACGACCACTACGGGTACGCCAACCAGTGGTGGACCCTGGGCACCGAGTGCTTCCAGGCTTTCGCCGCCCTCGGCGTGCACGGGCAGTACCTCTACGTCGACCCGACGGCCGACGTGGTCATCGTGAAATGCAGCGCCTGGCCCACCCAGGACGACGAGAGCCGCGACCGCGAGACCATCGCCGCCCTGCGCCGCGTCGCCGACCATTTCGCGATAACACGCTAGCAATTCCCCTTTAGTCTTCCGGGCCGCAGCCCCTTGCGGCCCGGGTCTCGTCCTGCCTTTTTGTCGAATCCCGAAAGGATCGATCGGTGCACCCTGCCCTGAGACGGATCGCCATCGCGGCCGTTGCCCTTCTCACCGTTTCCTTCGTCTCCGCGCCCGCCCAGGGCGCCGTCCTGTTGGCCGGAACCGTCATCACCAACACCAATGCCACCCTTCCGGCCGAGCTCTCCCCCTTGGCGACCGGAAAGAAGATCTCCTACCTCACGACCAATGTGAACGGCACGATCATCACGGCCACCGGCCTGGTTCTCACCCCCAAGACCGGCAAGAACAACAAGATCGTCGCCTGGGGCCACGGCACCACCGGCCTGGCCGACCAGTGCGCCCCCTCGGCCAGCCAGTCCGTCTTCTGGCCCGAGGCCCGCGCCGCCATCGCCGAGCTGCTGCGGCGCGGCTGGACGGTGACGGCGCCCGACTACCCCGGACTCGGCACGCCGACCGCACATCCGTACCTCATCGGCAACAGCGAAGCCCGCTCCCTGATCGACAGCGTGAAAGCGGCGCGCAAGATCGATGCCGCCCTGACCACCCAGTACGTGGTGGACGGGCACTCGCAGGGCGGTCAGGGCGCGCTGTTCGTCAACCAGATCGCCAACTCGTACGACAGCCCGCTCGTGCTCAAGGGCACCGCGGCCATCGCCCCGGTCTCCAACGCCGACCTGTTCGCCCCGGTCATCCCCGGCACGGCGGCCCAGGGCTACCTGGTCATGGGTCTCTACGGACTGCAGGCGGTCGACTCCAGCGTCAACCCGAACACCCTGCTCGCCGCGCCGGCCAAGGCCAAGACGTCCGTCCTGCAGAGCGGCTGCCTCTATCAGATCCTCGACGCCTTCGCCCCGCTCACCGCGAACGAGCTGCTGGTCGGCGGGGCCCTGCCGGACGCGGTCGTCACCAAGCTGGCCCACTACCTCAACCCCGGCCAGAGCGCCACGAGCGCCCCGGTCCTGCTCGTGCAGGGCACGGCCGACGAGGCTGTGCCGTACGTCTTCACCGCCGGCCCGTTGAACACCCAGCTCAGCGCCTACAGCCAGCCGGTCACCTACACCGAGCTCGACGGCGCCACCCACGACGGCGCCGTCTTCCAGAGCACCACCCTGGTCGCCGACTGGATCGCGGCCCGCTTCGCCTGACGCTCCACCCGCCCACCCCACCATGGCGGCGTCCCGGGTGCTCGACCCCCTCACCCGGGACGCCGCCACCCCGCCCCCGACAGGCACAGCGAACGGTCTGTCCGACAGTTGTCGTTAGGATGTCGCCGATCGACAAGGGGTGATCATGTCCGCAGTGGAGATCGTCGCGGCAGCGCTGGCGGCCGGGGCCGGCGCCGGGTTGAAGGACACGGCTTCGGCGGCGGTGGCGGATGCCTACGCCGAGTTGAAGCGGATGCTGCGGCCATGGGTGCGTGGCGAGGCGCGCCAGGCGCTCGAGACCGACGAGACCGAGCCCGGCGTCTGGGAGGCCCGGATCGGCGAGGAGCTGACCGCCTCCGGTGCCGCCGACGATGAAGAGGTCCTTGCGCTGGCGCGAAGGCTGCTCGCGGCGGCCGACCCGGAGAAGGCGAAGAGCTTCAGCATCAACGTAGGCACCAACCACGGGGCGGTCGGCGAGTTCAACGCGCCGGTCACCTTCAACCAGGGGCAGCCGCTCCCCCCAGCCGGGCCGGCAGCGGACTAGGGTCACCCGCTTCCGGCAAGCACGACCCGATGCCGCCCGTCAACTATGGCGTCAACGCGCACTCGATCGAGTCGCTCACCGTCCACGGCGGCCACCACGCGGGCGCGGATGTCCACGCTCGATATATCGCGAGGGATCTGGTCGGCGTCACTGTGTTCCGTGATATCGCCACCCGACTGTGCAACCTCAGGCCCCGCACCGCTGCCGAGGTTCTGGCCGAACTGGCCGAACTCGACGGGAGGAAGGCAGTGGCGGCCGTGCCCTACCTCAACGACGAGGTGGCGAATGCCGCCCGGGCAGCCGGCGTTCTCGTGCCTGCCTTCGCGGCTTCGGCGGCGATCCATGAGTGCTGGAAGCGGCACAAGCTCATGCTGGGAGAGGAGACCGGTCCGCTCGAGACCGCCCCGGCGCCCGAGCAGCGCCACGGCGCCGACTCCGGTTTTCGTACCAAGTACGACCACGGCGTCGTCTATTGGTCCCCGGCGACCGGCGCCCAGCCCATGTGGTGGGGCATCGCCGAGTATCACGAGCGTCAGGGCGGCACGGCCGGCCGGCTCGGTTTTCCCCTCACGGCCGAGATCACCGCTGTCGAGCCGCCGAACGTCGTACAACGCTTCCAGGACAAGCAGGACTACGGCAGCGAAGTGGTCCAGAAGCTGGGTCTTCTCCACGGCGCGAGCGTCTATTGGTCCCCCGCCTCCGGGTGGCACAGCACCTGGGGCGGCGTAGGTGAACACTATGAGCTCCTGGGCGGCCCCGAGAACCGATTGGGCTTCCCGGTCGAGGACGAGACACCGGCCGGCCCGTCGCCGCAGGGAACCACCGGGTGGCAGCAGCGCTTCCAGGGCGGCCTGATCCTGTGGACGGAAGAGACCGGTGGCATCGCCGTCTTCTCGGCCAAGGTTCACGAGCCGGAGTCGACGCCCAGCATAGCCCGCTACTACACCAGCTCGGACGGACCGGCCGGCCCGTTGGGCTTTCCCGTCGGACCGCGCCACGACGCGGCGAAGTCGCGGAAAGGGACGCGGGGGACCCTTCAACGGTTTGAGGGCCGCTGGTCCTACGGTGAGGACATCACCGGCGGCTGGGGCGGCGAAGTCGGCGGGGCTACCGTCTATCGCGCCTGGCGAGAAGGCGCCGAGCCACACGCCGTGAGCGGCGGCATCGGCGAGTTCCATGAGCGCGCGGGCGGGACCGGCGGCTGGCTCGGCTTCCCGCTCACCGACGAACTCCACACGGACCTCGACCAGATGGCCTGCCAGCTCTTCGAGGGTGGCGCCGTCTTCTGGACGAGCCACACCAACACGATCGCGGTCAGCGGCAGCTTCGACCGGCCCGACCAGCTCGACGAACTGGTCGGCCTGCTCGGGTTCCCGCTCCGCGACGAAGAATCGTTCGACCGTGGCCGCCTGCAATTCTTCGAGTTCGGAATCCGCACTGTCGTTGATGACGTCGCGCGTTGCTGGGTCGCCCCGGAGGGAGAGCCGGAGGAGGACGAAGAACCCGAAGAAGAGGAAGGGCCGGAACACTAGGTCTGCCACACCGTCCGGAGCGAGGCCGGTCAATCGCCAACGTTAGGCTCGGGCCGGTGAACATCTCCCTGTCGGCGGTGGGCGACGCCGAGATCGTCGCGCTTGGTGAGTCGGCCCATCACGTCCGCGAGTACGACCTGGTTCGGCATCAGCTGCTGCACTATCTGGTCGAGGAGAAGGGCTTCACGGCGCTGGTGATGGAGTCCGGGTTCAGTGAGGGGCTGGCCCTGACCGGCTGGGACGGGCAGGGCGCGTTTCCCGAGGGCGCGATGACCTACCGTTTCGGCCGCAATTCCGAGATGCAGCATCTGCTGTCCTGGGCCCGCCGTAACGGGGTCGCCTACTACGGCCTGGATCTGCCGGGTGACCTCGCTTCGATGACGCCGGCCCTCGATCATCTGGACAAGATCGAGGACACTGCGGCCGTACGCCGGCACGCGGACACTTTCGCCGGGGCGTACACGATGCCGGCGCTGGCCGCCTACCGGGCGATGCCGCGGGCCGACCGGGACGGGCTCACGGTCGCCCTGGCCGAGTTGAGCGCCCGGTTCGCCGTGAAGCACCGCGACGCGGCCGAGGCGCGCCATGAGCTGCGCCTGCTCGTGCTGTTCGACCAGATGCTCCGGGCCCAGGCGGCCGGCGACTTCTTGCTGAACATGCGGGACGCCGCGATGGCGGAGACGATCGGGTGGGTACGCGGTCAAGGGCACCGCAAGATCGTCGTGGCGGCCGCCAACACGCACATCCAGCGGGTCTTCCCCGGTCTCGACACGCTCGGCAGTCATCTGGCGGCCGAGTTCGGCGACGCGTACGTGGCCGTGGGCCTGACCGCGTACGGCGGTGTCACCCCGACCCGCCGGCCCGCTCCGGACGCCCCCGCCGGCGCGGAGACCATCGCGGTCCCGCTGGAGCCGCCCGTGCCCGGCAGTGTCGAGGACTTCCTCGGCCCGCAGCCCACGATCGCCGACCTGCGCCCGTTGCGGGGCCGGAACGGACCGGACCGGATCCGGCTGCTCGACTCCTACCTCGAAGTGCCCGTCGCCGACGCGTTCGACCTGGTAGTGAGCCTGCCGGAGATCAGCCCGACCTCGGAAGGAGTCTGGAACGGCGGCCGCTGAGCGCCACAAAAAGGGATAATTTGGGTCGTGAGCGTCCTTCGGCGGGTGCGCGTGACGACCCGGCTGGTCATCGGTTTCCTGCTGCTCTCGCTGTGCGTGGTGGCGGTGGGGGCGGCGGCGTTGTGGTCGGCCCATGGCACCCGGGTCACGGCCACCGAGCTGACCCGGACCCAGGCCCAGCTCGACGCGGCCCAGCAGCTGAAATTCCGGGTCACCGACGTCAGCGGCTGGCAGGCCGGGTACGCGTTCGACATCGTCCGCGGCGCGAAGGACGCCACCGACGACGATGCCACGACCCGCTCGGCGTACCTCTCGGCCATGAAGAGTTTCCACCAGGAGCTCGACACGATGGCCGCGCTGGCCCAGACCCCGGCCGAGCAGGCCGACGTCGCGAAGATCCGCAACGGCCTGGCCCAGTTCGAGGACATGGACGACCGGATCATCGCGGCCTACCGGGCCGGCACCCCGGCCCGGACCGAGCTCGCCAACGACCTCGTGGTCGGCCAGGGCCTGGAGATCTACGCGGTGATCCGCAGCGGGTCGGACAGCCTGCTGGCCAGCGCCCGCGAGACCGAGGCGGCCGCGCTCAGCCGGGCCCGGGACACGGCGACCACCACGCGGCGGGTCGCCACCGTGGTCGGCATCGGGATGCTGTTCATCTCGGTCGCGCTGGCCGTCGCCCTCGGCCTCTCGATCATCCGGCCGCTGACCGCGCTCGGCGACCGGCTGGCCGACATCGCCGAGGGCGAGGGCGACCTGACCCGGCGGCTGGAGACCAGCGGACACGACGAGTTCACCCGGGCCGGTCGCGAGTTCAACACCTTCGTCGGCAAGATCGCCGCGACCGTACGGGAGATCGGCGCCTCCGCGGCGACGGTCGCCCACGCCAGCGAGACGCTGACCAAATCCGCGATCCAGATCCTGGTCGACGCGAAGAAGACCTCCCGGCAATCGGGGGAGGTGGTGCTCGCCGCGGACGAGGTGCTGGGCACTGTCCGTACCGTCGAGGCCGGAACCGCGAAGATGAGCGACGCCCTCCAGCGGGTCTCCGCGGACGCCGCGGAAGCGGCGGACGTCTGTGCGCAGAGCGTGCGGGCGGCCCGGGCCACCCACGAGCTCATCGACCGGCTCGGTGCATCGAGCCGGCAGATCGGCGACGTCGTCCAGGCCATCACGGCCATCGCCCAGCAGACCAACCTGCTCGCCCTCAACGCCACCATCGAGGCGGCCCGGGCCGGCGAGTCCGGCAAGGGCTTCGCGGTCGTGGCGGGCGAGGTCAAGGACCTGGCGCAGGAGGCCGAGAGCGCCACCGACAACATCACGACGATGGTGCAGAGCATCCAGCAGGACACCGCCGCCGCGGCGGCCGCCGTGGGCGAGATCGTCGACATCACCGGCCGCTTCGGCGACTTCCAGGCCGCCGTCGCGGCGGCCGTCGAGCAGCAGACCGCGGCCACCGACGAGATGTGCCGCGACATCGCCGCCTCCAGCGCCAGCTCGGCCGACATCGCGGGCGCCATCACCGCCATCTCGTCGAGCGCCACCAGCACCAGCGACGGCGTCCTGGACATCAAGGCGGCCACCCAGGAGCTGTCCGGCCTCAGCAACGGCCTGCGGGTGCTGGTGGGCCAGTTCCGGGTTTGATTCGGCGGTTCCTCTTGACCGGTTAAGCATCGAAGCGTTTCGATGGGCGGGTCACGGCGACAACCGCCGCCGGGCGCGCACCGGAGACACCGCCGGCTCCGCGCGCCCGGGACCGCACGAGAGGACCCCCGATGAGCACGACAGTAAGGCGGGCCGGGCTCGCCCTGCTCGCCGCCGGCCTGGCCTTCGCCGGCGCCGTGTACGGCGTGACGCGGCCCGCCTCGGCCGACGTCACCGCCCAGCTGACCGCCTCCCAGCTGGTCACCGACATGGGCGCCGGCTGGAACCTGGGCAACCAGCTCGAGGCCAGCAACAACGGCGTCCCCAGCGAGACGGCGTGGGGCAACCCGGTCGTCACACAGGCCCTCATCGACCGGGTGAAGGCGTCCGGCTTCAAGACGATCCGCATCCCGGTCTCCTACCTGGGCAAGATCGGGGCCGGCCCGGACTACCCGATCGACACGGCCTGGCTGAACCGGATCACCGAGGTGGTCGACTACGCGTACAGCCAGGGTCTCTATGTCGTGATCAACATGCACGGCGACGGTTACAAATCCGTGGCCGGCTCCTGGCTGATCTGCGACGCCGCCGACCAGACGACGATCAAGGCGAAGTACCAGAAGGCCTGGCAGCAGATCGCGGCGAAGTTCCGGAGCTACAACGACCACCTCATCCTCGAGTCCATGAACGAGGAGTTCGACGGGCAGTACGGCAACCCGACCTCACCCTGCTACTCGAACATCAACGCGTACAACCAGCTGTTCGTGGACACCGTCCGCCAGACCGGCGGCACCAACGCCTCACGCTGGCTGCTCGTCCCCGGCTGGAACACGAACATCGAATACACCACCGGCAATTACGGCTTCGTGCTGCCGACCGACAAATACCGGTCGACCTCGATCCCGAGCACCGAGCAGCGGCTCATGATCTCCGTGCACTACTACGACCCCTGGGACTTCACCGGCCAGGAGGACGGCAACATCACCCAATGGGGAGCGGCCGCGACGAATGCCGCCAAGAAGTCGACCTGGGGCCAGGAGGACTACCTGGACACTCAGCTGAAGAAGACGTACGACGCCTTCGTCACGCGCGGCTACCCGGTGTTCGTCGGCGAGTACGGCTCGATCGACAAGACCAACTTCGACTCGGCCAACAACACCTACCGGGCCGACTACGCCCGCGCCGTGGTGGCCACCGCCAAGAAGTACGGCGCCGCCACCGCCTACTGGGACAACGGCTACAACGGGCAGTACGGCTTCGGGCTGTTCAACCGCAGCGCGAACACGGTGACCCAGCCCGGCATCCTCAACGCCATCATCAGCGCCGCCGGCGGCACCCCTCCGACGACGCCTCCGGCCACCACCCCGCCGGCCACCACCCCGCCGGCCACCACCCCGCCGCCCGCCTCTGGCGCGTGCCGCGTGACCAGCGCGGTCAGCGCGTGGAACACCGGCCTGACCAACACGGTCACCATCGCCAACACGGGCACCACCGCCATCAACGGCTGGAAGCTGACCTTCACCCTGGCCGCCGGCCAGACGATCGTCTCCGGCTGGAGCGCCACCTACACCCCGTCCAGCGGCACGGTCACCGCGACCAACGCCGGCTACAACGGCTCCATCCCGCCCGGCGGCTCGACCAGCATCGGCTACCAGGCCAACCACACCGGCAACACCGCCGCCCCCACCGCCGTGAAACTCAACGGCGCCACCTGCAGCTGACCTCTCCGACGGGCCGGCGCCACCCACCGGCGCGGCCCGTCGGGCAGGATGCCGGGCGTCCAGATGGGCTGGCCGGCATCCTCTCCGCCGTCTTCCTCCTTTCATTGGGGCTCGGGGGAAGCGATCCCGTCGAGGAACCCGGCCCGTTCGATTTACGGGACGGCGTTCTGGCACTGGGCGTGGCGATCCTGCCCGGCCTGATCGCGACGCTGATCGCGTTCTTCGTCGCCAGCCGGGTGGAAAGCCTCGGGCTGTCCGCGTCAGACAAGATCGCGGCCAGCGTGGAGCAGCGGCTGATGAGCAGCGTCGTGCTGCCGCAGTACGAGAACCGCATGCAGATCGCGCGCACCGACCTGGCCGCGCTGTCGGAGCCGGACGCCAGTGGATACCTGGCTCAGGCGCACACACTCAAGATGATGTTCCTGTACGAACGGTTCTGGGGCGATGTCTACGGCCGGCGGCTGCGTGACTGGCTGGAGCGGGACGACGAGGCGCGGATTTTCATCTATCTCCCGCAGACTACGACGGCGTTGATGACGGCCTTGAGCGCGCGGCATGGCACCGACGTTCCCGGCTTCACCGGCCGGGTCCGGGACGTCCCGCGCAAGCTTGACGAAGCGCTGGGCGCGGGGCCGGGACGCCCGGACTTGCGCCACCGGGTGCGTTACGGCGTCGTTCCGGCGCCGGGGCCCTCCTATTCGGGATATGTCTTCGACTCACGCAAATACGATTCTCACGGGCGGCGGCTCGCCGGCGATCTCCACGTGCCGGTCACGGTGCGCGTCATAGCGCGGATGTACGCGACCAGCAATATGGGCAGTCACAGTGAGCTGCCCACATTCTTCGCAGCGGACGGCCCGTTTGCCGATTTCGTCCGCCGGGATGTCGACGCCATTCACGACCGCCAGGCCGGGTCCTTGACGTGAGCATGCAGATCGCTGTCATCGGCCCTAACACGGAAGCGTCCGATCAAGATCTGGCGGACGCCGCTTACATAGGCCGTGAGATCGCCCGGCGCGGGGCGGTGCTGCTGACCGGAGGGCTGGGTGGGGTCATGCGAGCGGCCACCGACGGGGCCGTGGGAGTCGGCGGGACGGCCGTCAGTCTCGCCCCCGGCGCCCATCATCAGAACTCGCTCGAGCAGAACCCGGGAGCCACGGTTGTCATCCCGACGGGGATCGGCCAGATGCGTAATGTGCTCCTCGTACGGTCGGCTCACGCCGTCATCAGCGTCGGCTGCAACTGGGGAACGCTCACCGAGATCGGTCTCGCCCCGCGGGACGGCAAGCCGACGGTGTGTTTGCGGCCCTGGCCGATCGACACCGGCGCAGTACGGGCTCGGCGTCCCACCACTGTCACGACCGCCGAGGCGGCGGTCGAAGCGGCCTTCCGCGAACTGGCCAGCGGCGCCTGAGCGGAGCCGCGGGATGGTGCACAATCACGCCGTGGCGGATGAGGATCTGAGGCTGATGCAGGGGGCCGTTCAACGTGATTGGACGCTGGACAGTCACTGGCATGTGGGGGATCTGGCGTGGCAGCGGCCGGCGTTCGCGGATCGCACGGTGGAGATGTGGCGGGACGCGAGTGGTGAGGTCGTGGCGTGGGCGTGGCTGACGCCGCCGGGGAGTCTTGAGCTGCATGCGCCGGCGGCGCTGGTACCGGCGGTTCTGCGCTGGTTCGATCAGACGGCGGGTGCGCTTGAGCGGACGGTGAGCGCCATGGACACCGACGCCGCCTTGATCGGCGAGCTGCGGAGCCTCGGCTATCGCGAGGTCGACGGGCCGTACTTCCGGCACTGCGTCCGTGAGCTGGACGGCGACCTGCCGGAGCCGATCCTGCCCGACGGTTACCGGGTGCGGGCGATCCGGGCCGAGGAGACAGCCGAGCGGGCCGCGGTGCATCGGGCCGCGTGGCGGCCGAAGTGGCTCGGGCAGCTGCAGGTGCCGCCGGTGGATCTCGGGGACGGTGAGTCGGGCATGACGGCCGAGCGCTATCGGATGATCTCGGACACCTGGCCCTACCGGCGCGATCTCGATCTGGTGGTGGAGGCGCCCGGCGGGAGCCTGGTGGCGTCCGCGCTCGGCTGGTACGACGACGCCAACCGGGTGGCCCTGCTCGAGCCGGTCGGCACCGATCCCGAGCATGCCCGGCGGGGGCTCGGCGCTGCCGTGAGCCTGGCCTGTCTGCGGGCGATGCGGGAGGCCGGCGCGACCCTCGCCGTGGTGTGCCCTCGGGGTGATGCGGCCTACCCGGTGCCGCGGGAGCTGTACCACCGCATCGGTTTTCGCGACGCCGGGCGCACCGTCACTTATCGCCGGGCCGCGTAGGCGTCGAGGCCGATCTGGACGACCCGTGTCAGGCCGGGGCGGTCGATCGCCCGCAACGGGTCCGCGGAGGCGAGGCCGAGGGCGACGATGCGGTGCGCGGCCCGGGTGTCGCGGGCGGGCAGGGACGACCAGGCCAGCGACTCGTGCGTGAGCAGGGCGTAGGCGACGCGGCGGCCGGCTGAGCGCAGGGCCTGAGGAACGAAGCCGTGCGCGGTCAGATGCCAGGCCAGCCCGCCGGGGCAGCGATAGACGGTCACGGTCTGGTCGTACGCCTCGGTGTCCGCCGCGGCGGCAGCCAGGGCGGACTCCTCGTCGCGGTAGCGTTTCTTGCCGCACGAGCAGTTGTAACGCCGGCCCGCCATGGTCCCAACCTACCCGCGGCACGTAGAGCACGCTGCGCGGGCTCGGACGAGATCGCCCGCGGCGTGCTCGACGTGCTGCACCAGGAGGGCTACGACGTCCCGTCCCAGGTGGCCGTGATCGGCTTCGACAACTGGAACATCCTGGCCGGCAGCGCGGGCTCCGGCACCGAGACCATCCCGGCCCGGTTGATCACCCGAGAGTCGACGGCGCCGCTGTTCTGAACGCTGCCCGCAACTCCGCCGCGAACAGCTCCGGCTCCTCCCAGGCCGCGAAGTGGCCGCCGCGCTCGGCCGCGCCGTAGTAGTTGAGCGTCGGGTAGGCCTTCTCGGCCCAGCTCCGCGGCGTCCGCCAGATCTCACCGGGGAACGCGCTGAACCCGACCGGAACTCGCGGATCCGGCAAGGGCTGCGCGCCCGCGCCGGGCGCGTCCGGTCCGTACGCCTCCCAGTACGAGCGGGCCGCGGACGCGCCGGTGCCGGTCAGCCAGTACGCGGTGATGTTGTCGAGGATGTGGTCGCGGGTGAGGTTGCCCGACGGCTCCCCGTCGACGAACGCCCGCGCGATCTTGTAGTACGCGTCGGTGTCGTGATCGATCATCCAGGCGGCCAGGGCGACCGGCGAGTCGAGCAGGGCGTAACCGATGGTCTGGGGCCGGGTCGCCATCTCCACGAAGTAGCCGTTGCCGCTGGTCTGGAACGTCTTGATCGCGGCCAGGGCCGCCTTTTCCTCGTCCGTGCTGTTCGGCAGCGCGGCCGGGTCGTTGAGCGCCGGCACGAGCAGGTTGGTGTGGATGCCGATCAGCCCGTCCGGGCCGATCCGCCCCATCGCGTCGGTGACACCCGCGCCGACGTCGCCGCCCTGAGCCACGTACCGGGTGTAGCCCAGCCGCCGCATCAGTTCCGCCCAAGCCCGGGCCGTGCGGGCCAGATCCCAGCCCACCTCGGCCGGCTCAGCGGAGAAGCCGTACCCGGGCAGCGACGGCAGCACGAGGTGGAACGAGCCGGTCAGTGGCCCGACCGCGTCGAGCATCTCGATCACCGAACCGGGCCAGCCATGCGTCATGATCAGCGGCAACGCGTGCTCGTTCTCTGACCGGACGTGCACGAAGTGGATGTCGACCCCGTCGATCTCGGTGACGAACTGCGGCAGCGCGTTCAGCCGCGCCTCCACCCGCCCGCCGTCGTACTCGGTCGCCCAGTACTGCCGCAAAGCCTGCAACGTGGCCAGCTGCACCCCCTGCGACCGGTCCCCGACGATCTCCCGCGTCGGCCAGCGCGTAGCGGCCAGACGCCGCTGTAGATCATCGAGCGCGTCTTTGGAAACCTGCACAGTGAACGGCCGGATCTGCTCGGACATTGCCACTCCCCCAACGGTGCCTTCAGGACACCTCCCAGCCTTGTCACGCCGGCCCTGGCCCGCGCCCGTGAAACACCCTGGTCCTCACGTCACCAGGGCTGTCATCCAGGGCCCGTGAGCATCGAGGCCGAGCTGCGTGAGGAGTTCGACCGCGGGGAGCGCCGGGAGATCACGGTCTTCAACGCCCTGCCGTACGTCCTGCTCGCCGTCAGCGCTGTGCTCACGCTCTTGCCGCCGAGCCGGAGCATTCCGGTGGCCGCCCTGGTCACTGCGGCCGCGCTCTGGCTGCTGTTCTTCCACACCCGGCATCCGGAATGGCACGAGAACCGGCCGCTGATGGGCCTGTACTACGCCGGCCTGATGGCGCTGACCGCCGGCCTGGTGGCGATCGCCCCGTTCTTTGCCTTCTTCACCTTCACCGGCTACCCCCAAGCGTTCGTCTATCTGCGGGGCCGCTGGCGTTACGCCGGCGTCGCCGCCACGGCCACGATCTCGTCGGCGGCCTACCTGGGGCGGCGCGGCCGGCCTCCTGGCCGGCGGCTGGTGGCAGTGGCTGGCCATCAGCGTCCTGAGCATCGTGCTGGCGAGTGCGCTCTTCTACTTCAGCGAGCTCACCGACGTGCGCAACCAGAGGCAGAACGGGTGCTGGCCGAGCTGCACCGGGCCAACCTTCAGCTGGCGGCGGCGCTGGCCGAGAACGCCGGCCTGCACGCGCGGCTGCTGGCGCACGCCCGCGAGGCCGGGGTGGTCGAAGAGCGGCAGCGCATTGCGCGCGACATCCATGACACCCTGGCCCAAGGGCTGGCCGGCATCGTGACCCAGCTACAGGCGGCCGAGCCCACCATGGCCGCGTTGCCGGTCCCCCACCGGCACGTGACGAACTAGATGAGGGTCCCTTGCCCGCCATCCGTTCCGCCAACGCGAGGAGCGCGACCTCGCTCCGGCCGCGTGGGGAAAATCTGGGCACTGGCCAAATCACTGTCTGTTATCTGCTGGCTTCCACAGATGGCATTGAGCAAAGTGGCTTGAGCTAGTTCCAACTCAACCACTCGAGTGAGGACGTTAATGAGCTCGAGCAGGCGTGTGGTACTCGTCGAACTCCATTCTCGGGTGTGCACTGAATCGAGTGGCGTTGATCGTTTCCCGGCCGGTTCTTTCTTTCTATATCCGAACCACTTCTTAATTACTTGCATGCTGCCAACCTTGTACTCCCAGACCGCAGGAAGCACAGGACGTATCTCGCCGTCACCAATTCTGATCAATTGCTGGCCAAAATCGTACTCAATATCTCGAGGCATGCCCATTTCGTCGTCCGGTATAGCGCGCACAACACGGGGACGATCCTTGGGCGGCAGGATGAGCGATTGCGATCCAGAATATTCTGCCGCATATCGCTCGCCGAAAGTGTGCAGCCACAACACCTCGCGCCCTATCCTCTTGGCAGAATCCCACAATTCAGGGTCATAGCTGAGCGGTACCCGAACGCCACCGCCGGAAGATAACGATCTTGAGAACTTTTCGGTGTAACCGCCATGGCAAACAGTGCCGGCGATATACGCAAGTAGGTCGTGCTCGTTAATGGACAAGCCGAGTGCTCTTGACAGAAACTCAATTAAGCGAGGCGCGAAATTTGGATCCGTTCCCGCGGAGTCTCTGTACAAAGGAATGGCCCTACCTGCACCGCTCCCTCTGTAGTGATGGATATCGGGAACATGCGCGGTAAAAGTAATCGGCGGACCATTCGTCGGCGGTTCCGAATGGAGCTCAGTCAAATAGACCTGCTTATTGGAACGGACGGCCCAAAGAGGAGGACGCGAACGAGCCATCAAGCGATTGTCTGGGATGATCCATTGACGGTCGAATGACCGAAAGCCGTACACGACGGGCTCAAGGTGTCGCCCATTTTCTGAAGCGATGGAGCGACGACTGGCTGAAACTCCCGGGAGGGGATCAGCTATCGCGTCGATGCCTAGTTGAGGACTCTCCCCGAACAACTCTCGTCTGCGATCTGTTGCACTGCCCATGAGAATTTCCCACCGGTCAGAAAGCACATCTTTATCTGGGGCGTGAATCCACGTATGGCCCGTCGTGACGCCGCGTGATGACCAAGGCATAGTGTTTTTCAAAGCGGGAAACTGCGTCCATTGATCATCGAATTTTGGTGCGAACGGCGCTTGCCATTCTTCTGCACATTCCTGCCAACCGCCGGTTTCCAGCCCTAAATTAGATAAACGATCAAACTTTGTATGCAAATCACCTTCTACAGCTAGGTAGTGCACCTTGGCCGACGAAAGTACGTCTGGCTTACCGCGACGGACAAATATTCCGATGCAGAGGGGTTGTTGTACACCACGAAATACGCGTGTGTTCGCGGGAGGACGATGCCCTTCGGGCGACAGATCGATAATCCATCCTTCGTTTGCGTTTCTACGAAGATACTCCCGCATTCCAGCGAATCCTGGACCACTTGTGTACCGTGAGGTCGTGATAAAGGCAACAACACCTGAAGGCGCATCGGGGTGTGCATCAAAGACTTTCCAGGTGGCCCAACGCCAGAAGTAGATCCCGAGGCTTGACAGGACTGATTCGTAACGGCCGTTGCCTTCAGCGCGAAACTGCTCCAGCAAAGATGGTTGCATAGCAGCTGAATCGCCACTTTCCACCCAACCGCCCAAACCGCCGGCTTTGTCGCCGTACGGCGGGTTGCCAATTACGACCATAACAGGTTCATCGCGCTTCATGCGATTTGCGGCTCGAAGTGATTTAGCAATGGGTTCATAGCCAGCCGGGAGCCGTGTTTCCTTGACGTATGGGTTCGCTAGAGTGTCGGCCGCGTATAGCCGAAGTCCTCGTGCCGAGACACCGCCTTCCTCTTTCAACGCCGCATGCATGCGCCATTCGGCAACGGCGAACGGACCGATTTGCTTTTCCAGTCCGATCAATCGCTTTGTCAAGGATTTCAACTGTGCCGGTACCGCTCCGACTCCTTCCTCTTCTTCGATAGTTTTTGCCACGTGTTTAACAACTTCAGTCAGAAATGTCCCAGTCCCCATCGCCGGGTCGACTACTACGACATCCGGAGAGGCGAAGCCGCGGTCTCTATCGAAATTGCTTTTAAGTATATTGTCTACAAACCCAACCATAAATGAGACGATCTGAGGCGGGGTGTAGTAAGAGCCGGTCTTTTGGCGTAGTTTCGAATCATACATTGTTAAGAACGGTTCGTAGAGACGGTAGTAGGCCTGCCCCGTCCCGTCGTCGATTTTCCGCCAGTCAACTGCGCTAATCACGCGAACCAACGTGTCTACCGCAACGTCGAATTTTCCGACAAATTCATCAGTGAGTACTCCCAAAGCTTTACCCATCAGGGCACGACGGTGGCCCAGCAGGCGTGCTATCTCCGAAATATTGCGGTTATTAAAATCAATCCCCTCGACTCGAGCGAGCAGTAGAGCAAAGGTTACGGTCTGCGCATAACCGTCCGCGAAAGATTCGTCCGAAGAATCGGGGAAAAGGATGTTTCGCCAATCCTCGGCCAGAAGGCTGAACAACCTGGTTCGTTCGCCGGCTTTCTCAGACTTTAGCGCCTCACGAACCTCGTCCCGCAATAGCTGACACAGTCCGGCGATTGACCTAACCAACTGATCCAGGGTTCGGGGAGCGCTTGGTTCCCACAATACAAAATTGTGAATGATCCGTCCTACGTCCGAAAAATCGAACGAACGAAGAATCGGACTCTTGCCTCGCGATATCTGAGGGAGACGCCCAATGTCACCGACACGCGCTCCAGTTCGATAGAGTGCCCATTCGTAGCCGTCTGTATAGAGCACATTTGGCAAGATTTTCAATCGTTGCCACTGGCGTCCGTCATGGCTTCGTGGCGACCATTGTGTTGGATCGGCCCCTTTTCCTGGCCTTTTCAGCTCTACGTAGCCGGCCAAACTGCCCGCAACTTTTAGGGCGAAATCGGGTTTCACGCCGAATTCTGGGAGATGAGATTGACCGTAAATTACCAGGTCCAGGCCAAGCGACGTCACGACGCTCTTGAACACCTGCTCGATGGGGCCGGAGAGCTGAGCTTCCGGCTCTCCGGTACCGTCAAGGCGGGGCTTTATTTCGCGAATGAAGTCAGCAAGTGCGGCATTGAGCGCCTCGCGGTAGCGGAAGGTCCCCGCTCCATCAGGCACTCGTGAATAAGGGATTACCGCATCAGAATCGCTGCTTGGCACGGCATCACCATCCCAATCATGGACGTGATTGACCGTGATATTACAGGCGACGCTGTGCGACGTAAAGACATACTGTAATGATGCGTAAACTTAGGGTGATGGTGAGGATTTGTGATGATTCGATAGGTTCCTCGCCGGGCAGTCACCAATGTGGATCAGGGCGTCAAAGTTGTATCGCCCGGCCTTCGCCCAGCAGAAATAGTTGACGGCCAGCACGTAGCCTGGCCCCCCGCCTACGCCGCCAAGCAAGCTTCGCTGCGATGTCTGGCCACCAGCCTCTAAGTAGATGGCAGCCGGGCAGGGTCAGCCCGGATTCACGAAGGAGCCCCGCTGAGGGACGGTGTAGACCGAGCCACGTTCGCGTAGCAGGTTTACCGCCCATCGTGCTGTTGTTCTGGCCACGCCCCACTCGGCATGCATGTCGTTTTCGGTGGGGATGCGGTCGTGGGGCTGGAGCCGGCCGGCTCTGATGTCGTCTTCGATGTGACCCGGTCACGGGCCGGGCGCGGGTCGAGCAGCAGCTGTGAGCGCACCCAGCCGGTGAGGTCACGATGCCCCTGCTCGCCCGGCACGCCCCGGGTCTCGGCATGGTGCGCCAGCCGCGCCTGCAGCACGGTGGCGGCCTGTTCCAGCCGGTACGCCGCGCGCAGGCAGGCAACAATCTCGTCGTCGGCCAAGGGCCACAACGGCGCGGCGGCAAGCTTCGCCGCGCCGTCACAAAGTTGCTCTACCTCCATCAGCACGTCGCCCATCTTCGAACATGCGTACGACATGATCCGGGCCTGCAAAGGTCGACATCCACCATCTGCACATCGGCAGCAAACACCTGGTGATCACCTGTACGCCTGCCACCCCTCGGGACCGAATCGATACCGAACCTCGACCAGCGGGAAACCCCGCGAGTCGTCGGTCTTGGTGGCGCCGTCGAGACGCCAGCCGCCTCGCTCGTAGAAGCGCCGGGCGCGCTGATTGGTCTCCAGCGCCCACAGGATCACCTGCTCGAAGCCGGCCTCATGCAGGCGTCGCAGGCCCGCACGCATCAGCAGCCGGCCGGCGCCCCGGTCCCAGTGGCCCGGCGACACGTAGATCGCCTGCACCTCGCCGATCAGGCGCGGGTCGGTGTCGGCGTCCCGGCTCGGGGACACGCTGATGAAGCCGGCGACACCGTGATCGTCGTCCTCGAGAACGAGAGTGCCCGTCGGATTGTCCTGGATCCGCCGGCGCCAGCCGTCTCGTCGCGTCGACGGATCCATCCGGTCGAGGTGGTCCTGCGGGACCAGCCCGCGGTACGCCGTCTGCCAGGTCCGCACGTGAACCTCGGCCAGCGCCTCCGCGTCGTCCATGGTTGCCGCTCTGACAAGCATGACAGTTCCGCTCCCCGGGCCGCCCTCAGCAGCGGCCCGGGGATACGGCTCTACTCGAAGAGCTTGGCCGCGGTGATGACGGTCTGGACGATGCCGTAACCCAGCAGCACCGCCACCAGGAGCCAGGACACGACCAGGCGGACGGTGCTGGTCGTCGTGGTGGTGCTGTTCTCGGTGGTCATGCGGCGGCCTCCTTCGCCGGGGCAGCGGTGGGCTCGTGGTAGGTCGACGGAACCGGCCTGATGAGCAGGTTGGCGATGAAGCCGACGGCCAGCACACCCACCATGGTGAGCAGCGCGGGCTGGTAGGCCGACGACGTCAGCGTGCCCGGCTTGCCCTGCTGGTCGAGGAAACCGTTGACGATCAGCGGACCGGCCACCCCGGCGGCCGACCAGGCGGTCAGCAGGCGGCCGTGGATGGCGCCGACCTGGTAGGTGCCGAAAAGATCCCGGAGGTACGCCGGCACGGTCGCGAAGCCGCCCCCGTAGAAGGAGAGGATCACGCCGGCCAGCAGCACGAACAGGGCCGTGGCGACATCGCCGACCAGGGCCAGCAGCAGGTACAGAGCCATGCCGACGCCCAGGTAGATCATGTAGATGGGCTTGCGGCCGATCAGGTCGGACGTGGTCGACCAGGCGAAACGCCCGGCCATGTTGAACAGCGACAGCACACCGACGAAGCCGCCGGCGGCGGCGACGCTGACCGTGGAGACGCCGTCCGACCGGAAGAAGTCCTGGATCATCGGGCTGGCCTGCTCGAGGATGCCGATGCCGGCCGTCACGTTGCAGAACAACACCACCCACAAAAGCCAGAAGGCCTTGGTACGGATCGCGTTCGCGGCCGAGACGTTGGCGGTGGTGACCAGCGGCTTCTCGCGTACGGAGGCCGGATCCCAGCCCGCCGGCTTCCACCCGTCGGCCGGCACCCGGATGTTGGCCACGCCGAACATCATGATCAGGAAGTAGCCGATGCCGAGGGTCAGGAAGAGCAGCACCAGGGCCCGGCCCGACGCGACCGAGGTGGCCACGTTCGAGTCGTAGCCGGAGTCGTACAGCGACAGCAGCTGCCGGGAGGCCGGGCTGGCGATGAGCGCGCCACCGCCGAAGCCCATGATAGCGAGGCCGGTGGCCAGGCCGGGACGGTCCGGGAACCATTTGATCAGCGTGGACACCGGCGAGATGTAGCCGATGCCGAGCCCGATGCCGCCGAGGAAGCCGTACCCGACGTAGACCAGCCACAGCTGGCTGGTCGCTATGCCGAGCGCGCTGACCAGGAAGCCGGCCGCCCAGAAGCAAGCCGACACGAACATGGCCTTGCGCGGGCCGTTCGCCTCCACCCAGGTGCCGCCGACCGCCGCGGACAGGCCGAGCATGACGATCGCGATGCTGAAGATGACGCCGATCGCCGTCTGGCTGGCATCGAAGTGCGCGATGAACGAGTTCTTGTAGACGCTGGTCGCATAGACCTGACCGATGCACAGATGCACCGACAGCGCAGCCGGCGGGATCAGCCACCGGCTGTACCCGGCCGGCGCCACCGTGTGCTGGCGGTCGAGCGCGGTGAGCAGGGACAACGGTACCGCCTCCAACCCGAGGGAGATTGAGATCGATCCTCACCTCAATCGTTTGCCGCGGCAACCCGGGAGCGAGATCAATTCCCGTTGATGCGGTGGCGCGGCACCGAACCGTCAGCTGAGATCACGCTGAGAATCATGTCAAAGATCTTTGACCTGAAGTCTGGGATCTTTTACATTCGAGACATGCCTCTTGAAGAGAGACGGGCCTGGAGTCTCGCGGTGACGAGCCTGCTCGGGTATGCGGTCTACCTGGTGCTGCTGGCCGCCGGGCTCGGCTATGGGCCGGCGCTGCTCTGGACCGTGGGTGGGGCGATCGTCGTCAACATCGTGGTGGGCATGTTCTTCGGGAAGGACCGGCGGACCGATCAGCGGGACCGGGAGATCGGGCGCTTCGGCGACCACATCGGACAGTCGCTGGTGGTCGCCGGGGCCGTGTCGGCGATGCTGCTGGCGCTGGCCGAGGCTCGCTACTTCTGGATAGCGAACGTCATCTACCTGTCGTTCGTGCTGTCGGCCGTGCTGGGCTCGACGGCGAAGATTTTCGCGTACCGCCGTGGGTTTCACCCGTGGTGAAGCCGACCCGCATCACCAATGCGATCCGGTCGCTGCGTTTCGCGCACGGTGAGATGACGCAGGCGCAGCTGGCCGACCGGATCGGCGTCACCCGGCAGACCGTCATCGCCATCGAGCAGGGGCGCTATTCGCCGTCGCTGGAGGTGGCTTTTCAGATCGCCCGCGTCTTCGGCGTGGGTCTCGACGACGTGTTCCAGTACCCGGAAGGTGAGCCACCATGAGAGCCATCGTTCAGGACGTGTACGGAGACGCCGACGTGCTCCGCCTCGGCGAGGTGGCGCGACCGGAGCCCGGGCCGAAGGACGTGCTCGTGGATGTGCGGGCGGCCGGCGTCGATCGCGGCGCCTGGCATGCCATGACCGGCCTGCCGCTGGTCGCCCGCCTCGGATTCGGTCTCCGGAAGCCGCGCCACCGTACGATCGGCATGGATCTGGCCGGCCGGGTCGCCGCGGTCGGCGGGGAGGTCACCGAGTTCCGGGCCGGCGACGAAGTGTTCGGGTCGGGCCGCGCCGCCTGGGCGGAATTCGCCACGGCGCGGCCGGGCCGGCTGGTCAAGAAACCCGCCCACCTCACGTTCGAGCAGGCCGCCAGCATGCCCACCTCGGGGGCGACCGCCCGCCTGATGCTGGCCGAGGGCCGCGGCGAGGTCCTGGTCATCGGGGCCGGGGGCGGGGTCGGCGCGTTCGCCGTCGTGCTCGCGCACGCCCGCGGCGACCGGGTCACTGCGGCGACAAGCACAAGCAAGACCGAGGCGGTACGCGGGTTCGGCGCCGACACGGTGCTCGACTACACGAAAGAGCCGTTGCGCGGCCGCTACGACCTGGTCGTGGATCTCGGCGGGAACCGGCCGCTGGCCGAGCTCCGCACCCTGCTCAAACCGCGCGGCACGCTCGCGATCGCCGGCGGCGAGGACGGCGGCCGTTTCCTCGGCGGCCTCGAGCGCAACCTCACCTTGTTCGCCGTCTCCCCGTTCACGAAGCAGACGCTGCGCGCCCCGATCGCGCTGACCCGCCGGGCCGACCTCGAAGCGCTGAGCGAACTCACCAACCCGCCGCTGGAGCGGGCCTACCCGCTCGACGAGGCCCCGGCCGCGATGCGCCGCCTCGCCCAGGGCCGGGTGACCGGCAAACTCGTCCTGACGACATGATCGGTCCATGTTGACCCCGACACCCCTGATGGAGCTCGTCACCGGGTTCTGGAGTTTCAAGACGTTCGCCGCCGCGGTCGAACTGGACCTGTTCACCCGGCTCGCGGGCGGGCGCACCCTGACCAAAGAGGAGATAGGCCTGCCCGAGCGGCCGGCCGACCTGCTGCTGGCCGCCTGCGCGTCGCTCGGGCTGCTGGAGCGCGACGGCGACGGCTACCGCAATTCGGCGCTGGCCGAGGAGTTCCTGGTGCGCGGCCGGCCGTACTACTTCGGCGGCCAGGTGACCTACTGCGACCAGCGTACGTATCTGCCGTGGCACCGCATCGGCGAGGCGCTGCACACCGACCGCCCGCTCACGTGGGATCCCGCGACGCAGGAGTCCATGTTCGACACTGCCGATCCGGCGATGTTGTCGACGTTCTGGGACGCCATGTACTCGACGTCCATCTTCACCGCGCGGGCGCTCGGCGCGGCCGTCGACCTCGGGAACCGGGCGCGGCTGCTCGATGTCGGGGGCGGCGCCGGCGCGTACCCCATCGAACTGTGCCGGACCTACCCGGCGCTCGCCGCGACGGTCCTGGATCTGCCGCACGTCTGTGATCTCGCCGCCCGCAAGGTGGCCGAGGCGGGTCTGGACGGGCGGATCGGCACGGCGCCGGGCGACTTCCAGGCCGACGAGAAGCTGCCCGGCGGGCACGATGTCGTGCTGTTCAGCATGATCCTGCACGACTGGGACGAGGCGACGAACCGGGGCCTGCTGGCCAAGGCGTTCGCGGCGCTGGAGCCGGGCGGCCTCGTGATCGTCTCGGAGCTGCTGCTCGACGCCGACCGTACGGGCCCGCCCGCGGCCGCCCTGATGGGGATGAACATGCTGGTGGAGACGGTCGGCGGCCGCAACTACTCGGACGCCGAGTACGCGCAGTGGCTGACCGGGGCCGGCTTCACCGAGGTGCGCACGGTCCGTTTCGACGCGCCCGGCGCCAATGGCGCTGTGCTGGGGATCAAACCCTAGACAACAGCGCCCGTACGATCGCCGGGTCCTCGACGTGCGCGTTGTGCCCGAGGCCCGGCAGGTCGTACGGCCGCACACCGAGCGCCTCGAGCTGTTCGGCGGTCACCAAGTGGTCGTTCTCGCCGCGGGCCAGGATCACCGGCACCGGGGCGGCCGCCAGCAGCTCGGCCATGGGCGGCGCCCCGACACCGAACGCGCGCGGGTCGAACGTCGTACGCCACCCGCCGTCGACCTCGGCGATCGCCGCCTCCGGAGCCGGCCCGGCCAGCCCGGCCACCCGCAGGTGCCGCCGCTCGGCCTCCTCGCGCGTCGAGAACGTCTGGGCCGGCCGCTCGGCCATCGCGGCGGCCTTGGCGAGCTCCTCGTCCGACCAGGACACCTTGATGCCCAACCCGATGACGGCCCGCACGCCCGGCTTCCCGGCCAGCTGCAGCCCGACGACCCCGCCGAAGGAGTGCCCGACGATGACCGTCCCCCGCGGGTCGATCAGGCCGGCCACCGCCTCGGCCACCGCGGCGAACGAGTACTCGTCCAGGCCGGCCGAGCACCCGTGCCCGGGCAGATCGGGCGCCACCCACGCCTGGTCGCCCGGCCCCTCCGGCAGCCCGGTCCACACGTCGGCCGTCGCGCCGAGGCCGTGCAGCAACAGGACTGTCGGTGACTCGGTGCCACCCGTGCGAATGCGGAGCGCTGTCATGCCGTACAGCATCTCAACCTGCCGCCAGGCGCCCGCGTTCAGGAGCGGGAGGACGAACGCTGACCCGGGTCTACAGGCGCTGGGGGGTCTCCGAGCGCAGAACCCGGAACGCCCGAGCCACAATCAACCGCTACGGGCTCCTCCGCGCGATCCAGGAGCAGGCGGTAGACCTGCTCCTCCGTCATCGTCGCCCAGCCGCCCGGGATCGCGGCCGCCGGCCGGCTCGGCGACGGTCAGTCCCGCGCAGAGGCCCCGGTTCCAGCCAACCCGGCAGCCCATCGAAGACCATGACGCCAGGCTGCCACACCCGGCCCGGATGATCAGGGCAGGTTGTCCAGGCCGAGCACCCGGTCGAGCACCCGGAAGCGGTAGAAGCAGCTCAACGTGACGAACCACAGGCCCAGCATCGGGAAGACCACCTCGAAGGTCGGCTCGGCCGGACCGGCCAGCCCGAAGTAGTTCCACAGCACCGGCACGACCAGCACCGCGAAGAAGACCACCACAAGGCCCAGCACCAGGAACAAGGGCCGCCGGTCCGGGACCGGTGCGGTCCAGGCCGAGAAGAAGCGGTGCGGCGGCGCCAGGAACAGGATCAGCACGAACGAGGCCAGGCAGAAGAACGTGGACAGCCCGGTCTGGGCGCCGATCGTGGCGGCCGCGACGGCGAAGTCGGTGTCGCTGCCGTAGGTCAGGCCGGTGTAGCGCTCCCACTGGTCGATGATGTCGGCGGGCGTCCGGCCGTCGGAGAAGCCCTCCTCGATCAGCTGGTAGAACAGCGCGTAGATGGCCGTGCCGAAGCCGCCGGTGACCACGGCGGCGGGGATGACGAATCGGGCCATGTTGCCGAGCAGGTGCTCGTCCGGTGGCAGCGGCTTGGCCCAGAACGTCAGGAAGAACGTCGGCACGCCCACGGTCAGCAGGGTCAGGCCGACCTGGGCCGGCGAGTACGGGAAACCGAGCCCGAGCATGGTCACGGCGAGGATGACCAGCCCCTGCGAGGCGACCCGGGCCAGGAAGACGTAGAGGGAGACGCCGATGCCGGTGAGGATGCGGCGGCCCTCGCGCTGGGCCGGCAGCAGCGCGGCGAACGAGTCGTCGACGAGCACGATGTCGGCCACGTCGCGGGTGACGGCGCTGCCGCTGCGCATGGCCACGCCGACCTGGGCGCCCTTGAGGGCGCGGGCGTCGTTCACCCCGTCGCCGATCATCGCGACGTAGTGGTGGCGGCGGCGCAGCGCGGCGACGACGCGTTCCTTCTGCTCGGGGGCCACGCGGCCGAAGACGGTGGTGCTCTCGACGAGGCGGTCCAGGCCGTCGTCGTCAAGAGCGTCAAGGCGACTGCCCGGTACGGGTTCTCCCGGGTCGAGCCCGGCCCGGGCGGCCAGCGCGGCCACGGTGCGCGGATCGTCACCGGAGAGCACGATCAGCCGTACGCCGTCGGCGCGGAACCGGGCGACGGTCTCGGCCACCTCGGGCCGTAACTCGTCGGCCAGCGCGACCAAGGCGACCGGTTGAAGCGCCGGCAGGGCCGGCCGCCCCTGATCGTCGTGCAGGCGCTCGCCGAGCCCGGCCGCGCGGGCCAGCAGCAGCACCCGCAGCCCCTGGCCGGTCCGCGAGGTCACCTCCTCCTCGGGCAGCGCCCACTGCAGCTTCCCGGCCAGCGCGTCGGGCGCGCCGAGAACCCACGTGACGGTGTCGGTGGTGATGCCCGACCAGCGCAGCGAGGACGCGAACGGCACCTCGTCGCGGACCGGCCACGGCTCCCCCGGCAGCGCCGCGGCCAGCGCGGCGGTCGTGAGGTTGGGTGTCTGGCCGGTGCGGGCCAGCGAACCGAGCGCTTCCTTGACGTCGTCCACGTCGTAGCCGCCGAGCGGCACGATCTCGTCCACGGCCAGCCGCCCGGTGGTCAGCGTGCCGGTCTTGTCGGTGCAGACGACGTCCACATTGCTCACCGACTCGACCGCGTTGACCTGCTGCACCAGCGCGCCCTGGCCGGCGATGCGGGCCGCTCCGGCGGTGTAGGCGACGGCGATGAGGAAGAACAGGCCGTACGGGACCAGGCCGGACAGCACCGCGCCCATCTGCACCACCCGCAGCAGGCTGAAACCCTCGAGCGCGGCCTGGGCCAGGATGGTCAGGCTCATCAGCAGGGCCAGGGCCATGACCAGCCGTACGACGAACTCGATGCGCCGCTGCAAAGGGGTGTCATCGGTCGTGGCCCGCCGGGCCTCGGTGGTGAGCCGCCCCGCGTAGCTGTGCCGGCCGACGTCGCGGGCGTGCTGGAAACCCTCCCCGGCCACGCACAGGCTGCCCGAGCGCAGGTCGTCGCCGGGCGCCTTGACCACCGGGTCGGACTCGCCGGTCAGCAGCGACTCGTCGGCCTCGATGCGGCCGCCCTCCTGCAGCGGGCCGTCCACGACGATCTGGTCGCCCGCCCGCACCCGCAGCAGGTCGCCGCGGACCACGTCGCCCGGCGCCACCTCGATCGGCCGGCCGTCGCGCACGACGACGACCGTGGCCCGGTCGAGCAGCTGCAGCCGGTCGAGCTTGCGTTTGGCCCGGATCTCCTGCAGCGCGCTGATCACCGCGTTGATCAGACCGAGCCCGACGCTGATCAGGGCGTCGCTGAAGCGCCCCAGCAGCAACAGCGCGACACCGATCACGAACAGGATGATGTTGAAGAACGAGAAGACGTTGGTCCGCAGGATCGTCGCGTAGCTGCGGCCGCCGCCCTTGCCGGTGGTGTTCGCCTCACCCCGGCGCCGGCGCGCCGCGGCCTCCGCCCCGGTCAGCCCCGACGCCGGCGCCGGCCGCACGTCGAGGTCCATGCCCAGCCGCCCGATCAGCCCGAATGATGATGTTTTGACCATACACAGCCCCGGCTCACCAGGTCTGTCACTCCCCACTCCCACATCGCGGGACGCCGTGATCGACTTCGGTACCGTGGGGCCGATGACAGGGACCAGGAAGACCACACTGGCGGTGCTGGTGGCTCTCGCGGTCCTCGCCGTGGCGGCCTGCAGCAAGACGCCGGCACCGGCCCCGGAGACCACGAACCGGCCCAGCCCCGTGGCCAGTGACACCCCGGCCCAGTGGGTCGGCAGCTGGGCGGTGGCCGTGCAGAGTGGCGGGCGCTCCTTCGAGAAGCAGACGGTGCGCCAGATCGTGCACACCAGCATCGGCGGCTCGACCGTACGGATCCGGCTGTCCAACGAGTTCGGCACCGGCCCGCTGACCGTGGCCAACATCCACGTGGCGGTCAGCAAGGGCGACGCGGCCATCGACGCGGGCACGTCCACCGCCGTCACCTTCAACCGGGCGGCGAGCGTGAGGATCGAGGCCGGGAAGACCGCCGAGAGCGACGCCGTCGACTTCGAGCTGCCGGCCGGCGCCGACGTGGCGGTCAGCGCGTACCTGCCCGACGGCAGCCAGGCCACCACCCAGCACGCGTTCGCCAACCGGCACAACTACGTGGGCTGGAACGACCAGACCACCAACGCCACGATCCAGGACGCCGAGACGGCCGACAGCTACTACTTCCTCTCCGGCGTCGACGTGCAGAACCCGGCGGCCGAGGGCGCGGTGGTCACGCTGGGCGCCTCCATCACCGACGGCTTCGACTCGGCCTTCGGGGCGAATAAGCGCTGGCCCGACCTGCTGGCCCGGCGGCTGAGCGCTTCCGGCCGTACGGTCGGGGTGCTCAACACCGGCATCAGCGGGAACAAACTGCTCAAGGACGGCACCGGCGACAGCGTGCGGAAGCGCTTCGAGCGCGACGCGCTGGCCCAGCCCAGCGTCAAGTGGGTGATCGTCTCCGACGCCGCCATCAACGACCTCGGCAGCGACCGCCCCAGCGGTGACGAGCTGACCGCGGCCCTCCGCGACCTCGTCACGCGGGCCCACGCCGCCGGCATCAAGATCTTCCTCTCCACGCTGACGCCCTTCGAGGGCGCCGGCTACTGGAGCGCCGAGGGCGAGACCGGCCGCGCCGCCGTCAACGCCTTCATCCGTGGTGGTTCCAGCGGCGCCGACGGCGTCATCGACCTCGACGCCGCCACCCACGACCCCGGCGACCAGACGCGCTACCGGTCCGGCTACGACAGCGGCGACCACCTGCACCCCGACGACGCCGGCATGCAGGCCATCGCCGACACGGTGGATCTGAGCCTGTTCCGGTGATGTCGGGCAAGTGACTGTGGCCGCCCGGCCCGCAGGCGCAGTGTCTTCGGGTATGGAGCAACGAATCCACTGGGCGGTGCTGCCCGCGGACCAGGCCGGCGACGGCAGCCGTACGACGGGGCATCGCGCGCGGGTCGGCGATCAGATGCTGATCTGGTCGGAGGAGGCCGTGCCCGGCGTGGCGGCCGCCCGCAGCGGTGTCGTGGGGGCCGGGCTCTCGCTGGTCACGCAGGTGGGGCGGGCGTTCCAGGACGCGCATCCGGACGTGCCGGTGATCCTCGATCACGGGCGGCATCTCGTGGTCGAGGGCGGCGAGGCGCTGCGCGGGAGGGACGGCACGTGCTGGCGGGTGGAGGCGATGCCCGGCGACCCGGTGATCGTCGACCGGCCGGCGCCGCGGGCCGGGCGGGCCGATCCGGAGATCGAGAAACTGCTCCTGGGTGTCACGCGGCCTCCGTACGAGACGGACCTGACCTGGCTCGCCGAGCTGGCGAACCGCAACTCGCTGAGCGAGGGCTTCCGGCAGGCGGCGGACCGGGCCGAGGCCGCGCTGACCAGCCTGGGGTACGCGACGTCGCGGCTCCCGATCACCGTCGGCGCCGGGCGGAGCGCGAACGTGATCGCCGACCGGCCCGGAACGACCGGCGGGAAAACGGTGCTGGTGACCGCCCACCTCGACTCGGTCAACCTGGCCGGCGGGACGAGGGCGCCCGGGGCCGACGACAACGGCAGCGGGGCGGCCGGCGTGCTGCTGCTCGCGAGCATGCTGGCCGCCCGGGAGTGGCAGCACGACCTGCGGCTGATCCTGTTCGGGGGCGAGGAGCAGGGCCTGTTCGGCAGCAAGCAGTACGTGGCGCAGCTGCCGCAAGCCGAGCGCGACCGGATCCGGTCCGTGCTCAACATGGACATGATCGGCGTCCGCAACGGCCCCGAGGCGAGCGTGCTGCTGGAGGGCGCGCCGCTGTCCCGGGACCTGATCGACGACCTGGCCGCGGCCGCCGCCACCTACACCGGGCTGCGGGTGGAGACCTCGCTCAACCCGTTCGCCAGCGATCACGTGCCGTTCCTCACGGCGGGGGTGCCGGCGGTGCTGACCATCGAGGGCAACGACAGCGCCAACACGAACATCCACAGCGAGAACGACCTGCTCACGCACATCGACTACGAGCTGGCGCTGGAGATCCTGCGGATGAACGCGGCCGCCCTGGTCAGGTGGTTGATTCCGGCAGGCTAACATTGCCGCGGTTTCGTCCGGCGAGGGTGAGAACGAGGCGACATGCGGTGGTTCCGGCGTGGGTCCGGTCGGCAGCAGCAGGATCCCGGCCCGGCGCGGGCCATCGTCGAAGATCTCCGCGTCCGGTTCGGGCCGCGGCAGCCGGGCACGTTCCTGCAGCAGGCCGACGCGGCGACCGGCCGGCTCGGCGGTGACGACGGCGCGCTGGCCGCGGTGCTGATCGTCCGCGAGTTCGCCGACGCCGCCTACGCCGACCTGGCCGCCCAGGTGGCCGGTCACGGCTTCGTGGTCGACCGCCGCAACTACCGTCCGTTGTGGAGGGAGACGGCGGGCCGGCTGCGGTGGAACCTGTGGGCGCTGCCCGGTGGCTTACATCCGTACGTCCAGGTCACTGCCGCCGTGGCGGCGATCGGGGCCGACCCCAAGCGGATCGTGCGGCTCACCGACCCCCTGCCGCTGCTGGCCCAGCTCTTCGAGATCCTCGACCTGACCATCGCCGGCTGGGAGTTCGCCCGGGTGCGGCCCGACACCGACGCCGCCACCCTGGCCCACCGGCTGATCGCGACCACGCGCGACCTGCGCGCAGCGATGAGCGAGGAGCCGCCGCTGCCCCCGCCGGTGCGCGAGCTGATGCGCCGCAACAACACCGTCAACGTGTACGACGTGGCTTCCCCGGCCGTGGTCGGCGGCTTCAACCCGGGCAAGACGATGCGCGAGGCCCTACTGGCCTAGCAGCCGCTCCTGCTGCTCCGAGGCGGCCACGAAGGCCAGCGTGGTGCCGTCCACCTCGTCGTCGTGGGCGCCGGCCCACTCCCGGGCCTGCTCCAGCCGGCTCCCCCGCAGCAGCAGCGCCCGGTCGAAACCCCCGCGCCGCCAGGCCATGGCGGCCCGGAGCAGTTCCTGCCGCTGCCGGTGTCCGGCCCGGTCGTCGCCGACCCACCCCGCCAGCCGCTCCCACGCCCCGATCAGCGTCTCGTCGGCGATGCGGACCTCGTCCCGGTCGGCCGCGACCAGCCGCGCCCGGGCCAGCGCGCTCAGCGCCCGGCCGGTCGCCCCCGGGTCGGCCCCGACCTCCAGCGCGGTGTTCGTGTCGAGCACGACCCGGGTGTCGGACCGGCCGTCGTCGCCCACGTCGATCAGGCGCAGCATCAGCCGCCGGGCGGCCAGCCGGGCCGCCTCGTCGAGCTCCTGGTAGGCACTCTCCGCGGCCCGCCCGACGGCCACGGGCGTCAGCTCACTTCGCATCCGGACATTCATACCGTCACCCACCCCACTTCGGGCACACCCTTACCTCGAAAGAGTGCGCCCGAGACCTATGGTTTTCCTCGTGCCCACCCACCGCCCGGACGCTTCGCCTGTGGCCCGTACGCCCCGGCTGTGGATCGTCACCAACCGGGTGAGCGACTACGTCCGCTGGCACCGCCTCATGGCCGACGACCCGGAGGTGAGCCGTGACTGGTCGGCCCGGGAGCACGAGCTGGCCCGCCGCGTCCCGATGGGCCCGATCGCCGACCCGCTCGACTCGCCCGAGCCCCTGATGGAGGACGACCCCGGCCAGCTCTTCTTCGCCGCGCTCGACAGATCGACCCGGCACCTGGTCGGGGGTGTCACCGTCGACGCGGGTGAACTCGGCGGCGCCGTCCACCGTGACTACCGCGCGCAGGGCTACGGCCACGAGATGCTGACCGCCGTCTGCGACCTGGCCCACCACCGCTTCGGCATCGCCCGCCTCACCGCCGGCTGCGAAGCCACCAACGTGCCGAGCCAACGCTGGCTGACCAAAGCCGGCTTCACCCTCACGGACCGCCGCGACCCCTACACCTACGGCAACGGCCGGGTGATCCACCCGCTGTGGTGGACCAAGCTCGACCCGTCCGCCGAATAGAGTTCGCCTGTCGGCGCGCCGGCGCGGGACGACTCCGGCCAGTTGACGGCCCGCCTGGCCGCACGGCCGGAGGCCGACATCATCGGTTTCGCCGACCGGCTGGCCGAGGTGCCGGCGGCTCTGGACACCCCACAGCACTTCGCCGCCGCCGAGACGGCCAGCGACGACGACTTCGTCTACATCCGGTGCGCGATCGTCGCCGCCGGGCGCAAGGCCTACGACCGGGTACTGCGCCGGCCGGAGGCGCTCGCCGACTTCACCGACGAGGAGGCGGAGCTGTTGCTGACCGTCGCCGAGGCCGCATACGAGCGGGCCACCGGCCGCCTGTGGGAGCACGAGACCCCGATCAGCTATGAGACCGGCACCAGCGCCGCCTGGGGCCCGCCCGAGCCCGAACCCGCCGACTCCCCCGCGCCCTGGCTGACGTTGCTGTCCGGCAACGCCATCCCGGGCGGCATCCCGGCGCCTACTCGATCCGCCAGGATGAGCTCGTCACCGCGGTGGCCGCCGACCCGGCCCGGCGGCAGTGGTGGGCGCCGACCGGAGTGCCCGCCCTGCAGCTCTCGCTGCTGCTGGACGGCATGGACTCCGACCCACCCGGCGTCACCGTCAAGAAGGGCCGCAAGCGGGTCCAGGTGCACCAGACCCGTTTGGCCGCCCGCTTCCCGCTGAACGACCCCGCGGCCATACCCACGCTCGCCCAGTCCCACCTCCGCGACCTGCTGGATCACGTCCGCGAGCACCTGGGTCTGGCCCCGCTGCCACCCCTGCCCACGCCGCCGGCGGCCGACCTGCCGCCCGAGCTCTTCCGCCCCGACCCGCCCGATACGGGCCTCCCACCCGACCTCGAGCGCCGCCTGCTGAACGGCGAGATCATCGACCCGAAGGAGATCGTCGCGCAGATCCACGCCCACTACGGACAGCAATGACTGTCCGGTTCGAGGTGCTGCAGCCCGACCGGAGCTACCGCCGGACCGCTGGTCGCCGTGGTCGCGCACGCGGCCGGGCACGGCTGGCCGGCCCATGCCGTTCGCCTCGCCGACAAGCTGCACCTCTATCTGACCGGTGGGCATCACACCGACGCGCTGTTCGTGCACGGGCACGCCCGGGAGGCCGCCCGCAGCATCGGTGACCGGCTCGGCGAGGCTGATGCGCTGAACGCCATGAGCGTCGCCCACTATTGGACGAGCCGTCCGAAGTCGGCGGCGGAGTGTGCTCGGCGAGCCCCCGCGATCACCGTACGAGGCGGCGACCGGTCCGGCCAGGTGCGACATCGGTGATCTCGACGGCCACGCCGCTTCCCTCGCCGGACTCGGCGACGCTCGCCTGGCGCTCGGGTAGCACGAGGTGGCGCAGGACCACTTCGAACGGGCGCTCGCGATGTACGAAGACCTCGGCCAGCCCGAGGCCTGTTCGGAGAGGGCCGGGCGGGCGGAGCGCGGCCAGCACCAGGGGCCCTAGGACGGGCAGGAACAGGCAGCCGCCGTAGAAGAAGATGACCAGCTCGCCGAGCAGCAGAACGACGACCGCGCTCCAGCATGCGGCCTGGAAGGCCGTGCGGCGGCGGAACAGCTGCGGAAAGGCCGTCGGGACGAGGAAGATCGCGGCCAGGGTCAGGAAGAATGAGCGGTCGGGCGCGTCGGACCAGGCCAGGACGAGGCCGGTGACCACACAGAAGGCGGAGGCGATCGCCGCGCACCAGCGCGCGGAGCGGGCCACCGTGCTCGATCATACGGAGACGGGGGTCTCGGCGTAGCGGTGGCTCAAGCGGCGGTACGGGCGGCTGCGCAGGGCGACCGCTGTGGCGATGATGCCGATGACGCCGGTGAGGACGAAGACCAGGGCTATGCCGCGGTTGGCGCCGGTGCCGAACCAGTCGCCGATCAGGCGGGCGCCGGGGCCGTCGGTCATGTACGGGATGACGACGAACTGGGCTATCGGGGAGATCAGGAAGGCCGTCAGCGGGGAGGCGGCTTGTTCGACGCTCTGGGCGAAGCCGAAGACGCGGCCCTGGCGCTCGTAGGGGACGACCTTCTGCAGGATGGTCTGCTCGGCGGCCTCGGCGTAGGGGACGGCCAGCATGTAGAGGTAGAGGCCGGCGGTCAGCCAGATGATCGAGGCGCGCAGCGGGAAGATCAGGGTCACCGTCCAGAGCAGCAGGTTGACCATCAGGAGCAGCCGGACCGGGTTCCGGCCCAGGCCGGTCCGGGCGATGAGCAGGCCGCCCACGATGAAGCCCGTGCTCAGCGCACCCCACAGCAAACCCCAGGTCTGGACCGAGACCAACGACAGGCCGTACGCGTCGAGCAGCGCCATGAAGATGCCGCCGAGCAGGTTGTTGAAGGCGGAGAACGCGATCAGCGCCGGCAGCCCGGCCACCCCGCGGATGACCCGGATGGTGCCGCGCAGATCGACGGAGCGCTTCGGCTCGGTGGCGGCAACACCGGCGGCGGCGCCGGGAACCCGTACCGCCGCCAGGGCCGGCACCGCCACGCCCAGCGTCACCAAAGCCACCACCAGGACCCACAGCATGCCGCCGAGCGCGACCAGCAACCCGCTGATCACCGACGTGACCAGGAACGAGACGCCGGAGGCGGTGCCGACCAGCCCGTTGGCCCGGTCGCGGATGTCCTCCCGGACCAGCACTGTCACCAGAGTCGGCAGGGCGATCGTCCGCAGGTTGCCCGCGATCACCCCGAACATCAGCAGCACCACGAACAGCCACAGCTGGGCGCTCGCCGGGTCGCGGAACGAGGCGCGCGGCGTCAGTTGGTAGACGAGAAGGGCCACCGCGTACAGGCCGATCGACAACAAAGCCGACGCCTGCATCACGGTCTTCTTGCGGTAGTGGTCGACCAGGCTGCCGAACCAGATGCCGGTGAGCGCGGTCATCACCAGGAAGATCCCGGAGATGACGCCGGTGGCGAAGACCGACCGGGTCTCGATGTAGACGTAGAAGGTGATCGCGAACCATACGGTGAAGTTGATGACCGAGACGAGCAACGTATTGATCAGCAACTGGTAGAAGACCCGCCCCATCGCGCCACCGTACGACCTGAACCGCGCTTGAGGTCTAGGAATTCGTCCAGTAGAGGGCCCGGGCGAACTGCGCGTACAGCCCCTTGGGGTGAGCCCGGAACAGCGGCTCGGTGCCGAACAGGACCGCCCGGCTGCCGCGGGCGGTGGTGCCCGAGACGACGGCCGCCTGTCCCGCCGCCTGGGACGGTCCGCCCACGCCGGGGCTGGTCGGCAGCCAGTGCCCGGCCACCAGCGGGTCGTCGGCGTAACGCTGCTCGACGGTGAGACCGGTGCCGGGGCCGGTGCCGGTGAACCACAGCGGCGAGTAGACGAACGAGTGCGGCAGCGACCCGGCCCCGACGACCGGGCCGGTGTTGCGGACGGCGACGACTCCGTTGGCGTCGCCGCGGCCCGCGACCGCGGTGGCCGGGAGCAGGCCGGCCGCCGCGTTGAAGGCGGCGCCGGTGACGCCGCGGGTGACCACGCCGCCGCGGCTCAACAGGTCGTCGACCTGCGCCTTGGCGGCCGCGTTGAGCTGTTCGTAGACCAGTCCGGAGGAGACGATCAACCCGGTCACCCCGGCCAGGCTCGCGCCGGCGTTGAGGGTTGCGGTGGAGACGGTACGCACGTCGAAGCCCATCTCCCGGACCGCGAACAGCTCGTCGGCCGACACGGCGGCCGCGAGCACCGGGCGCGAGATCGGGGTGCCGGCGCCGCCGCGGGGTGCCGCTGCGAAACGTACACCCAGGTCCTTGGCGACCGACGCGGCCGCCGCGCGCGCCGCGGCCGGAACCACGACGGTGGCCGCGCCGTCGAGCCGCAGCTTGATCCCCTGATCGAGCAGGGTGTTCACGGCCCGTACGTCCGCTGGGTCTCTCAAAGTGAGAGCCAGCTCCCGGCTCTTGGGAAGCGTGCTCTCGACGGTCGCCGCCTTGACGGGAGACGTGGCCACGCGGGGCGCGGTGGTGCGGCTGATGTCGACCGAGGCGCCCCAGAGCAGGCGGTGGCTCCAGCCGGAGATGTCGTACATCTGCGGGACCAGCTCGGAGATGTCACGGCCGGCCTCGAGCAGCACGTTGGCCAGGCCGCGCTTGGGCTGGTGCATGTCGACGACGTACGAGCCGGCCGGGTAGCGGCGGCCTTCGAGGGTGAAGCCGGTGCGGGCCCGGGTCACGCGGACGTCGTTGGCGACCAGATGGTCGACCAGGCGGGCGGCGGCCGGGGCGGATCGCTGACCGGGGCCGGCCGGGATGACGTACGCCCGGGGGAAGCGCGTCGAGTAACGGTCCTCCGGGCCGTAGCCGGGCACGTAGCCGTCCGGCACCACGCGCTGCGGCTCGCCGGCCCAGCCGCGGCGGAACTGCTCGATCTGGCCGGCCAGCAGCCCGGCGCGGTTCGTGTCCGCGTACGTCAGGGCCGCCTCGATGGTCGCCGCCGCGACGTCGGTGTTGACGCCCGAGCGCCGGCGCAGCTCCTCGACCGGCAGGGTGGTGTAGAGGTTGCGGTTGACCTGCAGCGGGATCTCGACGGTGTGGCCGATCGCGCCGTGGTACATCGCGTACATCGGGGTGAAGATGGGCGGCCAGTCGTCCCAGTCCCCGGGCGTGTAGTCCCGAAATGGGAGGTCGGCGCGCGTGGTCTCCGGGTAGCCGAGGCGCTGGATGGCCGCCTCCATGCCGAGCGCGTTCGGCAGCGCGTGCTTGATGTAGAGGTCGTACTCGTAGTTCTGCCCGTGCGGCGGCGTGGCCGGCTCGATCAGCGTGGTGCCGGTGTAGCCGTGCTCGTCGAGCATCACGAACGGCTGGGTGGCGATCACGACGTCCCGTACGGCCCGCGACTCCGGCTGCGAGCTCGTGGCGTGATCCCGGTTGATGTCGAAGCCGGCGCCGTTCACGCGCGTGCCGGCGATCCGCCCGTCCGGGTTGTTGGTGACCGTCACGTAGACCCGGCTGCGGGCCAGGAACCCGGCCGTCGCCGCATCGGTCGCGGTGGCCAGCCGCTCGATGACCCGCAGGGCCCCGTCCGTGCCCTCCCACTCGTCACCGTGAATGTTCGCGTTGATCCAGACCGGCGTCTTGTAGTTTCTCGACAGCGCCTGGTCCCTTCTGGCCGCGCTCGGATCGTTCTCGATCAGCTCGCGCCACCGCTCCTGCCGCGCCGCCTCGGCCGCCGTCTCGGGCGCGGTCACCGTGACCAGATAGAGGTCCCGGCCCAGGGCCGAATGCCCGACCACTTCCGCCGACACGCGGTCGGAGACCTTCTGCAGCGCGTTCAGCTTCGGGGCGATCTGGTGGTACGGGATGAGGCCGAGCTTGATCGAACGGTCCTCCGTGTTCTCGGGGTAGACCCGAAGCTCGTGCTGCCGCGGATACCCCTGCCGCCCGGGCTTCCAGGCCGGCTCGGCCGCCACCGCCGCCAGCGCCGCGGCCGCCGCATCGGTCGCGGCGACCTGGTTGCGCTCGGGCCCGTTCCCGAACTCCCGCGTCGCCTGGCCGTCGTCGGCGTGCGCGGGCACAGCGGAGGCAGAGATGAGCAGAGCCGCACCGACGCCGGCGGCAAGCCGTGACAGGTCCACACGTCACTCTTACCCATCGATGTACGTCACTGGCAATCCCAAACAGGTCATCGCGTCACCCCGAGCTCGGCGTAGAGGTCCGCGGCGCGCTCCCGATGCACACGCTCCCGGCCGGCGTCACCGAGAAGACGGTGGGCCTGCCCGAGCCCGGCATGGGCACGGGCCAGCTGATCGCGCGCACCCATCTCCGCCGCGATCGCGGCCGCGGCCGACAGGTGGGTCCGGGCTTCGCCGGGCCGGCCGGCGGACAGGTAGGCCTCGCCCAGGCCGTTGAGCGCCCACATCTCGCCGTCCCGGTCGCCGGCCTCCCGGCACAGCCCGAACGCCCGCCGGTGAAGGACCGCACCCTCCTCGGGCCGGCCGAGGCCCGTCTGCAGCTGTCCGAGACTGCCGAGCACCTCGGCCTCACAGGCCCGGTCGCCGAGGCCGCGGTGCAAGGCGAGCGCCTCCCGGAGGTGCTTCTCGGCGTCGGCCGGGCGGTCGAGCACCACCTCCACGTCGCCCAGGCCGTTCAGCGCGTCGGCCTGACCGGAGAGATCACCGGCGCGCCGGTACAGCCGCAGCGAACGGTGATAGCGCCCAAGAGCGCTCTCATAGTCGCGGACTCGCTCCGCGACCATGCCCAGCCCGTGCCACGCCCGCCCTTGGCCGGCCAGGTCACCCGCCCGGCGATGCAGGACCAGGGCCGACTCGTAGCGCTCGGTGGCGGCCGGAAAGTCGCCGCGGCGCTGCGCGAGATTGCCGAGGCTGTGCGTGGCCCGCGCCTGACCAGCCACGTCACCGGCCCGCCGGAACCAGTCCAGGGCCTTGCCGTACTGCTCGCCCGCCTCGTCGAGCCGGCCGAGCTGGACCAGGGCGATACCCATGCCCCATGACGCCTGCGCGAGCCCGCCCATGTCACCCGCGCGGCGGGCGGCGTCGTAGGCATGACGGTGCACAGTCAGCGCATCGGTGTTCTGCCGTCCCGAGAGATACGGGAGCAGAATGCGGGCCAGCGCCGCGGTGTGGTCCGGCCGGCCTTGCTCCGCGGCGTGGGCCACCACCGCGATCAGGTTGGCTTGCTCCACTTCCAGCCACGCCAGGGCCTTTGCCGCGGTCTCCAGGCCGGGCACTGCGGTGCGGACGGGCCCGGCCACCGGCCGCATGTAGCTCTCGTCGAGCCGTAGCACCCGTGCAGCGGTAGCGCTGGTGGCCACGTAGTGGTCGAACAAGCGGGTGAGGGCGGCCCGCCGTTCCGCCGGCGGGTCCTCATCGTGGACCAGGCCGGCGGCGTACGTGCGCACGAGATCGTGGAAAGCGTACCGATCCGATCCGCTGGGCTGCAGCAGATTGTCCGCGCAGAGCCGCTCGAGGGACGTATTCGGGTCGCTGCCCGTCAGGGCTGCCACCGCGTACCGGTCGAAGTCCTGACCCGGGTGCAGGGCGGCCCGGCGAAACGTGCGCCGGTCGTCGGGCGCGAGGTTCCGGCAGGACAGGCGGAGGGCGAGCTCGACCCCGGTGTCCAGGCGCCGGGCGAGATGCCGCTCGTCGAGCCGGTCGGCGTGGTCGGTCAGCGTCCAGCCGGGCACGTTGCGGATGTGCGCGGCCACCAGCCCCAGAGCGAGCGGCAGGTGCCCGCAGCGCCGGGCGATCCGCCGCGCAGCCTCCGGATCCGGCCCCACCGCGACGCCGGGCGCGGCCGCAGCTAGAAAGTCCGCCGCCTCGCCTTCGCCGAACACTCCGATCGGCAGGCGGACGCCGCGGCCGAGTCCGGCGAGCCGGCGCCGGCTGGTCAGCAGCGTGAAGCAACCACGGGCCGGGGGCAGCAGCGGCCGCGCCTGCTCCGCCGACGCGGCGTTGTCGAGCACCACCAGCGCCCGGCACCCGGCGAGCCGCTCGCGGTACATCGCGGCGCGCGCCCGCAGATCGTGCGGTATGCGCTGACCGGGCACGCCCAGCAGGCGCAGGAACCCGTCCAGGACCGCGGACGGATCGGCCGGTGGCTGGGCCGGATCGTCGTGGAAGCCGCGCAGATTGACGAAGAGGACGCGCTCGAACGGCTCTTCCCGGTGCAGGAGATGCCCCGCATGCACGGCCAGCTTTGTCTTGCCCACCCCGGCCATGCCCTCGATCGCCGAGAGCACCACGGCCTCCCCGCGCCGGCGGGCCTGACGAAGCCGGTCGATCTCGGCGGAGCGGCCGGTGAAACCGGGCAGATCGGGTGGGAGAGCGTCCCGGACGCGCACGCGGGCCGCCGCCTCGGTCTCCCCGCCGACCACTCGCAGCGCCTGCCGCCATTGATTCACATAGCCCCGGTCGGGGTGCAGCGCCTCGACCACCGCGACGAGCAGCTCCGGGTTGTTGCGCCGCCGGCCCGCGCGGAAGCAGGCGGCGACGGTCGTGCGGGCCGTGGCGTCGCCGGGCGGGCGGGTCGCGTTGACGCGCCCCTTGATCGTTTCGTAGGACGGGTCGCCGGCCCAGATCTTCAGCAGGCGCAGCCGTTCCACAAGCTGGTCGAGGCTGCCCGCCTCGGCCGGATCGGGCAGCTCATGCAAAGCAGCCATTCACGGATGCTAATGACTGCCGTCGCCGGCCGGTGGCACGAACCGGACAGTCGGCGCTCGGGGCCGGACGGCAGCCCGGCCGCGGGCGGCGTGGGCAGGGGTGGCAGCGGGGCCAGACCCAGGTGCTCGCGGGCGTGAACCAGCAGGTTGCGGAGGTGGCCGCCGCCAACAAGGCCGCCCGGCCTGGGACGACGACGCCACGCCCACATAGGCCGCAACGCCCGGGCCTTCGCGGGCGCCGGGCGTTGCTGGAGGTAGCCGGGTGGCTCAGAAGGCCGGGAGGACCGAGCCCTGGTACTTGTCGGTGATGAACTTCTTGACCTCTTCGCTGTGCAGGAGCTTCTCGAGCTTCTGGATGCGGGGGTCGTTCTCGTCGCCGGTGCGGACCACGACGAGGTTGGCGTACGGGTTGTTGTCGGCGGTCTCGAGGGCGAGGGCGTCGGTGGCCGGCTTGAGGCCGGTCTCGATGGCGTAGTTGCCGTTGATGATCGAGGCCGCGGTGTCCTCGAGGCTGCGGGGCAGCTGGGCCGCCTCGAGCGCCTTGAACTTCAGGTTCTTCGGGTTGGCGGTGATGTCCTTCTCGGTGGCCTTGACCCCGACGCCGTCCTTGAGGGTGATCAGGTTGTTCTTGGCGAACAGGTTCAGCGCGCGGCCCGAGTTGGACGGGTCGTTGGGGATGCCGACGACGCCGCCGTCGGGGATGTCGGCCAGGTTCTTCACGGTCTTGGAGTAGATGCCGAGGGGCTCGATGTGCACCGGCTTGAGCGGGGTGAACTTGTAGCCCTTGGACGCGATCTCCTCTTCCAGGTACGGGATGTGCTGGAAGTAGTTCGCGTCGAGCTGCTTCTCCTGCAGGGCCACGTTGGGCTGGATGTAGTCGTTGAACTCGACGATCTCCAGCTTGAGGCCTTCCTTGGCGGCGAGGTTGTCCGCGACGTACTTGAGGATCTCGCCGTGCGGGACGGGGCTGACGCCGACCTTGAGGGTGTCCGAGGACGACGAGGCGTCAGAGGAGTCGGAGCCGCAAGCAGCCAGGCCCAGCAGGAGCGAGGCGGACGCGGCGAGGGCGACAAGAGAGCGGCGCAAAGCGGAACCTATCTGTGAGAAAGCCGTCGGACGACGAGGTCGCCCGCCATCTGGATGAGTTGGACGAAGACCACGAGGGCGGCCACGGTGGCCACCATGACCTCGGTTTCGAAGCGCTGGTAGCCGTACCGGATGGCCAGGTCGCCGAGCCCGCCGCCGCCGACCACGCCGGCCATCGCCGAGTAGCCGACCAGGGCGATCACGGTGATGGTCAGGCCGGCCACCAGGCCGGGCCGGGCCTCGCGGAGCAGCACCTTGCCGACGATCTGGGTGCGGGTGGCGCCCATCGCGGTGGCCGCCGCGATCACGTCGGAGGGGACCTCGCGCAGGGCGGCCTCGACGATGCGGGCGAAGAACGGGATGGCGCCGATGGTCAGCGGCACGATCGCCGCGTCGGTGCCGATGGTGGTGCCGACCACGGCCCGGGTGAACGGGATGACCGCGACGAGCAGGATGATGAACGGCAGCGACCGGGCGATGTTGACGATCAGCCCGAGCACCGAGTAGACCGGCGGCGCCGACAGCAGCCCGCCGGGGGCGGTGAGCACCAGCAGCACGCCGAGCAGCAGCCCGCCGATCGCGGTGAGCACGGTCGACACGAGGACCATCCAGGCGGTCTCCTGCAGGCCGACCCAGAGCAGGTCGAACACTTCGGACCAGCTCATGCTGTGCCCTCCTTAGGCATGCCCTTCCGGCCCTCGCCTGCAGCGCCGTCCGCAGGTGCGGCTGGGTGCCGCTCGGTGCAGGCGGTCATGCCGCCTCCTCGACCTGGGCGCCGCGCGCTTCGAGAAATTCCACGGCGGCGGTACGCGAGGAGTCCGGCACCGCGATCCGCCAGCGCCCGGCGCGCGTCGCGGCCAGCGATTCGACCGAGCCCTCGAGCAGGGACACGTCGAAGCTGCGGGCGAGGCCGGTGAGCGCGGTGTCGGCGTCCGGCCCGCTGACGGTGACGTCGAGGACCGCCCGGCCCGGCAGTGTCGCCGGGCCCGCGAGCGGGAACAGGCCGCGGGCCAGTGACGACCCGGGCTGGTGCAGCAGGTCGGTCACCGGACCGGACTCGACGAACTTGCCGTCGCGCATCACCGCCGCCGAGTGGCAGATCTTCTTGACCACACCCATCTCGTGGGTGATCAGCAGGATGGTGAGGCCGAGCCGCCGGTTGAGGTCGAGCAGCAGACGCAGGATCGAGTCGGTCGTCTCCGGGTCGAGGGCGGAGGTCGCCTCGTCGGAGAGCAGGACCTGGGGCCGGGCCGCGAGCGCCCGCGCGATGCCCACCCGCTGCTTCTGGCCTCCGGACAACTGCGAGGGGTACGCGTCCTCGCGGCCACCCAGCCCGACGAGCTCGATCAGCTCGGCCACCCGGGCCTTGCGGGCGGCCCGGTTCTCGCCGGTCACCTCGAGGGCGAACGCGATGTTGCCGGCCACGGTCCGCGACGACAGCAGCGCGAAGTGCTGGTGGATCATCCCGATGCCGTGCCGGGCGATCCGCAGCTGCTTGCGGCGCAGCTTGTTCAGCTCGACGCCGCCCACGGTGATCGTGCCCTCATCCGGCCGCTCGAGCATGTTGACGCACCGCAGCAGCGTGCTCTTACCGGCGCCGCTCTGCCCGAGCACGCCGAAGACGTCGCCCTCGCCCACGCTGAGGTCGACGCCGTCGACGGCGCGCACCTCACGGCCGCGGCTCCGGTACGTCTTCCGGAGTCCCGTTATCTCGATCAAGAAGAAGCACCCTTAAACCTAGATATCCCATAGACTGATGGGACATCGACAGACCCTAGCGGCGCGCCGCTGCCGGGGAAAGCCGGTGTAACGACTGTCACGAGCCTGATACCTGACCGACACCTTCGCCGCTTCCCGTGAAGGATCTTGAGCGGTTCCAGATTTCGTTTACTCGGCCCTCACGCGGGTACCCCGGAAAACGTCGCAATCCGCCACTTCCGGAGGATCTACGCAAAATGGCAGCCAGTAAACCTGTTAAGAAGATCAAAGACGCGGTGGAGACGGCCGCCGCGAAGGTCGCCGACGCCGTGAGTCCGCCGATCCCCGGAGCGCCGTCGAGCGCTCCCCCGACGCTGGCCGAGCCCACCAAGCCCGTCGAGCCCCTGCCGCCGAAGAAGGAGCACGGCGCGCCGGACACCCGTACCCCCACCGGCGCCGAGACCGGCCTCGCGCCCGAGACCAAGGGCCAGCAGGGCGCCTACCTGACCACGGCCCAGGGCGCGCGCCTGCGCGACACCGACCACTCGCTGAAGGCCGGCCCCCGCGGCCCGATCCTGATGCAGGACCACCACTTCCGCGAGAAGATCACGCACTTCGACCACGAGCGGATCCCGGAGCGGGTCGTGCACGCCCGCGGGGCCGGCGCCCACGGCACGTTCGTCGGTTACGGCACCGCCGACGACGTCACCCGGGCCGGCTTCCTCAAGAAGGGCAAGGAGACCGACGTCTTCGTCCGGTTCTCGACGGTCCTCGGCTCCCGCGGCTCGGCCGACACCGTGCGGGACACCCGTGGCTTCGCCACGAAGTTCTACACCGACGAGGGCACGTTCGACCTGGTCGCCAACAACATCCCGGTCTTCTTCATCCAGGACGCGATCAAGTTCCCGGACATCATCCACGCCGGCAAGCCGCACCCCGACCGCGAGATCCCGCAGGCGCAGAGCGCGCACGACACGTTCTGGGACTTCGTCTCGCTGCACACCGAGGCCCAGCACCACACCATCTGGAACATGTCGGACCGGGGCATCCCGCGCTCGTACCGGCACATGGAGGGCTTCGGCGTCCACACGTTCCGCCTGGTCAACGAGGCCGGCGAGACCGTGCTGGTCAAGTTCCACTGGAAGCCCAAGCTCGGCGTGCACTCGCTGACCTGGGAGGAGGCGCAGATCGCGGCCGGCGTCGACCCCGACTTCCACCGCCGTGACCTCTACGACGCCATCGAGTCGGGCGCGTTCCCCGAGTGGGAGCTGGGCATCCAGGTCTTCCCGGACACCCCGGAGGAGACGTTCGCCGGGATCGACCTGCTCGACCCGACCAAGGTCGTGCCGGAGGAGCTGGCGCCGGTCCAGCGGGTCGGCAAGCTGGTGCTCAACCGCGTCCCGCGCAACTTCTTCGCCGAGACCGAGCAGGTCGCCTTCCACCTCGGCCACCTGCCGCCCGGCATCGACGTGACCAACGACCCGCTGCTGCAGGGCCGGCTCTTCTCGTACGTCGACACGCAGCTCACCCGGCTCGGCGGCCCGAACTACTCGCAGATCCCGATCAACCGGCCGCACGCGCCGGTCAACGACATGCTGCGCGACGGCTTCCACCAGCACGCGGTGCACGCGGGCGTGGCGCCGTACCGGCCGAACTCGCTCGACGGCGGCAACCCGTTCACCGCGGGCGACAAGGAGCAGGCGTTCCTCGACGTGCCGGTCCGGGTGGCCGAGGCCCCCAAGATCCGGCAGAACCCGGCCTCCTTCGACGACCACTACAGCCAGGTGCGCCTGTTCTGGCTGAGCATGAGCCCGGTCGAGAAGGAGCACATCATCCGGGCCTACACGTTCGAGCTGGGCAAGTGCTACGAGCAGGCGATCAAGGAGCGGCAGCTGCAGAGCCTGGCCAACATCGACCCGGTGCTGTGCGCCGAGGTGGCCACCGGCCTGGGCCTGCCCGCGCCGAAGCCGACCATCGAGCTGGTCGACCCGGCGCCGAGCCCGGCGCTGTCGCAGGTCGGCGGCGAGTGGCCGGCCGACGGCCGGATCGTCGGCATCGTGGTCGGCCCCGACGGCGCCGAGGTGCCGGGCCTGGCCGAGGTGCGCGAGACCATCCTCGCGGCCGGCATGGTCCCGCTGGTCATCGCCCCGCACGGCGGCAAGGTGAACGGCCTGCCGGTGCAGCGGACGTTCGCCACCGCCCGCTCGATCGAGTTCGACGCGATCCTGGTGGGCGCCGCGCCCGTCCCGGCCCCGGACGCGATCCCCGCCCGGGACGACAAGGCCGGCGCGCCGGCCCGCTCGGTCGACCCGCGGGTGGTCCTGCTGCTCGACGAGGCGTGGCGGCACGCCAAGGCGATCGGCGCCTGGGGCGAGGGCGCCGAGGCGCTCGCCGAGGCCGGTATCGCCGGCACCCCGGGCGTGGTGACCGCCGAGTCCGGCGCGGCCGCTCTCACCCAGGTGCAGCAGCTGATGGCCGCCCACCGCGTCTGGGAGCGGTTCCCCGCGACCGTCGCCTGACATCTCGAACAGAAGGACGCCGCCGGCCTCCGGGCCGGCGGCGCCCGGGTCTGTGCGCCCCCATCAGCGCAGCGGTCCGTACGCGGACCGGTAGCCGATCGGCCCCATCACCGGCAGCAGGGCGTTGCGCAGGCGGATCGGCAGGCCGGCGACCTTGGAGAACCGGTCGGTGGCGGCCTGCACGTGACAGACCCGTTCGCGGCGCTGCTCCTCGTAACGGGCCCCGACCGAGTCCCAGGCCCCGCCCGCCAGCAGGTCCGCCAGGACCAGGGCGTCCTCCATGGCCAGCGCGCCACCCTGCGCCCACACCGGCGCCGTCGCGTGGGCGGCGTCGCCGATCAGCACGCAGCGGTCGCGGTGCCAGGTCGCGATCCGCACCTCCTCGATGGGCGAGTGGTAGAGCTCCCCCAGGTCGTCCAGGACAGCCCGCACCGGGGCCGGGTAGTTCCCGAACGTCCGGCGCAGCCACGCCGGGTCGGCGTCGACCGTCCCGCCGCCGGTGGCCGACGCGAAGACGTACACCTCGGACTCGTCGACCGGGATCATCAGGAACGCGCCCTCGGCGCCCGACCAGACCGTGAAGCAGTCCACTCCCGGGTTCGGCGCCATGAACCGCCAGCTCGCCCGGCTCAGCATGGCCGAGCGCATGCCGGCCCGGCCGAACACCTGGTCGCGGACCGTCGAGCGCACCCCGTCGGCGCCCACCACGAAGCCGTGCCGCCGGCCGTCGACCAGCACCCCGGACGCCTCCAGGGCGACCGACGCCACCCGGGTGACGGTCCGGTCGAGGTCCTCGCCGAGCAGCGCGTGCAGGTCGGAGCGGCGTACGCAGCGGGGCCGCGCGTCCGGACCCCAGAACGCGTCCTCGTCGACCGCGAACAGCACCCGCCCGGCCGCCGACCGATACTCGCGGCGTCGCGTGGGGCGGCCGATCTTCTCCAACCCCGCGCGCAGGCCGAGCGCGTGCAGCGCGGCCACCGCGTTGCCGGGCAGGTTGATCGCCAGGCCGCCGTCGCCGGCCATCGGGTCCCGCTCGGCCAGCTCGAACGGCACGCCCCGCTGCCGCAGGGCGCGCCCGAGCGCCAGGCCGGCTATCCCTCCGCCAGCCACCAGCACCGTGTCGTCGCTCATCGTCGCCTCCCCCGTCCTCCCGTTCAGGACACCGCGCACACCGGACAGGAAGGTACCTATCTGTCGGAGATCAGCCCGGACGGGCAACCGGACATGAGACGACGGACGCAGCGCCGGTCGTGATCCGGTGCCGCCCAGCGCTCACCCGAGCCCGACCGCGGCCACCATGAGCGGCAGCAGCAGGAGGATGAGGATCGCGCCGAGCAGGTCGAACGAGGCCCCTGACCGGATCATCGTGGTGATCGGGACGACGCCGGAGCCGTAGACCACCGCGTTCTGCGGGGTGGACACCGGCAGCATGAAGCCGAACGACGCCGCGAAGGTGGCCGCCAGCGCCGGGACCAGCGGGTTGATGCCGGCCGCGACCGCGATCGGGATGATGATCGGCACGACCACGGCCGCCGAGGCGGTGTTGCTGGTCGTCTCGGAGACGACGATCGCCAGCACCACGGCGAACGCGGTGATGGCGAACGTACCGCCCAGGCCCAGCGCGTCCGCGCTGGAGTTGCCGATCCGCTCGGCCAGGCCGGTGTCGGCCAGCAGGGCGCCGAAGATGATGCCGGTGCCGAACAGCACGATCGTGCCCCAGTCGATGCGCTGGGCGTCGCTCCAGTTCAACGTGAACTCGCGGTCGCGCCACGAGGTCGGCAGCAGGAACAGCAGCGACGCCCCGAGCACGGCGACCACGCCCTCGTTGAGGCGCCCGCTGACCACGTCGTACACCTGGGAGTCGGTGCCCGCGGCCAGCGCGACGATGCCGGGAACGATCCAGAGGGTGACGGTGACCGCGAAGGCGATCACGGTGTTGCGCTCGGCCGCGCTGAACTTGCCCAGCTTGGCCCGCTCGCCCGCGATGTACTCCTCGACGCCCTCGATCCGGCGCACCTCGGGCTTGTTGAGCAGCAGCAGGATCACCGCCAGGATCACGAACATGCACAGGCAGACCGGCGCGGCGATCGCCATCCACTGGGCGAACGAGATCTTCTCACCGGTCGCCTCCTCGATCAGGCCGCGACCGATCAGGTTCGGCGGCGAGCCGACCGGCGTGAGCAGGCCGCCGACGCTGGCGCCGTAGGCCAGCATCAGCATCAGCGCCGCCCCGACGCGCAGCCGGGTCGGGTCGAAGCCCTCGGCGGCCAGGCCGCGGTCCTGCATCATCTTGGCGATCACGGCCAGGATGCCGAGCGCGGTCGGCAGGAGCATGGCCACCGTGGCGGTGTTCGACACGAAGGCCGACAGCAGGCACGTGATCACACCGAAGGCCACGATGACCCGTACGGTCGAGCGGCCGATGCCCGGCAGCGACAGGATCCGGAACGCGAACCGGCGGGCCACCCCGTGCTTGAGCATGGCCTGGGCCAGGATGAAGGCGCCGATGAAGGTGAACACCGTGGAGGAGCCGAACGGGGCGAGCACGTCGGCCGCCTCGGCCACCCCGAAGACGACGATCAGGGCGACGCCGATCAGGCCGCCGACCGGGATCGGCACCGCCTCGGTCACCCACAGGATGATCACACCGAGCAGGACGCCGCCCAGCACCTGCTGGCTGGGCGGGATGCTCAGCGGCAGCGCCAGGAAGACGATGGTGACGATCGGGCCCAGGAAGAGCCCGGCCGTGCGGCGCCCGCGCTCGAAGCGCTCCTCGGCCGGGGACAGCTGCTGCTCGCCCAGACTGCGGTAGGTGGCTCCCCCGAGCAGGCGTTTCTCGACGTCGACGGCCATGTCGCCCCCTTCAAGTGATTCACATCACTCGATCGTAGGCTCAGGACAGGTCGGCCAACAGGGCGCTGCCCAACGGAGTGAGGGTGTGGACCACGGCCTTGCCGGCCCGGCTGGTGGTGATCAGGCGGGCGTCGCGCAGCACGGCCGTGTGCTGGCTGACGCTGGCCGCGCTCACCCCGATCCGGCGGGCCAGCTCGGAGGTCGTCCGCGGGTCGCCCAGCGACTCCAGCAGGCTCGTGCGGGTACGGCCGATCAGCGCGGCGAGGTTCTTGACCCCGGCCTGCATGGTCAGGTCGTGCTCGATCGGATAGACCAGCACCGGCGGCAGGGACGTGTCGCGCAGCACGTCCGGCGTGCCCCAGGAGAGGTACGACGGGACGAGCAGCAGGCCGCGGCCGTCGAGGCGGATCGTCTGCTCGAACGGGACGTCGGCCACCAGCACCGGCGGCTCCCACCGCATCTGCGGGCGGAAGCTGTCGAGCAGCCCCTCGGCGCCCTGGTCGAGCAGGACTCGGGCCCGGCGCGACCGCTCGGCCTCGATCTGGGCCCGCGCCTGGTCCCAGAACGGGGCGACGGCGCTCTCGTACTGCGACTGCAGCGCCCCGGCCAGCCGGCCCAGCGTGTCCTGATCGCCGTCGGCCAGGCGGGCCATCCAGGACGGGGTCGGGCCACCCGTACGGACCAGCTCGCGCATCTCCTCCCGCAGGCGGGTGGCGGGCGTGGAGCGCACGGCCTCGAGCCCCGCCGGAAGCCCCCGGGCGCCCTCCGAAGGGGTGAGGAAGTCGGGGTAGTAGGCCCCGCGCACGAGCGGGAGCAGCAGCTCGAGGTCGTCGCGGCGGCTGGCCTGCAGCGCGTGCTCGCGCCATCGCCCGTAGACCAGCTCCGGGCCGGGGCGGCGGAGCCGCCACACGCTGAAAATGGTTTCCCAGAACGGGTCGGGCTCGCCGGCTATCCGCACGCGGCCGACATCCTCCGGGGTGAAGACGATGCGCAACACGCCGGCCTCGCCCCCCGTCGCCCCCAACAAAAGGTCGGATGTAAGGCGGCCATTCTATCCAGGCTGAGGGCACGGCAAAGAGCAGTGTCGCCACGAGCGGGTCATGGGTATTGGGCAGGATACGCACCCCCGATACCGGCATATCCGATATTGCCCACACCTGTCGCCCGACCCGTGGCCGACCCAGCGGAAACGACCTTCCCCGGAAGCGGTACCGGCGGGCAACACGTTTAAAGCGTCGCTGAAAGGATCGCGCTCTCCCGGTGCTTTATTACGCCATTTCGCGGGCCAATGCCGGATTCGTTCCGGTGCTTATGCCGCCGGGGTCAGCTCTTCCGTCCCGGTGGGGCGGCGCCGGGCCACCCAGCGCTCGAAGATCAGCGACGTGAAAGGCGGGATCGACGCGGCCAGGGCGGTCAGGGTGCGCAGCAGGGACCAGCGCTCGGCGCGGGCGGTCCAGAGGGCGGCGACGACGTAGACGACGAACAGGAGGCCGTGAACGCGGCCGAAGATGTAGACGCCCAGGTCGGTCGTCTCGGTGACGCGCTTGAGGTACATGCCGACGAGCAGGCCGGCCCAGGAGAAGGCCTCGGCGACGGCGGCGATGCGGAAGATCTTGTACGGCGAGGTGAACACGGTGCCTGATCGTACAGAGCAGCCGCCGGGGTGACTGTGAGTCACCCCGGCGGCCGGGGGCGGCGATGGTCGCCAGAGGCGCGCCGGCCCCTACCGGAAGGCCTTCGGGCTGACCTGGACCAGGCGCCCCGCCTTCTTGATTCCCAGGAAGCTCGCCGTGCTCCACGACGTCGAGTACAGGGTGCCGTTGGCGTACTCGAGGCCGGTCGGCATGGTCACCTGGGCGTGCGTGACCTTGCCGTGCTGGATGCGGGTGAGACGGCCGACCTTGGACGGGTCGAAGCCGGGCGGCGGCTGCTCGCCGGCGGGCATGCCGTAGAGCACCTCGGAGGCGTACAGCGTGCCGTTGGGCGCGACGGCCACGCCGGTCAGCGCCGTGAAGCCGTGCCAGGCTTTCAGCACGCGGCCGGTGCGGCCGTCGAGCTTGTAGATGGACGACGCCCGCGGCTGCTCGGCGCCGAGCGTCGACACGTAGACGTACCTGCCGCTGGCCACGACGCCGGTCGGGACCGAGTCACAGCCCTTGGTGCCGGGATTGGCCTGCGCGCCCGGCTTGAGGCATTCCTTGGTCCTCGGGTTCGGCGGGACGAAGAACGTTGAGACCTTTCCGGTCCGCGGGTTGATCCGCAGAACGTCATTCGCGCCGCCGTCGGCGACCAGCAGACCCCACCTGGTGGCGGTGATGCTGAACGGGTTGGTAAGGGCGTCGTACGGCTTGCCCTTGGCGTCGAATTGCTTCTGCCGGTCCGGATTGTGCTTCAACTCGTACTTCAGGAGATCGGCCAGGACGCGGACATTCTTGCCGTTCTTGTCGGCGACCAGCACGGAGGCCGCCTTGTATTTCGACGGCGGTGGCGGCGGGCCGTCCGGGGCCGGGCCGCCGAGGGCGATGTAGATCCGGTGCCCGTCGGTGGTCACGCCGGCCGGCGCCGGCAGCTTCGAGATCAAAGTGCGCTGCTGGCCGGTGCGCAGGTCGACCGCGGTGATCTCGCCCGAGTCGCCTTCGGCGACCAGCGCGTTCCGCGGCGACGTCACGTCGAGACCGAAGGGGCCATCGAGACCTTTCGTTATCGTGCGAATCGGCGGCGGCGGTTTGTGTCCGCTTCCTCCGGCGTACGCGGGAACGCCCGCGACGACGATCAGCAGCCCCGTCGCCGTGGCCGCCGACGCTTTCAGCGCATGCGCTAATTTCATCCTGTCCCCCCGACAGATGCGCTCGCTATTCGATGATTTCCGATAACACCTTCGGCCGCGTTTGTGAACGGCGCAACCATCCGATCGGCCGAGGGCGGAAAGAAATCGGCCTCCCCAATTCGTGGTCATTTATAGATCTGATTTTTTCGTGTCAGATCTTGTGCAGCGGGTCTACAGTCGGCCCTATGGAGTTGCGCTGGTGGTCGATCGAGGTCCTGGACGGGCCCGGCGGCACGGCGCGGGCCTGGCGCGACGGGCTGGGCGCAGCGCTGACGGAAGCCGCCATCACTCATGGTGCCTATCAGTGGGAGTGGCACACCCACACCTGGGGCGAGCTCTTCGAGATCGCGTTCGCGACCGACGGGCGGTGGGCCGCGTTCCGCGCGTTGCCGCTGGTCACGGCGGCCCTCGACGCGGTGCCCGACCCGGTGCACGGCCTCTACGTCTATCCGGGGCGCGGCGGCAGCTCGGGCCCGCACATCCCGCGCCGGCCGCGGCCGATCACCGGCGCCGGAGCGGCCCCGATCCCGGTGGACGAAGACGACCCGGTGACAATCTTGCGGCCGGTGTCAGCTCCGCCCTTCGGCATCGCCGTCTGACCGCGACCCCGCGTACGCCCGGAAGCGCTCGACGGCGCGGCCCTTGACCGCGCCGCCGTGCCCGAAGACCGCGTGCTCGAAGTCGTAGCCGGCCAGCTTGGCCAGGCTGCGGCCCTGCTCGGCCGGATCGGCCGAGACCTGCGTGGGGCCGAGCACGATCCTGCCGTCACGCAGGCCACCGGTGTCGCCCACGAAGAGCACACCGCCGTCCCGCTCGAGCAGGTACGAGACGTGGCCGCGGGTGTGGCCCGGCGTGTGCAGGGCGGTGAAGCCGGGGACGGGGCTGCTGCCGTCGGCGGTGATCAGCTGGTCGAGCTTGGTCGGCTCGGGCGTGCCGATCAGCCGTACGGCGAACCGGGCCAGGCCCTTGGGCGGCTCCGCGGTGATCGCGCCGGTGATCACGGGAGCGTCCGCCGCGTGCGCGATGACCTTCGCCCCGGAGCGGCGGCGGATGTCGGCGACATTGCCGATGTGGTCGAAATGGTGATGGGTGAGCAGCACGACCCGTACGTCACCGATGGTCTTCTCGATCTCGCGCAGAGCGCGGTCGATCTTCTTGGAGTTGCGCGGCAGGCCGGTGTCGACCAGCACGACCCCCTCGTCGGTGACGACCAGGTGCACGTTCACGAAACCGAGGCTCAGCTCGAAGACCCCATCCACCACTTCTCGCACCGGGCCATTCTGCCCCACCCGGCCTCATCGGCCGATTTGCCCGATTAGTCTGATACCCATGGACCGCCGAACGTTCCTGACCGCCACCGCCGGGGCCGCTGTCGCTCTTGCCGTAGGCGGCGCCGCCTCCGCCGCCCCGCCGGAACGGGTCCTGTTCGAGTGGTACCGGCCGGGCGGCTTCTTCAACCCCGGCGTGGGCGTGTTCGAGCCGCCGCCGCTGGCCGTCTACGACGACGGGACCGCTTTCGCGGACGCGGCGGCCAGCCTGCGCCTTCCCCCCGCCTCGGTCCGCGCCTTGCGCACGCAAGCCCTCCGCGCGCTGAGCACCCCGGTCGACACCACCAGAGGCGACAGGCCAACCCATGCCGTACGAGTTCTGGCCGCCGACGGCCGCATGCTGAGCGCCCACCTCGACGCCGGACCGGTGGTGGCTCTTCCGGCCCTGCTCCATGATCTCTACGACGAGGTGCAGCGCCTCCGCCGTCGGGTCCTGCGAGGCGAGCCTTGGCGCCCGCCCGCCGTTCTGCTGGCCACCGTGAAGGTCGGCTACCTGCCCGATTCTTCGGATATTTGGCCTTATAAAGCGCCACCCGATGGCTGGTACGCCGAGCAGCGCCTCCGCGGCCCGGCGGCGCTCGACGTCCAGCGCCGCCTACCCCGCGCCGCCGAGCCGGTCTGGCCCGTGTACCGCGTCGGCCCCGCTAACTACGTGGCTGCGACGTGGCGGTATCTGCTGCCCCACGAGTAACCACCGTGACACGGAGGAGCAGGACCGCCAGCACCACCTCGATGCCGAGCCCGGTGCCCACGCCCAGCGCCTCCCCCACCGAGAAGTTGCCGAAGTGGGTGACGTGGAACAGAAAATGCGTGCCCGCGTAGACCAGATAGCCGATCAGCGCCGACATGACGACCTTCCTCTCCAGGACCACGGCCGCGAAGTACACCATCGCGGTCAGGGCGAGCCCGAGCCCGCCCACGTCCGACACCAGGTGCTCGTTGTACGGCGGATCCAGCTTCACCGTCGGGAAGTGGTCGTAGAAGGCCCGCGGGAAGAAGTACTGCCACACGGACGCGAGGGTCTGCAGCCCGGCCAGGACCAGCAGCCCGATCCGCGTTGTCACAGGTGTCATGCCGTAGGGACGCCTCAACCGCCCGATCCGTGACAGTGCCCGGCGTCACTGTCACGCTTCCGCCGCCTGTCTCGTCCCTCTCCCGAGAACCCCTCGAAGAGAAACGAGAAGACCATGAAGATCGCAGTTGCGGGCGGCACCGGCCAGGCCGGACGGCAGGTCGTCGAGGCCCTGCGCGCCCGCGGCCACTCCCCCGTCGTCCTGTCCCGCGCCTCGGGCGTCGACCTGCTCACCGGCGCCGGCCTGGACGCCGCCCTGGCCGGCGCCGAGGCCGTCGTCGACGCCAGCAACGTGACCACCCAGCGCAAGTCCGTCGCCGTCCACTTCTTCGAGACGGCCGGCACCAACCTGGTCGCCGCGGCCAAGAGGGCCGTTGTCACCCACTTCCTGTCGCTGTCCATCGTCGGCGTCGACCGGGTCAAGAACCCGTACTACGCCGGCAAGCTCCGCCAGGAGGCCATCGTCCGGGCCTCGGGTCTGCCGTGGACGATCCTGCGCGCCACCCAGTTCCACGAGTTCGCCGGCCAGCTGCTGTCCAGCGTCCCCGGCCCGATCGCGCTGGTCCCCACCGGCCAGGTCCAGCCCATCGCCGTCCGCGAGGTCGGCGAGCACCTGGCCGACCTCGCCGTCAAGCCCGCCCAGGAGATGGCCCCCGAACTGGCCGGCCCCCAGCGGGAGACCCTCGTCGACATGGCCCGCCGCCTGATGACCGCCGGCCTCGCCCGCCGCCGCCCCGTCCTCCCCGTCTACTTCCCCGGCGGCATGAGCGCCGGCCGCCTCGTCCCCACCGCCCCCGGCCCCCGCGGCACCCAGACCTTCACCGCCTGGCTGAAGGAGAACGCCGACGCCTCGCGCTGAGGCGAGTCGAGGCGTCCGAGGTGGAGCATGGGGGTGCTGCTGCAATATCCGTTCGCGGCGTACTCGCTCCGAGCGGGCGGATGAAGGGGCTGAACGGACGGGCTGGCGAAATTAGCCGTCCGGGTGGAGACTGACTGGCCGAAGGCGTGAGTATGCTGTCGATCATCATCGTGGATCTCCACAAAGGATGGTCGCGTGACTGAGGACATCGGCCGGCTCGACACCAATGTGCCGGAGACTGCTCGGATCTGGAACTACCTGCTCGGCGGCACCGACAACTTCGCGGCCGACCGGGCCGTCGGTGACCAGATCATCGCGACGTTGCCGCAGCTGGCGGAGCACGCCAAGCTGTCGCGGGCCTTCCTCGCGCGGGCCGTCCGCTACCTGGTCCTGGAGGCTGGGGTCACGCAGTTCCTGGACATCGGCACGGGCCTGCCGACGGCCGAGAACACGCATCAGGTGGCTCAGGGCGCCGACCCCACGGCCCGGATCGTCTATGTGGACAACGACCCGCTGGTCCTCGCGCATGCGCGGGAGCTGCTGACCAGCACGCCCGAGGGCGCCACCGACTACGTGCACGAGGATCTGCGCGACCCGGAGGCGATCCTGCGGGCCGCGCGCGCCACCCTCGACCTGGAGAAGCCCGTCGCCGTCACGCTGATGGGGGTGCTGGGCCACATCGAGAGCGACGACAGGGCCAAGAACATCATCGACCGCCTGATGCGCGGGCTGGCCGGCGGCAGCTACCTGGCCATGTACGACGGGGCCGACACCGATCCGGCCACGTCGGAGGCCACCCGCATCTGGAACGTGTCGGCCAATCCGAAGTATCACCTGCGCAGCCCGGAGCGGATAGCGACCCTCTTCGATGGGCTGGAGCTCGTGGCGCCGGGCGTCGTGCCGGTGACCCTGTGGCACGCGGACGGGCCGGGGATCAGTCAGTTCTGCGCCGTCGGCCGCAAGCCGTAGCGTGCGAGCTCAAGGCCTGATAAGCAGGTCATCGTGACCGGGAGACAGGACAACGGTGGCTCCACCGTGCGCCGCCTCCAGCTGGGCGCCCGCCTGCGGGAGCTGCGCCTGGCCAAGGGGGTCAGCCGGGAGGAAGCCGGCTACCGCATCCGCGCCTCCGAGTCCAAGATCAGCCGGATGGAACTGGGCCGGGTCAGCTTCAAGGCCCGCGACGTCACCGACCTGCTGGTCCTCTACGGCGTGGAGGACAAGCAGGAGCACGACCGGCTGCTCGACCTGACCCGCGAGGCCAACTCGCCCGGCTGGTGGCGCAGTTACGGCGACGTGCTCAACAGCTGGTTCACCAACTACCTCGACCTGGAGCAATCGGCCGAGCTCATCCGCACGTACGAGATCCAGTTCGTGCCGGGACTGCTGCAGACCGAGGCGTACGCCAGCGCGGTCATCCGCCTGGCCCACCACAGCCCGAGCCGCGACGAGGTCGAGCGCCGGGCCAAGCTGCGGATGGCCCGCAAACAGATCCTGACCCGGCCGGACGCGCCGAAGCTGTGGGCCGTGCTCGACGAGGCGGTGCTGCGCCGGCTCATCGGCGGCCGCCAGGTGCTGCACGAGCAGATCGTGTCGCTGATCGAAGCCACCGAGAACCCGAACATCCGCCTGCAGATCATCCCGTTCGACTCGGGCGGGCACGCGGCGGCCGGCGGCGCGTTCAGCATCCTGCGCTTCCCGCACGAGGAGCTCGACGACGTCGTCTACATCGAGCACCTGACCAGCGCGATCTACCTCGACAAGCACGACGACATCGACAACTACGCGACCGCGTTCAGCCGGCTCATCATCGACGCCGCGGCGCCGGACGAGACACCCCAGATTCTTCGCAAGATCGCTGACGACCTGGCCGACGACACCGAGGAGAGCGAGACATGACGGACGAGGCTTCCGCCGACCTGCAGCCGAACGTGCCGCACGCGGCCCGGATGTGGAATTACTGGATGGGCGGGAAGGACAACTTCGCCGCCGACCGGGCCGCCGGGGACGCCGTGGCCCAGGTGTACCCGGAGATCGCCGTGATGGCGCGGCTGTCCCGCAAGTTCCTGATCCGGGTGGTCAGCCACCTGACCGCCGAGGCCGGCATCCGCCAGTTCCTCGACATCGGCACCGGCCTGCCCACCATGCAGAACACGCACGAGGTGGCCCAGGGCATCGCCCCCGAGTCGCGCGTCGTCTACGTCGACAACGACCCGCTGGTGCTGGCCCACGCCCGCGCGCTGCTGATCAGCAAGACCGACGAGGGCACGACCACCTACGTGCACGCGGACTACCACGACCCGGAGAAGATCCTGGCCGACGCCGACGGGCCGCTGAACTTCGACGAGCCGGTCGCGGTCATGTTCATGGGCGTGATGGGCTACGAGCCCAGCCTCGACCGGATCAAGGAGATCGTCAACACGGTCATGGCCGCCGTCCCCTCCGGCAGCTACCTGGTCTTCTGGGACGGCACCGACACCACCGAGGCCGTCCGCCAGGGGGCGGCCAAGCTGGCCGAGAGCGGCGGCGTCCCGTACCTCCTGCGCAGTCCGGCCGAGATCGAGAGCGTCTTCGACGGCTTCGAGATCATCGAGCCCGGGGTGGTGCAGATCAGCGCGTGGCGCCCGGACGGCGAGGTCGAGACCATCGAGGCGTACGGAGCGGTCGCGCGCAAGCCCTGATCGCGGTCACGGCTTCGGCGCCTGGAACAGCAGGACGCCGAAGCCGTTCGCGGCCCAGTGCCAGGCGAACGGCACCAGCAGGGAACCGCTCGCCGCGCCGCCCCAGCCCAGGATCAGACCGGCCCCGGCGGTGAAGAGGACGGCCCACTTCCCCGACCGGACATGCCAAAGGCCAAAGGCCAAGGCCGAGAGGTACGGGCCCACGAGCGCCGTCAGCACGCCGCGAAACGCTGTCTCCTCGAAGACGACGACGGCGAACGGGATCTCGAGCAGCGCCTTGCGGACGGGGTGGGCGTCGGTTCGCTCGGGGCCGGCGAAGCGGGCGGCCACGGCGAGGATCACCGCTATGACTACGGCGCCGGTCACCGCGTACAGCCAAGCGGTCTTCGTGGTCTTGAGGTAGCCGGCCGGGCCGCTCATCAAGATCAGGACAGCGGCGGCGATGGGGTTGACCAGCGGTTGAAGCCGGGCCGGGCCCTTGTAGTTCCAGACCCGGACGGCGGCCAGGACGGCCAGGACGGCCAGGACGGCCAGGATCTCCCCTGTTTCTGCCATCAGTGTCGTCGTCCGCTCCGCCGGGGTGGGCTCGTGGGCAGGATGCTCGGCATGCACACCGACCTCAGCATCGCCCGTATCCCCGCGGCCGTCACGGCCCTCACCGGGCTCGTGCTCGTCACGGGTTGCGCCGCCGAAGCCCTCCCCGCCGCTTCAGCTCCCTCCTCACCAGCCGTTTCTGTTGCACCGGCCCCCTCCTCCCCCACGCCGGCGCCGTCGCCTTCCGCTTCTTCTTCCTCTTCGGGCGGGGTCTTCTCGGGCACGCGCCAGGTGTACCTGCTGCCGAAGAACAGCGAGTCGGGGCTGGCCGTGCTGAAGGACGGCAAGGTGGGCCTGTCCGAGGCCTTCGACGACACCGCGCTGTTCGTGCTGACCCGCACCTCGCCCGAGCGCGACCAGTACTGGATCCGCACCGCCAAGCTGCGCAAGGGCGGCGAGCCGCTCTGCCTGTCGGCCAAGCTCACCGGCGGGAAGCCCGCTCCGGTGACCACTGTGGCCTGTGACGCCGCCGCCACCGATCAGCTGTTCCGCTTCCGCGAGGTCGGCGAGTCCAACGGCAAGCCCACCTACACGATCTACACCGGCCGGGACACGTTCATCATCCAGGACCCGACGGGCGAGATCGCGCACACCGGCAACGGCGTGGCCGCGGTGACCATCGGCGAGGGCACCCCCGACATCGACACCGCGTTCGTGCTTCCCGACAAGGGGAAGGCCAGCATGCCCGCCCTGGACTGACCCTTGACTTCCACCAACCGCCCTCACCAGCATTGGTGGATGTCGATGTCAGGATCCACTGTGACGCGCCGCGGTCTGCTGGCCGGCGCCGGTGGCGTCGCGCTGGCCGCCCTCACCCCGGCCACCGCGGCCTTCGCGTCGCCCGGCGCCGCGCTCAGCGTTCGCGGCGCCGACGTGTCGTTCCTCCCGCAGCTGGAGGAGGCCGGCGTGCGCTACCGGGATCGGCTCGGCCGCGTACGCCCGGTCGAACAGATCCTGGCCCGGGCCGGCGCCACCCACCTGCGGCTGCGGGTCTGGGTCGACCCGCCGGCCGGCTACAGCGACAAGGCCCGTGCTCTATACCTGGCCCGCCGGGCCAGGATGGCCGGCCTGAAGATCGTGCTGGACCCGCACTACAGCGACTTCTGGGCCGACCCGGGCAAACAGCCGATCCCGGCGAGCTGGCCCACGGACCTGCCCGGCCTGCGGCGGAAGATCCGCTCCTACACCCGCGGGCTGCTGCGCGACTTCGCCCGCCAGGGCACCCCGGTCGACATCCTCCAGGTCGGCAACGAGATCACGAACGGCATCCTGTGGCCGGTCGGTCAGCTCTATCTGCCCGACGGCACCCAGCAGTGGCCGGCCTTCACCGACCTGCTCAAGGCCGCCATCACCGGCGCCCGCGAGGCCACCGGCCCCCGGCCGCGCATCATGCTGCACATCGACCGGGGCGGCCGCCTGGCCGACACCCGCTGGTTCTTCGACAACATCGCCGCCCACGACGTGCCGTACGACATCCTCGGCCAGTCCTACTACCCGATGTGGCACGGTTCGGTGGCCGAGCTCGAGGCCAACCTCACCGACTCCGCCACCCGCTACGGCAAACCGATCCTGCTGGCCGAGATCTCCTACCCGTGGACGCTGGCCGACGGCGACGGCCGCGGCAACATCGTCACCGAGGCCACCCTCCTGCCCGACGCCGACCAGTTCCCGCCCACCCCGGCCGGGCAGGCGGCGCTGTACGAACGCGTACGCCAGATCCTGCTGGCCGTGCCCCACGGTCGTGGCCTGGGCTTCCTGGCCTGGGAACCCGAGTGGATCCCCGGCGTCGGCTGGGAGCCCGGAGCCGAGGCCCCCAACGACAACCTCACCCAGTTCGACTTCACCGGCCGCGCCCTGCCCTCGATCCGCGCCTACCGCCGCCCGTAACTCGCCGCCTCAGCCACCCGAGACCGCCACGCCCGGCGGACAGCGAGCAGCTCGGCCCGGTGCTTGTCCTCCCACGCGTCGAAGCGCCCGGCCAGCAGCCGCATGGCCACGACGTAGGCCGGGCGGCGGCAGTCCACATCGGCCGCGAACACAGCCTTCATCTCGGCCAGGCCACGCCGCCACTCCGGGCTCCCGGTTGCGCCGACGAGCCGGTGCTTGAAGAGGAAATCGGAGCGGTCGGCGTCGACAACGTACCCGTGCCTGTTCTTCATGCAGGCGTTGTACGGCGCCGGCCCAAGCATTGAGCTCGAACCGCCGGGTACCAGCCGTCAGCGAGTCGACAATCGACGCCTTGCCGTTGCCGAACCCGAGATCCGCCTCGGTGAAATCTTCATAGCGGGAGACGAAGGAAGCCTTGCGGTACGGGCGCCCGCGCTCCCGCATGCACTCGGCCACCCCGCCCTCGACCCGCCGGTAGTTCAGCACCTCCGACGCCCGCAGCTCCTCGAGATTCCCCAGAATGCTGACTGTGAGCGCGTCGAGCCGCGCCGCCGAGTCCACCGGCGGTTTCGCCTCCGCGAGCGGCTGCGCCGCACAGCCCGCCGCCACGACCAGCAACGCCACCAAACCCCGCCACCGCCTCATCACGGCGCAACGGCCGCGCGGGACACCGGTGACGGCCGGCGGGTCGTAGATTGGAATGAGTGACCCTTTCGCATGAGGAACTCTTCCAGCGTTACCTCCACGCCGGCGCCTTCACCCGTAACGCCGACGCCGTCGCCGCCCTGTTCACCGAGGACGGCGTCTACGAGGCCCCGTTGGTCCCGCTCCACTTCGCCGGCCGGGACGCCATCCGCGTGGGCGTCGCCGCCCTCCACCGCCAGCCGCCCCCGGACGGCGCCGTCGACTTGCAGCGCTCGGCCTACGTCCTGCACGAGACCGCCGACCCCGACGTCTTCATCACCGAGATCGACACCGTCTTCGACACCGGCCGGACCATCGCCCTGGCCCAGATCTTCCGCGTCCACGGCGACCAGATCACCCGCTTACGCGACTATTTCCACACGCCGTGATCACTCTCGCCGTCTGTCCCGGCGATGCCTAAACTCGCGGCACGCCTGCTGACCGGTGGTTGCCATGATGAGTGAGAGCTTGAACGATCACCCCGAGAAACGCGGCCTCTTCGGTGGGTTCGAGGGCCATCGGGTCGCCGACGACTCCGCCGCGAATGCCGCCCTGTCGTCCGCGCTGATCTCTCTCGACGCCAACGTCCTGCTGGGCCTGTACCGGTATCCCGACGAGTTCAGCTCCGAATTCATCGACGCGCTGTCTCGCTTGAACGACAGGGTGTTCGTGTCGGATCAGGCCGTCACCGAATTCTGGCGGAACCGCATCTCGGCCTCGGCCGACCGGGGACGCGCGAGGAAGGAAGTCGAAGAGCGACTGGCCGCCTACCACCGAAATGTCCGGGATGCCCTCTCTCAATGGGCGAAGAAGACTGCGCTCGACGACGACGAGCTCGGTCAGGCGCTCGAGGGCGTGGCCCGGCAGTTCGAGGTGCTCAACAAGACAGTGGCGGACAATCACAGCGATGACGTCGAACGATATCCCTCGCCCAGCCGGGATCCGATCGTCCAGCGGCTGGAAAGCCTCTTGGACGGCCGGGTCGGCGCCGCGCTGACGCTGGAGGAATACAGCGCCGCCGTCGAGGAGGGAAAGCGGCGGCACAAGGAACAAATGCCACCCGGCTACAAGGAGAACGCCAAGAACAAAGAGCATCTCCCCGAGGGCGTGGCCGGTGATTATCTCGTCTGGCTCCAGTCCGTCCGAGAGGCCGAGCAGCGGAAACTGGACCTGATGATCGTCACAGCCGACGAGAAGGAGGACTGGTACTGGCGTCTGCGGGAGACCGTGATCGGCCCACGGCCGGAGCTCGCGAAGGAGTTCTGGGACATGACCGGTCGGCAGCTTTTCATGTCGACTCCGCTGGAGTTTCTGCGGCGCTACAAAGATCTCGGCGGAGATGTCTCCGAAGCGGCCCTGGCCGAGGCTGAGCGTCAGACGACGCCTCAGGAAACGGCCCGTGAGCCGGAGGGGCGCCAGACGACGGCGGTCTGGACACCGAGTGGAGTTTCGCAGCTCCTTTCGAGACTGGACGTCGAGGCGCCCGTCCAGGCTGCCGTCATTCGTGAGGCCGCCGAAAATGGCGGCATCATCGACCGCGAGAGGGTTTTCGAGATCGGCGAGTACGGGCCGAGTCGGATGTTGCGCGGCTTCACGCGGCCGGTCAGTCGCATCACGCGGTCGCTTCAGGCGAGCGGGGTCGTCGACCTGGAAGTGCCGGAGATGCTGCGCCCGCGATACGACTACGGGGTTCAGGCGAACGCGTTCCAGGTGCCCGACGAGGTGGTCCGCATCCTTACAGAGCCGGGCGGCGGGCCGTGAGGAGCCAGGCGCGGGAGTCCAGCCAGACGCCGTCGTCGGTCAGGTGGGCGGTGAAGACGTCGCGCAGGCGGGCCGGGGCGGGTGAGCCGGGCTGGTCGAACGCCTCGCGGGCGCAGGAGAAGCCGCGGACCCACGAGACGGCGGCGTCCACGTCGGGGCCGTAGAAGACGGGCTCGTGGACGTCGGTGAAGGCGACCTCGGTGAAGCCGGCGGCCTCCAGCATTTCCGTGGTCGCGGACGGGTCGGCCAGGGAGAAGGCGGCCGGTGGGGAAGGCGCGCCGAGGGCCTCGCTGATGGCGACGGCCCATTCGTTGCGGTCGGCCGCCTGCCAGACGAGCATCACGAGGCGGCCGCCGGGGCGCAGGGCGCGGGCGACGTTGGTGAAGGCGGCGGGCGGGTCGGTGAAGAACATGGTGCCGAAGCGGCTGATCGCCACGTCGAAGGCGCCGGGCGTGAAGGCGTACGTCTGGGCGTCGGCGCACTTGAACTTGACGTCGGGCGAAGGGCGGGCGGCGGCGATGGCGTCGGGTGAGACGTCGATGCCGAAGGCGGAGCCGCTGAGGTGCGCGGCCTCGCGGGTGGTCTGGCCGGCGCCGCAGCCGAGGTCGAGGACGCGGTCGCCGGGGCGCAGGTTCCAGGCGCGGCGTAGCGCGGCGGTGTGGCGGGCCAGCTCGGCGTCGTAGTCCAAGGGCACGACCAAGAGGATAGTGGGCCGCGCCACAAATGTTTACGAACGGTCGGTCGCTTTGTAGGGTGACGGCATGACGGTGGACGGCAGGCTGGCCCGCGGTGAGCGCACCCGCACCGCCGTGCTCGATCAGGCGCTGCGGCTGGCCACGGTGAACGGGCTCGACGGGCTGTCGCTGAGCCAGGTCGCGGACGCGCTCGGCGTGAGCAAGTCGGGGCTGTTCGCGCACTGGCGGTCCAAGGAGGCGCTGCAGCTCGCCGTGGTCGAGCACGCCCGCGCCCAGTGGACCGACGAGGTGATCCGGCCGGCCTTGCGGGCGCCCCGGGGCGTCCGGCGTCTGTGGGCCCTGCATGATCGGCGGCTCGGCTTCTACGAGGCGGGGGTGCTTCCCGGCGGGTGTTTCTTCGCGAACGCCAACTTCGAGTTCAACGCCCGCCCGGGGGCGATCAGCGACCGGCTCGGCGTGCAGAGCGCCGACTGGATGGCCTTCCTGACCCGGCTGGCCGGGGAGGCCGTCGAGACGGGCGACCTGCGCGAGGCCGGCAGCCTTCCGTTCCTGATGGAGTCGCTGGGCGTCTGCGCCGTCATGCAGGCGCCGGTCCTCGGCCCCGCCACGTTCCGCCACGCCCGGCAGGCGCTGCTCGATCACCTGCGGGCCGTCGCCGCCGACCCGACGATTCTTCCGGAGCTGACATGACGACCATGACCGAGACGTACGGCGACGTCGTGCGCCTGCCCGTGCACTTCGACGACCTCGATGCGCTGGGCATGCTGCACAACTCGCGGTACGGCGTCCTCGTCGAACGCGCCGTCCTGCTGTGGTGGCAGGAACGCGGGGTCTCCTTCTCGAACGGCGGGCCCGTCTCCCCCGACACCTTCAACGTGGTTCGCGAGTTCACCATCACGTTCCACCGGCCGGTCCGGGGCACGGGCGAGGTCGCCATCCACTTCTGGGTCGACCGCCTGGGCACGACGAGCGCCACGTACGGCTTCCGCATCACCGCCCCCGGCGACCCCGGTGTGGTCTACGCCGACGGCCACCGCGTCGTCGTAGGCATCGACCCCCGGACGTCGCGGCCCGCCCCGTGGAGCGACAACGCCCGCGGCCTGGCCACGTCCCTTCTCAAAGGGTGATCCCCGAGATCCCCGATCGAACGCGCCGGCCCGGAGATGATCTGATGGGGGTGTGCTGAACCGGAAGGAAAGTCAGTGACGCTCGCCCAGGACGCCCCCCTCGCCCGCCGCCGCGACAGCCTGCCGCGCGACGACAGCCAGGCGGTGCTGATCGTGCACGGCGCCGACCGCACGGGCATCGTGGCCGCGGTCGGCTCGGTGCTCAGCAAGCACGGCGCCAACATCGTGTCGCTCGACCAGTACTCCGACAACCCGCACGGTGGCGCGTTCTTCCAGCGCACGGTGTTCGGCCGGGACGGGCTCAAGGCGGCGCTGCCGGAGATCGAGCACGACCTGCGCACCGAGCTCGACCGCGGCTTCGACCTGGAGTTCACGCTGCGCGACCTGGCCAAGCCCAAGCGCGTGGCGATCTTCGCGTCGAAGGAGGACCACTGCCTGCTCGACCTGCTGTGGCGGCACCGCCGCGGTGAGCTGCCGGTCAGCGTCGCGATGGTCATCTCCAACCACACCGACACGGCGGACGAGGTACGCAGCTTCGGCATCCCGTTCTTCCACGTGCCCTCGCCCGCCGGCCCGGACAAGTCGGCCGCCGAGACGCAGCACCTGCGGCTGCTGCGCGGGAACGTCGACTTCGTGGTGCTGGCCCGCTACATGCAGATCCTGTCGGGCGGCTTCATCAAGGAGCTCGGCGTCCCGATCATCAACATCCACCACTCGTTCCTGCCCGCGTTCATCGGCGCCGGGCCGTACGCGAAGGCCAAGCAGCGCGGGGTCAAGCTGATCGGCGCGACCGCCCACTACGTCACCGAGGATCTGGACGAGGGCCCGATCATCGAGCAGGACGTCGTCCGGGTCACGCACGCCGAGACGGTGGCCGACCTGCAGCGCCGCGGGGCCGACGTGGAGCGCGCGGTGCTGTCACGAGCCGTCCGCTGGCACAGCGAGGACCGGGTGATCCGGCACGACAACCACACCATCGTCTTCGCCTAGGGCGATGATCTGTTCGAACTGCGCCGCCGGCACCGGCCGGGAGAAGAGATAACCCTGGCCGTACGTGTAGCCGAGCTCCTGCAGCAGATCGCGCTGCTCGATCGTCTCGATGCCCTCGGCCACCGACTTCAGCTCCAGCGCCCCGGCCATCTGGGACACCGCGGTGGCCACCGCCGCCTGCCGGCCGACGGTGGTGATCGACTCGACGAACGACTTGTCGAGCTTGAGCGTCGTCACCGGGGTGGTCAGCAGCAGGCCCAGCGACGAGGCGGCGGTGCCGAAGTCGTCCAGGGCCAGCTTGACGCCGAGCCCGCGCAGGGCCAGCAGGGTGTCGATCGACTCCTGGTCGTCGAGCACGGCCGTCTCGGTGACCTCGATGGTCAGGCAGCCGGCGGGCAGGCCGGTCTCGCCCAGCACCCGGGCCACCTCGGCCACGAAGCCGGGCTCCTTGAGCTGGCGGCCGGCCACGTTCACGCCGACCGACATCTCCGACAGGTGCGGGTGGCGCGCGACCCAGCCCGCGGCCTGCTCGCTGGCCTGCCGCAGCACCCACCGGCCGATGGCCACGATCTGGCCGGTCTTCTCGGCCACCGGGATGAACTCGACCGGTGACACCAGGCCGCGCACGGGGTGGTTCCAGCGCAGCAGGGCCTCGACGCCGGTCGTCCGCCGGTCGCTCAGCCGCACGATGGGCTGGTAGACCAGCTCGAACTGGGCGTCGATCAGGGCCTCGCGCATCTCCCGGACCATCTCGGCCTCGGCGCTGATCCGCGCGCCCATCTCGTCGGTGTAGCGCACCCATGTGCTCTTGCCGCGCGCCTTGGCCTCGTACATGGCGATGTCGGCGTTGCTGAGCAGGCTGGACGCGTCGGAGCCGGCGGGCGCGGCGGCGACGCCGACGCTGGCCCGGCTGACCACGAGGTGCGACGAGATCTCGAAGGGCTCGCCGAGCAGGCGGTCGATCTCGTCGGCGATGGCGCCGCCGATGCCGGCGTCCGCGCCCGGCAGCAGGACGGCGAACTCGTCGCCGCCGAGCCGGGCCACCAGGTCGTCCCGGCGCACCGACTTGCGCAGCCGCTGGGCCACCTCGACGAGCAGGGCGTCGCCGGCCGCGTGGCCCATCGTGTCGTTGATGGTCTTGAAGTCGTCCAGGTCGATGAGCAGGACGCAGGCCTCCTGCTCGGCCAGGACGGCGGCCATGGCCCCGTTGAGCGTGGTCCGGTTGGCCAGGCCGGTGAGCCCGTCCATCGACGCCTGCTCGCGCAGCAGGATCTCGTGCTCGCCCAGGCGCTTGATCAGGGTCATGTTGTCGTGGAAGGCGACCAGTTGCCGGCCGGCGACCAGACCGGCGACCGCCACGACGCCCAGGGCGGCCCCCCACAGCTGCGAGGAGGCGTGCTCGGGAAGCATCGCGAAGAAGATCACGAAGGTGAGCGCGATCATCCCGTACGGCAGGAGGCTGTAGGGACGGCGCTGGACGCGCCGAGCCGAACCGCCCCGCCGGACCAGCACCTCCTGGATGCGGGGGCCGGCCGCGATCAGGGCGGACGGCAGCAGGCGGATGAGCAGGACGACCGGGTTGTGCGGGTCCTGGAAGACGCCGGGCAGGAAGGTGGCGATGCCCTGCAGGCCGGCCGCCGCGACCATCGGCCAGGCGGCGACGCGGGCCATCGGCGGCTCGGGGATGAGGGCGACCTTGGTCGCGCAGAACGCGGCCACCACGACCAGGGACGCGGTGAGGCCGGCGTTGAACTGGTCGCCGCCCGAGGTGTAGGCGAAGCACCAGGCGGCGACGCCCCCGCCGACCAGCACGGTCGCCGCGTCGAGCCAGAAGATGCTCTTGTCGCGGCGGGTCTGCAGGCCCTGCGGGAAGATCAGGCAGGCGATGACGTTGCTGGTCATGCCGATCGTGAACAGCACCGTCTGCACGGTGCCGCCGTTCATCGTCTCCGACGCGAACGTGGCGAACTGCGAGAAGTCGCCGATCGTGAAGCACGCGCCGGCGAACGCGATCATCGCCCAGAACCGCCGGAAGCGCAGCGGCGAGATCTGCCGCAGCCGCCAGGCGCCCACCGCGAGCAGAGCGTCGAACGGCACCTGCAGACCCCAGAACGCCGACACCTGCGGCACCCCGTCGGGCAGGGCGACGAACAGCACGCCGCCCAGAAGGACGACGGCCGCCATGGCCAGGAGAACCGGGTCGCGTCGCACGAGTCCTTCAATCGGACTTTTCCTCCAGGACTCAAGGACTTCGTGGTGGGGACTTCCGTAACTTGCATCGAAGGCCGTAACTTACGGAGACATGACGACGAGTGCCCTCACGGGGCGGGCCATCCGGAACCCGATTCTGACCGGATTCCATCCAGACCCGTCGATCCTGCGGGTCGGCTCGGACTACTTCATCGCCACCTCGACCTTCGAGTGGTACCCGGGCGTGCGGATCCACCACTCGACCAACCTGGTCGACTGGCGGCCGATGGGCGGGGCGCTCAACGAGAAACGGCTGCTCGACCTGACCGGCTCGGGCGACTCCAACGGCGTCTGGGCGCCCAGCCTGAGCTACCACGACGGCCTGTTCCACCTGCTCTACGCGGACGTCGCGACCTTCGAGGGCGGTTACTGGGACCCGCAGAACTACCTGGTCACCGGGCCCACCCCGACCGGGCCGTGGTCCGGCCCGGTGGCCCTGCACGGCCGCGGCTTCGACGCGTCGCTGTTCCACGACGACGACGGCACGACCTGGATGCTGTCGATGGTGGCCGACTGGCGGCCGGGCCGGAACCGCTTCGCCGGCATCTCGATCCAGCAGTACGACCGTGAGGCCCGCCGCCTCGTGGGCGCAGAGCACGAGATCTTCCGGGGCACCAGCGCCGCCCTGACCGAGGCGCCCAACCTCTACCGCAAGGACGGCTGGTACTACCTGGTCACGGCCGAGGGCGGCACGAGCTGGGAGCACCAGGTCACCGTCGCCCGCTCCAGCCACCTGCTCGGGCCGTACCTCGCCGATCCGGCCGGCCCGCTGCTCACCTCGTACGGCCGCCCCGAGCTGACCCTGCAGAAAGCCGGACATGGCAGCCTCGTGCGGACGCCCGCCGGCCAGTGGTACCTCGCCCACCTGGTCGGCCGCCCGTACACCCCGCTCGGCCGCTGCGTGCTCGGCCGCGAGACCGCCCTGCAGGAGGTCACCTGGACCGACCAGGGGTGGCCGCGCATCGCCGGCGGCGTCCCGGCCGACACCGTCGCCGCCCCGCGCGGAGTGACCCTCTCCGAGGTCCGGCCGGTCTCCTCCGAGGAGTCGGAGCACGACGACTTCGACGAGCCCGCCCTCGGCGTCAACTGGTCCACGCTGCGCCGCCCGGCCAGCCCCGACTGGGTCGACCTGAGCAGCCGCCCGTCGTTCCTGCGCCTGCGCGGCGGCCAGTCCCCGATGGGCCGCCGCCGCCCCAGCCTGGTCGCCCGGCGCGTCGTCGCCACCCACTGCGAGTTCGAGGCCGTCCTCGAGTTCACCCCGCGCAACTACCGCCAGCTGGCCGGGATCACCGCCTATTACAACACCCGCAACTGGTACTTCCTGCACGTCACCGCCGACGACGACGGCACCCCGGTCGTCGACCTGCTGGCCTGCGACTCCGGCCGCGTCTCGGTCGTGCCCGGGGCCCGGACCGCCCTGAAGGGCGACCGGACGGCGCTTCGCCTGCGCTTCGAGGGGGCCGAGCTGCATTGCGCGTACGCGCCGGAGCCCGGTCCGGCCGCGACCTGGCGACCCGTGGGCCCCGCGCTGGACGCCACCACGCTGTCGGACGAGTACGCGGCCCATGCCGTCGACGGCGAGCCCTCGGCCTGGGGCTTCACCGGCGCCTTCGTCGGCCTGTGGTGCCAGGACCTGGGAGCCGAGGGCGCGTACGCCGACTTCGACAGCGCGACCTACCGGGCCTGACCCCAGCGGTCGTCCGCGGTGATCACCCGGAACGCCGGGTCGCTCAGGTGCGCCGGCGCGATGACGATCCCCTCGGCCTGGGCCCGGGCGAAGAGCTCGGCCCGGGCGGCGGCCGCCTGCTCACGGTCGACGTCGGTCATGAAGTGGATGTCGCGGTCGGTCAGCTGGCCCGGAAGCTCGATGAGGTCGCCGGTGAACCACAGCTTGCGGCCGCCCGACGCCAGCTCGATCACCGCGTGGCCCGGCGTGTGGCCGGGCACGGGCAGCACCCGTACACCCGGCAGCACCTCGCCGCCGCCCGGCTCGTAGGTCCGCAGGATGCCCGCCTTCTCGGCCGCCAGCATGATCGCCCGGGTCGGGTCGCCCTCGGGGACCCCGTCGACCAGCAGCGGCCAGTCCTCGGCACCGTAGTGGACGGTCGCGTTCGGGAAGAACGGGACGCCGTCCTTCATCAGCCAGCCGACGTGGTCGAGATGCAGGTGGGTGATGAGGACCGCGGTGATGTCGGCCGCGGCCACGCCGGCTGCGGCCAGCGCGGCGGGCAGGTCACCGGCCCGGGCCAGGTGCGGCGGCGGGTCGGTCAGGCCGTTCGCCTCGGCCAGCTCGGCCGGGAAGGGCAGGGTGAGCTCCCCCGCCCCGGCGTCGATCAGAAAGGTGCCGGCCGGGCCCCGCACCAGGTGGGCGCCGAGCCGGATCTCGTACGTGCCGGTCTCGTTCAGCAGCCCGGGCATTCGGCTGAAGTCGGCGCCGGGATAGGCCGAGGGCGGGAGGTACGAGGAGCCGTCGATCAGCACCGTCACGGTGAACTCGCCAATAGTGATCATGGTCGTGCCCTTCTTTCGGTCACTGACTTTCTGTCAGTGGATGACAGTTCGTCAGTGGCCGACTGTAACGCTAGGATGATCGGTATGGAAGCGGCGAAGCCCCCAGGTGTCCGAGCTCGCATGAAGGAGACGATCCGGGCCGAGCTGACGGCGGCCGCGATGCGCTCGATCGAGGAGGTCGGGTTCGCCGCCACGACGGCCAGCGCGATCGCGGCCAGCGTCGGCGTGACCGAGCGGACGTTCTTCCGGTACTTCGCCACCAAGGAGGACGCGGTCCTCCAGCCGATCGAGGCTCTCGGCCCCGCGATCGCCGGCGAGCTGCGCCGCCGCCCGCCCGGCGAGGCGCCCCTGCCGGCCCTGCGCGCGGCTTTCGAGGTCGCCGTCGACTCGGTGGCGGCCGACCCGGCCACCATGGCCGCGGTGATGCGCCTCAACCGCTCAGAGCCCGCCCTGCGCGGCCGCCACCTGCAACAACAGGATCTATGGGTGAGCGGGCTGGCCGAGGCCCTGGGCGACTCACCCGAGATCCGGATGTTCTGCGGCGTGATGATGCTGGCCTGGGAGACCGCCCTGACCAGATGCTACGAACGCGACGACTTCACCCGCGCCGGCGCGGAGCTGGACGCGGCGCTGGCGGAGCTGCGCTCCTTCGTCAGCCCCGCCGGGTAGCCCGGCCGCCGCCGCTCACCGCACGACGAACGGCACCAGCTCGTGGATGCCGCCGCCGACGGGTAGCAGCACGCCGCGTACGGCCCGGTCGTCCTGCCAGGCGAGCTCGATCCTCTCGTCCGAGCCGGCGCCGACCCGCCGGTCGGTGAACACCCGGCCCTCCTCGGTGTCGAGCAGGGCGACCCGCACCCCGTCCTGTCCTTGATAGGCGACGGCCAGGTTCTCGCCGTCGCGCGAAAGCCGCAGCCCGGTCACCCGGCGGCAGCCCGGCACGCCGGCCGACCACAGCTGCCGGAAGGATCCGCCGGTCAGATGCACGACCTGCGGATGGCAGGGGTTCGACGCGCGGTCGTAGGCCACCGCCGTGGCGATGCCGTCGGCCGCGTCGACCGATCCGTCGACCATCCCGGTCAGCGGCAACAGCAGGCTCTCCCGCCCGGTCGCCAGGTCGTGCGCGAAGTAGCCGGCGTCGCGCCACAGATAGGCCGTCGTGTCGTCGGCGGCGGCCAGCGCCACGTGCTCGCCCGCACGCCGCACGTCCCGTTGCGACTGGACCTTGCCATCGCCGCCGACGACCACGAGGTCGACCCGCTGATCCGTGACCTTCGGCGGCGGGGTCGACTCCCGGGGGCCGAGCGCGACGACGCGCCCGTCGGCCAGGACGGTGAACGACTCCCAGCGCCGGGGGCCGGTCACCGCGTACGTCCGGAGACTGCCGTCCTGGAGCAACTCGCCGACGCGGCCCGTGCCACCGAGAAGCGTCGCGTTGCCGCCACCGGCGCGGTAAGTGCCGGAAGCGTGCGGCAGGAGGAGGCGTTGCGGCTGATCCGGCGCCGCCGGGGCGGGTTCCGGCTGCACGACCTCCCGGCGCCCGGCCGGCCGCAGGGCAAAACCAAGACCGGCGACCAGCAGTACGCCGAGGAAGCCGGCCAGCGCGCCCGCGTACCGCTGCTGTCGCCGCCGCCCTGAACTGCTCACCCGGCGACCTCACGGACACCCGCGCCGCGGTCACCGACCGCTGGGCCGCAGCCGCCCACGCGGCTGTCCCCGGCATCATGCGCGCCCTGCTCGACGTCGACCTGACCGCGCCCGACGGCGGCAACCAGCCGGTGGCCGAGCTGGCGGCGGGCGTGGCGCTGCTCGAGGAGCTCCGCCGGCTGCGGCGCCCACGACCGTGGGCTGGCCCTGGCCACCCGGGCCGCGGGCGCCCTGGACCCGTACACGGGCCGGCCCGGCGGCGCGGAACTCCCCGGCACCCTGCACCTGGTCTGCGCCGACGCCAACCGCCGGGCGGGCCGGCACGACGACGGCCGCGGCTGGGCCGCCGAGGCCACCGTGCTGGCCGAGCACACCGGCGAGACGACCACGATGCCGCCGAGCGCCTGGCGCCGCAGCACGTCCACACCTCGCCCGCCGCAGCCGAGGCCGCGCAGGCTCTTCTCGGCCGCTCCCGGCGAGCTGGGGGCGGGGCGGAGTTGCGGGCTCTGTGTGAGCGGATCGGGGGCCGCTAGGCGGGGCGGCGGAGCAGGGCTATGCGGCCGAGGTCGATCTCGAGGGTGCGGAGCAGTTCGAAGCCGGCGGCTTCGGACTCGGTGACCAGTGCCGGCAGGGGGCGGGCGAAGGGCAGCCCCTGGGCGCGGGCGACGAGGCGGCGCAGGGTGGCGGCGGGGGTGCCGTCGTCGGTGTCGAGCTGCTGGATCAGCAGGAGGCCGTGGGGGCGCAGGCTGCGCCGGATCATCGCCAGGGTGGCCGGGCGGGTGTCCTCGGGGAAGAAGGGCTGGGCCCAGAAGGCGGCGTCGTACGGAGCTGGATCCGCGAAGTCGCGGGCGTCCGTGGTGCGGATGTCGACGCGGTCGGTGACGCCCAGAGCGTGGGCGCGCTCGGTGGCGGCGGCGGTCACCGACGGGAGGAGCTCGAGGGTGGTGGCGCGCAGACCGGGCAGCAGGGAGGCCGCGGTCAGGACGAAGCCGCCGGCGCCGCTGCCCACGTCGAGCAGGCGGCCGTCGGTGATGGCGTCGCGCATCTCGGGGACGGCGTCCAGGATCTGGGTGACGATGGCCCGGGCGGCGTCGTTCGGGGTGAGGGCGACCGACCGGGCGATCACGACGGCCTCGGCCGGGGTGACGGGGGCGGCGCCGGTGGTGACGACGTCGGCGACCTGGCGGGCCAGCAGGCTGGCCCGGGCGATCTGGGCGGCGAGGTCCACGGGGGCGGCGGCGGACAGGGCGGCGGCGAGGCCCGGCTCGAGCTGGACCTTGTCGGCGGTACGGACGATCAGGCCGTGCGCTTCGAAGGCGGCCAGCAGATCGTCGGCCGGGTGGCCGGCGAACACCGCGACCTCGGCGGTCGTTCGCGGCTCGGCCAGGAAGCCCAGGTAGCCGCGGGATCGGGCGGCGTCGAGCAGGGCGAGCGCCTGCGCGCCGTGCTCCCACGTGGACAGTGATTCCGTCATGGCTGCATGGTGCCTGCCCGGTCGCGCCTCAACCATGGTCCGGGGGTGTGCCGATGATCTCCCGCTAGGCGCCGAAGCGGCGGTGGCGGGCGGCGTACGACCGGAGGGCGCGCAGGAAGTCGACCTTGCGGAAGCCGGGCCAGTAGACGTCGCAGAAGTACAGCTCCGAGTAGGCGGCCTGCCAGAGCAGGAAGCCGGACATGCGCCGCTCGCCGCTGGTGCGGATGACGAGGTCGGGGTCGGGGCGGCCGCTGGTGTAGAGGTGCTCGGCGATCCGGTCGGCGCTCAGCGTGCGTACCGCCTCGTCGAGGGACCCGGCCTCCCACAGCAGCGACCGTACGGCGTCGACGATCTCCTCCCGGCCGTCGTAGCCGATGGCGATGGTCAGATGCGAGGAACCGCCGGCGGCGCGGGTCTCCTCCTCGGCCAGCTTCAGCGCGTGCCGGGTCGAGTCGGGCAGCACGTCGAGGCGGCCGGCCAGGTGCACCTGCCACGGGCTGGCCGGGCGGCGCAGGCGTTCGGTGACCACGTCCTCGATCATCCGCATGAGGTTGCCGACCTCGGTGGCGTCGCGTCTGCGGACGTTGTCGGCCGACGCCACGAAGACGGTGACGTGCCCGATCCCGGTCTCGGCGCACCAGCCGAGGACCTCGTCGAGATGCTCGGCGCCGTAGCGGTGGCCGACCCGGGCGTCGCCGTAACCCATCTGCCGGGCCCACCGGCGGTTGCCGTCCATCACCATGGCCACGTGCCGGGGCAGCGCGGCCCCGGCGAGCTGTCTGCGGAGCCGGCGCGTGTACGCCGCGTACAGCAAGGATCGGAACATGCGGCCGATCCCAGCACGGCGACGGCCCGGCAGCTCGCCTCCGCACAGGACCTGCACAACACCTTCACCGATGGGAGGCCCGGTGCCGCCGTACGGCGTCGCGATTGCCGCACGCGTGGGAGCAGTATCGCTGAGTCCCCGTACGGCTGAAGTCGGCGAAGGGTCGCCCGCAGCCGGCGCGGGCGCACCGGCCGAGACGGTGCAGGCCGCGCCCGGAGAGGTGCAGGGCCGTGCCGACACTGATGAGCGTGCGCAGCAGGGAGGCCAGCGACTGGTCGGGCTCGCGGTAGTGGATGTGCCAGCCGTCGCCGGCGTGGTTCGTCAGCCTCGGGTAGGCGGCGGTCGCCTGCAGCAGGGTGTTGAGCCGAGCGGCCCGGTCGTCGTCAGATGCATCGACCACGGTCAGCCAGCGCTCCATGAAGTCGGCGATATCCGACAGATCAGACGACGCTACCGGTCGCTCGAGCGCGATCCCGGCGTCGCGACACCGCTCGGCGAGCGCCGGAGCGGACGCCGGCGGGTCGGTCACGAGCGAAAGTGCGAGCCGCACCGCATCTTCGCCGTAAGGGTTGAGATGCATAAGACCATTACACCATGCTGGCGGCCATGGATTGGCACCTCGTACTCCTGCTCCTGCTCGTAGCGGCGGCCGCCGGATGGGTTGACGCTGTCGTCGGCGGGGGCGGGCTGATCCTCGTGCCGGCCCTGCTGCTGGGTCTGCCGGGCCTGCCGCCGGTGACCGCGCTGGGCACCAACAAGGTCGCGAGCATCTGCGGCACCGCGACGGCCGCCGTCACCTACGCCCGGCGCACGAAGATCGACTGGCGGGTGGCCGGGCCGGCCGCGGGGCTGGCCGTCGTCTTCTCCGGGTTCGGGGCCGTGACCGCCGCCCGCGTGCCGGCCGACTGGTTCCGCCCGGCCGTCATGGTGTTGTTGCTGCTGGTGCTGGCGTTCGTCGTGCTGCGGCCGCAGTTCGGCGTGGTGGTCGGCGAGATCGCGCCCACCGGGCGGCGCCGCGCGCTCACCGTGGGCGCGGCCGGGGTGGCGATCGCCTTCTACGACGGCGTCTTCGGGCCCGGCACCGGCACCTTCCTGATCATCACGTTCACCGCGCTGCTCGGCCTCGACTTTCTCGGCAGCTCGGCCACGGCGAAGATCCTCAACGCCGGTACGAACCTGGGCGCGCTGGTGGTCTTCGCAGCCGGCGGTCATGTGCTGTGGTGGCTGGGCCTGTCGATGGCCGTCTGCAACATCGCCGGAGCGCGGTTCGGGGCGCGGACCGCCCTCAAGCGCGGCGCCGGCTTCGTCCGGGCCGCCCTGGTCGTCGTCGTGGCCGGCATGGTCATTCGGCTGGGAGTCGACTATTTCGGGTGAATCCACCCCTTTGGCGAAACCGATTCGCAATAGTGAGGATCGTGAGCCTGACATCGCCTGCGCCGGGGCTTCTCCTTCTCCGACCTGGGCGTCAGCGCCAAGGTGCTCACCGCGGTCAGCGTGGCCGCCCTGGTCGCCCTGGTCGTCGGCATCCTCGGGCTGGTCGCGCTGGACCAGGTCAACGACAAGGCTCACCTGACCCGGGGCACCGGCCTGCAGAGCCGCGACGAGCCGGGCCGGATGGGCCGCTCGCTCGACGCCGCCATGGCCCGGCTGCGCGCGACCGTGACCACGATCGAGAACTCGGCCGCCTCGCTGGCCGGCGCCTCGGAACGGCTGACCGGCACGTCGACCCACATCGCGTCGTCCGCCGAGGAGACCTCGGCCCAGGCCCAGGCCGTGTCGGCCGCCGCCGAGCAGGTGTCGCGCGGCGTGGAGACGGTCTCGGCGGGCAGCGAGGAAATGGGCGCGTCGATCCGGGAGATCTCGCAGAATGCGGCCGAGGCGGCCCGGGCCGGGGAGATGGGCAAGGGCTTCGCGGTGGTCGCCTCCGAGGTCAAGGGGGGCACCAGCGAGATCGCCGAGAACATCACCGGGGTGGCCGAGGCGGCCCGGATGACCAGCCAGAGCGTCGCCGAGACGCAGGAGGCCACGGCCGAGCTGGCCCGGATGTCCGCCGAGCTGCGCAGCGTGGTCTCAGCCTTCCGGGTCTGACTTTCTCATCAGGAACCGGCGCTCGCTCGGGTTGGTGGTCAGTTCCGCTGCTTGCCGGTACGCCTGCTCGGCCTCCCGGCGACGGCCGACCCGGGTCAGGAGCTCGGCCCGTACGGCGTACCGCACGTGGTGTTGATCGAGGCCTCTCAAGCTGTCCACAATGGCCAGCGCCTCCCGGGGCCCGTGCACCTCGGCCACGGCGACGGCCCGGTGCAGAGCCACGACCGGCCCGGAGTCGAAGAGCGTGAGATGGTCGTAGATCGCGAGGATCTGCCGCCAGTCGGTCTCCGCGGCGCTCGCGGCGTCGGCGTGCACCGCGTTGATCGCCGCCTGGAGCTGATAGGGGCCGGCCCGGTCGCGGCGCAGGCACTCGCGCAGCAGCGCCCGCCCCTCGTCGAGCAACGGCCGGTTCCACCGGCGCCGGTCCTGGTCACCCAGGGTGATCAGGTCGCCGTTGCTGGCGGTACGCGCCGGACGGCGGGCCTCGATCAGCACCATCAGCGCCAGCAGGCCGCGGGCCTCGGGCTCATCGGGCATGAGGCGAACCAGCAGGCGGGCGAGCCTGATCGCCTCGGCGGTGAGATCGTCGCGCGTGAGGCCGTCGCCGGCGCTCGCCGCGTACCCCTCGTTGAAGATCAGGTAGAGGACGGCCAGGACCGCGCCGAGACGCGTGGGCAGATCCGCGTCGCGTGGCACCCGATAGGGGATCCGGGCGTCGCGGATCTTGCCTTTGGCCCGGGACAGGCGCTGGGCCATCGTCGCCTCCGGCACCAGGAACGCGCGGGCGATCTCCCGGGTGGTCAGCCCGCCGAGCAGCCGCAGGGTCAGCGCCACCCGGGCCGCCGGGGCCAGGGCCGGATGACAGCACGTGAAGATCAGCCGGAGCTCGTCGCCGTCCGGCCCGGTGTCCCCCATGGCCTGCTCCCGCATCGCCTCGGCCTCCCGTTCGGCGCGCTGGGATTCGCGGCGCAGCCGGTCGATCGCCCGGTTCCGGGCCGTCGTGATGATCCAGCCGGCCGGGGCGGGCGGCACCCCGGTTTCCGGCCAGCGGCGCACGGCCACGGCGAACGCGTCCTGGACCGCCTCCTCGGCGACGTCGATGTCACCGAAGTGACGGATCAGGACCGCGACGGCGCGGCCGTACTCCGCCCGGAAGATCGCCTCGATCTCCGTCATGATTCTTCGGCCGCCGTCATGCGAGGGGGCGGACCTCGATCGCGAGCATGGGCAGGATCGCGGCCATCCGCCCGCCCCAGCCCAGCGCCTCGTCCAGGTCGGCCGCCTCGATGATCGTGAAGCCGCCGAGGTGTTCCTTGCCCTCGGTGAACGGCCCGTCGGTCAGCACCGCCTCGCCGTCCCGGTCGCGGATCACGGTCGCCGTCGACGGCGGATGCAACCCGGCCGTGAACACCCAGGCCCCGGCCGCCTTCATCTGATCGTTCAGCTTCCCCAGCTCGGCCATGATCGGCTCCAGCACCTCGGCCGGTGGTGGATCACCGTCGGGCTGGTAGATGCTCAGCAGATACCGCGCCATCGTTCCTCCTCGGTCGTCGTCTTCAGTATCTGTACGAACGACGGCCGCGGTTCTCGACAGCTACGGCACTCGGGCCACGAAACCGTTGCAGGCGACGTACTCGGCGGCGGGCCGCGGCTGGGGCTCGTCGCCGGCATGCCAGTGGGCGACCGAGGTGACGCCCGGGTCGACCAGCTCCAACCCGTCGAACAGGGCGGCGAACGCGGCGCCGTCGCGGGCCTGGAAACGGCCGTCGGGGTTGGCCGCGGTCAGCTTCGCGACCGCCTCGTCGGGCAGGAACTCCCAGGTGGCGTGGGTGGCGGCCACGTAGCTGCCGGACGGGAGGGCCTCGAGCAGCGTACGGACGATACCGGTGACGTCCTCGTCGTCGCGGATGAAGTGCAGCACCGCGATCAGCAGCAGGCCGACCGGCTCGGACAGGTCGAGGGTGGCCTTGAGGTCGGCGTGATCCAGGATGGAGCGCGGGTCGCGCAGGTCGGCGTCGAGATAGGCCACCGTGCCGGCCGGGGCGCTGGTGAGCAGGGCCCGCGCGTGGCTGAGCACGATCGGGTCGTTGTCCACATACACGATCTTGCTGGCCGGGTCGACGGCCTGGACCACCTCGTGGGTGTTGCCCGGCGCCGGGATGCCGGTGCCGATGTCGAGGAACTGCCGGACCCCGCGCGAGGCGATCAGCCGGGCCGCCCGGCCCAGGAAACGGCGATTCTCCAGGGCCATCGTACGGATCGCGGGCATGGCCGCCTCGATCGCGTCCCCCGAGGCGCGGTCGGCGGCGAAGTTGTCCTTGCCGCCCAGCCAGTAGTTGTAACGCCGGGCCGGGTGGGCCACCGTCGTGTCCACCCGGTCGTTGGGCGAACTGTCCACTGCGGCCACCCCCGTCTTGCCGTGCTACATCGACACTGCCCTCATCCTACGAAGATCTTCCCGAAGATCACAGCCCGGCCTGGTAGGCGAGAACACCCCTGTTCACAAGCTTGATCGCGGCCCGGGCGGTGTCGCGCACCTCGGGCGAGGCGGCCGAGGCCTCCCGGATCTGGCCGAGCAGGTCGAGCACCTGGCGGGCCCAACGCACGAAGTCGCCGGCCGGCATGTCCGCGTCGAAGTTGTGCCCGCTGGCCAGCACCCGGGCCAGCGGCTCGCCGCGGGCCCACCGGTACATCGGCCAGACGAAACCCGGGTCGGGCTCGCGGGTCAGGCTCAGCCCGTTAGCCGACTCGTCGGCCGCGATCTCGCCCCACAGCTTGGTGCACGCGTCCACCGCCGAGGTGATCGGGCCCTTGGGCACCGACGCCCGGTCGTCGCCCTCGCGGCGCGACTCGTAGAGCACCATGGACACCGCGGCCGCCAGCTCGTCCGGGGCCAGGCCGTCCCACAGGCCCTGGCGCAGGCACTCGGCCACCAGCAGGTCGGCCTCGGACCAGATGCGGCCCAGCATGCGCCCGGCCTCGGTCACCTCGCCGCCCGCTTCGCCGCCGGCGGACAGATAACCGCGCTCGGTCAGGACCGCGCAGACCTGGTCGAACGTGCGGGCCAGCGACCCCGTACGCCCGGCGACCTTGTCCCGCAGGGCGTCGGTGTCGCGCTGCAGCCGGTGCCGCCGCTCGGCGAAGCGGGCGTGCTCCTCCCGATCGGGGCAGGCGTGGCACGGGTGCTGCCGCAGCTGCACTTTCAGCAGGGCGATCTCGGCGTCCTCGCCGGGCTGGGCGGCGCCCTTGTTACGGCGGCGACCGCCGCCGTGGCGCTCCAGGCCGGTCGCGGCGATCTGCGCGGCCAGGTCGCGCCGGGCGCCGGGCGAGCGGTGGTTGAAGTGTTTCGGCACGCGGATGCGCTCGAGCACCTCGGCCGGCCCGCCGAAGTCGGCCGGGCTGACCCGCCCGGCCCAGCGGTCCTGGGTCAGCACCAGCGGGCGCGGCTCGCCGAAACCACCGGCCGGCGCCTCGAGCACGACGGCCAGCCCGGCCCGGCGGCCCTGCGCCACCCGGATGACGTCACCGACGCGCAGTTTCTCCAGCGAGGACGTGGCGGCGGCCCGGCGCTGCGACGCGCCCTCGCGGGCCATCGCCCGCTCCCGGTCGGCGATGGCGACCCGGATCGCGAAGTACTCGTCGAAGTCGCCGTGGTGGCAGGCGCCCTCGGCCCCGTACGACTGCATGGTGTCGACGTTGCGCTGCACCTGCCGGGCCAGCCCGACCACCGACCGGTCGGCCTGGAACTGCGCGAACGACGACTCGAGCAGCTCGCGCGATTTCTCGGCGCCGACCGTGCCGACCAGGTTGACGGCCATGTTGTAGGACGGGCGGAAGGACGAGCGCAAAGGATACGTACGCGTACTGGCGAGCCCGGCCACGTGGCGCGGGTCGACCTCGGGGCTCCACAGGACCACGGCGTGGCCCTCGACGTCGATGCCGCGGCGGCCGGCGCGGCCGGTCAGCTGCGTGTACTCCCCCGGGGTCAGGTCGACGTGGGCCTCGCCGTTGAACTTGACCAGCCGTTCGAGCACGACGCAGCGGGCCGGCATGTTGATGCCCAGCGCGAGGGTCTCGGTGGCGAACACGGCCTTGACCAGGCCCTGCACGAAACACTCCTCGACCGCCTCCTTGAAGGCGGGCAGCATGCCGGCGTGGTGGGCGGCCAGGCCCCGCTCGAGGCCGTCGAGCCACTCCCAGTAGCCCAGCACCGACAGGTCCTCACGCGGGATGCTGGCCACCTTGGCCTCGGCGATGCGGCGGATCTCGGCCCGCTCGTCGGCGTCGGTCAGCCGCAGGCCCGCGCCCAGGCACTGCTGCACGGCGGCATCACAACCGGCCCGGCTGAAGATGAACAGGATCGCCGGGAGCAGGCCGGCCCGCTCCAAGCGGTCGACCACCTCGGCCCGCGGCGGCGGCTGCCACCGCTTGGACCGGCCACCCCGGGGCCCGTACGACCGGTCGGTGAGCTCCAGACGGCGCTGCATCTCGCGGGTGTAGCGCAGCAGCTCGGGGTGCACGTCGTGTTTCTTGGCGGCGTCGGCGTCGTGGAACAGGTCGAACATGCGCCGGCCGACCAGCATGTGCTGCCAGAGCGGGACCGGCCGGTGCTCGCTGACCACGACCTCGGTCTGCCCGCGCACGGTGACCAGCCAGTCGGCGAACTCCTCGTAGTTGCTGACCGTGGCCGACAGCGAAACCAGGGTCACCGAGGCCGGAAGGTGGATGATCACCTCTTCCCAGACCGCGCCGCGGAACCGGTCGGCCAGGTAGTGGACCTCGTCCATCACCACATAGGCCAGGTTCTTCAGCGCGGCGGAGCCCGAATAGAGCATGTTGCGCAGGACCTCGGTGGTCATCACGACCACCGGGGCGTCGCCGTTGATCGCGTTGTCCCCGGTCAGCAGGCCGACTTTGTCGGCCCCGTAGCGCTCGACCAGGTCGTGGTACTTCTGGTTGGACAGCGCCTTGATCGGCGTGGTGTAGAAGCACTTGCGCTCGCCGGCCCGCAGCGCCAGATGCACGGCGAACTCGCCCACCACCGTCTTGCCGGCGCCGGTGGGCGCGCACACCAGCACGCCGCTGCCCCGCTCGAGGGACTCGCAGGCCGCGCGCTGGAAGTCATCCAGGTCGAAGCCGACGTCGAGCATGAAATCGTCGAGCGCCGGGAACTCGGCCGCCCGGGCCGCCCGCCGCTTCGATTCCGCATACCGTTCGGCGGGACTCGTCATGACCACAAGGCTAGTTCGTGGGTGTGACAACTTGCAGCACGGGCGCGATAGGTATGGTGCTCCCGTGCCGGATGTCGAATCGACCGATCACCCTCCCCATCGGCCGCGCCGTCAGGTCGATGCCGTGCTGTTCGACTTCCACGGCACGTTGGCGCAGGTCGAGGACCCTGTCACCTGGGTCGTGGCGGCCGCCGCGGCCTGCGGCCACACCCTGGAACGCCCCAAGGCCACCATCCTGGCCGACCGCCTGGTCACGGCCGGGCGCGCCGGCGGCCCCGTCCCGTCCCGAGTGCCCCTGCACCTGGCCGAACACTGGTCGGACCGGGATCTGTACGCCCACAGCCACCGCGCCGCCTACACGGGCCTGGCCGCCACCGTCGCCACGGACGTGGAAGGCCTGGCCGACGCCCTGTACGACCGGCTGCTGACCCCCGAGGGCTGGCTTCCCTACGCGGACACGGAGTCCACGCTGCGCACCCTGCACGACGCGGGGATCAAGGTCGCGGTGGTGAGCAACATCGGCTTCGACATCCGCCCCCACTTCGGCGCCTGGGGCATGTCGGCCCTGGTGGACGCGTTCGCGCTGAGCTACGAGGTCGGCCGCGTCAAGCCCGACCCGGCCATCTTCCTGCGCGCCTGCGGCATGCTCGGCGTGGACCCGGAACGCACCCTCATGGTCGGTGACACCCCGGCCGACGCCGGCGCGGTCAAGGCCGGTTGCGCCGCGCTCGTGCTCCCGGCGGCCGAGCCGGGCCGCCCGAACGGCCTGGGGGCCACCCTGGCCCTGGCCGGCTGCGCCGCCTGACCGAAGTCATCCACGCTCCTACCCGCTTCGCAGGCCGCCCCGCGCCGGCCCGGACGTCGAGCGACGTCGGACGGGGCGGTTCGCTCAGGCGTAGGAGTCCAGGGACAGGCCCTGGCGGACCTTGACGGGCTTGGGCTCCATGCCGGCGGCCTGGCGGTCGGCGACAGCCTGCTCGATGGCGCCCAGGGCCGGCTTCTCGCTCGGCTTCTCGCTCGGCTTCTCGCCCGGCTTCTCGCTCGGCTTATCGCTGGTGGAAGCGGCCGCGGCGGACGACTCGGCCGCGGCGGGCTTGGACTGGGCGGCAGCGGTCTCGGCCATGTCCTTCAGGCTGGCGCGGGCGCTGGCGAAGGCGGCGGACGCGAGCGAGGCGAGCGAGGTCATCTGCATGCCTTCACGTTCGGCCGCGGGGCGGGGATCTGACCGTGGGGCTACCGGAGCAACCGGACTGCACCCGGCACACACGTAATGTCGAGGGCGAGAGGGCCGACCCGCTCGCCGTCCGCATAGCCGATGATGCCCTCGGAGCGCAGCTTCACCCGGTTTGCCCGGAATGTCCGGACGCGGGGGTCGGTGACGTGGGTGCCCCGGTTCAGGCGGGGCTTGAGGCGGGCCAGGGCGAGCCGGCCGAACGGGACGGCGACCACTACGTCGAGCAGGCCGTCGTACGGGTCGGCGCCGGGCAGGATGCGCATGCCGCCGCCGTAACTGGCGCAGTTGCCCACGGCCACGAGCATGCCGGTGAAGCCGTGGTCCGCCCCGTCGATCTCCAGCTCGTAGACCCGCGGCCGCAGCCGGGCCAGCTCGAGCAGGATCGCCAGGTCGTAGCGGCGCGGACCGCGCGGCCACCGCATCCGGTTCGCCCGCTCGTTCACCAGCGCGTCGAACCCGCCGGCGAGCACCGCCCCGAACCACCGCACAGCCCCGGTACCAACTTCCGCCCCCGAGCCGCCCCGCCCAGCAGCCTCCGCGCCGCCCCCTGCAGCTAAGCCCGGCCCAGCAGCCGCCGCGCCGCCCTCTGCAGCTAAGCCCGGCCCAGCAGCCGCCGCGCCGCCACCTGCAGCCAAGCTCGGCCCAGCAGCCGCCGCGCCGCCACCTGCAGCCAAGCCCGGCCCAGCAGCCGCCGCGCCGCCACCGCCGGCCGAGTCCCGCCCAGCGGCCCGCGACTCTTCGGCGAACTTCATCCGCGCCAAATCCACGGCTATTGACCGATTTGCGACAATCGCGGAGGCGATGGCCGCGGCGGCGTCGAAGACATCAGGCGGGACGCCGACGCCGGCGGCGAAGTCGTTGCCGGTGCCGGCCGGCACTACACCGAACGGAACTGACGTAGCGGCGACAGCTTGCAGCGCCCGGTGGACAGTGCCGTCCCCGCCGACGGCCACCACGGCCGCCGCGCCGCCCGCCACGGCCGCGTGGCACGCGCTCTCAGCCTCGGCGCCGCTGTGGGCCTCGAGGACGCGTACGGCGCCGGCCTCGGAGAGGGTCGTCAGCACCCGGGGAAGCAGATCGCGGTGCCGGCCGCGCCCCGCCGAGGGGTTGGCCAGCACCGCGATCTCGTTGCTCGTCACAGCCGAGGAGCGTAGCTGCTAGGAGATGTCGTCGAACCGTCCGTCCAGCGGGCGGGGCGCGGACACCGGGCCGGACCTGGTCACCGGGCTCGGCGCCTCGATCGGCGTCGGGGCCTCGATGGGGTCGGACGCGCCGACCGGCACACGGTCGTCCTCGAGCGGGGAGATCTGGTCGTCGTCGAGGTCGGCGTAGATCTCCTTGCCGCGGCCCTTGCGCTTGTCGTTCAGGAAGGCCACGCCGACCGCGATCCAGTACAGCAGGATCATGCAGGCGGCCAGCAGGGTCATGCCGAACGGGCCCGGGTCGGGGGTGGCGATCGCCGCGAAGGCGAACGACAGGAACACCACGATCCGCCACCAGCCGGCCAGCTTGCGGGCGCTCACCACGCCCGTGAAGTTGAGCATCAGCAGGATCAGCGGGAACTCGAAGGCCGCCCCGAAGATCAGCAACATGTTGGTCACGAAGCCGATGTACGAGGAGACCTCGAGTTTCGTGCTCTCGCCGAGGACGCCGGCCTCCATGATGAAGGCGAGGCTGTGACCGACCACCAGGTAGGCCAGGACGGCGCCGGCCACGAACAGCGGCACCGAGATCGCCACGAAGACGTACGCCCACTTGCGCTCGTGACGGTGCAGGCCGGGCGCGATGAACGCCCACAGCTGGTAGAGCCAGACCGGGGCGCCGACGATCAGGCCGACCCACAGCGCGATCTTGAGGCGCAGGAGCAGGGTGTCACCGACGCCGAGCACGACCCAGTCGCAGTACTGGGCGCCGTCGGCGCGGACGGCCTGCGAGCTCGGCAGTCGGCAGTACGGCTCCTCGAGTAGGTGGAACACCCACTTCGAGAGGATGAAGCCGACGATGAGACCGACGACCAGGCCCAGCGAGGCGATGAACAGCCGGTTGCGCAACTCCCTGATGTGGTCCATCAGGGTCATCGAGCCGTCGGCCGCCTGCTCGAACTTGCTGGGCCCTCTGTTACGGCGAAGGGTCAGCTGCATGGCCGAGGGTCAGCGGTCGTTGGTGCGCTGCACCGGGTCGACGTAGGGCTGCGCCGGCGGCTGCTGCGGCTGCTGGTACGCCGCGGAGGGCGGCGGGGCCTGCTGGTAGCCCGGCTGCTGCTGGTAAGGCTGCTGCACCTCGCCCTGCAGGGGCTGACGGCCGTACTGCGGCTCGGCCTTCTCGGCGACGTCGTTGTTGTCGTCGACCAGGCCCTTGGTCTCGGCCTTGATGATCCGCAGCGACCGGCCCAGGGAACGAGCCGCGTCCGGAAGACGCTTCGCGCCGAACAGCAGCACGAGGACGACCACGAAAACGATGATGTGCCATGGCTTGAGGGCGCCCATGGGATAACTCCAGTCGGTCGGATCAGTTGTGCGGGGTCCATCGTACGTGTCAAATCTGGTGAGTTAGCCCACCGGACCCCGTGGATTTGCCAGGATCTTCGCGAAGTCTTGGACAACGGGGAAGGAACGCGGACGCTACCCGCGCGTCAAAATTCTGTAAAGACTACTTGCTGATCTGCGGCAGAGACTCGACCTTGGCCTGCAGTTCCTCCACCGCGACCTGCAACTTCATCGCCTCGGCCTGCCGTCGCTGGAGCTTGCCCAGCGCCCGCCGCAGGTCGCCCAGCGGGCGGGCCAGCCGGAAACCGGCGAAGCCGAGAATGACCAGCGCGACCACCACCACGGCGATCCAGATCCACATCAGCACCGGGCCACCCTACCGGCCGGGCGTGCTGTACTGATCCAGCGCGGCCGTGGCCTGGTCGTGAATCCGGGTGAGGAGCTCCGGCGGCCCGAGCACGGTCACGTCCGGCCCGAGGCCGAGCAGCAGCCGCTGGGCCCAGCCGAGGTCGGTGACCCGCATGGTCACGACCCACTCGTCGCCGGCCCGGGTGACCTCCTCCACCGGGTAGTACTCGGTGATCCAGCGACTGCCCCGGCCCACCCGCAGCGTCACGAGCTGCAGCTCCGGGCCGGGCCGGAAGACCCCTTCGCTGACGTCGTGCGGGACGGCCTCGGCCGGCGGCCGGGCCGGCTCGTCCAGTTCGCTGTACGCGTCGATGCGGTCGACCCGGAACAGCCGTGTGCCCTCGGCCCGGCGGCACCACGCCTCCAGGTAGGCCCGGCCGTCGACCATGACCATGCGCATCGGGTCGACGACCCGCTCGGTCGTCTCGTCGCGGGCGGCCGTGTAGTAGGTCATCCGCAGGGCGTGCCCGCGCTCGACGACCGCCCGGAACTCGTCGAGCCGCTTCTCGTTGCCGGGCAGGCGCACCTCGACCGGCGCGTCGGCCTGGTCCCCGGCCGCCGTCTCGATCTTGGCCAGGGCCCGTTCGATCACGTCGCGGTTGCCCGTGCCGGGCGTCTCGGCCAGCATCCGCAGCGCCACGACGAGGGCCAGGGCCTCGTCCTGGGTCAGGCGCAGAGGCCGGTCGATGCCGGCGTCGTGGCTGATCGTCACGGTGCTGTCGTCGAGCGCCATGTCGATCAGGTCGCCCGGGCCGTAGCCGGGCAGCCCGCACACCCAGAGCAGCTCCAGGTCCTCGCGCAGCGTCTTCTCGGTCACCCCGAAGTCGGCCGCGGCCTCGGCGACGAGGATCCCCGGGCGCGCGAGCAGGTACGGGACGAGGTTGAGCAGCCGGCCCAGCCGGTCCCCGGTGGGCCTGGTCATGAGCGTGCCACCACTTCCTTGAGGCGCTGGATGACGGCTTCGCGCACTTCCGGCGGGCTGACCACGAAGACGTCGGGGCCGTAGCCGACGATCCTGGAGGCCAGGGACTCCGCGTCGCCGTACGGGATGGTCAGCCGGTCGGCCTCGTCGCCGGGGATCGTGTCGGTGGCCCAGCGGCGCAGCATCGCGCCGCGGCCCTTCTTGACCATGACGGTGGCCCGGCCGTTGTGCGCCACCGGGCCCGACCACTTGGCGACGTGGCTGATCAGGTCGGGGTTCTCGGGCGGGCTGAACGCCTCGGGCCGGCCGACCGGCTTCACCGCGCCGACGATGCGCGACAGGCGGAAACACCGGGTGGCGGCGCGGTCGCGGTCGTGCCCCACCACGTACCACCGGCCCCGCCAGCAGACCACGCCCCACGGCTCCAGCCGCCGGGTCGCCGGGTCGTCGACCTCCGGGACGCGGTACGAGAAGGTGACCGCGCGCCGGTCCCGGGCCGCGGCCGCCAGCGGGCCGAAGGCGGGGTCGACGCTGACCACCGGCTCGACGCCGAGCGTGGCCTGCGGGTCGACCTCGACACCGGCCGCACGGAGCTTGGCCAGGCCCGAGGAGGCCGCGGCGGCCAGCCCGGCGTGCTGCCAGAGGCGGGCCGCGATGCCGACCGCGGCCGCCTCGTCCGGCTCCAGCAGGATGTCCGGAAGCGCGTACTCCCGGTGCGCGATGCGGTAGCCCGGCTCCTGGTCGAAGACGCTGGCCGTGCCGGTCTCCAGCGGCACGCCGAGCTCGCGCAGCTCGGCCTTGTCACGCTCGAACTTGCGCTGGAAGGCCTCGTGGTCGCGCGGGTCCTCGGGGTCGTGCTCGTACCCGGGCACGGTCGCGGCGATCTGCGCGGCGGTGAGGAACCGTCGCGTGGACAGAAGGCAGATCACCAGGTTCACCAGGCGCTCGGTGCGGGTCCGCGACACGATTGGCAACGCTAGCAGCATGGACGCGACAGTGACGTACGCGCTACTCCCCGGCGGTTTCCGGTGGCCGCCGGACGGAAAGGATGGCCGGGTGAGCCTCACACCAACGCCCGACGAGCAGTTCCCGGTGGGCCTGGCCGCCGCCGAGCCCCTCGACCCGGTCAATATGCCTGGAAAGTCCGAAGAGCCGGAGAACGAGAGCGTCGGCACGGTCATCGTGGCCGGCGCGGCCAACCTCGGCATCGCCGTGGCCAAGCTGGTGGCCGGCCTGATCTCGGGCTCGGCGGCCATGATCTCCGAGGCCGCGCACTCGCTGGCCGACACGATCACCGAGGTCTTCCTGTTCGTCGCGCTGCGCCGCGGCGCCCAGCCGGCCGACGAGGAACACCCGTTCGGGTACGGCAAGGAGGGCTACGTCTGGGCGTTCCTCGCCGCCTTGTTCACCTTCGTCGGCGGCGCCGGTTTCTCCGTCTACCACGGCGTGATGACGATCATCAACGGCGAGCACAGCGGCGAGTTCCTCTGGTCGTACGTCGTCCTGGTCGTCTCCTTCGTGGCCGAGGGCACCTCGTTCCTGCGGGCCAAGCGCCAGGTCGCCGGCGAGTCCATGCGCTGGGGCATCAGCCCGTGGCGGTTCCTGCGGCTGACCCCCGACACCACAGTCAAGGCGGTCTACTTCGAGGACTCGGCCGCCCTGATCGGCCTGCTGCTGGCCGGCGCCGGTCTCGGCCTGACCCAGCTGACCGGCGACGAGATGTGGGACGGCCTGGCCTCGGTGGCCATCGGCGTCCTGCTCTTCCTGGTCGCCGCGATCCTGGCCAAGAGCAACGCGTCGCTGCTGGTCGGCCGGGCCGTGCCGCGCCAGGTGCACAACCTGATCGCCCAGGACCTCAACTCGATCCCGATCGTGGTGGCCGTGCCGACCCTGCTGACCATGCAGCTGGGCCCGGGCGAGGTCCTGGTCGCGGCCAAGGTCGACTTCCAGGACGACTGCACCGGGGCCGACATCGAGGCCGCCTCGGACGAGGCCGAACGCCGGCTGCGGGCCCGCTTCCCGGGCATCCGGTACGTCTTCCTCGATCCCACCCGCGGCGCGGCCGGACGCAACCACATCGACGGCGGGATCGACGGATAGGGTCTGACGCCATGGTGCGGTGGCGGGTGGGGACGGTTCAGGCGGTACGGCGGCAGTGGCGGGGCGCCGTCGAGCTGGACACCCTGGTCGACGGGGAGCCGGTACGGGCCCTGGCCTACCCCGGGCTCGTCGGCGCCCCGGTCGCCGGCGACCGGGTGCTGCTCAACGTCGGCGCGCTCGTCATGGGTCTCGGCACCGGCGGCTACGCCCTCGTGGTGGCCCTGCCCGACCGGCTGCCGGCCGACCCGGTCGCCGACGGCACCACCCGCGACTCCGGCCACCTGGTCAAGGCCCGCTACACGCCGCTGCAGGTCATCGGGCTCGGCGTCGACGAGGAAGCCTCGCCCCACCGGGCGGTGATGGAGGCGGCCAGCTCCCTCGACGGCATGCCGGTGGTCACCGCCGACCTCCACTCGGCCCTGCCGGCCGTCCTGGCCGGGATCAAAGCGACAAGATCACAGGCCAGGGCGGCGTACGTGATGACGGACGGCGGGGCGCTGCCGGCGTGGTTCTCCCGCACCCTCGACGGCCTGTCCGCCCACCTGGTGGGGACCGTGACCACCGGCCAGGCGTTCGGCGGCGATCTCGAGGCGTCGACGGTGCACACCGGGCTGCTGGCCGCCCGGCACGTGCTCCGGGCCGACGTCACCATCGTGGCTCAGGGGCCGGGCAACCTCGGCACCGGCACGACCTGGGGCTTCTCCGGGGTGGCGCTGGGCGAGGCGGTCAACGCGATCGGCACCCTCGGCGGCCGGCCCGTCGGGTCGCTGCGGCTCTCCACCGGCGACGGGCGGGCCCGGCACCGCGGCGTCTCGCACCACAGCCTCACCGCGTACGGCCGGGTGGCCCTCCTCCCGGCCGACCTGCCGGTGCCCGACGGCCTGGACCCGGCCCTGCTGGCGGCCCTGGCGCCGCTGGCGGCGAAGCACCGCATCGTGACCGTGCCGGCCGACGGGCTCGACGAGGCGCTGCGCGCGTCCCCCGTCCCGCTGTCGACCATGGGCCGCAAGCTGGACGAGGACCACACTTACTTCCTGGCCGCCGCGGCCGCCGGCCGGCACGCCGCGTCGCTGCTGGGCTAACGCTTACGGACCAGCGTCACCCCGTCGCGGACCGGCAGCAGCACCGACTCCACCCGCTCGTCGGTGACGATGCGGTCGTTGAGCCGGCTGACCACCACGTCGGACTCGTGCGACGGCTGCAACACCCGCCCGTCGCGCAGCGTGTTGTCCAGGACCATCAGCCCACCCGGGCGCAGCTTCGGCACCAACGCGTCGTAGTAGTCCGGGTAGCCGGTCTTGTCGGCGTCCACGAACGCGAAGTCGATGCCCGCCTCCAGCTGCTGCAGCGTGCCGATCGCGGGCCCGAGCCGCAGCTCGATGAGCTCGTCGACCGCCGCCCGGGCCCAGAACCGCCGCGCCACTGCCGTGTACTCCTCCGACACGTCACAGCAGACCAGCCGCCCGTCCTTGGGCAGCCCGCGCGCGATGCACAACCCGGAGTAGCCGGTGAACACGCCCACCTCGACCGCGTACCGGGCCCCGGTCAGGCGCACCAGCATGGTCAGCAGCTCACCCTCGTCGTGCGTGATCTGCATGCCCGCCGCGTCCGGGAACAGCGCGCGGGTCTCGGCCGCCAGATCCCGCAGCACGTCGTCCTGCGGCGTGGTGTGCGCCAGCAGGTAGTCGTTGATCTCGTCACTGATGATTTCCGCCATGCCCCTCAGGCTGCCACTCCAAAGGGGATCCCAGGGGGCGCCCGGCGCGTCGAAGTTCCCGTGAAGACTTACGTCGTTGTTCCGCTGCTGCTGGTGGCCCTGGTCGCGGGTGGGTGCACCGAGCCCGGGACGGCGCCACCCGACGTGCTGAAGATGGCGCCGTCCGCCACAGTGGCCGACTGCGGCACGTTCACCCTCGACCAGGGCGAGCAACTCGCCCAGGACGCGGGTCTGTGCCTGCTCGGCGCCGCCCGGAAGGGACAGATCGCCCGGCTCCAGGTGAGCTCGCCCACCGTCGAGGGCGACCCCATCATCACCGTCTTCGCCACCCGGCCCGACGGCAGCGTCGAGGTCGTCGAGGACACCCGCCAGGACGCGTACGGCCCGCAGGAGATCACCCACGAGATCTGCACCGGCCCCGCCCTCGGCCCGGACGGCCTCCAGTTCGGCCAGTGCGGCCCGTGACCCCACCTCAGCGGGCGGCCCTCTCCCGGGCCGCCTGGAAGGGGGCGCGGTCGAACAGGAACCGGCTGCGGGTGATCTTCCCGCCGACGACCGTGACGCATTCCGCGCCGGGCGCCGACGGCACGAGGACCGTCACGGCGTCGTACATGACCAGGGCCCGCTCGTCGTCGCCGAACGCGGCGATCAGGCTCGCCGACTCCAGCATCGCCACGAACGGGGTCAGGAACTCGCGGTACGCCGCGGCGCCGGTCAGCCGCCCGGCCGGGGCGTCACAGACGATGTCGCCGGCGATGTAGCTCAGGGCCCGGTCGAGGTCGTGCGACCTCCAGGCCTCGTAGTAGGCGAGGGCGGTCTTCAGGGCGCGGCTCATGCGATCTCCTCCGTCGTGGGGTCGTCCGCACGGGTAGGCACGGACGGGCACCGGATCGGAACGGTGGCGTGGAAAAATCGGCCGGGTGGAACCGGCCTTCCGCACCGAGATCGCCCCGTACGAGCGGGAGCTGCGCCTGCACTGCTACCGGATGCTCGGCTCGCTCACCGACGCCGAGGACGCGCTGCAGGAGACCCTGCTGGCGGCGTGGCAGGGCCTGCCGGCCTTCGAGGGGCGTTCGTCGGTACGGACGTGGCTGTACCGGATCGCCACCAACCGCTGCCTGAACGCGCGACGCGCGCGGCCCCCGGAGCCGGTGGCGCCGTTCCCCGTCCCCACGCCGTCGCGCCTCGGCGAGGTCACCTGGTTGCAGCCGTTCCCCGACGAGCTGCTGCCCGACTCCCGGGCCGAGACGCTGGAGACGGTCGAGCTGGCCTTCGTGGCCGCCCTGCAGCGGATGCCGCGCCGGCAGGCGGCCGCCCTGATCCTGTGCGACGTGCTGGAGTTCTCCTACGCCGAGACCGCCGGCATGCTCAAGACCACCGCCACCGCGGTCAAGGGCGCCCTGCAACGGGCCCGGGCGGCCCGGCCCGCCCCGCCCGCCGGCGGATCGGACGACGACGACCTCGCCCGCCGCTTCGCCCGCGCCTTCACCGCCGGGGACGTGGACGGCGTGATCGCCCTGCTCACCGACGACGCCTGGCTGAGCATGCCGCCCGCCCCGCACGAGTATTTCGGCCGCCTTGCCATAGCCGGGTTCCTGGCTCGCAGCTTCGGCTACGCGACCCAGCGCCTGACCCCGGCGAGAGCCAACGGCCAGCCGGCCTTCCGCGTCTCCCTCGACGGCGCCTTCGCCGGCATCATCGTCCTCACGGTCCGCGGCGAGTCCATCGAAGCCGTCACCCGCTTCCACGAGCCGGCGCTGGCCGGCCGCTTCGGTCAGGACGTGACGATCAAGTAGAGCCAGCCCAGCAGGATGACGCCGAGGATCGCCGCCAGCAGCCACGTGGGGATGCGGTGGCCGCCCGCGCGGTTGCGGTGGATCTCGGCCCGGATGCGTTCGCGTTTGCGGCCGGCGCGGGACGACGGCTGGTCGGGCTCGGTCATGGCCCGGCCAGCCTATCGCCGCCTCGTCGGTCACATGCTGGCGATCAGGCGCTCCACGCGCTCGTCGTAGGCGCGGAACGGGTCCTTGCAGAGCACGGTGCGCTGGGCCTGGTCGTTGAGCTTGAGGTGCACCCAGTCGACGGTGAAGTCGCGGCGCTTCTCCTGGGCGTGGCGGATGAACTCGCCGCGCAGCCGGGCCCGGGTGGTCTGCGGCGGGGTCTCCTTGGCCTCGAAGATGTCCAGGTCGTTGGAGATGCGGTCGACCTGGTGGCGCTTCTCCATCAGCGCGTACAGCCCGCGGCCGCGCCGCACGTCGTGGTAGGCCAGGTCGAGCTGGGCGATCCGAGGGTGGCTCATCGGGATCTCGTGCTTGGCCTGGTAGCGCTCGATCAGCTTGTACTTCGACACCCAGTCGATCTCCCGGGCGACCGGGTCGAGGTTCTCGCTCTCGATCGCGTCGAGCACCCGGCCCCACAGCTCGACGACCCGCTTGGCGGTCTGGTCGCCGCCGCGGCGCTCGACGAACTCGGTCGCCTTGGCCAGGTATTCCCGCTGGATCTCCAGCGCGCTGACCTCCTTGTTGTTGGCCAGGCGGATCTTGCGGCGGCCGGTGACGTCGTGGCTGACCTCGCGGATGGCCCGGATCGGGTTCTCCAGCGACAGGTCGCGCATGACCACCCCGGCCTCGATCATGCGGAGCACGATGTCGGCGCTGCCCACCTTGAGCAGCGTGGTGACCTCGTTCATGTTCGAGTCGCCGACGATCACGTGGAGCCGGCGGTAACGCTCGGCGTCCGCGTGCGGCTCGTCGCGGGTGTTGATGATCGGCCGGGACCGGGTGGTGGCGCTGGAGACGCCCTCCCAGATGTGCTCGGCGCGTTGCGACAGGCAGAACACGGCCCCGCGCGGGGTCTGCAGCACCTTGCCGGCGCCGCAGATCAGCTGGCGGGTGACGAGGAACGGGATCAGGACGTCGGCGAGCCGGCCGAACTCGCCGTGGCGGGACACGAGATAGTTCTCGTGGCAGCCGTACGAGTTGCCGGCCGAGTCGGTGTTGTTCTTGAACAGGTAGATCTCGCCCGCGATGCCCTCGTCGTGCAGCCGTTTCTCGGCGTCGACCAGCAGGCCCTCCAGGATGCGCTCGCCGGCCCGGTCGTGAGCGACCAGATCGGTGACGGAGTCGCACTCGGGCGTCGCGTACTCAGGGTGGGAACCGACATCCAGGTAGAGGCGGGCGCCGTTACGGAGAAAGACGTTGCTGCTGCGTCCCCAGGACACCACTCGGCGGAACAGGTAGCGAGCCACTTCGTCCGGAGACAGCCGCCGCTGCCCCCGGTAGGTGCACGTGACTCCGTACTCGGTCTCGAGGCCGAAAATTCGCCGTTCCATGACGAAACATTAGCCTCATCGGCCACCCATTGGCAGACTCTGGGACGGGATGAACCTTCTGGTCACCGGTGGCGCCGGCTTCACCGGCTCGCACTTCGTGCGGGCCGTCCTCGGCGACCGCCTGCCGGGGCTGGAGGGCGCGTCGGTCACGGTCCTGGACAGCCTGCGGTACGCGAGCACGGGCTTCGACAACCTCGACGAGGTCGCCCACGCCAAGCGGCTCGACTTCGTGCCCGGCGACGCGGCCGACGCGGCGCTGGTGGAGGTGCTCGTCCGGCGCTGCGACGCGGTGGTGCACTGCGCGCTGGGCGAGGGCGCGGACCACGTCGTGGCCACCGCGACGCTGCTCCAGGCGGCCCAGCGGCGCGGTATTGACCGATTTGTACACATGTCGGCGGACTCGGTGTTCGGTTCATGGCCCGAGGATGCCGCAACGGAGGTTTCCCCGATGTCACCGTCGTCGGTCTCCGCGGCCGGGGTGGCCGGGGCCGACCTGCTAGCGACCGCCTTTCACCGCACCCACGGCCTGCCGGTCGTCGTCGCCCGGGCCAGCACGACCTACGGGAGCCACCAGCATCCCACCGGGACACTCCCCCAAGCCGTCACCGGCCTGCTGGACGGCCGCACGGTGCCCCTGCATCCCGGCCGCGTCCGGGACTGGCTCCACGTCGACGACCTCGGCCGGGCGATCGCGCTGACCCTGACCACCGGCCGACCCGGCGAGACCTACCACGTCGGCGGCTCGATCGAGTTGAGCGAACGCGCCCTGCTCGCCTTGATCGCCGAGGAGATGGGCATCGACCCCGGCCCGCTGATCCCGGCCGACGACGAACCCGGCGACCTCCGCTACGCCCTCGACGACACCAAGATCCGCGAGGAGCTCGGCTGGCAGCCCCAGGTCGAGTTCACCACCGGCCTGGCCGCCACGATCCGCTGGTACCGCGACAACCCCGCCTGGTGGCGCCCGCTCCTGCCTTGACCACCGGCCCGCGGCCCCAGCCGCCCGCCCTGACCACCGGCCTGCGGCCTCAGCCATCAGCACGCGGCCTCAGCCATCAGCACGCGGCCTCAGCCATCAGCACGCGGCCTCAGCCATCAGCACGCGGCCTCAGCCACCGGCGCGCGGCGGCAGCGTTCGAGAGCTGCCGGGACGCGACCTCAGCCGCGCCCCGGTCACATCGTCAGGAGCCGTCGCCGTTGACGCCGTCAGCCGGCTCGGCCGGGTCCGTGGGCTCGGCCGGCTCGGTCCCCTTCGCCGCCGGGGCGCCCTTGTCCTCGGTGTCCTCGGACGCCGCGGAGACGGTCGGCTTGTCGGTGGCGGGGCTCGGCGGGGCCGCGTCGACGTCGCCCAGCTCCTTCTCCGGCACGTCCTGGCCGCCCTCGAGCAGCGTCGACAGCGCCGCCCCGGAGATGCGGCGGAAGGCCCGGCCCTTGCGGCGCCGGTCCAGGACCGCCACCTCGAGCTGCTTGGTGGTCAGCTGACGGGTGGCCCCGTTCTCGCCGCCCACGCTGCCCAGCGCCTCGGCCGCCAGGGCCAGCGCCGCCGGCAGGTCGGCCGTGGTGTCGTGCCGCTCGCGCAGCACGTTCGAGATCGCCTCGGCCTGCCCGCCCATCGCCATGAAGCCCGGCTCGTCCATCACCGAACCGTCGTAGGTGATCCGGTAGAGCTCGTCGGTCTCCGGCGAGGCGCCGACCTGCGCCACGCAGATCTCCACCTCGTACGGCTTCTGGGTCTCGGTGAAGATCGCGCCCAGGGTCTGCGTGTACGCGTTGGCCAGCCCGCGCCCGGTCACGTCCCGCCGGTCGTAGCTGTAACCGTTGAGGTCGGCCATCCGCACGCCGGCCCGGCGCAGGTTCTCGAACTCGTTGTACCGCCCGACCGCCGCGAACCCGATCTTGTCGTAGATCTCGCTGATCTTGCGGAGGGTGGTGATGTTCTCGGCGACGAGCAGGATGCCGCCCTCATACGTCAGCACCACGGCCGAACGGCCGCGGGCGATGCCCTTGCGGGCGTACTCCGAGCGGTCCCGCTGGACCTGCTCGGGTGATGCGTAGAACTGCATGGCCACGGGTGGCTACTCCCTCATGAAGTCGACTGGCGGACGGTACGGGGCGTCAGCCGCCCGGGTTCTCCATGCGGCCGGAGACCACCTGCTCGGCCACCGCGGTGATCTCCTGCTCGGACAGACGGTGCGTGCCGTTCGCCGTCGCGCTCATCACCACCGGGAAGATCTTGCGGGTCAGGTCGGGCCCACCCGTCGCGGTGTCGTCGTCCGCCGCGTCGTACAGCGCCTCCACGGCCAGCCGGACCGCCTCGTCGGTGCTGATCCCGGGCCGGTACTTCTTCTTCAGGGCCGACTTCGCGAACAGCGAACCCGAGCCGATCGAGTCGTAGCCGGTCTCCTCGTACAGCCCGCCGGCCACGTCGAAGCTGAAGATGCGCCCCACCCGGGCCGGGTCGGACGGCGTCAGGTCGAAGCCCGCGAACAGCGGCACCACCGCGAGGCCCTGCATCGCCGCGCCCAGGTTGCCGCGCACCATGCCGGCCAGCCGGTTCGCCTTGCCGTCGAGCGAGAGCATCGTGCCCTCGATCTTCTCGTAGTGCTCCAGCTCGACCTGGAACAGCCGCATCAGCTCGATGCCGATGCCGGCCGTGCCGGCGATGCCGATCAGCGAGTACGAGTCGGCCGGGTGCACCTTCTCGATGTCCCGGCTCGCGATCAGGTTGCCCATCGTCGCCCGCCGGTCGCCGCCCATCACGACACCCTCGGCCGTCGCGATCGCCACGATCGTCGTGCCGTGCGGCGCGAGGTCGGCCGCCATCCCCGGCGGCAACGGCCGGCGCCCCGGCAACATCTCGGGCGCCGCCTGGGTCAGGAACTGCGTGAAGGACGACGTCCCCGAGTTTTGGAAGAACGCTGGTAGACGCCCGGATGGATCAAAGTCCATTGCCACGTGGTTCCTTTCAGATACGTGATCGCCTCGGCGAGGAACACCGGGTTGTCCCGGAACTGCCCGAGCCCGCCGTTGCAGTTGAAGCACAATATCCCGCGCACCCATCCAGTGCGATGATCGTGATCGACGTGTTGAGGGTCGGGCGCGCCACAGATCGCACACACCCCACCCTGCTCCGCCAGCATCTCCTTGACGTCAGCATCGGTGATGCCATAGCGATGGCGTAGGTGGTACTCGCGGGTGCCGCCGTAGAGCCGCTGTTTTGTCTCTCGGCCTCGGGCGTTGTGACAAGGGCGGCAGTACGTGTGATAGCCGTTCTTACTGGCCTTGGTGCGGGCGAACTCGGCCAGCGGCTTGACCACTTCACAGTCCGGGCACCACTTCGAGCCCTCGGCCACTGGCTCCGACGACCGCCGCTGCTCCTTGATCCCGCGCTTACGACGGCTGGCCTCCGACCGCTCAGCAGCGCACTGCTTGCAGTAGAAGGCCAGTCCGTCTCGCTGCCGGGCGTTGCGGTGAAAATCGCTCACCGGCAACGTCCGGCCGCATTGAGGGCAGCGCTTATTGTCCGATCCCCGTAAATCGGACATTTCGTTCACTGACCCCCTTTTTGCACGTATCCCCTCACGAACTCTTCTGCGTTCTCTTCCAGAACGGAGTCGATTTCGTCAAGGAGGTCGTCGACGTCTTCGGTGATTTCGGCGTGCCGCTCGGCTACCTCCGGGTTGGCCTCAGTGGTGACGTCCTCAACCTCTGAGTCCTGCCGGCCCTTGCCGGACTGCGACTGACCGCCGGTGTCTCGAGTTGCCATGGGGTACCACCTTTCTAGCCACCCGAAGCCCGCGACATCGGGTGGCTAAAACCTACCTCGCGGTTGTGACAAAAAACCGCCCGCCGGCCCCGTGTTTCTCAGCGGCTGGTGATGACTTCGAGGAGGTCCTTCGCGCTCTCGCACTTGTCGAACAGCGCGCCCACGTGCTTCTTGGTCCCGCGCTCGGGCTCCATCATCGGCACCCGCACCAGAGACTCGCGCCCGACGTCGAAGATGACCGAGTCCCAGCTGGCCGCGACCACTTCGGACGCGTACTGCGCGAGGCAGCGCCCGCGGAAGTAGGCCCGGGTGTCCTCCGGCGGCTCGGACATGGCCATCTGCACGTCGTTGGGGTCGAGCAGCGTCTTCATCGAGCCGCGCGCGACCAGCCGATGGTAGAGCCCCTTCTCCGGGCGCACGTCGCTGTACTGCAGGTCGACCAGCTGCAGTTTCGGCGACGACCAGGCGAGGTTCTCGCGTTCGCGGTAGCCCTCGAGCAGCCGCAGTTTGGCCACCCAGTCGAGGGTGTCGGCGCACTCGAACGGGTCGCGCCCGAGCTTGTCGAGCACGTCCTCCCAGCGGTCGAGGATGTCGAGGGTCTGCTCGTCGGCGTCGTCGCCCTCGCGCTCCTCGACGAACGCGCGGGCCCGCTCGTAGTAGGCCCACTGCAGGTCGAGCGCGGTGAGCCGGCGCCCGTCGCGCAGCCGCATGAGGTGCTTGAGCGCCGGGTCGTGGCTGACCGATTTGAGCTCGCTGACCGGGTCGGCGATGCCGAGGTCGCCGCTGAAGACCTTCTCCTCGATCATGTTGAGCACCAGCGACGTGGTGCCGACCTTGAGGTAGGTGGAGATCTCGGAGAGGTTGGCGTCGCCGATGATGACGTGCAGGCGCCGGTATTTGTCGGCGTCGGCGTGCGGCTCGTCGCGGGTGTTGATGATCGGCCGTTTGAGGGTGGTCTCGAGGCCGACCTCGACCTCGAAGAAGTCGGCCCGGGAGGAGATCTGGAAGCCGGACCCGGAGCCGTCCTGGCCGAGGCCGACCCGGCCGACGCCGGTGAAGATGGAGCGGGTGACGAAGAACGGCGTCAGGTGGGCGACGATGTCGGCGAACGGCGTCTGCCGGCGCATGAGGTAGTTCTCGTGCGACCCGTACGAGGCGCCCTTGTTGTCGGTGTTGTTCTTGTAGAGCTGGATGCGGTGGGTGCCGGGGATGGTGGCGGCGCGCCGTGACGCCTCGGCCATCACGCGCTCGCCGGCTTTGTCCCATTTGACGACGTCGAGCGGGTTGGTGCACTCGGGGGCGCTGTACTCCGGGTGCGCGTGGTCGACGTAGAGGCGGGCGCCGTTGGTCAGTATCACGTTGGCCAGGCCGAGGTCTTCGTCGGCGAGGGCGTCCGCGGGGTCGTAGGCGGCCCCGGAGTAGGTGAATCCGCGGGCGTCGCGCAGTGGCGACTCCTCCTCGTAGTCCCACCGGGCCCGGCCGCCGCGGTTGAGTTCGGGCCGTGCGCCGTAGGCGTTGACGACCTGGGACGAGGTGACCATTGGGTTGGCGCCGGGCTGGCCGGGAACGGAGATGCCGTACTCGACCTCGGTGCCCATAATCCGTCGAACGCTCATGCGACCATCCCGCCCGCCGTGCTGCCCCTGCTGCTCATGCATCGAGCCTAGACGCTTCGGCGCGGGTTCTCGCCCCGCCGTGTGCGCGGCGTGGCACGCTCGGTGGCGGCGGAGGGACCTTCGAGGCGAGGGCGCGGGCGGGAAGTTCCACCATTCGGTACGAGATCCAGGCAAGTCCGATCGCCCCGCAGAGGTACGTAACCCCAGCCAGCGCCCGGGTCGGGGCCGGCCCCGTCCCGAGGTCCGGGATCAGGCGCACGATCAGGAACAGCAGCACGACGTGCAGCAGGTACAGCGAGTAACTGATCTCGCCGAGCCAGGTCAAAACGCGGGGCATGGTCCGGTTTCGCATGACGAACGCGAACAGGAACGTGACGATCACCGCGGCGCACGTCAGCGCGTACGTCCTCTGAGAACCGATGAAACCGGCGGTGACCACCGTCAGGGCCGTGAGGCCGGCGAAGCGGCCGATCTGCCCGTGCTGCCACCGGTAGATCACCGTGCCGGCGAACATGACGGCCAGCAACAGCAGGCCCTGCCGGGACGAGCTGACCGTGCTGCCGGCCGCCGGGTGCCCGTTGAGGGCGGGCACGAGCACGACCGCGATCCCCAGCACGCCCGCGGCGGGCACGTGACGCCCGGTCAGAGAGGCCAGGACCACGAGGATCAAGACCGCCAGCAGTACGCCGGCGAGCGCGCGACGGTCCGCGAAGCCGCCCCCGAGCAGATCATCGGGAAGGTACGGGCCCACGACCAGCGCCGTCGTCGCCAGCAGGACCGCCCACCAGGCGCTGTGCCGGTGCAGCCGCCACGCGTAGAGCCCGGTCACGATCAGGTAGAACGTCATCTCGTACGACAGGGTCCAGAAGACCCGGACCAGGCCGCGCAGGCCGACCAGGTCGGGCATCATCGTCGCGTGGGCGAGCACGCCGGTGACCGTCTCGGCCCGCAGGGAGCCCGGCCAGCGCAGCAGACCGGCCGCCACCAGCAGCGCGACCAGGGCGATGGTGGCCAGGTAGGCCGGGTAGATCCGCAGCAGGCGGCCGGTCCAGAAGCGGCGCAGCGAGCCGTGCCGCTCCAGCGACATCGGGATGACGTAGCCGCTGACCAGGAAGAACAGCAGCACGCCGTACTTGCCGAGGTCGATCTGGCGGTAGATCGCCATGTGCCGCTCGACGCCGATCATCTGCGGGCTCAGGTGGAACAGCACGACGGTGAGCGCGGCGTAGCCACGGAGGGCATCGAGCCAGGCCATGCGTCTCATGCCCGGTAGAACGAGAGCGCGAGCCCGGGGAAACCCGGGCTCGCGCTCTGGCGAGAAACTACAGGTACTGACCGGTGTTGCTGGCCGTCTCGATGGAGCGGCCGGCCTCGGCGCCCTTGCCGCCGGAGACGAGCGTGCGGATGTAGACGATCCGCTCGCCCTTCTTGCCGGAGATGCGGGCCCAGTCGTCCGGGTTGGTGGTGTTGGGCAGGTCCTCGTTCTCGCGGAACTCGTCGACGCAGGAGTCGAGCAGGTGCTGCAGGCGCAGCCCCTTCTTGCCGGAGGTGAGGAACTCCTTGATGGCCATCTTCTTGCCGCGGTCCACGATGTTCTGGATCATCGCGCCGGAGTTGAAGTCCTTGAAGTACAGAACCTCCTTGTCACCGTTGGCGTAGGTGACCTCCAGGAAGCGGTTCTCCTCGGACTCCGTGTACATCCGCATGACCACAGCGTCGATCATCGCGGCGACCGTGACGTCGGCGTCCTTGCCGTGCTCGGCCAGGTCCTCCTCGCTCAGCGGCAGGCCGGGCAGGATGTACTTGCCGAAGATGTCCTTGGCCGCCTCGGCGTCCGGGCGCTCGATCTTGATCTTCACGTCCAGCCGGCCCGGGCGCAGGATGGCCGGGTCGATCATGTCCTCGCGGTTGGAGGCGCCGATGACGATCACGTTCTCCAGGCCCTCGACGCCGTCGATCTCGCTGAGCAGCTGAGGGACGATCGTGTTCTCCACGTCGGAGGAGACACCCGAGCCACGGGTCCGGAAGATCGAGTCCATCTCGTCGAAGAACACGATCACCGGCGTGCCCTCGCCGGCTTTCTCCCGCGCCCGCTGGAAGACCAGGCGGATGTGCCGCTCGGTCTCACCCACGTACTTGTTGAGCAGCTCCGGGCCCTTGATGTTGAGGAAGTAGCTGGTGTGCTTCTCCTCGCCCCGGCGCTCGGCGATCTTCTTGGCCAGCGAGTTGGCCACCGCCTTGGCGATCAGGGTCTTGCCACAGCCGGGCGGGCCGTAGAGCAGGATGCCCTTCGGCGGGCGCAGCTGGTGCTCCCGGAACAGGTCGGCGTGCAGGAAGGGCAGCTCCACCGCGTCGCGGATCTGCTCGATCTGCGAGTGCAGACCACCGATGTCGGTGTAGTCGACGTCGGGGACCTCCTCGAGGACGAGCTCCTCGACCTCGCTCTTGGGGATCCGCTCGTACGCGTACGCCGACCGGGGCTCGATCATCAGCGAGTCGCCGGCACGGAGCTTGGCGATCTCGAGCGAGTCGGCCAGCGAGACGATGCGCTCCTCGTCGGCGTGCGAGACGACCAGGGCCCGGTCGCTGCGCTCGCCGTCGGGGCCCGCGAGGACCTCCTTGAGGGTGACGACCTCGCCGGTGCGCTCGAAGCCGAAGGCGTCGACCACGTTGAGGGCGTCGTTGAGGAGCACTTCCTGCCCGCGCTGGAGGTCCTCCACCGTCAGCGACGGTGAGACCGCCACGCGGAGCTTGCGGCCGCCGGTGAACACATCGACGGTGCCGTCCTCGTGTGCTGCCAGGAATACGCCGTAGCCGCTGGGCGGCTGGGCGAGCCGGTCAATCTCTTCCTTGAGAGTGACGATCTGGGCCCGGGCTTCCTTCAAGGTCGCCACGAGCCGGTCGTTGTTCTCGGTCACTCGGGCCAGCTGCGCCTGCGTTGCCGCAAGCCGTTCCTCGAGCTGCCGGACGTGTCGTGGGCTTTCGGTCAACTTCCGCCTGACAAGGGCGAGTTCCTCCTGCAGGAACGCGACCTGGCTGGAGAGATCGTTGGCCTCTTTTTCCCAACGTGCGGCGCGGTTGTCCGCCTCGTCGCTGCGTGCCACGTCCCACCTCCCCGGGGGCTCGAACGTCTTGGGTTAACACTAGCCGCTGCGGACCGGATTTCGACCCATGCAACACCCTCGTCACCGAGTCTTGATCCATACGGCTGGTCCTAGCAAGTTAGTTGTCGGGGGTGTCGGGTACGGTCGGCCGGGGCTAATTGCGGGAGGTTCGAAGTGTCGGCACAGACCGGTGGGGACGAGTTGCAGGTCTGGGTCGATCAGGACCTGTGCACGGGCGACGGGCTCTGCGTGCAGTACGCGCCGGAGGTCTTCGAGCTCGACATCGACGGGCTCGCCTACGTCAAGGACACCGGTGGTGAGCTGCTGCAATCCCCGGGTGTACGGACCGGCGTACCGGCCCGCCTGGTCCTGGAAGTGATCGACTCGGCCAAGGAGTGCCCGGGCGACTGCATCCACGTCGTGCGCCGCTCCGACGACGTGGAAGTCGCCGGCCCCGACGCCGCCTGAGTCTTCGGCGATTCCCAGCCGCCGCACCGCTTTCCGGCCCGCCGGGGCCACGATAATTTCGCGGAAAAAGTCACACGCCCGAAACGCAGGTTTAGAGGGTCGGCCGTCCCACGAGAGAGGCCACAACCCTCGAAAACTCCTCAAGTCGGGCGATTTGCCCGGGTCCGCCGTCGTCGAGGGTCTTGCCGAAGCGCAGCGCGTCGTGCCGCAGCGTCTGCCGGGACTCGCCCTCGTCCATGCCGGGCGGCGGCACCGCGTCGTCGACCGAGCTCAGCAGCAGGTAGACGTCGATGCTGTCGACCCGGGCCTGGCCGTTGGAGGTGCGGGTCAGCCGCCGCCGGCAGCCCACCTCGGTGACCGTGGACAACGGCACCACCCGCAGCGACGAGGTCATCGAGCCGACCGGGCCGTCGCCGGGAGCCACGTCCTCGCCGTGCCACAGCACCAGGCGGCTGCCGTCGCAGATGACGACTTCCTGCCAGACGCCGTTGACCTCGTTGACGAAGCGCTCCAGGGTGAAGCAGAGCACCGAGGCGCCGCGCAGGACCCCGAAGAGCGCGTCCAGCGCCACCTCGGGGTCACGCAGGTAGGCCCGGGCCGCCGAGTCGAGATCCTGGTACGGCGACCAGTCGGGGAAGACGGCCGGCATCTCGTTGCTGCTGCCGAACGGCGGAGAACTCATAGCGCCCACCAAACCCTCCCCGTCCCATCCGGCCGCCCCGCCGCCACCCTTGAACGGACTGAAGGCTGTGTAACCGGTCGCCGCTTGGAAGTTACCCGACCCGAGTAGCTGTCGTCACATCTCCGGGGGCCCATCGGTGCTTACTTCGTCCGAGCGAGTGTCATCGATTTCGGCCACGGCCGCCGCGGCCAGCGCCGCCTGGGCCGCCCGGCGCAGCGCGTAGGCCTCGGCCCCCTTGCTCGGCTTGCGGCGGCGCGGCGGCGCGGTCACCCCCGGCGCCAGCTTGCGGGCGGAGACCAGGAAGGCGGTGTGCGCGATCATGCGATGGTCGGGGCGTACGGCCAGGCCCTCGGCGTGCCAGTCGCGCACGAGCGACTCCCAGGCGCGCGGCTCGGTCCAGCCGCCGCGCTCCCGCAGCGCCTCCACCAACTCGGACATCTGCGGCGTGGTCGCCACGTACCCGATGAAAACCCCGCCCGGGATCAGCGAGCGCTCGACCATGTCGAGCGCCTCCCACGGCGTCAGCATGTCGAGGATGATCCGGTCGAAACCGGTCTCGGTGTTGGTCGCCACGTCGCCGTGGTGGATGTGCCAGGCCGGGTGCGGGCCGCCGAGGAACGCCTCGACGTTCTTGCGGGCGATCGCCGCGAAGTCCTCCCGCAGCTCGTACGAGTGCAGCTCGCCGCCGGTGCCGATGGCGCGCAGCAGCGACATCGACAGGGCGCCCGAGCCGACGCCAGCCTCGAGCACCTTGGCCCCGGGGAAGACGTCGCCCATGGCCACGATCTGCGCCGCGTCCTTGGGGTAGATGACCTGCGCGCCGCGCGGCATCGAGAGCACGTAGTCGCTGAGCAGGGGGCGCAGCGCCAGATAAGCCGTACCGCCGGTGGAACTCACGACACTGCCGTCGGGCAGGCCGATCAGGGCGTCGTGGGCCAGGGCGCCGCGGTGGGTGTGGAACTCCTTGCCGGCCTGCAGCACGATCGTGTGCATCCGGTTCTTCGGATCCGTCAGCTGGACGCGATCGCCCTCCCGGAACGGCCCGCGGTGCGCGGGCAGCGAGTCGGTGTCGACGGCGGTAGGCGTAAGGGTCACAGCTAGGTTCACTTCCGTTGTTTCGTCGGTCTACGGGGCTCCAGCACCTGGGCGACGTCGCCGACGCGGAGCACCCCGACGACGTCCTCGCCGGAGATGACCACGTACTGCGCGGCGGGGTGCGCCTGGAGCGCGCGCACCACCTGCTCGCCGCTGAGCTCCAGCGGCAGCGCGGGCACCGCGTCACGCGAGCGCGACACGGTGTCCACCGCCACCCAGGGGCGGCGATCCACCGGAACCCGCTCGGCGGCGACCGGGTCGACCAGTGCGGTGAGATTACCGGCCGAGTCCGAGACGGCCAGCACCACGTTGGGCCGCGGGTCCTCCGAGCGGCGCCGCTGGGCCTCGCCCAGCGGCGTGCCGGCCGGCACGGTGAGCAGCGGGCGGGCCAGCTCGCGCAGCTTGACCAGCGGAAAACGCCGGGTCATCCGGGCCAGCCGGATCGACTGCCCGGCCCCCTGCCACAGGGTGAAGACGACCAGCAGCACGAACAGCATGCCGAACAGGGTCAGCGTGCCGAGCCGGTAGAACCAGAACGCGACCATGGCGGTGGCGAAGGCCAGGACACGCCCGGACCAGCCCGCGGCCTCGGTCGCCCGGTTCCGGTCCTTGATCAGCGCCCACAGGCCCGCCCGCAGGGCCCGGCCCCCGTCGAGCGGCAGGCCCGGCAGCACGTTGAAGATCGCGACCAGGATGTTGCTGGCGGCCAGCTGGAACGCGATCTGCCCGGCCACCGTGCGATCGGGCAGGGCCAGCGTGGCCGCGGTGGCGATCCCGCCGAGAACCAGCGAGACGGCCGGCCCAGCCAGGCTGACCAGGGCGTCCACGCGCGGGGTGGGCGCGTCCCGCTCCATCTCGGTCCAGCCGCCGAGCAGCTCCAGGGTGATCCCGCGCACGCCGATGCCGAACCGGCGCGCCGTCAGCGCGTGGCCCAGCTCGTGCAGCAGCACCGAGCCCAGCAGGCACACCACAAAACCCAGACCCACGAGGTACGCGACGGGGCCGGGCAGCTCCAGACCGGTGCGCACGTAGTTGCCGTACACGTACGTCACCAGCACCGCGAGCAGCAGCATGGATCCGTTCACGAAGACCGGGATGCGCAGGACGTGCCCCACCGGCCGGGCGCCGCGGCGGGTCCTGGGGGTCGTCCTGCTCTCGTCCACGCCGTCGATGCTACGGAGTCGCGGTCACGGGGCGGTCAGCGCGTTTTCGTCGTACCCCTGCCCTAGCCTCTTGGACATGACGGCACCCACGGTCTCCCCTCCCCCGCCCGGCTCCCCCCGCCGGGATCCCGCCGACCGGCCGGCCGGGCCCTCCCTGTCGCCGTCGCGGGCGGCCGACTTCAAGACGTGCCCGCTGCTGTTCCGCTTCCGCACCATCGACAAGCTGCCCGAGCAGCCCTCGGCCGACCAGGTCCGGGGCACGCTGGTGCACGCGGTGCTGGAGAGCCTGTTCGACCTGCCCGCGGCCGAGCGCACCCCCGAGGCCGCGGCCGCCCTGGTCGAGCCGGCCTGGCAGCGCGTGCTGAGCGAGGAGCCGCGCGCCGCCGAGATCCTCACCGCCGCCCCTCGCGCCGGCGTCGCCGACCCCGCCGCGATCGCCGCCGAGGCCGACGCCACCGGCGCTGTGGCAGTGATCCCCGGCCAGGGTGAGCTCGTCGACGTCACCGAGGCCGAGGAGGCCGCCCGCCTGCGCAACTTCCTCGACAGCGCGCGGGCCCTGCTGCCGGGCTACTTCGCCGTGGAGGATCCGCGCCGCCTCGAGCCGGCCCAGCGCGAGAGCCTCGTCTCCACCCTGATCGACGACGAGCTGCTGATCCGTGGCTACATCGACCGCCTCGACATCTCCCCCGCCGGTGACCTGCGCGTGGTCGACTACAAGACCGGCGGCGCCCCGCGCGAGGCGTTCGAGGGCCGCGCCCTGTTCCAGCTGAAGTTCTACGCGCTGGTCCTGTGGCGCACCCAGGGTGTGGTCCCGCGCGTCCTGCGCCTGCTCTACCTCAAGGACGCCGAGGCCCTCGACTACAGCCCCGACGCCGAGGAGCTGGAGCGCTTCGAGCGCACCCTGGTCGCCCTCTCCGCCGCCATCGAGCGGGCCAAGCGCGACCAGGACTTCCGCCCCAAACCCAGCCGTCTCTGCGGCTGGTGCAACCACCAGGCCCTGTGCCCCGAGTTCGGCGGCACCCCGCCCCCGTTCCCGGCCGCCCCCGAGCTCCTGCAGATCGACACCACCCCCGCCGACGACGACCGCCTGGCCTGACCCCGTGCCCGGGTCCCCGCGCCTCGTCCACACCAACCCCGCCCCCGCCTGGCTGCCCCCGGGAAGCACGGCCGAGGCGTGGGCCGGCGCCGACCTGGCCGTGCCCGCCCCCACCGTGATCGTCCGCCTGGCCGTCTTCCGCCCCACCGCCCTGTTCTGCGTCCGGACCCCGAGGGGCTTCGACCTGCCCACTCTTTTCCTCGACGGCCTGCCCGCCCTGGCCGGGGTGGCCCAGCTGACCCGGCGACACCTTCGCGCGCCCGCCACCACGCATGCACCCGCCGATCCAGCCGTCGCCCCGGGGCCGGCCATCCCCGCGGGCGCATCCCCTCGGGCGGCCGCGAGCACCCGCTCGAACGCAACCACCAGCGCGAGCGGGAACAACGGCGCCAGCCGGACTGCCGGCTTCAACGGCGACCTCCCCACGCGGTGCATCGGATTCGTCCGGAATGTCGTGCCCAAGCCGGACGAGACGTACCGACTGCCGGCACCGCTGGCGCACGTGCCGGTCTTCACCCCGCGCGATGCCGCACTCAGGCCGGCGGAGGGCACCGGCACCTGGATCGAAGCCTCCGAGGCGCCGGCGTCACTGAGCGAGCGTCACTGGTGGCCCATCGTCCGCGAGGCGCTCGGGCCCCGGGCCGACGACGGCCGTCGCAGCCTGTAACAGCGATCGCCTAGGGTGACCGCCATGCACGCCGCCGTCGGCCGGAAACACCGGTGACCCCGTCCCGCCCGCTGCGGGTCCTGGTGGCCGACGCCGCCCCCATGCAGCGGTCCGGCCTCCGGATGGTGCTCACCACACCCACACAGGGCGGCGGCGCGGCCGGTGGACCCGCCACCGGTGCGAGCGCGGCCGCCGCCGGCTCTGGCGCCCCCGGCCCAGCCGGCCCCGGCGCTGCGCATGCTGCTGGTGCTGCTGGTGCTGCTGGTGGTGCTGGTGCTGCGCATGCTGCTGGTGCTGCCGGGGCTAGTGCTGATGGCGCTGCGCATGCTGAGGGCGCTGCGCATGCTGCGGGCGCTGCGCATGCTGCGGGCGCTGCGCATGCTGCGGGCGCTGCGCATGCTGAGGGCGCTGCGGGCGCTGCGGGCGCTGCGGGCGCTGCCGAGATTGTGGTGGTCGGGGAGGCCGGGGACGGGGGCGAGGCGATCGACCTGGCGCGGCGGCTGCTGCCGGATGTGCTGATCACGGATCTGGTGCTGCCGCGGGTGGACGGGCTCGGGGTGGCGCGGGCGGTGACCGAGGCCGGGCTGCCGGTGCGGGTGCTGGTCGTGGCCGCCGACGACACCGACGAGGATGTGCTGGCCGCGGTGGCGGCGGGAGCGGCCGGCTTCCTCAGCAAGAACGTCCCGGCGGAGGAGCTGATCGCGGCCGTACGGGCGGTGGCCGCGGGCGGCGCGGTCATCACCCCGGCCGTGCTGGCCCGGATCCTGGCCCGGGTCGCCGACGCGCTGCCGGCCCCCGAGACGACCACCTCGGGCAAACTCGACGCCCTCACCGAACGTGAACGCGAGGTCCTGGTCCACGTCGCCCGCGGCCACTCCAACGCCGAGATCGCCGCCGCCCTGCGCGTCAGCGAAACCACCATCAAGACCCACGTCGGCCACGTCCTGACCAAGCTACGCCTGCGCGACCGCACCCAGGCTGTGGTCCTCGCCTACGAGACAGGCCTGGTCAAACCCGGCGCCTGACCCGCGGCGCGCCCAGCCAGCGCGGTGCCACAACCGGCGGTCAGGCAGCGTTTGGTCCGCCCAGCACAAAGGCACCAAGACGCCGGACCGGGTCACCCCGCCCGGGTACCCACGCCATACCGCCACCGGCATGGGGCCGTGAAGCGGCCACAAGCACGAGAGCCACAACCCACCGCGAACACGGACCGGACGAGCCGCCGCTGACGAGAGCGTGACATACAGCCACAGGCGCGAGGGCGAAAAGCCACCACGAAGACGGACCGGACGGGCGGCCGCCGGCAAGGCCGCCGACGACGGGCGTGAGGGCAGGCAACCGGTCACAAGCAGCAGAGAGCCACAGGCTGCCACGAACACCGACCGGACGGACCGCCGCTGACGTGGCCGCGACCTACCGCCAAAGGCGCGGGCGGCCAGCCGCCGCGAGCGCCGCCCGCGCCGGCCCCTCCGCGGGCAGGAGGCCGCGGGCTCGGCCGCGACAGGTTGCCCGACGCGACGGCCTTCGACCACGCAGGCGCCGGCAGGCGGGGCACGAAACAGACGCAGGGCACGTCGTCGCAGGTGGGCGGAGGGTGTCACGAAACGGTGGGGTGGCGGGTCTCCGTGGTGAATCCAAGGAGGCTCGTGATGGTGGCACCGGTGGTCGTGGGAATTGACGGATCCGAGCAGGCTCTCGGCGCGGTGCGGGTGGCGGCGGCCGAGGCGCGGCATCGGGGGCGGCCGCTGCGGGTCGTGCACGCGTTCATCTGGCCGTCCCTGCATGTGAAGGTGGGGCCGGTGGCCGAGGACATGCCCGGCACGGGGTTGCGTCACCAGGCCGAGGATCTGCTGGCGGAGGCGGCGGCCGAGGCGGGGAAGGTGGCGCCGGAGGTGCCGGTGACGACGGCGCTCGTCGAAGGGGCGGCGACGCCGGTGCTGCTCGGGGAGTCGCGGGAGGCGGCGCTGCTGGTGCTCGGGGACCGCGGGCTGGGTGGCTTCAGCGGGCTGATCATCGGGTCGGTCGCGGTGCACGCGAGCGCCCACGCCGACTGCCCCGTCCTGGTGGTGCGCGGCGACCAGCCCACTACTGAGCCGGGCAACCCCGCCGGCGGCGAGCCGGGCGGCGAGAGAAGCGGCGAGCCGGGCGGCGAGAGAAGCGGCGGGCCGGTTGTGGTGGGGGTGGACGGGTCGGAGGCGGCGGGGCTGGCCGTGGGGATGGCGTTCGAGGAGAGCGACTTCCGCGGGGCCGAGCTGGTCGCCGTGCTGGCCGGGCCCGAGGCGGGTGCGCCGGCGGCGCGGCTGCTGCTCAGCGAGGCGCTGGCCGGGTGGGGTGAGCGCTACCCGGATGTCGTGGTGCGGGCCGAGGTGGTCCAGGGCAGTCCGCGGCAGGTGCTGGTCGAGCGGTCGCGGACCGCGCAGCTGGTCGTGGTGGGGGCGCGCGGGCGGGACACGTTCAAGGGGTTGCTGCTCGGCTCGGTCAGCCAGGCGCTGCTGCATCACGCCGGGTGCCCGGTCGCGGTGGTGCGGGCGCCGGTGCTGGAGGCCGGGGACAACGTGGACGAGTTCGTGGAGCGGCCGGTCGACGCCGTCTCGGGGCTCGTGCCGGACCGGGACGTGCTGGCGGCCCTGCTGGAGGATCTGCGGGCGGCCGGGGTCGACGTCGGGGGCGTGGTGGTGCTGCACGGGCCGGAGGGGGTGCGCATCCTCGACAGCGACGGCACCCACCACGGCTGGCACGCGCGTTTCGTGCGGTTCTTCCAGAACTGGGGGTACGACGACGCCATCCTCAACCTGTACGACGAGGGGCTGCGCAAGGGCGAGGTGGCCTTCATGATCCCGGCCGGGCCGGACGAGCGGTACGAGATCGCTCGTCTGGTCCGGCAACGGCAGGGGCACGCCGTCCACTACTTCGGGGCGGACAGCGCGGAGTCGCTCAGCGGTCCTTGAGGGAGGAGCGGACGATCTCGATGACCGTGTCGGCGGTGCGGTCGAGGTGGCTGCGCCCGTCCGGGAGCATCGCCGTGGGGCTGATGTAGCTGAGCGGGCCGACGTGGGTCGCCGGGTCGAGCGCGTGCACGGTGACCTTCCCGGCCCGCCGGGCCCGGTTCCAGCCGGTCCAGCGCAGCAGCGGCCAGCGCGGCGGGAAGATCCGCCCGCTGGTGTGCTCGATCCAGTCGGCGCCGCTGGTGAGCTGGTCGAGGTGCTGGGCGTGGGTGAGGTCGTTGGCGCCGTTGTGGAAGCCGCCGAGCGTGATCGGCCAGAGCGGTGCGCGCAGACGGCGAAAGATCTCGTCCACGACGCCGAGGGCCAGCTGCGCGCCGCCGCTGTAGCCGAGCAGCACGACCGGGAGGCCGCAGTCCGGCCGGTAGCCGGCCTGTTGCAGCTGGATGGCGATCTGCGAGCCGACGGCCCGGTTGTAGAGGGGCCGGTAGCGGCGGTCGGCTGCGATGAAGATCTGCATCACGTTGTGCAGGAACAGCAGCAGCCCGGCCCGGTGGCGCAGCCAGGTCCACACGCGCCGGTCGGCCAGCGGGTCGGCCAGCGGCGAGTACGGCAGCACCTGCCCGAGCACCCGCAGCTCCGGGGCGCCGTCGATGACGGCTTGGACGAGCCGTCCGCCGTCACGGGTGTCGCGGAAGCGGCGCTTGCCGATGCCGTCGAGATAGACCAGATAGGCGTCCGGTGGGCGGTCCGGTTCCGCGCCCCGGGCGTACGGCATCCCGGGCGGCAGCGTCGTGACCGGCGCCCGCCAGCGCGCCGCGTAGGTGAGCAGCTCGAACCGGGCCAGCAGCGCCTCGGCCAGCAGGACCGGGCCGAGCCCGGCCAGCAGCAGCACCAGCAGCACGTCGGTCATGTCGCCCCCTCCGCCGCCGGGATCCGGGTGAGCCACGCGACGAACCGGCGGACACCCTCGACGGCCAGGGCCAGCCCGGCGCCGGTCACGGCCACGGCGCCGGCCGCGGTCCACCAGCCGGTGGCCGTCGCCGCCGCGAGCGCCCCGGCCAGGCCGGCGCCCACCCCCACCAGCAGAAGGAAGTGCAATAGCGGCCCGAGCAGCGGGAACGCGAGGACGGCGGCCAACAGCAGGGGCACGGCGAGCCCGGGCGTCCAGAGCTGTCCGACATCGCCGGGCGACACGAGGACCCACGCGGTCAGCGGCCACAGCGTGAAGACCGTCGCGTCGACCACCGCGCCGAACAGCAGCAGGCCGGCCGCCGCGGTGCGCGACGCGCCGGAGCGGCGGGCCACCACGGGCAGCACCCGCCCGAAGGCCTCGGACAGCCCGGCGAAGAGCAGCAGGAGGGCCGTCGGGGCGCTCATCGGACGGCCGTCTTCGCGTAGCGCTCGAGTTCGTCGGCGGCTCGCCGGTATCCGCCGGCCTCCCGCTGGGCGGCCTGCAACGTGGCCGCCGCCGCGCGGAAGCGGGGCTCGTCGAGCAGCCGGCGCGCGAGGGCCCGTACCGCCTCGGAAGTGACCTCGCCGGAGGCGAGTGACAACCCGGCGCCGAGCCCGGCCACGCGCGCCGCGACCAGCGGCTGGTCGGCGCCCTGGGGCACGACCAGCATCGGGACCCCGGCCAGCAGGGCCTCGTTGGCGCTGTTCATGCCGCCGTGGGTGACGAACAGGGCGGCCCGGTCGAGGATCTCCGGCTGCGGTACGGATCGGCGGGCGATCACGTTGGGCGGCAGCTCACCGAGCACGGCCGGCTCGGTCTGCCCGGTCGCGACGACCACGGTGCCGCCGAGCGGGGCCAGCGCGGTCGCGAACGCGCCCAGCAGGCGGGGATCGGCGCTGAAAACGGTGCCCAACGACGCGTACAGCACGGGGTCCCGCAGTTGATCCAGGGGGAACGATCCGGCCGGCGGGCGGGCGCCGACGCTGGGCCCGACGAGGCGGTACGAATCGTCGAGCTCGCCGATCTGGAACGCTCGCGACGTGAAGACGAGGTTGAGCGGCTGGCGCAGGTTGCCGAGGTCGACCGCCGGCAGCCCGCCCGTGCGGTGGCGGCGGCGCAGAGCCCAGCGTGACCGCAGATAGCCCGGCGCGAACAGAGCGCGCATGTCGGCGGTGGGGCTGGGCACCTGCCGGTTGAACGCGAACGTGGTGAACGACGACACGGCCGGCACACCCAGCTCGCGGGCGGCGATCGCGCCCCACGGGCAGGCCGAGTCGTGCACTATCAGCTCCGGCCGCCCGCCCCGCAGGTCACGCAGCACCGCGGGCAGGACCCGCACGGCCATCGCGGCCAGCGCCGCCACCAGCCGGGGCGGGGTCGGCGGGTCCGGGATGCTCAGGTCGCCGCCCGGATACAGATGCACAGTGGCCCCGGCCGCCTCGAGTTCGTCACGGAAGGTCGCCGAGGTGTGATAGCTGACCGTATGGCCGCGCCGCACGAGCTCGGCCACGATCGGCAGCGTGGGATTGACCCGCCCGTGCATGCCGATGTTCAGGAACGCGATCGTGCTCATCGCCCGGCCCCCGCCGGCACGCGGGCGGAGGCGCGGTAGAGGCCGGGCCCGTCGACCTCGAGCCGGTCGAGGAAGCCGCCCGCCGTGGCCGCGGCCGTCCGGATCAGCCGCCGTGCCTGCCCGAAGTCCCACGGCGCGGGCCAGACCTCGACCCCGGTCGGCAGCACGACCGTCGGCACGTGACGGGCCACCTCCCGCAGATCCCGCTCGACTTGATGGCGGAAGAGCAGGTCCCCGGCCCGGGCGGCGATCGCGCCGGCCCGAGGGGGCGGAGGTCCCGAGGGCGACGGCCCGACCGACAGCACGACCACGCTCGCCGCTCCCGCCCGCCAGGCCGCACACACCGGGACGTAGGCGACGACGCCGCCGTCGACCAGCGTCCGGCCGCCGCGGACGACCGGCGGGAAGACGCCGGGGATGGCCGCGCTGGCCAGCAGGGCCGACTCGAGGTCCCCGCGGTCCAGCAGCACCTCGTCGCCGCCGGCCAGGTCCATGGCGACGGCGGTGAACGGGATCGGCAGCTCCTCGATCGACGACGGCAGCCCGGCCCGGCCGATCAGCCGGCGCAGGCCGCTGTCCGCGCACAGGCCGGGCCGCGACCAGGGCGGACCGAGTGGGAAGACGTCGCGGCGGCGCAGCCGGGTCCACACGTCGTCGAGCCGGGGCGCGGCCCGGTCCGGGTGGGCGGCCGCGATCGCGCCGGTGAGCGCGCCGACCGACGTGCCGACGATCAGGTCGGGGACGAAACCGCGCTGCTCCAGGGCGTAGCCGACGCCGGCGTGGGCCGCGCCGAGGACGCCACCCCCGCCGACGGCCACGGCCACGGGGCGGGGAAGAGCACGTAAGCCTGCGGTGCCACGCATGATCCACCTCTCTCGGGTCGCCTCCTTCTCAGACCCGGCGGCGGCCCGATGCGTGACAGGGGTGTCACGCATGGCGCGTACGCGTGGTCCTCCGGGCGAGTCGCACGATCCCAGAGGAAGGGACAGCACATGATCAGGCACCGATCACGCGCCACCTCGGCGATCCTTCTCGCCGCGGTCGCGCTCCTGGCGCTCGCCGCCGGGCCCGCGTCGAGCGCCGCCGCCCGGCCGCCGAAACCGACCGTCGTGCTCGTGCACGGGGCGTGGGCCGACGCGTCGAGCTGGAACAAGGTCATTCCCCGGCTGCTCGCCGACGGCTATCCGGTCGTCGCGCCGGCCAACCCGCTGCGGTCGCTCAGCGGCGACGCGGCCTCCATCCGGGCCTACCTGCAAACCGTCCCGGGCCCGGTCGTGCTGGTCGGTCACTCCTACGGCGGCGCGGTCATCACCAACGCGGCGACCGGGCTGAGCAACGTCAAGGCCCTGGTGTACGTCAACGCGTTCGCCCCCGATCAGGGTGAGTCGCCGCTCGCGCTGGCCGGGCCGGACTCCGCCCTGTCGGCCGATCCCACCACGGTCTTCGACTTCGTGCCGGCCACCCTGCCGCCGACCGCCACCACGGATCTCTACCTGAAGAGGTCGACCGTCTTCACGTCCTTCGCGACCGGGCTCAGCAACCCGGACAAGGCGCTGGTGGCGGCCACCCAGCGGCCGGCCGCGTTCGGCGGGCTGGCCGACACGTCCGGGACGCCCGCGTGGCGGACCATCCCGTCCTGGTACCTCATCGGGACCAAAGACGTGATCATCCCGGCCGGCGTGCAGCGGACCATGGCCCGGCGGGCCGGCTCCACCGTGACCGAGTACAACGCCGGGCACCTCGGGCTGATGTCGGACCCGAGGACCGTCACCGCCGGGATCGAACGGGCCGCCCGGGCCGGCTAACCGGTCTCCGAGGGGCGCAGCTGCCGGCGGGAGGTGATGCCCAGCTTGGTGAAGACCTTGCGCAGATGCCACTCGACGGTGTGCGGGCTGAGGAACAGCTGGGCGCCGATCTCGGCGTTGGTCAGCCCGCGGCCGGCGAGCCGGGCGATGTGCGCCTCCTGCCCGGTCAGGGCGTCGCTGATCCGGGCCGCCCGCTCGGCCACCGGGGCGCCGGCCGCGGCCAGCTCGTGGCGGGCACGCTCGGCGAACGCGCCGGCCCCGGCCGCGGCCAGCATGTCGTAGGCCAGGCGGAGCTGACCGCGGGCGGCCCGGCGGTGGTTCTCCCGGCGCAGCCACTCGCCGTAGAGAAGATGGCACCGGGCCAGGTCCGTACGGATCCTGGTCCGGCCCAGATGCTCGATCGCCCGCCGGTACAGCGCGTCGGCCGCCTCCCCCTCGGCCACCAGGGCGCCCGCGCGGGCCAGCGCGCCCACGGCCCAGTCGGTGCCGGCGGCGCTCGCGGTCACTTCCAGGCGGCGGTACGCGTCGGCCGCCGTGTCCCGGTCGCCGCTGCGTACCGCCGCCTCGACCAGCTCGGACAGCGCCCAGTAGGCGAGGGCCGAGTGGATCGGATGGGCCGCGGCCGCCCGGGCCGCCGTGACCGCCTCCTGGTAGCGGGCCAGGCCGTTGAGCAGCACCGACCGGGCCCAGTGGACGAGCAGGACGCCGGCCGCCTCGCCGCGGGCCACGACGTCGGCCAGGGCGGCCTCGATCAGCGGCCCGGCGACCGCCTCGTCACCCCGCCAGGCGGCCACCGTCAAGGCGCCGTACGGGGCCAGCGCGACCCCGGTCGCCTCGCCGATCGCCTCGATCTCGGCCACCCGCGACGCGGCCGAGGCGTGCTCCCCGGCGAAGATCTCCACGCAGGCCAGCGAGCTCAAGGTCAGCGGCAGTGAGCTGAGGTCGCCCTGGGCCCGGGCCACGTGCACGTGCCGGGCCGTCACGACCGCCCAGGTCTCGTCGTCCCACACGTCGGCCGCGGCCATCCCGGCCAGCCACAGCCAGGCCTGGTCGTCGCCGCCGGCCCCGCTCCCCCGGAACGCCCGCAGCGCGCCCAGCACCAGCGGCGCCGCGACGTCGTAGCCGTCGGTGCGGGCCACCGCCAGGCTGTCCAGCAGGTCGTCACCGGGCCGGGCGTTCGCCGGCCGCGGCGCCGCGAGGACCGCCCGTGCCACGTCGGCGACCCCGGCGCCCTCGGCGAAACCGGCGGCGAGGCTGGCCGCGCCCAGCGCGTCCCGGTACGTGTCGCGGGCCAGCCCGGCGTCCAGCGGCTCGAGCCGGCGGGCGGCCTCGAGCAGCAGCCGCGGCGCGGCCATGTCGTGCCCGGCGGCGAACGCGATCTGGGCCCGCATCAGGTTGACCATGGCCCGGTGCCGCTCCGAGGCCGGGCCCTCGTCGGCGGTGAGCAACAACTTCAGCGCGGTCTCGAAGGCGCCGCAGCGCATCTCGGCCTCGGCCGCGGCCAGGGCCCGGGCGGCCCGGGTGGCCGGGTCGGGCGTCAGCTCGGCCGCCCGGCGCAGGAACTCGGCCGCGGCCGCGACGCCGCCCCGGCGCTGGGCCCGCTCGGCCGAGCCGGCCAGCTCGGCCGCGACCTGCTCGTCGGCCTCGTCGGCGGCCCCGGCGCGATGCCAGGCCCGCCGGTCCGGGTCGGTGGCCGCGTCGGTGGCCCGGGCCAGGGCCCGGTGGACGTCGCGGCGCTCGGCCGGCGACGCCGCGCGATAGACGGCCGTACGGACCAGCGGGTGCCGGAACCGGACCCGCGACCCCAGCTCGATCAGGCCCGCCGCCTCGGCCGGGGCGCCCGCGCCGGCCGGCAGATCCAGCAGGCGCGTCGCGCGGCGCAGCAGGCCGGCGTCGCCCAGCGGCTCGGCCGCGGCGGCGAGCAGCACGGTCTGCGCCGGCTCGGGCAGCGACCGCATCCGCTGCTCGAAACTCCGCTCGATCTGGGTGGCCAGCGGCCGGGCGTCGGGCCGGCCGAACCCGCCGGCCAGCTCGGCCGCGGTCAGCCCCCGCGGCAACTCCAGCAGCGCCAGGGGGTTGCCGCGGGTCTCGGCGACGATCCGGTCCCGTACCTGCGCGTCCAGGCGGCCCGGCACGGCCGAGTCGAGCAGGGCCCGGGCGTCCTCGTCGGGCAGGCCGTCCACCCGCAGCTCGGGCAGGCCACGCCACTCGGGGCCGGCCGCCGCCTCCCGGATCGCGAAGAGAAGCCCGACCCGCTCGGCCAGCAACCGCCGGGCCGCGAAGGTCAGGGTCTGGGCCGAGGTGCTGTCCAGCCACTGCGCGTCGTCGATCAGGCAGAGCAGGGGCTGCTCCTCCGAGACCGCGGCCAGCAGGCTGAGCACGGCCACACCGACCAGGAACCGGTCCGGGGCCGGTCCGGCGGCGTCACCGAAGGCGACCGCCAGCGCTGCCCGCTGCGGATCGGGCAGCCGGTCACGCCGGTCCAGCATCGGCGCGCACAGCTGATGCAGGCCGGCGAAGGGCAGCTCCATCTCGGACTCGGCGCCCGCGGCCCGGGCGATCCGCGCACCGTCCGCACGGCCCGCGACATACTGCAGCAAAGCCGACTTCCCAACCCCGGCCTCGCCGCGGACCAGCAGGGCCCGGCCCCGCCCGGCGCGCACGTCAGCCACGGTTCTCTCCAGGACCGCACGCTCCGCCCGCCGGCCACGGAGCACGCGCGGCGCGACACCGCTCGTCATGGCTGACCCCCCGAAACCGAGGCTAAGCCCGCTCCGCGGCCCGGGATAGATCCTCCGGCCCGCCGTCACGAGCAGATTGCGACCATCGCGCGGGCATCTCGGACAAACCGCCACCAGCGCGAGGTCGCAGGGCGGGCTCGAGGCCCGGCCTCGCGCGGAATGCGGGCGCGGGGGCGCGGGGCCCGGCCTCGCGCGGAATGCGGGCGCGGGGCCCGGTCTCGCGCGGAATGCGGGCGCCGGGGCGCGCGGGGCCGCGGGGCCCGGCCTCGCGCGGAATGCGGGCGCCGGGGGCGCGAGGGACGGGGCCGCGGCCTTGCCCGGCATGCGGACGCGGGCCCGCGCGAGACGCTGGGCAGGCTCGCGCGAAGCGTGGGGTGGGGTGGGGTGGGGTGGCACAGGCTTGCCAGGGCACGGCGAACGCCCCGAGCGGGGCTCGGGGCGTTCGCGGGCGGCCGCTCAGTCGCGGCGCGGGTTGGGGGTGGGGCCCCGGCTCACGGGCCACTCCGGCGGGGCGAAGCGGCCGGTACGGCCTTTGCGGCCGGTGAGCAGGCGGCGGCGGACGCCGCGGGCGGAGCTTTCGATGCCGAAGCGGTTGTCGGGGAGCATCAGACTGCCTTCCTCTCGGTGGTGGCGCGGTGGATGTGGATGTCGCCGCTGGCGGTGCGGACCCGCAGCTCGATGGAGCCGGGGCCGCCGGCCTCGGGCGGGAGCACGTCGTCGGGCACGGGCTCGGGCTCGGCCTCGGACGTGGGCGCGGGCCCGGCGTCCCGAGCGGAGGCGGCGTCCGGTCCGGAGTGGAATCCGGGACCGGGGTTGAAGCCAGGACCGGGGCCCGGGCGGAAGTCAGGACCGGGGCCGGGACGGAAGTCGGGACCGGGGTGGAAGCCGCGGCCGGGGCCGTAGTCGCCGAAGTCGGGGACGCGCACGGACTGCAGCATCGCCTTCAGGCCGGGCACCGCGTTGAGCCCGGGCAGGTTGTCCAGGTCGACGAAGGCGCCCAGGCCGACGCCGCCGGGCCCGGCCCCGTGCCCGGGCCCGGTCGGCGCCGACTCCGCGGCCTCCGGGCGGAGGTCGCTGGTGGTGCGGCCGGAGGCGCTGCTCAGGTCGAGCCAGACGCGGGTGCCGGCGGCGATGCCGACGCTGACGTCACCGGAGGCCGACCGGATGTCGCCGGCGCCGTTGACCATGCGACCGATTTCGATGTCGCCGCTGGCCACCGACGAGCGGATGGAGCCGCCGAGGCTGTCGATGCGGATGTCGCCGCTGGCCGTCTTGGCGCTGACGTCACCGGTGACGTCACCGATGCGCAGGTCGCCGGAGGAGCTTTCGGCCTTCAGTGAGCCGCCGACCCGGCGTACATGCAGATCGCCGCTGGCCGCGGTGAGCGCGGCGTCGCCGGTGACCTCGTCCACCGAGACGTCGGCCGAGGCCAGGTCGAGCCGCACGAGCGACCACACCCCCTCGGCCCGCACGTCGGCCGAGGTGCTGCGCCCGGTCAGGCCGCTGCCGAGCGGGACCCGGGCGGTGATGCGCAGTTTCGGGAAGCGGCGCAGGCGCCAGCCGGAGTCGGCCCCGGGCGCCTCGATGAGCAGGTTGTCACCGTCGAGGACGACCCGGGTGCGGTCGGCCTCTTCCTGGTTCTTGTCGTCGTAGGGCTCGACGTCGACCTGGACGGAGTCGCGGGACTCGGCGACCAGGTCGACCGTGCCGTTGATGGCACGCAACGCCACCACGACCGGGGTGGGGTGCTCGAACTCGTACATCTGCATCTCCTGAGGGAAAGGCCTCACCGAGGGTGAAGGTCAAGGGGTCCTAGGCCTGGAAATATCCGGTGATGCGCTTGGCCGAGCGCGTCGTGTACGGCGGGGGCGCCGCCGGGCCGTTGACGGCCGCGGTGACGGCGCGCACGAGCCAGGCGTTGACCGAGATGCCCTCGGCCGCGGCGGTCTGCTCGACGTGGGTCTTGAGCGACTCGGGCATGCGCAGGGTGAGCCGGGTGAGGTCGCCGCCGTCGACCGGCGGGGGCGGGGCGGCCGGCGGGGCGGGCGGCTCCACCGTGGGCGCGTGCTGGGTGACCACGAGGTCGGCCTCGCGGCCGCGCAGCCGCACCTCGACGCTGGCGTCCTGCAGGCGGGTGGTGATCTCGGCGGCCGCGTCGGAGAGCGCCTCCAGCATCGCCAGCCGGGCGGAGGGTTCGAGCGAGTGGCCGAGCAGCTCGGCCGCACGGGTGGTCTCGGGGCCGCCTGGCGCGGCGGCCGCGGCCAGGTCGGCCCGGAGGCTCTCGAGGTACGGCGTCAGGTCCATGTCACCACTATGACGTCATTGGTGACGTCAGTCAAGCGTCAGGGTGACATCTCAGGGACGTCCCTGATGCCGCCTAAGGATTCCCCGTACCGAAATCTCCGCGTCGCGGTACGCCCCTGGGCGGACGTTTCCGCCCCCGTGCGCCGAAACACTGAGTCGGCACGGGCCGGCCGACGGGGGCGGCCCGCACGACCAGGGGGCAGGACGACATGAATGGGACGCCGGTGGCGGCGCGAGCCGAGGAAGTGTGGAAGGTGTACGGCTCCGCGGAGGCGCGTGTGGTCGCCCTCCGCGGTGTGAGCGCGAGCTTCGGCCGGGGCCGGTTCACGGCCATCATGGGCCCGTCCGGCAGCGGCAAGTCGACGTTGATGCACTGCCTGGCCGGGCTCGACACGGTCACCCGGGGCGCCGTGCACATCGGCGACACCGAGGTGACCGGGCTGGGCGACAAGGCGCTGACCCGGTTGCGCCGGGACCGCGTCGGCTTCATCTTCCAGCAGTTCAACCTGCTGCCGACGCTGACCGCGGCCGAGAACATCCGGCTGCCGATGGACATCGCCGGCCGCAAGCCCGATCCGCAGTGGTGGGACACGGTGATCAGAACCGTCGGCCTCGAGGACCGTCTCGGGCACCGGCCCAGCCAGCTCTCCGGCGGCCAGCAGCAGCGTGTCGCCTGCGCGCGGGCCCTGGTCAGCCGCCCCGACGTCATCTTCGCGGACGAGCCGACGGGCAACCTCGACTCGAAGTCGGGCGCCGAGATCCTGTCGTTCCTGCGCGACAGCGTGCGCGAGCACGGCCAGACCATCGTCATGGTGACCCACGACCCGGTGGCCGCCAGCTACACCGACCGGGTGGTCTTCCTGGCCGACGGCGAGATCGTCGCCGAGCTGGACAACCCGACCCCGGAGACGGTGCTCGAGGCGATGAAGTCCGGGGAGGTGCTGGTCTGATGCTGCGCGCGACGCTGAAGAGCCTGCTCGCCCGCAAGCTGCGGCTGGTCCTCTCCGGCTTGGCCGTGGTGCTCGGCGTCATGTTCGTCTCGGGCGCCTTCGTCACCACCGACACCCTCGGGCGTACGTTCGACAACCTGTTCACCGAGGGCTACGCGACCACCGACGTCGCCGTCACGGCCAAGCCCAAGGTCGCCGTGGCCGAGATGGACGGCGAGGAGGTGCCCACACCCCTCAAGGCCTCCGTCGTGGACGAGGTGGCCCGGGTCGAGGGGGTCAGGGACGCCATCGGCTCGATCGGCGTCGACGGCGCCCGGGTCATCGGCTCCGACGGCAAGGTGGTGACCAGCTTCGGCCCGCCGCGCATCGGCGCCAACTGGACCGGCCTGGACGCCATCATGCAGATGCGCCAGGGCCGCGGGCCGGCCGCCGACTCCGAGATCGCGGTCAACGCCGAGGTCGCCAAGGCCGCCGGCATCAAGGTCGGCGACCAGGTGGCGGTGCTGACCCAACTCCCCAAGAAGACGTTCACGCTGGTCGGCGTCTGGGGTTACACCAATGACCGCGACTCGATCGGCGGCGTGCAGGAGGTCGCCTTCACCACCCCGGTCGCCCAGCGTTCCATGATCGGCCAGACCGGCGTCTTCACGCAGGTCACGGTCCGGGTCGACCAGGGTCAGACCCCCGAGGCCGTACGGGACCGCATCGCCGCCCGGCTCGGCGACGCGTACGTCGTGAAGACCGGAACGCAGCTGGCCGAGGAGAGCTCGGCCAACTTCAAGGAGGCCCTGAGCTTCTTCAACAACATCCTGCTGGGCTTTGCCGGGGTGGCCCTGTTCGTCGGCATCTTCCTGATCCTCAACACGTTCTCGATCATCGTGGCCCAGCGGACCAAGGAGCTCGCGCTGATGCGGGCGCTCGGGGCCAGCCGCCGCCAGGTGATCAACTCGGTGCTGACCGAGGCTGTCGCCATCGGGCTGATCGCCGCGGTGCTCGGCCTGGGCGCCGGCGTCGGCGTGGGCGCGCTGCTGGTCTGGCTGTTCGGCCGGATGAGCGGCGGCATGGACCCGGCCACGGTCGGCGTGCCACCGGCGGCCGTCCTCAGCGCGCTGATCGTGGGCGTGGTGGTCACCGTGGTGGCGGCGGTGCTGCCGGCGCTGCGGGCCTCGCGCATCCCGCCGGTGGCCGCGATGCAGGACGTGGCGACGCCGGACCGGCCGCTGACCAAGGTCACCGTGGCCGGCGCGATCGTCGGCGCGGCCGGGGCGGCGCTGCTCGGCGTCGGGCTGTACGGCACGAGCTCGCTGATGCTGATCCTGGCCGGGGTGCTGGTCACCTTCATCGGGGTCGCGCTGCTCACGCCGCTGATCTCCAAGCCGGTGGTGGCGCTGCTGGGCCGGTTGTTCTCCTGGTCGGTGCCGGGGCGCCTGGGCCGGCTCAACTCGGGCCGCAACCCGCGCCGGACGGCGATCACGGCCGCGGCCCTGATGGTCGGCATCGCGCTGGTCACCGGGGTCACCGTGGTCATGGACTCGGCCAAGCAGAGCCTGGCCGCGCAGGCCGACGACACCATCAAGGCGCAGATCGTCATCGCCGGGGGGCAGAACGGGCCGCGGCCACCCACCTTCGACGAGAGTGTGCTGGCCCGGACGCGGGAGCTGCCGGGGGTCCGCTCGGCCGCCGGGTTCTGGCAGGAGCAGGCGCTGGTCGACGGCAAGCGGACGTACGTCGACGCCACCGACGACCTGGGCAAGCTCGCCGACGCGTACGGCACCCCGGGGTTGACCACCTTGCGCGACGACCAGATGGCCATGAGCTCGCAGGAGGCCGCGGACCGCGGCTGGACCGTCGGCAGCGTCCACGAGGTCCAGCTCCCCCGCGGTGAGCTCCACCGATACACGCTGGTGGCGACCTACGACGAGAAGGGCATCCCCGGCACGTACATGCTGCCGGCGGCCGCGACGAAGGAGTTCGGCATCACCCAGCCGATCTTCGGTTTCGTCCGGCTCGACGAGGGCGTCGCCGTGGACCAGGTGCTGCCGCAGGTCAAGCAGCTCGTGGCGGACAGCCCCGAGGTCAACGCGACCGACCGCAGCGCCTTCATCGCCCAGCAGACCAGCTTCTTCGACACGGTCATCACGATGGTGCAGGTGCTGCTGGGCCTGGCGATCCTCATCGCCGTGCTGGGCGTGGTCAACACCCTCGCGCTGAGCGTGCTGGAGCGCACGAGGGAGCTCGGCCTGCTCCGGGCCGTCGGCCTGGGCCGCGCGCAGACCATGCGCATGGTCACGGTCGAGTCGGTGGTCATCTCGGTCTTCGGCGCCCTGCTCGGCGTCGTGGTCGGCGCCGGGCTGGGCACCGCGGTGGTCCGGGCGCTGGACGGCGAGGGCATCACCGACCTGGTCCTGCCGTGGGACCGGATGGGCCTCTACCTGGGCCTGGCCGCCCTGGTCGGGGTCCTGGCGGCGGTGCTGCCGTCGATCCGCGCGGCCCGGCTCAACGTTCTGTCGGCAATAGCCCACGACTGACGAGCAGGTGGGCCAGATAGTCGGGGTCCACCCCCACCAGCGAGGTGCGCAGGTGGACCCCGTCGGTCGGCGGCAGCTCCAGCTCGGCCGGCACGGCCAGCACGACCGCCCCCGAGGCGAGCGCGCTGGCCACGCCGGTCGGGGAGTCCTCGATGGCGACGCACTGCTCGATCGGCACGCCCAGCAGGGTGGCCGCGGTCCGGTAGGGCTCGGGGTCGGGCTTGGGCATGCGAACCTCGTCGCCGACGACCACGACGTCGAAGTTCTCGGCGCCCAGGGTCTTGAGGGCGACCTCGACCAGGCGGCGTCCGGTCGAGGTGACCAGCGCGGTCGGCAGGCCGGCCCGGCGTACGGCCTGAAGCAGCTCCAGAGCGCCCGGGCGCCACACCAGCCCTTCGCCGAACAGCTCGAACACGCGGTCGGTGAGCCACTGCACGTCCGGGGCCTCGGGCCGGTCGGGCTGGCCCAGGTCCTCCCGCAGGATGCGCATGCTGTTGGCCATGCTGCTGCCGATCATGGCGTGCCGCGCGGCCGGCGAGAGGACCCCACCGGCCCGGGCGGCGAGCTCGTGCAGCGCGACCTCCCACACCTTCTCGCTGTCCACCAGCGTGCCGTCCATGTCGAAGAGCACCGCTGCGGGTCGTCGCGCGTTCAGGATGAGCCCCTATCCGTGTGTCGTTGCCTGGGCTTTCATTGTCGCCGAGCCGCCGCGTAGCTTCAGGCGCATGAGAGACGTCTCACTGGCCGAGCCCGTCACCGCCACCACGCCGCGGCCGGTGCGGCGCCGGCTGATGGGCCAGCGCTGGGCCGAGGTGACGTTCCTGCACTGGCCGCTCGACCCGGCGGTGGCCGCGCCGCTGCTGCCGGCCGGGACCGTGCCCGACACGCTCGGCGGCGTCACCTACGTGGGGCTGATCGCGTTCCGGATGGAACGCGTCCTGCACACCCCCTACTTCGGTAGGTTCCCCGAGACGAACGTGCGTCTCTACTCTGTGGACTCGCAGGGCCGGCGCGGGGTCGTCTTCCTCTCGATGGAGGCCTCCCGCCTCGTTCCGGTCCTTCTCGCGCGGGCCACCCTGGCCCTGCCGTACAACTGGGCGCGTATGCGCCTGACCAGGGAGGGGGACCATGTCACCTATGCCACGCGCCGCCGCTGGGGCGCCCGGGCCGCAAGCGCCATGACGATCCGCGTCGGCGAGCCGGTGACCGCGCCGACGCCGCTCGAGCTGTTCCTCACCGCGCGCTGGGGCCTGCACAACACCGCCTGGGGGCGCACGCTGCACCTGTCCAACGAGCACCCGCCCTGGCCGCTGCACCGCGCCACGCTCGAGTCGCTGTCGGACGAGCTCCTCCCGGCCGCGGGCCTGCCGGCCCCGCCCGGCCCGCCGGTCAGCATCCTCTACTCCCCCGGTGTCCCGGCGGTCTTCGGCCCTAGCGCTTCCTGACGACCGACACGTCGGTGGCGACCTGGAAGTCGATGCGCCCGCCGTGCGCCTGGACCACGGCAGCGGCCGCGGCGTCGGCCGCCTCACCGAAGACCGTCCGCCGCTCACGCATGGTTTCTCCGTCTCAGAAGGCCCACAGCAAGCCCACAGTTTTCCGACGCACAGTAGGGGCACCAACCCATCCGGTCACTGGAGGTCTTTCGTGGGTCCTGTCCTAGCCCTAGTGAGCTTCGCGCTCCTGCTTCTGCAGCTGCTGCTCGTGGCCCGGGCGGTGCTGGACTGGAGCGTGGTGCTGGCCGGCCCGGCCGCTCCCGGTGGTGTGCGCTCGCGGCTGACCAGCGGTGTCTTCGCCCTGACGGAGCCGATCCTGGCCCCCGTCCGCCGCGTGGTCCCGCCGCTGCGGGCCGGCGGCATGGCGATCGACCTGTCCTTCATCATCGTGTTCTTCGCGATCGTGCTGCTGCGCTCGTTCATCTAGTCCCGTCACCGTGCTGAACCCAGAGGTTCTCCTCCACGTAGACGCCACGGTCCCGCTCGACGTCGACACGTACCAGGTTCAGGGCGTCGGGCACCACGTAGTCGTAGGTCACCGGGAAGACCATCTCCGTCCAGCTCTCCCACTCGGCGACCGTGCCGGTGATCACCATCGACTCGGCGGCCGGCCCGAGGATGCGGGCGCCCATCCGCTGATGGGTGCGGATCCACGGGTCGATCGACAGGCCGTCGGCCCGCGTCCACGTCGCGTACTCGGCCATCGGCACGGTCGGGTACCGGTGCTTCCAGGTCGGCCGCAACGGCGCGATCACCTTCGAAAGACCTTGGCCGTACGCCCGGCGGGTGAGCTCCCGGAGCACAGCGGTCGCGAGACCCCGCTTGTCGTGGGCCGAACCGACCGCCGCGGCCATGAAGCTCAGCGCCGTCGGTGCCGTCCCCGCCTCGTGACCTTCGACCGCCCGTACGAGCGCGTCGTCGTAACCCGTCGGCAGGCCGGCCACCGTGCCGTCCCAGGCCAGCGGCACACCCCAGCCCCCGGCCACCACCGCGCCGTCGTCGTCGAGCGCCATCACGTCGAACTCGCCGAAGTGCTCCTCGACGCGGCCCAGGTATTTCTTGGGCACCTCGTCGTGGAAGATGAACTCCGGCCACCGCTCCCGGAAGACCGTCGCGGCCTCGTCCTGCAGCTCGGGGTGATCGGCCCGCGTCACTATCTGCACGGCGCGAAGCCTCTCACAGGAACAGGCCCCCGGTCGCCCGGATGTTCTGCCCGGTGACCCAGCCCCCGTCGGCCGACGCGAGGAACGCCACCACGGCCGCCACCTCCTCCGGCCGCCCGAGCCGGCCCAGAGAGGTCTGCGCCGCCGCCCCCGCGAGCGCCTCCGCCGAATTCTCCCCGCGCAGCAGGTCGGTGTCGGTCGCACCGGGCGACACCGTGTTGACGGTGATACCCCGCGGCCCGAGCTCCTTGGCCGCCACCGCGGTGATCTGCTCGAGCGCGCCCTTGGTCGCGCAGTAGAGCGCCAGCCCCGGCCCCGCCACCACAGTGTTCAACGTCGAGATGTTCACGACGCGCCCGCCGTCACGCAGCAGCGGGATCGCCTCCCCAATCGCCAGCAAGGGAAACTTCACGTTCGCCGTGAACGCCCGGTCGATGTCCTCCGCACCGAGCTTCTCGATCGCCGTCGCCCCCACCACCGCCGCGTTGTTGACCAGGATGTCGAGCCCGTCCCGCACCGGCTCCAACATCACCGCAACGTTGCCCGGATCCGCCTGATCGGCCCGCACCGCCACGCTCCCCGGCACCCGCGCCTCGACCTCGCCGGCCGCTTCCCGGTTCCGCCTGTACGTGAACACCACCCGCGCCCCGTCCGCGCCGAGCCGCTCCACGATCGCCCGCCCGATCCCGCGCGAACCCCCGGTAACCAGCGCCGTCTTCCCCGTAAGCCTCATGCCGGCAAGCTAGGCCGCTCCCCCGCCGCCCGTCTTGAACGAATGCGCACCGCTCTCACAGCGGTTCGTGCTGGAACAGCGACCGCAGCTGGGTCGGAGTCACGCCGGCCAGCGCCCGAACCTCCCGCGTCAGATGAGCCTGATCGGCATACCCGCTGTCGGCGGCCGCCGCGGACAGCGCCATCCCCCGGCCGAACTGCCCGGCGACCCGCTGGAACCGGCTTATCCGGGCCACCGAGCCCGGCGACAGCCCGACATCGCGCCGGAACCCGCGCTCGAGGTTGCGCCGGCTCACTCCCAGCTCGGCCGCGACCTCACCGATCCGCGGCGCCCCGGTCCGCTGCAGACGCCGCCAGGCCACCATGACAGCCCGATCTGGCCCCGTCGCCCGGGGCACATCAGCTGCCCAAAATGCTCGCCCGGGCCCGAGCACACCGCCCAGCAGCATGTCGAGCAGCTTGTAGCGCGCTGCCCAGCTCGGCTCCGCGGCGAGACGCCCCGGCAGCTCGGTCGCGCGGGCCCCGATCAGATCGGCCAGCGGCACGGTCTCCCCGGCCAACTCCCCCATCGGCACCCCGAGCAGAGCCGCCACCCCGGCCGGCGTGAGCCCCACCGACACGCCGTGACCCCACATCGAGTCCCCCCACGCCGTCGCCTCCGCCCGCGGCCCGGTCACCAGCCCCGATGGCGAATCGAAGTCGATGACCAGCGTCGTGTAGGCGAGCGCCAGCAGCCGATGAGCCACCGGCTCCCGCGTGCCCGAGCGAAAACCGGCATACCCCACCACATGCCGAAGGAGCCTCGGGTGGGCCGCCCCCACCGCCACCTCACAGGCCGCCGCCGGCGACTCCACCGGCACCGAATGCACCTGCGCCACCATCGGTGAAACCCCCGCTCCGTTGCTCCGGCACGCCCCTGGTCCGGCTCAACGGCATGCCGGCCGGCGAGGTGCCCGACCGCGAGACCGGCTGCCCAGCCACGCCGTCGCCGCACCACCGATCGACCGCGCGCGCCAACGGCCGGAGCCCGCCCTCCCAGGGGGAGCCCCCGCAGGTCATTATTCCGGAGGTGGCCATGATCAGGCGGGGCGCCTGTGGACGGCGGGTGATTGTGGATACCCCCTGGCGGGTCCCGGGGTGGCCTACTCTCGACCGGATGCCGGCGGCCTGCTCCCGACCAGATGCCGGTGGCCTGCTGGGGGGCGGCGTGGCTCAGACCTTGGCGGGGATGCGCCGGTGGAGCTCGGCCAGGAGGACCTCGGGGCCCGGGGACATCAGGCCCACATCCACCAGGTACGCGGTCCGGCCGTTGCGGCGGCGGGTGCGGGGGGCGCGGCCCGGCCCCGCCAGCTCCTGGGCGAATTCGCCGTCGACCGGGGTGACGATCAGTTCGGTGAAGGGGCCCCGGTAGCGCAGCGCCACGGTGTCGACGCCGGACCAGGGCAGGTGGACGGGGCGGCGGCCGGTGGCGGCGAAGTCGAGGCCGCGCATGCTCGTGTGCAGCCAGCCGAGGCGGCGCCAGGCCAGCAGCATGATCAGGGCGGAGACGACGACCGGGACGATCAGGGCCAGCTCGACGTAGCGGACCAGGTCGCCGGCAGTAGGGGTGTCGCCGAGGGCGGCCCGGAGGGCGGCGAACAGGGCGAGGGTGGTGACCCAGACGGCCGCCACGACCCACAGCATGGTGACGTAGACGTTGGCCCGGGGCTGGAAGAACGTCAGCGTGTCGTCGTCCGGTCCGAGGACTTCGTCGATGTGCGCCACGATTGGATTATGGCCGATTTGACGGGATATAGCGGGATTATAGGCAGGTGGGCGTGACGCGACTGACCGGGCCGCCGTACGGCGAGGCGGCGAGGGTGCTCGACGAGTACCGCCAGCATTACGGGGCGAATCCGGCGCCCGAGGCGGTCGAGGCGTGGCTGCGCGAGCAGGTCGAGTCGGCGAAGATGAAGGTCTGGCTGGCCGATGACGCGATCTGCACGGTCGCGGTCGTGCCGGCCGCGCTGACCCTGCGCACGGTGTGGCTGATCCGCGACCTGTACGTACGCCCGGAGGCCCGCCGTCAGGGCCGGGCCCGGGCGCTGCTGGCCGTGGTCGAGCAGGAGGCCCGGGCCAGCGGCGCGCACCGGCTCTCCCTGCAGACCGAGACCACCAACGCCCGGGCCATCGACCTGTACGCCACCAGCGGCTTCCGGGCCGTCACAGAGGTGACAGTGATGGACGACGTGCTGCCGCCGCCTCCCGCACCTTCGTGAAGTTGCGGAAGCGGTAGATCAACAGCAGTTCGAACGCGGTGAGCATGACCGCCGAGAAGATCGTGGCCACGATGACCTGATGAACGAGCGGGCCGACGATGAAGACGAACATCATGAACTCGATGCCGCTGAACAGATGCGGCCGGATACGCCGGCCGACGAGCAGGTTGCGGTACTTCCACCAGCCCGGCGCGACGGTCGCCCCGACCGGGGCCGACGGCTGCGTCTCGGTCACCGGCGGCGGGACGTCGTCCTTGGTCAGCTCGGCCCGGACCTTGCCCATCTCCAGCGCGTTGAGGTAGCGGAACATGTCCAGGAAGATCACCAGGCCGGCCAGCCACACGTACATGAAGTTGTGCGTCGCCTCGTACTGCCCGCCGAACAGGCCGACCGCGCAGGCCAGCACCCGCAGCCGGTCGAAGACGTAGTCGAGCCACGATCCGAACGCCGACGACTCCTCACGCAACCGGGCGATCTTGCCGTCCATGCAGTCCAGGACGAAGCTGAGGTGGAACAGCAGCGCGCCGGCGAGCAGCCAGGGGTAGCTCGCCCGCCAGAAGCACAGCGCCGAGCCGAGGCCGACCAGGAAGGCCAGGACGGTCAGCCGGTTCGGGGTGACCGACCGGAACGGCGCCACCAGACGGATGAGCCGGGAGGCCAGCGGATCGACCAGCAGGACGGTCCACCACGCGTCCTTGTCCTTGTATGTCCGTGACCGGATTTCGCCGAGAGTGTAGTGCCGCGCCATGCCGCAACTCCGTAAGAGTGAAGATCAGACCGCGCGGACCTTACTAGAACATGAACCAGCCGTCCTAGCGTTAACGGAAGGAAAACACGGTGGAGTCCAGCCACGTCACCGGTGAGATCGAGGCGGTGATCCTGACCGAGGAGCAGATCCTGACCCGGGTCGGCGCCCTCGCCGCCGAGCTGCACGAGCGGTACGGCGACCGCGTGCCCGTCTTCGTGGGCGTGCTCGGCGGCGCCGCCACCTTCACGGTCGACCTGACCCGGGCCTATCCGGGCCAGGTCGAGATCGGCTGGATGGCGATCAAGTCGTACAGCACCCGCAATCGCGCCTCGGGCTCGGTCCGGCTGCTCAAGGACCTCGACGTCGACATCCGCGACCGGGACGTGATCATCGTGGACGGTGTCATCGACACCGGCCTGACCATGTCCTGGCTCATCGCCAACCTGGCCCAGCGCGGGCCCCGGTCGATCGCGGTCTGCGCCCTGCTGCGCAAGCCGGAGACGGCCCGGTTCGGGGACACGCGGACGTCGATCGGCTTCGACGTGGGTCCCGGTCTGATCGTCGGCTATGGCCTCGATCACCAGGGCCGCTACCGCAACCTCCGGTGCGCCGCGGTCCTGGCGAGAACCGCGGTCCAGCCCTCCTAAATCACCACAAAAACGGGCGAATGGCAGGAAGCGGGCGTGTGACACCCCGGCGGCGCGGCCGACGGGTGCTGCGCTCCACCCGCAAGTAGTCTTTGGCTATGACTGAGTTCGACGGCCTTCCGCTGCTCCGCTCCCCCGTGGCCATCGCTGCCTTCGAGGGCTGGAACGATGCCGCGGACGCATCGACCGCGGCCGTGGAACACCTCGAGCAGGTGTGGCAGGCTCGCGAGATCTCCACCATCGACCCGGAAGACTTCTACGACTTCCAGGTCAGCCGCCCCACGGTCACCATGTCCGACGGCGAGACCCGCAAGATCGAGTGGCCGACCACGCGCTTCACCGTGGCCAGCCCGCCCGGCAGCGACCGTGACGTCGTGCTGATCCGCGGCATAGAGCCCAGCATGCGCTGGCGCACCTTCTGCGAGCAGATTCTCGAGGTCTGCCACAGCCTCGAGGTCAACCGGATCGTCCTGCTGGGCGCCCTGCTGGCCGACGTGCCGTACACCAGGCCCCTGCCGATCAGCGGCTCCGCGACCGACAAGGGCGCGGCCGAGCGGTACAAGGTCGTCCCCACCCGGTACGACGGTCCCACCGGCATCGTCGGCGTGCTGCAGGAGGCCGCCGGCAAGGCCGAGCTCGACGCGCTGTCGTTCTGGGTCCACGTGCCGCACTACGCGAACAACCCGCCCTGCCCCAAGGCGACGCTGGCCCTGCTCAGCCGCCTGGAGGACGTGCTCGACCTGCCGGTGCCCATGACCGACCTGGCCGAGGAGGCCGACGAGTGGGAGAAGCGGGTCCGCGCCGCCGCCGAGCAGGACGCGGAGCTCGGTGAGTACGTCCGCGAGCTCGAGGAGCGGGTCGGCGACGAGGGCATCCAGCCGCTGACCGGCGACGAGATCGCCAGCGAGTTCGAGAAGTACCTGCGCCGCCGCGGCGGCTCGGCCGGTCCCACCGCCGGCTCCTGGTGAAGTGAGGGCCGGCGGCCGCGGACAAGGCCGCCGGCCGATAACGCGTGTCGCTGCACGGGACGACACAGTGCCTACCGCATCCTAGGAACCTAGGGTCTAGGAGGTCGGTATGACGATCAATCCCGGCGCCGCGGAGTTCCCGCACAGGCAGATCGCCACGCAGCTGCGTGAGCGGATCCGCCGCGGCGATTGGCAGCCCGGCGAGCGGCTGCCGTCCATCCCGGCCATGGCGGAGATGTTCGGCGTGGCCAAGCAGACCGTGCAGCGCACGGTCGACCAGCTGCGGGTCGAGGGCATCCTGATCACCAAGCCCGGGTCCGGCACGTACGTCCGGGGCACCCGCCGCCGCCTGAACCGCCTGTCGCGGGGCCGCTACGGCGCTCACCGCGGTTATCACGCCGATCTGGCCGCGCGGTACCGCCAGCAGTTGGTCAGTGTCGGCCGCGAGCCGGCCCCACCCGAGGTGGCCGACGCGTTCGGCGTGCGGGACGGCACGGAGATGCTCGTCCGCCGGCACATCGTCAAGACCGACGACGCGACGGTCGAGCTCGGCGCCTCTTGGTTCCGCGTCACCGACGCCGGCGGTACGTCCCTGGAGCGCCCCGAGGCCTTCGGGCGCCCGCTCTACCAGGAGGCGGAGGAGGTGCTCGACAAGCGGTACGCGTCGGCGACCGACACGATCAGCGCCCGCCAGCCCAGCCGGGACGAGGCCGAGATCCTCCAGATCCGCCCCGACACCCCGGTCCTGCACCTGCTGCACGTCGCCTTCGACGAGACCCGCAAGCCGATCGAGGTCGCCCAGGCCACCTGGCCCGGCCCGATGACCACGCTCACCGAGGAATACAAGATCCCGGCCCCCGTCCCCACGCCCGACCCGGGCCCGGGTCTGGCCCTCACGTAGCCCGCACAGCGAAAACCCGGGGCCCCTCACGGGAGCCCCGGGTCTCAGTCAACGGCAGATCAGCCGCCGAGGATGCCGCCGGTGCCGAGGATGCCGAGGCCCAGGCCCTGGTTGCCCTCACCGTTCGGGCTGAGGACGTTCAGCAGCGCGAACTGGCTGTTGTTGTCGTTGTCCTCACGGTTGAGACGGTAGTCGAGGTCGTAGTTCGACGAACGGTAGTCGAAGTCGTAGTCGATGTCGGTGCCATCGCCCCAGGGGTTGTTGGCAACAGCAGCGGCGCTGCCGTTGTGGGAGACAGCGGCCGAGGCGGGACCCGCGAAGGCGAGGGTTCCACCGGCAGCCAGCAGCAGACCCGCAACGTACATGACCGGACGACGCATGGTGATTCCTTTCGGACGATTGTTTGACCACCGAAAGTCTGGACGATTGAAGATCAAAATGTGGCTGATTTCGGCTAATTACGACCAATAGCGTACAAATTTCCCGAACTGCCCAGTAACCCAAGATCATCATCTAGGGTCGCCTCGGGGGCGTCTCGGCCGTGATGCCGAACAGCGCTCAAACAGCTCGTCATCCGGCCAAAACCCGCGACACGCCGAAAACAAGCGCCCGGCGATCCGAGGGATCACCGGGCGCTTGGAGGCGGCATCGGCGGTGGGCGCCCGGGCGGGTTCGGGGAAAGCGGGGCGCCGCGGGCCGGCCGAAGGTCAGAGGCGGACGCCGAGGAGCGCGTCCACGGTGCGGGCCATGAGGGCCGGGGCCTGGTCGTCGTCGCCGGCCGAGGACAGGGCGGCATCGGCCCACGCGTCCACCACGGCCAGCGCGGCCGGGGCGTCCAGGTCATCGGCCAGGCTCGCGCGCACGGCGGCCAGCAGACCCTCGCCGGACGGGCCGGACGGGGCGCTCGCGGCCGCGCGCCAGCGGGTCAGGCGCTCCTCGCCGGCCTTGAGGACCTCGTCGGTCCACTCCCGGTCGCTGCGGTAGTGCCCGGAGAGCAGACCCAGCCGTACGGCCATCGGGTCGACGCCGTCGCCGCGCAGGCGGGAGACGAACACCAGGTTGCCCTTGGACTTCGACATCTTCTCGCCCTCGAGGCCGATCATGCCGGCGTGCACGTAGTGGCTCGCGAAGGGCGCCGCGCCGGTGAGCGTCTCGGCGTGGGCGGCCGAGCACTCGTGGTGCGGGTAGATCAGGTCGCTGCCGCCGCCCTGCACGTCGATGGTGTCGCCGAGCAGGTTGAGCGCGATCGTCGCGCACTCGATGTGCCAGCCGGGACGGCCGGGGCCGAGGTCCCCGCCGTCCCAGGCCGGCTCGCCGTCGCGGGCGCCGCGCCACAGCAGCGGGTCGAGCGGGTCCCGCTTGCCGGCCCGGTCGGGGTCGCCGCCGCGCTCGGCCGACAGGACCGTCATTTCGGACCGGCTCAGCGAGGACTCGTAACCGAAGCGGGGGGCCGCGGCGATGGAGAAGTAGACGTCGCCGGTGCCGTCATCGAGGGTGTAGGCGGCGCCCGAGGCGACCAACTCGAGGACGTGGGTGACGATCGACGGGATCGACTCGACCGCGCCGACGTAGTGGGCCGGCGGGATGATCCGCAGGGCCTCCATGTCCTCGCGGAACAGGGCCGTCTCGCGCATGGCCAGGACCACCCAGTCCTCGCCGTCACGCTCGGCCCGCTCCAGCAGCGGGTCGTCGATGTCGGTCACGTTCTGCACGTACGTGACGTCGTGGCCGTTGTCCCGCCAGAGGCGGTTGACCAGGTCGAACGTGATCATCGTGGCCGCGTGGCCCAGGTGGGTCGCGTCGTACGGGGTGATGCCGCAGACGTACATCGTGGCCGGCCCGCCCGAGGGCGCCGAGGCGAAAGCCGCACGGCGGGCCGTGTCGAACAGGCGGGGCGGCTCCCCCGAGCCGGGCAGGGTCGGCACGTCGTGCCCGGTCCAAGCGTCCATGGTTCGCAAGCCTATCCAGTTGGTAGGAACAAAGACGGGCGACCGTGACCGACTACACGGGCGGCCACGGGATCGCGGGCCAGTCCTGCGGCGGCTGCGGGAAGCGGCCGGCGCGCAGCAGGCGCTTCGCGCGCAGGCGTACGTGCTGGACCTCGGAGATCGTGAGGTGCTCCTCCAAGGCCGGCCCGAGGTCGCCGTCGAGCGCGGCCACCAGGGACGTCAGGACCTCGGCGGCCTCGGGGATCAGCGGCTTTCCCGTCCAGCCCCACAGGACCGTACGCAGCTTGTTCTCCACGTGGAAGGAGACGCCGTGATCGACGCCGTGGATCGACCCGGTGGACGGGTAGAGGACGTGCCCGCCCTTGCGGTCGGCGTTGTTGATCACCGCGTCGAAGACGGCCAGCCGGGCCAGCCGGGGATCGTCGGCGTGGGCGAGCGCGTAGGCGTCCCCGTCCTCGTCCCGGGCGTTGGCCACGGCGAGCCAGCCGTGCGGCACGTCGTAGGCCGGGACGAAGCCGATCAGCGGCGACAGGTCATCGGGCTCGTCGATCCAGAGCTGCAGGGCGCCCGGCCCCAGCGGCCCGTCCCGCAGGATGGTCGGGGGCACGAGATCCCAGCCCGTCGCCCGCGACACGAGGTAGGCCGAGATCTCCCGACCGGCCAGCGTGCCGTCCGGGAAGTCCCACAGCGGCTTCTCGCCGCGCACCGGCTTGTAGACGCAGCGCCGGGTCAGGCCGTTGAACGAGATCTCGGCCCGCAGCGTGGTGTTGGACGCGTCGACGAGGCGGCCCTCGATCTCCATCTCGCCGTGGGCGAGCAGGTCGAGGGCGTCACTCTCGGCGAGCGCCGCCGCGGGCTCCGCCGTCACCGGTGGTAACCGTTGTGCCGGGGGCAGAGGTGGCCGGCCGGGTCGAGCGGCTGGCCGCAGAGTGGGCACGGGGGACGGCCGGCGGCCACCACGCGGCGGGCCCGGTCGATGAAGGCCCGGGTCGCCTCGGGGGTCAGCCGCACCCGGAGCCGGTCGAGGTCGTCGTCGGGCTCGTCGTCCTCATCGTCGTCGTCCTCGACGTCGTCGTCCTCGTCTTCGTCGTCGGGGTCGGCGCCGAGCTCGATCTCGACCTCGGACTCCCCCGCCTCGATGGCCTCGATCACCACGGTGCTCGAGTCGACGTCGAAGGCGAGCCCCAGCGTGCCGACGCGGAACTCCTCGTCGACCGGGGTGTCGAGCGGCTCGTTGTCGTGCCCGGCGAGCATCGCGGTCTCGGGCAGCGAGACCCCGAACCGTTTGTTCGCCTCGACGAGCAGTTCCTCGAGCTTCTCGGCGAGGAGCGACACCTGGACCTTCTCCAGCGCGACGCTGATCACCCGGCCGCCGCCGCGGGCCTGGAGGAAGAAGGTCCGGTCACCCGGCTCGCCCACCGTCCCGGCCACGAACCGCTCCGGCGGCTCGAAGGAGTGCACCTGGTGGGTCATGAGGACAACCCTATCCACCCTCCCCGGCCCTCGCGCATCCCCACGGGGCCGGGTTCGCCCACGGCGCAACGCACACCAGCCAGCGGTGACACGCCGGTCACACTGCGCTCCTAAACCCCACTCCCGGCCCCGCCGCCGACGGCGGCATCCGACTGCGCGGCGGGTTGCCCACCGTCCTTGGCCGCCGCGGGCGGGGGTACGAGGGAGGCCAGGTCGGAGGTGTCGTTGACGCGCACGACGAACGGGCGGGTCGGGGTGTACCGGATGACGCTCACCGAGGCCGGATCCGCGACGATGCGCTGGAACTGGTCGAGGTGCAGCCCGAGGGCGTCGGCCACGATGGCCTTGATCACGTCACCGTGGCTGCACACCACCCAGAGCGCCTCCGGGCCGTGCTCGGCGGTGATACGCGCGTCCCAGCGCCGCACGGCCCCGACCGCGCGGGCCGACATGGCTGCCATCGCCTCGCCGTTGGGGAAGACCGCCGCGCTGGGGTGCTGCTGCACCACCGGCCACAGCTCCTCCTTGGCCAGCTCCTTGAGCGGGCGGCCCTCCCAGTCGCCGTACCCGCACTCGGTGAAGTCGTCGTCGACGACCGGCGTGACCCCGGGCAGGGCGAGCTCGACCGTGGTCCGGCAGCGGATCAGCGGGCTGGTCACCACCGCGGCCAGCGGCAGCGCGCGCAGCCGCTCGCCGGCCCTCTCGGCCTGGCGGCGGCCGGTGTCGTCGAGCTCCACCGGCCGCCGGCCGGCCAGCTCGCCGGTCGCGTTGGCGGTGGTCCGCCCGTGCCGGAGCAGAAGGACGGTGGCCACTACTCGGCCACGCCGGACTCTTCGTACGCCTCGGCGACGATCCGGAGGGTGTCGAGGCCGCTCTTCAGGTCGCCGACGTAGGGGCTCACCGACAACGTGCCGACGCCGGCGGCAGCGTACTGCCTGATCCGCTCCTTGACCTGGATCTTGTTGCCCAGAATCGAGGTGCGCTCGATGAACTCCTGCGGCACGGCCTCCGCCGCCTCGGCCTTCTTGCCGCTCAGGTAGAGCTCCTGCACCTTGGCCGCCTCGTCGGCGTAACCCATGCGGACGGCCAGCTGATTGTAGAAGTTCTGCTCACGGCTGCCCATGCCACCGACGTAGAGCGACGCGTAGGGCCGGATCACGTCGGCGCACCACGCCACGTTGTCGCCGAGCACCACCGGCACCGTGGGCGCGACGTCGAAGCCGGTCAGGCCGAGGCCCTTCTTGGCCCGGCCGCGCTCGATGTGCTGCAAATACTCCCCCGCGGCGTCGGGCGCGAAGAAGATGGCGAGCCAGCCGTCGGCGATCTCGCCGGCCAGCTCCAGGTTCTTCGGGCCGACGGCGGCCAGGTAGATCGGGATCTGCTCGCGCGGCGGGTGGAAGCCGAGCCGCAGCGCCTTGCCGGGGCCGTCGGGCAGCGGCAGCGTGTAGTGCTCACCCTGGTACGACACGGGCTGGCGGGCGATCGCCATCTTGACGATCTCGACGTACTCCCGGGTGCGGGCGAGGGGCTTGGCGAAGCGGACGCCGTGCCAGCCCTCGGAGACCTGCGGCCCGGAGACGCCCAGCCCGAGCCGGAAACGGCCGCCGGAAAGGGTGTCGATGGTGGCGGCGGTCATCGCGGTCATGGCCGGGGTACGGGCCGGGATCTGCATGACGGCGGCGCCGAGGTCGATCTGCTGCGTCTGGCCGGCGATCCAGGCGAGCATGCTCACCGTGTCCGACCCGTAGGCCTCGGCCGACCAGGCCACGGCGTAGCCGAGCCGGTCCGCCTCCTGCGCCATCGCCAGATGATCCTGCGGCGTGCTCCACGCCGACTGATAGCCGAGGCTGAGTCCCAGTCGCACGTTCGCTCCCCTCCGTTTTCGCTGTTCGAAGCCTACTGACGAACGCTGCGTGATCTCGGTCGGGTAACCGACGGGTTCCACCTGGGCGTCAGCATTTCCCTATGGAGACTGTCTGAATAAGGTTCACTCATGCAACAGCGACCGCTCGGCCGAAGCGGGCTGGCGGTCTCGCGGCTCGCCCTCGGCACCATGACCTGGGGCCGGGACACCGACCCGGACGACGCGGCCGCCCAGCTCAAACTCTTCCTCGAGGCCGGCGGCACCCTGCTCGACACCGCCGACGTGTACGGCGACGGCGACGCCGAGGCCGTGATCGGCTCCCTGCTCGACCACCTGGTCCCCCGGGACGAAGTGGTGATCGCCACCAAGGCCGGCCTCACCCCGCACGGCTTCCGCACCCGCGACGGCTCCCGCGGCAACCTGCTGCGCTCGCTCGACGCGTCGCTGCGCCGGCTCGGCACCGACTACGTCGACCTCTGGCAGGTCCACGGCTACGACCCGCTGACCCCGCTCGAGGAGACCCTGGCCGCCCTGGACCACGCGGTCAACAGCGGCCGCGTGCGATATGTCGGCGTCTCCAACTTCGCGGCCTGGCAGACCACGCGGGCGGCCACCTGGCAGGCCGCGTACCCCGGCCGGGCCCCGATCGTCGCCTCCCAGATGGAGTACTCGCTGCTCGAGCGGGGCATCGAGCGTGAGCTGCTGCCGGCCGCGGCCGCGCTCGGCTTCGGGGTGCTGGCCTGGTCGCCGCTGGGCCGGGGCGTGCTCACCGGCAAGTACCGCAACGGCCGTCCGCTCGACTCGCGGGCCGCCACCGAGCATCTGGCCGCGTTCGTGCAGACGTACCTCGAGCCCCGCAGCTCCAGCATCGTGCAGGCGGTGGTGACCGCCGCCGCCGGTCTCGGCGTCTCCCCGGTCGAGGTGGCGCTGGCCTGGCTGCGTGATCGGCCCGGGGTGGCCGCGCCGATCCTGGGCGCGCGCACGGCCGGGCAGTTGCAGGGCGCGCTGCTCAGCGAGGAGCTGACCCTGCCGGCCGAGATCGCCCACGCCCTCGACGACGTCTCGGCCATCGACGTCGGCTACCCCGAGCGTGAGGGCGTCGGCTACCCGGACGGCGAGGGCTGACCGGTCGCCGTCCTGCGCCCCCTGCTCCGCGCCGGCACCTACCGGCGCGGCGTCTTCCTCCTGCTGGGTGCGGTCGTCCTCCTGCCGTACGCGCTGACGGCCGGCCTGCTCGCCCAGGCGCTCCTGGTCAGCGACGACAACGTGCCCGGCGTGGTCGTGACGGCGCTGGTCGCGGCGGCGGTGGCGCTCGTGCCGCCGTTCCTCGGCGGCACCCGCGAACTGGAGATCTCGGCCGCCCGCGCTCTGCTGCAGGTCGACCTTCCCGCGCCGGCGCCCGGCCGCCTCCCGCTGGAGACCCGGCTGCGGGCCGCCCTCTGGTTCGGCCTGCACCTGGCCATCGGCGGGGTGGTCGCGGCCGCGGTCGGCATCGCGGTGCCGCTGGCGCTGATCGCCTTCGCCGAGCGCCTCGGCATCACCGAGGGCGCGCTGACCGGCACCGACGTCGGGCCGCTCGGTCCGGGCGACTTGTGGGCCTGGACGGCCGTCGGCCTGGTGCTGCTGATCGGCACCATCTACGCGGTCGCCGGCCTGGGCAAACTCGCCGCGACCATGGCCCCGGTGCTGCTGGGCCCGTCCCCGGCCGAGCGGCTGGCCGCGCTGGAGGCCCGCGAACGGCAACTGGCCCACCGCAACCGTCTCGCCCGCGAGCTGCACGACTCGGTCGGCCACGCCCTGACCGCGGTGACCCTTCAGGCCGGTGCCGCCGGCGCCGTCTTCGACAGGGACCCGGAGTTCGCCCGCCGGGCCCTGACCGCGATCGAGGACCTCGGCCGCAACGCCCTCGACGAGCTCGACGCGGTCCTGGGCGTCCTTCGCGAGGCCCCGCCCGGTGCATCCCCGCGCGAAGGGCCGGGTCGCGAAGGGGGGCCACGGCAGGAAGCGGAGATGCGGCGGGCGGCGCCGACGCTGGCCGAGATCGACCGCCTGTTCGCCGAGGGCGTGGACGCCGAGGTGGACGTCGGGGACCTGCCGCCGCACGTCTCCCGGGAGGCCTACCGCATCGTGCAGGAAAGCCTGACAAATGCCGCGAAACACGGAACCGGCACGGCGCGGGTGCGGATCGCCGCGGGCGGCGACCTGACCATCGAGGTCACCAACCCGCTCGCCGGCGGGCCCGGCGCCCGGGTCCGGGCCGGCGGCGCGGCGGGAAGCGGCGGGCCCCGTGCCCGGGTCCAGGCCGGCGGCGCGGCGGGAAGCGGCGGGCGAGGTCTGGACGGGATGCGGGAGCGGGTGCGGCTGCTCGGCGGCGAGCTGACGGCCGGGCCGCAGGCCGGCTCGTGGCGCGTCGTCGCGCGGCTGCCGATCACGGAGGGACGCCATGACTGACGGGCCGCTGCGCGTGCTCATCGTGGACGACGACGAACTGGTGCGGAGGGGCCTGCGGGCCATCCTCGACGCCGAGGACGACCTGACCGTGGTGGGTGAGGCCGGCGACGGGGCCGAGGTGGTTCCGGCGGCGGTCCGCCTGCGGCCGCACGTCGTGCTGATGGACGTACGGATGCCGCGGCTCGACGGTATCCAGGCGACCCGGCTGCTGATCGAGCGCGGTCCCGACCCGGCGCCGCGCGTGCTGGTCGTGACGACCTTCGAGAACGACGACCACGTCTACGAGGCGCTGCGGGCCGGGGCGGACGGGTTCCTGCTCAAGCGGGCCCGCCCGGCCCAGATCGTCGAGGCGGTACGCGTCGTGGCCCGCGGCGACTCGCTGCTCTTCCCGGCCGCGGTGCGCCGGCTGGCCGCCGCCCACCAGCCGTCGCGGGAGCTCGGCCTGCCCGGCGCCCGGCTGACCGACCGCGAGGCCGAGGTGCTCACGCTCATGGCGGAGGGTCTGTCCAACGCGGAGATCGCGGCCTGCCTCTTCCTCGGCGTCGAGACGGTCAAGACCCACGTCGGCAGCCTGCTCGGCAAGCTCGGCGTCCGCGACCGCACCCAGGCCGTCGTCGTCGCGTACCGCTCGGGGTTCATAGCGCCGTAGCTCCCCCGCGCGAGGGAGACGGCTCGCTTCGCGGAGGGATCCGGCCGAGCCGGGACATCGCGATCGTCGAAGCATGACGAACTCGGCACGCAAGCTCGCGGCCACCTGGGCCGCCCTCTACGGCACCGTCGCCCTGGTCTGGACGTTCACCGGCCGCGGCTTCCCGTTCGGCGCCGGCCACCAGGACGGCCAGACCGCCGTCCTCAGCCGCCTCGACCCGGAGGCCGGAGCCCCGCTGTTCGCCGGGGCGCTGCTGACCGGCGCCGTCGCCCTGCTGATCATGTTGGACAGCGACCGGCCGCCCCGCTGGATCAGACTCGCGGTGCTCGGCTACGTCTGGCTGCTGGTGGCCGGGCTGCTGGTCGTCGTGCCGGACATGCGGCTGCTGGTGGTCACCGGCTATCTGCCGATCCTGATCATCGGCTTCCCGTTCGGATTCCCGCCGATCGACTACTCCGAGGTCTTCAACTGGACCCTGCTCAACCAGGCCTGGGCCGTCCTCGGCGGACTCCTGCTGGCCCGGGCGGCGCTGCGCTGGCAGTTCCGTACGGCCGGGGCCTGTGAAGAGTGCGGCGGCAGCCGCGGCTGGAAGTCACCGGCGTCCGCGGCCCGCTGGGGCCGATGGGCCGCCTACGTCGCCGCTGTGATCCCGATGTTCTACGCCGTCGTCCGGCTGGCCTGGGTGGCCGGCATCCCGCTCGGCATCTCCCAGGAGTTCCTGGACGAGTTGCACGCCGACGGCGGCGTCTGGGGCGCGCTGGGTCTCGGCGCGTTCGCCACCGTGGGCGCGATCCTCACGCTGGGCCTGACGCAGCGATGGGGCGAGCGGTTCCTGGGCCGGCGGCTGCCGATCCGGGCCGCCACCATCCCCGCGACTTTGGTGGCGATCTTCGTGATGTCGGCCTCGGTGGCCTTCTTCGCCGACCCCGAGGCCCTGGACCTGCTGGCCGAGCACGGCCTGGCCGCCTTCCCGATGGCGACGTGGCCGCTCTGGAGCCTGGCCCTGGGCGCGGCCACCCTCGGCTACCACCTACGCCGGCGCCCAGCGTGCCGCACCTGTGAGACACCGGCCCTGGACCGGCTGCGCGAGTCAGCACACCAGCGGGCCGCCGGCCTGTGATCATCGCCGCACGGGGCCGCCGTGACCAGGCGAGATGTCAGCGGAGGGGATAAGCGCTGGTCAGTGCTTGTCGGGGGCCCGCGAACAGGTGCACTCTAGTGGCCATGGACTACGAATACGCGCCGCTGAGGTTGCCCTCGAATGTCGATCGGTTGACCGCGGCGGCGCAGCTCGCCATTCAGGCGGAGTTCTCGGGATGGGAGCTGGCCCGCGTCCAGCTCTACCGGGACGGCACCCGCAAGGTGATGCTCCGCCGTCGCGTTCAGCCCAGCCCGCAGCCCGGGCTGAGCTACTGAGAAGGGCCCGTCCGTGCGGACGGGCCCTTCCTGGTCACAACCGAAGATCAGTGCTGGTGGCCGGCGTGGTCCTCTTCCTCGTCGGGCAGGTACGGGTGCTCGTCGAGCCGGCCGACCAGCAGGTCGCCGGGCTTCGGAGCGAACGGCCCGTCGCCGTCCGAGTCCTCGTACGCCTCCAGGTCGAGCGGCTCGGAGATCTCGCTCACGGTCAGCAGGCCGTCGAGCGGCTCCAGCTCCGGCACGTCCAGCGACGACAGCGAGCCGTCGCCGGCCTGCAGCAGCTCGAGCACGGCCTCACCGACCGTCTCGACCGCGCCCGGGTCCTCGTCCTCGGGGACGGCGCTGCGGCGGGCCACCTCGGCCCGGCGCAGCAGCGCCGAGATGCTCGGCACGCGGTAGTCGCGGCGCTGGCGCACCGAGAGGACCTGCGGGTACGGGTCGGTGGACTCGGCCGGGTCGAAGCCGTCGACACCGAGACCGAAGCGCTGGTCGGCCTCGTCGGGGTCGATCGACTCCACGTCCCAGGGGGTCACCTCGCCGTACGCGTCGAGCATCTTCTCGTCGTACGCGAAGGAGGCGTTGTTGAGGTTGACGTACGCCTGCCAGACGTCGTCGTCGTCCATCCGGCCCTCGGCCGCCTTGACCGCCGTGAGGTGCGCCCGGGCGGCCTCCACGACGCGCTCGAGGGCGGCGTCGAGCTCCGCGTTCTGGTCGGTCATCGAAGTGGGTCCTTCCACACAAGTCAGCTGTTTCGGAGCAGACGGTCGAGCACACGCACGCCGAACTCTAGTCCCTCGACCGGAACGCGCTCGTCGATGCCATGGAACAACGAGCTGAAGGCCAGGTCGGCGGGGAGCTTGAGCGGGGCGAACCCGAAGCACCGGATGCCGAGGGTGGAGAACGCCTTGGCGTCGGTGCCGCCCGACATCATGTACGGGATGGTGCGCGCGGCCGGGTCCTCGGCCCGCAGCGCCTCGCCCATGGCCTCGACCAGCGCCCCGTCGAAGCCGGTCTCGACCGCCGTCTGCTGGGAGATGTGCTCGATGTCGACGCCGGGGCCGATCAGCTCGCGCAGCTCGGCCAGGAACGCGTCGGCGTGCCCGGGCAGGGTGCGGCAGTCGATGGTGGCGCTGGCCCGGCCGGGGATGACGTTGTCCTTGTAGCCGGCCTCGAGCCGGGTCGGGTTGGCCGTGTTGCGCACCGTGGCCCCGATCAGGTTGGCGATCGGGCCGAGCTTGGCGATGACCTCCTCCGGCTTCTCCGGGTCGAGCTCGACCTGCAGGGCCTCGCTGATCTGGTCCAGGAAGGTCCGCACGGTCGGGGTGAGCACGGTCGGGAAGCGGTGCCGGCCGACCCGGGAGACCGCCTCGGCCAGGGTGGTGATCGCGTTGTCGTCGTGCACGAACGAGCCGTGCCCGGGCCGCCCGGTGGCGTGCAGGCGCAGCCAGTCCAGGCCCTTCTCGGCGGTCTGGACCAGGTAGAGGCGCAGGTCGTCGTTGACCGTGAACGAGTAGCCGCCCACCTCGCCGATGGCCTCGGTGACACCCTCGAACGCGTCGCGGTGGTTGCGCACGAGCCACTGCGAGCCGTACTCCATGCCGGCCTCTTCGTCGGCCGTGTACATGAGCACGATGTCGCGCGGCGGCACGTAGCCGGTGCGCTTCCAGTCGCGGACGACGGCGAGCATCATCGCGTCGAAGTCCTTCATGTCGATCGCGCCGCGGCCCCACAGGTAGCCGTCCTTCTCCTCGCCGGAGAACGGGTCGACGGACCACTCGCTGGCGTCGGCCGGGACCACGTCGAGGTGGCCGTGCAGCATGAGCGCGCCCCGGCTGCGGTCGGCCCCGGGGATGCGGGCGAACAGGTTGGCCCGGTTCGGCGCCGACTCGTGGATCTCGGACTCGATGCCCACCTCGCCGAGTTTCTCCGCGACGTACTCGGCGGCGACGCGCTCGCCGACCGTGGTGCGCGGGTCGCCGGTGTTCGTGGTGTCGATGCGCAGCAGGTCACGGCAGATGCCGGTGACCTCCTCGGCGGCGGTGGTCGTCATCCGCTATTCCTACCAGCAGATCGTTACAAGGTTTGTCATGGGCATCACTCGGGGAAACGTTGCGGCCGTGTCGTCACTGAATCTTCCCCCGCTTCCGCCCATGGGTGGCGAGACCACCGGGCGCAACGTCGTCGACGTCATCACCCAGCAGCACCGCGAGCTGCTCAAGCTGTGCGACCGCATGCTCGAGGACCCGGCCGACAAGCGGGTCACCGACGTCGTGATCGCCACCCTCTCGCGCCACCTGAGCTGCGAGGAGCAGTACCTCTACCCGGCCATCCGCAAGGTCGTGCCCGGCGGCGAGGAGCTGACCGACCGTGAGCTCGCCGAGGACCACGCCCTGCTGGTCACGCTGCAACAGTTGCAACAAGGCCGCAGCGCCGAGCACGCCGCCGACGTGGCCGCGGCCGTCCGCCGGCACGTCGACGCGGACGCCGAGGAGCTCCTGCCCGTGCTCGTGCAGATGGTCCCGATCGAGGACCTGATCCGGGTCGGCAACCGGTTCGAGACGGCCGCGGAGGCCGCGCCGACCCGCCCGCATCCGGCCACCCCGTCCACTCCCCCGTGGAACAAGGTCGTCGATCCGGCCGTGGCCGTGGTGGACAAATTGCGCGATGCCGTCACTCGCCGCACCACGTATGCCAAGGATTTGTAGGGAAAACGCCGGATTCGTTAACCCATTTGTCACAAGTGGGGGATCTTTCAGCGGCGCTTAGGGCTAGCCATCTATGTCTTCGTGGTCCTAACGTCACGCTATGAACCTGGAGCTGCGGCATCTCAAGGTGGTCTGCGCCATCGCGGAGACCGGCAGCGTGACCAAGGCGGCATCGCAACTGGGCCTGGCCCAGCCGGCGCTGACCGCGCAGCTGCAGCGCATCGAGAGAACTCTCGGCGGGCCGCTCTTCGAGCGCGACCGCCGGGGCGCGCGTCCCACCGCGCTCGGCGAGCTGGTCCTCGCCCGGGCCCGAGTGCTCCTGCCGGCCATGAAGGGCCTGCAGGACGAGGCGGCCCGGCTGGCCGGGGCGACCGGCGAGGGCCGGATGAGCCGCTACCGGTTCGGGGCGATCGGCGGCCCGATCCTGGGCGGCATGGTCCACCGGCTCTCCATGGCCGAGCCGGAGGCCCAGATCACCACGTACGCCTCCTACTACGTCGACGAGCTGGCCAACATGGTGATCGCCGGCAAGCTCGACTACGCGCAGGTCGGGGTCTGCGGCGACGCCATCCCGTCGGCCGACTACGGCCTGGTGTGGCAGACCGTCGCGGTCGACGCGGTGTGCGTGCTCATGCCCGAGGACCATCCGAACGCCAAGGACACCGACGTCGACCTGGCCGAGCTGGCCACCGAGCAGTGGGTGGCCGGCACCGGCGACGGCTGTTTCGGCGACTGCTTCGCGGCGGCCTGCGCGCGGGCCGGGTTCACGCCGCGGCGGGTCCTGGAGAGCGACATCCGCGGCTGCGTCGACATGGTCGAGGCCGGGTCGGCGCTGGGGTTGTGCCAGCCGACGTTCCGGGCCCCGGCCGGGCTGGCGCACCGTCCGCTGCGCGGGGCCCCACTGCGCTGGCGCTATGTGATCGGCTGGCATCCGGACTCGCCGGCCGCGCTCAGCGCGCCCCGGCTGATCGAGATGGCCCAGGACGCGTACGTCGAAGTGGCCGCGCGCAACCCCGCCTACCTGGACTGGCGGGTCGACTATCCCCACCTGGGCGTCTTCGACGGCCTGGCCCAGCTCGGCGGCCGATGACGAAACGGCCCGGCTTCTCGCGAAGCCGGGCCGTTCTGTTCGCAGGGATCAGGCGAAGGTCAGCTTGCCCTCGACCGCGTCCACCTTGACCGACTGCCCCGCGGCGATGTCACCGCCGAGCAGCATCTTGGACAGCCGGTTGTCCAGCTCGCGCTGGATCACCCGGCGCAGCGGGCGGGCGCCGTACTCGGGCTGGAAGCCCTTCTCGGCCAGCCAGTCGATCGCCTCCGTGGTGATCTCCAGGCTGATGTCCTGCGCGTGCAGGCGGCGCCGGGTCTCGTCGAGCATGAGCTCGGTGATCTGGCGGACCTGCTCCTGCTCGAGCTGCCGGAAGATGATGATCTCGTCGATCCGGTTGATGAACTCGGGCCGCAGCTGCTCCTTGAGACGCCGGTCGAGCCGGTCGCGCAGCTCCTCGCTGGCCGCGCCGCCCTCGCCGGAGCCGAAGCCGACCGAGCGCCGGGTGCCGCTGATGATGTCCGAGCCGAGGTTGCTCGTCATGATCAGCACCGTGTTCTTGAAGCTCACCGTGCGGCCCTGGCTGTCGGTCAGCCGGCCGTCGTCGAGCACCTGGAGCAGGATGTTGAAGACGTCCGGGTGGGCCTTCTCGATCTCGTCGAGCAGGACCACGCTGTACGGGCGGCGGCGAACCGCCTCGGTCAGCTGACCCGCCTCGTCGTAGCCGACGTAGCCGGGAGGGGCCCCGACCAGGCGCGACACGGTGTGCCGCTCCTGGAACTCGCTCATGTCGAGGCGGATCATCCGGTCCGACTCGCCGAACAGCGCCTCGGCCAGCGACCGCGCCAGCTCCGTCTTGCCGACACCGGTCGGGCCCAGGAACAGGAAGCTGCCCACCGGGCGGTCCGGGTCACCGAGGCCGGCCCGCGAGCGGCGTACCGCCTCGGCCACGGCCGCGACCGCGTCGTCCTGGCCGACCACCCGCTCGTGCAGGTGTCCCTCCAGGCGCAGCAGGCGCGCCTTCTCCTCCTCGGTCAGCTGGGACACCGGGATGCCGGTGGCCCGCGACACGACGTCGGCGATGTCGGCGTCGGTCACCTGGGGCACGCCGTCGGCGCTGACCCCGGCCGCCTCGATCTGCTCCTTGAGCGAGTTGATCTCGTCGCGGAGCTGGACCGCCTTCTCGTAGTTCTCCGCCGCCACGGCCTGGTCACGGTCGCGGGACAGCTGCTCGAGGCGGCGCTCCTTCTCGCGTACATCCGCGTCCGGGGTCTTGACCCTCAGCCGCACCCGCGCCCCGGCCTGGTCGATCAGGTCGATCGCCTTGTCCGGCAGGAACCGGTCGGTGATGTAGCGGTCGGACAGCTCGGCCGCGGCCTGCAGGGCCTCTTCGGTGATCCGCACCTGGTGGTGGGCCTCGTAGTTGTCGCGCAGGCCGCGCAGGATCGAGACGGTGTCCTCGACGCTGGGCTCGCCCACCAGCACGGGCTGGAAACGCCGGGCCAGGGCCGCGTCCTTCTCGATGTACTTGCGGTACTCGTCGAGCGTGGTCGCGCCGACCACCCGCAGCTGGCCGCGGGCCAGGGCCGGCTTGAGCATGTTGGAGGCGTCCATGCCGCCACCGTCACCGCCGCCACCACCGGCGCCGACCAGCGTGTGGATCTCGTCCAGGAAGACGATCATGCTGTCGCCCGAGTCACGGATCTCGTCGATGACCTTGCGCAGGCGCTCCTCGAAGTCGCCCCGGTAGCGGGTGCCCGCGACCAGACCGGCCAGGTCGAGCTGGATGACCCGCTTGTTCTCCAGGGTCAGCGGGACGTCGCCGTCCACGATGCGCTGGGCCAGACCCTCCACGATCGCGGTCTTGCCGACGCCGGCCTCGCCGATCAGCACGGGGTTGTTCTTGGTGCGCCGGGAGAGGATCTCCACGGCCTGCTCGATCTCGCTCGCGCGGCCGATGACCGGGTCGATCTCGCCGCGGCGGGCCATCTCGGTCAGGTCGACGCCGAACTGCTCGAGGGTGGGGGTGTTGGCGTTGCCGCCGGCGCCGCCGCCACGCTGGGCACCGGCCCGCGGGGCGCCCTGCTGCGGCTCGGCCGACTGCTGCAGCGCCTGCGGGTCCAGCTTGCCGCCCAGCAACCGCCCGGCCGCCGAGTCGGGGTTGAGGCCGAGGGCCATCAGGATGTGCTCGGGACCGACGTACGAGGCGCCGACCGCCCGGGAGATCTGCAGGCTGTCGAGCAGCGCCCGCTTGGCCGCGGGGGTCAGCTGGACCTGGGTCGGGAGCTCCTCGCTCACCCCGGCCGGGCGGCCGAGGGCGGACAGCAGCGCCTCGGGGTCGGCCCCGGCCCGGCGCACGGTCTGCTTCATCGGCTCCAGCTGCAGGGTCGCCCAGAGCAGGTGGTCGGTGTCGAGGTCGGCGATGGTGCGGTCGGGGTCGGCCAGCTCGGCCGCCCGGCGCGCCGCCGCGGAAAGAACCTCACGGGCGTCGCCGCTCATGTACTTGGTGATGTCGATGCGCTGCGACCGGCGCGGGTCAGCCGCGCCGAAGAAGCGCGCGAAGAAGTCGTCCCACTGGCCGGGCCCGCCCGGTCCGATCGGTCCGATGCTCATACGTCTTCTCTCTTCTCCGTAGCCGTTGTGCCGGGGGCCTTTACCCACCTTGCACGACCCGTATCAGCGCCGTGCCGGATCGATTGATTCCCCGTTCTCGAAGAAAGTTGACTCGGGTACGCTCAACTCCATGACCGTACCTTTGGTGATCGTCGACGGGGCCAATGTCGTCGGTTCCGTGCCCGACGGATGGTGGCGCGACCGCCCCGGCGCGGCCCTGCGACTGCGCGACGCATTGACTCCGGTCGCTGCCAATGGTCTGCCCGATCTACCCGGCCCGGTCGAGGTCGCGCTGGTCGTGGAGGGTCAGGCCAAGTCAACCCCACAAGGCCCGGCGGAGGTACGCGTCGTGAGCGCCCCCGGCTCGGGCGACGACAGGATCGTCGACCTGGTCCGTGAGGCCGGCCGCGAGAGGCGCGTCGTCGTCGTGACAGCCGACCGCGGATTGCGCGACCGGGTGACACAACTAGGGGCCGAAGTGAAGGGCCCGTCAAGCGTGCCCAGACGGTAAGGTGTGACGATGATCCCACGGTCCGTAGCCCCCGTCCGGGCTCCGGCTGCGACCTGGGTCACGCCCCCGCTTCCGTTGTACGGCAACGATCACGAGCGTCGCGATCGCTCCTGGGTGGACTCCGCCGCCACAGTTCCCGCCGTGGCGGCCCGCTCCCCCGGTGTCCCTCGCCTCCCTCGCCGCCGGCTGACGCGCTCCTCGGGCGACTTGCCGCGGCTGTTCGCCGTGCCCCCGGAGTTGCCCGCATGTCCGCACCCGCAGACTCGCGCGCCGGCGCTCGTGCCGTGCTGCGCCGGCCGTACGTCCCGCTCGTCCTCACCGCCAGCCAGGTCGGCCGCCTCCCATGGGCGCGGCGCCACTGGCCCTGCTTCTGTTCGCCCGCGAGTCGGTCAGCCTGGCCGTCGCGGGCGCCCTGGTCGCCGTCTTCACCGCCGGCATGGCGGCCGGGGCCCCCGTGCCGGCCCGGGCCGTCGACCGCTGGCGGCAACCGCCGATCCTGTACGGCTCGGCCCTGCTCTCGGCCGCGGGCTATGTGGTGGTCGCGCTCAGCGGCGGCCGGGCCGGCCTGATCGTCGCCGGGGCCGCGCTGGCCGGGCTCGGCCCGCCACCGATGGAGGCCTGCCTGCGCGCCCTCTGGCCCGATCTGGTGCCCCCGTCGGCCGTGCACGCGGCCTACGCCCTGGATGTGGCGCTGCAGGAAGTCATCTTCGTGGCCGGGCCGCTGGTCACGCCGGCCGCCGTCGCGATCGGCGGCCCCACGGCCGGCCTGCTCACCGCGGCCCTGCTCCAGCTGGCCGGGGTGATCGCCTTCGTCCGCGTTCCCGCCGTACGCCGCTGGCGCGGCCGCCCGGCCCGCCGTCACTGGCTGGGCCCGTTGCGCGAGCACCGCCTGGCCGTCATGGTCACCGGCATCCTGATCGACCGGTCCCGGCCGACCGGGCGGGACGGCGGGCCGGACGACCACGAGCACTCGGCGGCCATCCTCGACCAGGCCGCCGCCCACCTGGCCCCGCACGGCTCGCTGGTCCTGTTCACCAGCACGGGCATCGTCGGCGGGCGTGACCCGTTCCAGCGGGCGGCGGCCGAGCCCCTCACCGGCACCGGCCTGGCCTGGGCCTATCACGAAGTCGACTCCGACGTGTTCGGCGAGCAGCTCGACGGCCCGGCCTACGCCGACACCGAGCGCATCGCCCTCGTCATGCTCGTCGCGACCCGCGGCCGATGACCGGCGGCCGCGAACCGGCAGGAATGGGCGGCGCTTCCGTGGGCATGCGGGGCGCCATGACGATCACCGCCATGACCGCCGCCCCGGCCGAGGAGCTCGACGCCGCGCTGGTCGGCCTCGGCCGCGCCCTGCGCGAGGTCGGCTACGAGTTCACGACTGTCACCCCGGCCACCCACGAGCGGGTCAACCGGCGGCCGCAGAACCAGCGGGCGTTCGGGGTGCGCGACGTGTTCGGGTGGAGCCGCCCGTTCGGGCCGGGCGTGCTGCCGGAGCGGATCGTGCAGCTCATGGCGGCGGCCGGCGTGCTCGAGCAGGACGGGGAGCAGTGGCGCAGCACCGTCCGTTTCTCCTCCTACGACGGGGAGCTGTTCGTGCACTCGGCCTTCCCCACCGACGCCGAGGACTCCGTGTTCTTCGGGCCGGACACCTACCGGATGGCCGGCGCCGTGGCCGCCCACGTCGAGCAGCGTGAGCAGCCGATCCGCCGGGCGGTGGACATCGGCTGCGGCACCGGGGCCGGGGCGATCACCGTGGCCAAGCGGGCGCCGGAGGCGGGTGTGCTCGCCGTCGACATCAACCCGGCGGCCCTTCGGCTGGCCCGGATCAACGCCGAGCTCGCGGGCACGCCGGGCGTACGGCCGGTCCGCAGCAACCTGCTGGCCGATGTCGACGGGCAGTTCGACCTGATCTTCTCCAACCCGCCCTTCATGATCGACCCGGCCGGGCGGGCGTACCGGCACGGCGGCGCGCACGGGCACGAGCTGTCCATGGCGATCATCGACGCGGCCGCCGAGCGGCTGGCCCCGGGCGGGTCGCTGGTGCTGTTCGCCGGGACCGGGATCGTCGGCGGGCAGGACCCGTTCCACCGGGCGGCGGCCGAGCGGCTGGCCGGCACCGGCCTGGACTGGACCTATCGCGAGTACGATCCGGATGTGTACGACGAGGAGCTCGACGGGCCGGCCTACGCGCACGCCGAGCGGATCGCCCTCGTGCTGCTGACCGCGACCCGGTGAGGGAGCCGATGACCGGGCCGACGATCGGCGTCGAGGAAGAGTACCTGCTGCTCGACCCGCGGACGGGCCAGAACGTGCCGGTGGCGCCCGCGGTGGCCGGGAAGCTGCCGGAGGAGCTGCGGGAGCAGAGCCGCCGCGAGTTCCGGCACAGCATGATCGAGATGGTCACCCCGGTCTGCCACGACCTGTCCGAGATCGATCAGAGTCTGCGGACGATGCGCCTGGCCGCGGCCGAGGCGGCCGCCGCCTCCGGGGCGAACCTGGTGGCGCTGGGCGCGACGCCGGTCGGCGAGCCGGCCCTGACCGTGACCGACGACCCCCGCTACCAGGCGATCGCCGGGCACTACGGGCCGATCGTCGCGGATCCGGCCGTCTGCGGGTGTCACGTGCACGTCGGCGTGCCCGACCGGGCGACCGCGATCCAGGTGAGCAATCACCTGCGGCCGTGGCTGCCGGTGGTGCAGGCGATGTTCGTGAACTCGCCGTTCTTCGCCGGGGTGGACACGGGCCACGCCAGCTGGCGGGCCATGCAGCTGGACCGGTGGCCGAGCCTGGGCCCGGCGCCCTGGTTCGACTCGGGGGCCGACCTGGAGCATACGGTCCGGTTGCTCGTCGACTCGGGCGTGATGCTCGACGAGAGCCTCGTGCTCTGGCACGCCCGGCCGTCGCTGCGCTACCCCACCATCGAGGTCCGCGTCGCCGACGTGTGCCCCTCCGTCGGCGACACCGTGCTGCTCACGGCGCTCATCCGCGCCCTGGTCGGCACGGCCCTGGACGAGCTGGCGGCCGGCCGGCGGGCCGACCCGGTGCCGGACTGGGTGCTGACGGCGGCGCACTGGAACGCGGCCCACGCCGGGCTCGGCGGCACGCTGATGGAAGGCGACCGGGCCCGGCCGGCCTGGGAGATGGCCGGTGAGCTGGTCGAGCGGGTGACACCGGCCCTGGAGCGGCACGGCGACCGGGCGACGGCCGAGGAGCTGATGGACCGCCTGCGTACCGTGGGCACCGGCGCCGAACGGCTGCGCCGCGAGCTGGCCCGCACCGGCGACCTGCCGGCCACGCTGGCCGACGCGGCCCGGCGCACGGTGGCCGGGTGACCCAAGGTCACCCGTGGGGTTCAATCCTGTTCACTCAAGCGCGGCCGCCGACCGCGGGGAAAGCCGCCCGAAGTGGACTGTCGGTGGTCCCCGCGCCGAGCATTTTCGCAGGTCGAGCCGCTCGTCAAGGGCGGCCCGGGTAAATGGGGCGTGCGGGCATGGCCGGGCCGGGAGGGGGCAGTAGGCTTTGAGGACAGTAGTCCTTTTCCGCATAGCAGGAGGCTGCACGGGTGGCCAGTGTCGCCGAGGTCAAAGCGGCCGTCGACGCCGCACTTCAGCAGGTGACCGAAGGGCAGGCGGCGATTCAGGCGGCCCGGGAGAAGATCGGCGAGGCCCAGCAGAGCCTGGCCGCGGCGCTCGACGGGAGCGGTAACGACGCGGTCGGGGCCGCGCACGCCTCCCTGTCGCAGGCCGACACCTCCCTCGAGGAGTGCCTGGGCGCCACGCTGCTCGCCATGGAGCAGGCGCAGACCTACACGGCGATGCTCTGACGCGATGTCGCTGATCCAGGAGCTCGGCGCGCGGCTTCGCGCCACCTCGGACGAGTTGCCCACCGGGCAGGTCACCGTCGCGATGGAGAAACTGCGCAGCGCCACCGAGATTCTCATGTGGGTGCGCGAGCAGTCGGTCGACCCGATCGGCGTGCCGCAGCTGGCCAACGCCACCGAGGCGGCCGAGCGGGCCGCCGCCGCGCTGCGGCTGGCCCAGGACGCGATCGCGCAGTACCTCGCGTCGATCGGCCTGACCGGCGACGCCGGCGCCCCGCCCGACCGCGACTGGAAGGCCGGCCTGGAGAAACCCGGCGAGAGCTCCGCCGCCCCGGGTGACGCCCCGGCCAGGCCGGAGCAGCTGGGCCGGTGGTGGCAGGAGCGGGTCGCCCAGCTGACCGGCGAGCCGCCCCCGGCCAAGGACGACAAGAGCAACCAGCCCGACACCGCCGAGCTGCTGCGCCGGGTCGCGAAGGACGTGCGGTCCGGGAACCGCGCCGGGCTCGGCCGCGAGCTGCACGGGGTGAACGCCTCGACCGGGCTCGCCCTGTCCGCGGTCACGCCCCCGGTGCTGCACCGGCTGGCGGGCGACCTGCTCGGCCACGAGCCCCGCCCCGAGGACGTGCCGCGACTGCGCTCGGCGGCCGAGGGCCGCGTCCGCTCGTTGCTGCCCGGCACCTCCCCCGCGGTGCTCGAGACTCTGATCGCCCGCATCTGCCGGGTCCCCGTGGAGAAGGGGGGCGCCCAGCGCCCACCCGGGCATCCGGCCGACAACGCGGTCACCGCGAGCGTGCTCACCGGCGTCCTGCTGGCCCGCCTCGGGCGCGACGCCGGCACGCTCGACCCGACGGCGCCGGACCCCGTGCGCCGCCCCACCGAGGCCGCCGAACCCGGATGAGCGTGAATCCCGCCGCGGCCGCTCCCCGATCGCCGGAGCGCGCCCGCCCCGGGCGGCCCCGTCCACCGGGCCGCCCGTCCTCTCCAGTAGCCCTTGCCCGAACATTGACGCCGCGAGAACGTGTTGAGCTATATGGCTGAGTCGACCGCACAGCAGGTGATGGAGATCCGGGCCGGGCTGTCGCACGCGCTCGGCGCGGCCGCGATCGCCCTCGACCGGGCCCGGGGCGCGCACGCGGCCGCCGTCGAACGACGGCGGCGGCTGGGCGCGGCCGCCGAGACGCGCCTCCGCAAGATCGACAGCGCCCGCGACGCCCGGGTGGCCGAGATCGATCAGCAGCACAAGGCCGACCTCGCCGCCTACGCCGGAGCCGCCGCGGCGGCGGCCGACCGGGCCGCGCCCGGCGCGGCGGGCGACCCGTGGGACGACTGGCAGGCCACGCCGCTCGACCGGGCGGCCGAGCTGCGGGTCGGCCGGCTGCTGTTGCCGCACCCGGAGGAGGTGCCGGCCCTGGTGCCGCTGCTCGACCGCGGGCACGTCGTAGTCCGCGGCGACCGGACCCTGGGCGACGAGGTGGTGGCGGGCCTGCTGCTGCGCGCGCTCGGCACCGCGGCCCCGGGTCAGGTGCAGCTCATCGGCTACGACCCGGAGCACCTGGGCGGCGGCCTGGCCCGGTTCGCGCCGCTGGCCCCGGCCGGCGTGCTCACCTTCGTCGGGCCGGGCGGGCTGCCGGCGCTGCTGGACGACCTGACCGGCCACGTCCGGCGGATCAACGAGACCGTGCTGGCCGGCGAGTACACGTCGCTGCGCGAGCTCAACGCGGCCACCCACCGCCGGCCGGAGCCGTGGCGGGTGGCCGTGCTGCTCGGCGCGGGCGAGCTCGGCCGGGCCGAGCAGGCCCAGCTGCAGAGGCTGCTGCGCACCGGGGCCGCCTGCGGCGTGCACCTGGTCATCCAGGGGCTGCCGGTCCAGGCGGCCGACGGGATCGAGTTCGTCACGGCCGCCGGCGGCGACCATGCGCGTCTGAGCAGCGCCGGCGCTCTACCCGTACGGCTTGATGGTGGTCCTCCGCAAGCTGTCGTGGCCGCCACCTGCCGCCGGATCGCCGAGGCCGTGGCCGCCGGGCCCGCCCCCGTCGCGCTGGACAGCCTGCTGCCGCCGGAGGAATGGCAGGAGAGCGCGGCCACCGGGCTGAGCGCGCCGCTGGGTGACAGCCCGCAGGGCGTGCCGGTGCAGGTGACGCTGGCCGACTACCCGCCGCACGCGCTGATCGCCGGGCCGTCCGGCACCGGCAAGACCAACCTGATCTACGCCTGGATGGGCGCCCTGGCCGCCCGCTACTCCCCGGCCGAGCTGGCCTTCTACCTGCTCGACTTCAAGGAGGGGGTGTCGTTCGCCCGGTTCGCCCCCGGCCGGCGCGACCCGAGCTGGCTGCCCCACGTGCGCCTGGTCGGCGTCAACGTCAACACCGACCGCGAGTTCGGGCTGGCCCTGCTGCGCTTCCTCGGCGAGGAGCTGCGGCGGCGGGCCGACGCGGCCAAGCGGTACGAGGTGACCAACCTGGCCGAGCTGCGGGCCGAGGACCCCACCGGCTCGTGGCCGCGGATCGTGGCCGTGGTCGACGAGTTCCAGGTGCTGCTCTCCGGGCGCGACGCGGTCGCCGCCGAGGCCGTCGACCTGCTCGAGGACCTGGCCCGGCGCGGCCGCTCCCAGGGCATCCACCTGATCCTGGCCTCGCAGGACGTCAGCGGCATCGAGGCCCTGTGGGGCCGCCCGGCCCTGGTCGCGCAGTTCTCGCTGCGCATCGCGCTCCCCCGGGCCCGGCGCATCCTGGCCGAGACCAACACCGCGGCCGAGTCGCTGCCGCGCTACCACGCGGTGGTCAACGCCGACTCGGGCGCGCTCGGGGCCAACAAGGTGGTCCGGGTGCCGGCCGCCGGCGACCGCGAACGCTGGAACGCCCTGCAGCACCGGCTGTGGCGCCGGCGCCCGCCCGAGCTGGGCCCGCCGCGGCTGTTCGACGGCGACGTGGTGCCGCGGCTGGCCGACAGCCCCGACTTCCGGCGGCTGGCCCCGGCCGAGCCCGCCACGGCGCCGATGGTGCTGCTGGGCGAGACCATCGACGTGGCCGCCCGCTCGGCCCGGACCGTGCTGCGCCGCGCCCCCGGCCGCAACCTGGCCGTGCTCGGCACCCGGATGGACGAGGCGTGCGCGGTCCTCGCGACCGCCGCCCGGTCGCTGGCCGCGCAGTTCCCGCCCGACGGGGCCCGCTTCTCGATCCTCTGCCTCGACCCGGACGCCCGCCCGGCCGCCGCCGCCTTGTGCGAGCAACTGCCCGACTGCGGGTGGTACGAGGCCGACAACGCCGACTGGCTGCTGGAGGACGCGGCCAACGAGGCGTCGTCGTCGTGGCCGGCCGACCGCCCGCACTTCCTGATGATCTACGCGGCGGACGCGCTGCCCGGTGGCAAGGACACGGCCGACCAGCTCCGCACGGTCCTGCGCCAGGGCCCGGAACGCCGCCTGCACGTGCTCGGCTGGTGGCGCGGGGCGGCGCTGCTGCGCGACGCGCTCGGCGGGCAGGCGTCCCGCACCGACCCGATCGGGGCCTGGGTCGCCCTGGACGTGCACGGCAGCGAGCTCGCCCCGTTCTACCCGGGCGCCGGCGCCCCGGCCTGGTACCCGCGCCCGTGGCGGGCGCTGCACTTCGACCGCTCGGTGCACCGCGGCGCCGAGGTGATCATCCCGTATGGAGCTGGGTCATGACGCAGGGCCTGCAGCCGCACGACTTCGAGACCGCCGACTACCGCAGCGTGCTGCGCCGGCTCACCACCCTCGACGACGAGGCGGCCACCATGCGGGCCGAGGCCGTCCGCTGGCACGAGGAACGCGTCGCGGCGGCCGAGCAGGCCCTGCGGAGCGCCGACGAGGCCGTGCTCGACGCCGAGGAGGAGGTCGCCGCGGCCCAGCGCTCGCTGGAGGCCGCCGACGCCCGCGCGGCCGGCCTGTGGTCGGAGTACGTGCACAAGGTGGGCCCGGTCGCCGAACGCTACGGCCGCACCGTGCCGCCGGCGGCCATCCCCCGCCAGCGCACCGACCGCGACGCCGACGACTACTTCGACGAGGTCGCCAACAAGGTCAAATACACCGCTCCCGCCCGCCCCATCACCACCGGCATCAAGATTCTCTTCGGCCTGTTCGGCTTCCTGGGCGGCATCATCGGCGTCATCCTGCACCAGGTCCTCCGCGAGAACGGCGGCTCCGCCACCGGGACCTGGAAGGACGCCCTCCCGGTGGTAGCCCTCCTGGTCCTCCTGGCCTGCCCCGTCCTGGCCGTGGTCGCCGCCAAGCGCGTCGCCGACCGCCGGGGCGCCGCCCTCGACACGTCAACGGTCGTCACCGTCCTGATAACCGGCCTGGTCACCGCCGGCCTCCTGCTCACCGCCGTGCGAGCCGCCGCGCCCTAGGCCACTGGCTCGACCTTGATGAAGTCGGCGAGCTCCACCGGATTGCGGTGGGCGTCGTATCTGCGGAGCAGGCGGATGTACTCGGCTTTGTCCACGTTCCAGTCGTAGATGACGAGGTTTGCGTCTTCCGTGTCGGCGGCGCGCTGGGCAGCGATGAGAACGAGATCGGCGGTGAGCCTGGTGGAGCGGCCGTTGCCGTCAGCGAAGGGGTGGATGCGAACCAGCTCGGCGTGCGTGGCGATCCCCAGCTGACGAGGGCTCCAGTCCTCGGTGTGCTCCCAGCGGTACCGGATGTTCTCGAGCGAGTTACGCAGCTCCACCGTGATCTGCCAAGGGTCGACGCCGATGTTGAGCTCGTGTCTCCGGATGGCTCCGGCCCAAGTCCAAAGGTCGCCATACAGCCAACCGTGAAGGTCCGCAGGAAGTACTCGTCCAGAAGCTCGGTCAGGCCGCGCTCTCGGCTGAGAACTTCCAGCAGCAGGCTCTGGGTGACCTCGTCGAGGATGGTCTCTTCAAGGTCAAAAACTGCCGCTTTGGTGATCGGTTCATCGAGAAAGCGACGAGCCCTGGGCAACGGCGCTTCGAGCTCGTCGTCCGAGACCGGAGTCTCGCCGTAGCCCGGCGTCAACACCGTCAGACGGCTTTCGACCTGCGCTTCAGGAACTCCTCGGCCTTCGCGGAACGCACGAACCCGGGCGGGACCACGCGGCCTTCCAGCCGCATGGAAGCCTTGGCCGAACGAGCGGCAATGCGCTTGATGACGTCCTTGGTGATGACCCGAGACTCCATACGAGCACCTCCCAACGTCGGCTGCTCTTGCTCCGCGCCAATAGTACAACCTGAGTCAGCGGGGTAGGTGGAGGCGGAGGATGGTGCCGCCGGTGGGGGCGGAGTCGATGGTTATGCGGCCGTTGTGGCGTTCGATGATGCGCAGGCATGTGGAGAGGCCGATGCCGTGGCCCTGGCGGGCGGCGGGGTCGACCTGGGCGAACATGTCGAAGACGCGGGCGCGCTGGTCGGGTGGGATGCCCAGGCCGTTGTCGGTCACCGTGATCTCCCAGCCGGTGGCGGTGGGGGCGCCGGCGACCTCGACGCGGGGTGGGCGGCCGGGGTGGCGGTACTTGACCGCGTTGTCGATCAGGTTCTGCAGGAGCTGGCGGAGCAGGGTGGGGTCGCCGCAGACGGTGGGCAGGGTGGCGGTGACGGTGACCTCGGCGCCGGTGCTCTCGATCAGGGTGCGCAGGTCGGTGACGACGTGGGCGACCACGCCGGCCAGGTCGACCGGCTCGGTCACGCGCGGGGCGTGGCCGGCCCGGGCGTAGGCGAGCAGGGCCTGCACCAGCTGTTGCATGCGGTCGGTGGCGGCCGCCGCGCCGGCCAGCCACTTCGCGGCCCGGGGGTCCAGCTGGCCGCCGTACGTCTCGGTGAGCATCTCCAGGTAGCCGCGGGCGCCGGCCAGGGGGCGTACGAGGTCGTGGCTGACCGCCGCCGCGAAGCCCTCCAGTTCGTCGTTGGAGCGCCGCAGGTCGGCCACCAGCTCCTGGATCTGGCGCAGGTGCTCGCGTTCGCGGGTGATGTCGGTGAGGGCGACCACCGCGCCGATCCGCTCCCCGTTGTCGGCGATCATGCTGCGGGCGCTGGCGGTCAGCGTCAGCAGCCGGTCGTCGGCCGTGCGCAGCACCAGTTCCTCATTGTCGACCCGGATGTCGTCGTTCAGGGCCCGGAACAACGGCGCCTCCGACTCCGGGACCTCGGTGACGCCGTCTGCCTCGAGCAGGTTCATCCGGCTCGCCACCTCGGCCGGGTTCTCCCGGTTGTCCAGGGCGCCGCCCCAGCGCCGGACCGCTCGGTTGAGGACGGTGAGCCGGCCTTCGCCGTCGGTGGCCACGATGCCCACGTCGACCGTCTCGACCAGGGTCTCGGCGAATTTGCGGCTCTCGGCCGCGAGCCGGCCCTGGCGGCGGCGTTCGAAGAGCCCGACCAGGATGTCGGCCAGGTCGCTCAGGCGCTCGATCTGGCGCGGGCTGAGTTCCTTGGGCGCCGAGTCGAAGACGCAGAGGGTGCCCAGGGCGTACCCGCTGGGGGCGATCAGCGGGGCCGAGGCGTAGAAGCGCACGTCGGCCATCCGGCCGTCGACCCACGGGTTCCCCGCGTAGAGCGGGTGCTCGCGGGCGTCGCGGACGTGCACGAACTTGCCCTCGCGGAGCTGGATGTCGCACATCGAGTCGGACCGCGGCGAGTCCCCGCCCTCGAAGCCGACGGTGGTCAGCTGGCACTGCCGGTTCTCGTCGATCAGGTTGAGCGTGGCCGTCGGCACGTCGGCCACCATGGCGGCCACCCGCACCACCGCCGACAGCTCGTCGTCGGCCGGGTTGTCGAGCAGTTGGTACTCGTGCAGCGCCGCGACCCGGTTCCGTTCGAGAGACGTCACGTCCTCCGATCGGCGGGCCCGGCCGGAATCTTAATCGCCGAAGGCTTTCGACAAGGTGATCACGGCGGGGCCGACGACGACGATGAAGATGGCCGGGAACATGCAGAACATGACCGGGAAGAGCAGCTTGACCGGGACCTTCTGGGCCATCTCCTCGGCCCGCTGGCGGCGGCGCATGCGCTGGTCGGCGGCGTGTTCGCGGAGGATGCCGGCGACCGAGATGCCCAGCTCGCCGGCCTGGATGAGGGCGGTCATCAGGCGCTTGAGGTCGCGGACGGTGGTCCGGGCCGACAGCGAGCGCAGCGCCTCCGAGCGGGAGACACCGAGCCGCATCTCCTGCAGCACCCGGTTGAGCTCGTCGGCCATCGGGCCCTTGGTCGCGCCGGCCACCTGGTCCATGGCCGAGTCGAGACCGAGGCCGGCCTCGACGCCGATGACCATCGCGTCCATCACGTCCGGCAGTGAGTAGAGGATTTTCTCCTGGCGTTTGATGCCGGCGTTGTAGACGAGCAGTTGCGGCAGCAGGAAGCCGGCGATCAGGCCGGCCGGGGCGCCGATCAGGATGTCGTCGGTCTTGGAGGTCCAGCCGTAGGCGAAGAAGGCGCCGACCCCGGAGCCGGCCACGGCGGCGACCGGGCGGGCCCGCATGACGCGGGCCAGCGGCCACAGCGCCGGGTTGCCCGCGTAGTCGAGCAGCCGGCTCAGCCGTTGCCGGTCGGCGGCCGGGGTGAGCAGCTCGGCCAGCCGGTCGAGGGCGGCGATGACCAGCACCCGCAGCCGCCGCTGGAACGCGCTGCCGGTGTCGCGCTGGATCTCGGGGCCGGTGCCGAAGGCGGCCAGCGCCCGCAGGATCCGCTCGAAGCGCGGCGGGGGCAGCAGGACGGCGATCGCGGCCAGCAGGAAGGCCAGGACGATGCCCGCGACCGCCGCGCCCAGCACGATGTTGGCCATGGCGTTACGCCTTCACCTGGACCACGACGCGCAGCCAGATGGCGCCGACGGTGATCGCGATGATGCCGATGGCCAGCATGGCCCAGCCCAGCGGCTCGGTGAACAGCGGGTTCAGGTAGGCCGGGTTGGTCAGGTAGAGGACCAGGCCGGTGCCGATCGGCATGGCGGTCAGCACGTAGGCCGACATGCGGCCCTCGCCGGACAGCGCCCGTACGTGCCGGCGCAGGTACGAGCGTTCGCGCATGGTGTCGGCGGTGGTCTGCATGACGTCGACCAGGCTGCCGCCGACCTCCCGCTGCAGCCGCAGCGCCATGACCAGCCACAGCATCTCGTCGCTGCGGGTGCGCTCGCCGATGCGTTCGAGCGCGTCCTCGAAGCTGCCGCTGATCCGGGTCTCGGACAGCGCCCGGCGCAGCTCGGCCGCGACCGGCCCGGCGTCGTCACGGACCGCCGCCTCGACGGACTGGTGCAGGGTGAAGCCGGAGCGCAGCGAGCTGATCATCAGCTGCAGGGCGCCCGGCAGCTCGTCCGAGAAGGCCTGCTCACGCCGCTTGATCCGGCTGCGCAGCAGCGCGTTGGACCCGAAGAAGCCGGCCAGCAGCCCCAGCGGAACTCCGGCGCCGGGCGAGAAGAGCACACTGAGCAGTACGGCGGCGACCGCGCACACGAGCAGCCGGATGGCCAGCCACTCCGCGGGCCGGGTGGTGGCGCCCAGGCGGTCGAGCAGCGGCGCGCTGCGCTCGGCGAAGCGGCTGAGCAGCTCCGAGCGTTCCACCCGGAGCCCGGTCGCCTGCACCACCCGCCGCCACCAGACCTCTTTCTCGGCCTCGCGGCGGACGGTGAAGTGCTGCAGCGAGGCCAGCCGGCGCTGGATCGGGGTGCGGCCGAAGGCAGCCACGAGCGCGGCGTAGGCCAGCAGGAAGGTGGCCGCCGAAGCGGCCGCCACCGCGATGACGAAGGCCGGGATCACCGCGCGCGGCCCGGGGCGAACAGCGCCGGGGGCAGGGTCACGCCGTAGCGGGCGATCGCCTCGGCGAACTGCGGGCGGATGCCGGTCGAGCGCAGGCCGCCGGACCCGCCCGGGGTGTCGGCGCCGGCCGTCGGGTCGAACAGGAACAGGTCCTGCAGCGTGATCACGTCGGACTCCATGCCGACCACCTCGGTGATGTGGCTGACCTTGCGGGTCCCGTCCTTGTACCGGCCGACCTGCAGGATCAGGTCGACGGCGGAGGTGATCTGGTCGCGGATGGCCCGGCTGGGCAGGTCGAGACCGGCCATCAGCACCATGGTCTCGAGCCGGGCCAGGGCGTCGCGCGGGGTGTTGGCGTGCAGGGTGGTCAGCGAGCCGTCGTGACCGGTGTTCATGGCCTGCAGCATGTCCAGGGCGGCCGAGTCGCGGACCTCGCCGACCACGATCCGGTCGGGGCGCATCCGCAGCGCGTTGCGCACCAGGTCGCGGGTGGTGATCACGCCCCGGCCCTCGGAGTTGGGCGGGCGCGTCTCGAGCCGGACGACGTGCTCCTGGTCGAGCTGGAGCTCGGCCGCGTCCTCGATGGTCACCACCCGCTCGTCGACCGGGATGAAGCCGGAGAGGATGTTCAGGATGGTCGTCTTGCCGGAGCCGGTGCCGCCGCTGACCAGGATGTTGCGGCGCCCGCGGACGCAGACGTCGAGGAATTCGGCGGCGGCCCGGGTCAGGGTGCCGTACGACATGAGGTCGCCCACGGTCAGCGGCACCGACGAGAACTTGCGGATGGTCAGCGACGAGCCGTCGATGGCGATCGGCGGGACGATCGCGTTGACCCGGCTGCCGTCGGGCAGGCGGGCGTCGACCATCGGGCTCGCCTCGTCGACCCGGCGGCCGACCCGGGAGCAGATCCGGTCGATGATGCGGCGCAGGTGCGCCTCGTCGTCGAATTCGGCGGTGACCTTCTCGATGCGGCCGAAGCGCTCCACGTAGACCGACTGCGGACCGTTGACCATCACCTCGGTCACCGAGTTGTCGCGCAGCAGCGACTCGATCGGCCCGTGCCCGAGCACCTCGTCGACGACCTCGTTGACGATGCGGGACCGGTCGGCCCCGGACAGCGGGGTCTCCTCGCGGGCCAGCAGCTCGTTGAGGGCCTCGCGGACCTTGCCGTCGAGCTCCTCGGTGCCCTCGCCGCGGCCGGCCGCGTACAGCGACGGTCCCAGCTCGTCGGCGAGTTTGCGCTGGATGCGCTGCCGGACCTCGTACACCTGGTCGTTGACCGGCCGGCCGGGGCGCTGCCGCTCCTCGGCGGCCGGGACCGGTGTCTTGTCGGCGGGCGGGTTGGCGCCGATGCGCGAGGACAGGCTCATGACCGGCCCTTCCGGGACAGGAACCGGCGGCGGCGTTCCGGCGCCTCGGCCACCCCGGCGCAGCGGTCGGCCAGGGTGCGGATGGCCCGGCTGACCGGGTGCATCGGGTCGGTCTGGCAGAGCGGCTCGCCCGCGTTGACCGAGACGGTGACGTCGCGGCTGGAGGGCACCTGCACGGTGAACGGCATGCCGACGGCCAGCTCGACCTCGGCCGGGCTCAGGCCGACCTGGGTGTTGGCCCGGTTGAAGACCAGCAGCCGCTTGTCCTGGGCGTAGTCGAGCAGGTCGAACATCTCCACGGTGAGCCGCACCGACTTGAGAGTGGGCAGATCAGGGGTGACGATCGGGATGTACCAGTCGGTCATGTCGAGCGCCGCCAGCACCTGGTCGGTGACCACGGCCGGGGTGTCGACGACGATGAAGTCGTAGACGGGCCGGGCCGCGTCCAGCAGCTCGACCACGAACTCGCGGGTGACCTTCTCCCCCTCGGCCGGGCTGGGCGGGGCCAGCAGGGTGTCCAGGCCGGGCCGGTACGGCGTGATGATCGAGCGCAGGCCGGGCTCGTCGAGGCGGCCGGTCATGGTCACGCCGCCGGCGATGTTCCGCTCGGGTGAGAGTTTGAGCATGATGGCGATGTCGCCGAACTGCAGATCGAGGTCGATGAGCAGCACACGCCGTCCGCCACCGGCCAGGGCCACGGCCAGGTTGGTGGCCAGCATGCTGCGCCCGTTCCCGCCCTTGCCGGAGAAGATCGTGATGACCCGGGCGTACGGGGCCACGTCGGCCGACGTGCGCAGGGTGGTGCTCAGCGCCTTGGAGAGGTCGATCGAGCGGATCGTGGCCTCGCGCAGCCCCTGCTCGTCGTCCTCGGCCACGATCTCCCGCACGCCCGACTGCAGGCACCGCAGCACCACGCCGGGGTCCACGACCTTGCGGATCAGCACCACGCCGATCAGCGGCCGCTGCAGCCGCTGGTAGGCGGCGACCATCAGCGCCTCCTCGAGGTCGACGGTGGCCCCGATGATGATCAGGATGGTCTCCGGGTAGCGCCGCAGGTGCGCCTCCAGGTCGGCCATGCCGTCGAGCATCGTGCAGCCGACCTCCCGGAAGGCCGGGCCGACCTGCGAGCGCCGGGCGTCGTCGGGCTCGACGTAGACGTAGAGGCTCACGGGAACAGCCTCGAGATGTCGACGCCGGGGCCGGGCTCCGCGGTGGCGTCCGGGCCGAGCATGGCGAGATACAACAGGCCGGTACGGGCGGCGTGGATCAGCCGCTGCGCGTCCTCCGAGTCCACGGCCAGGGTCGCCACGTACCGGACGTACGTGCTCTGCGAGGTGCCCGCCGCGGTGGCCGAGGCGCTGGCCGAGGCCGAGGCCGATGCCGACGGGGCGGGGGTCGGCTTGGGCGTGATGTCGGGAGCCAGGGCCTCGCCGATCGAGATGACCACCGCCCGCGGCAGCAGCAGCCGGGTGGTCTGGTCCTCGGCGTTCTCGGCGGTGATCGGGAAGGTGCCGTAGACGGCCACCCGGTCCCCCGCGATCAGGTTGCCGGCCACCTGCTGCGGGATGCTGAGCTGCACGGTCACGGCCAGCATGCCGGTCGGCACCGCGAAGGCCCGGCTCGAGGCGGAGGCGGACGGCCCGGCCGCCTGGAACAGCGGGCGCATCAGCAGCTGCATGCGCTCCGCCGGGGCGGTCAGCGTGAGCCGGTCGAGGTCGCTGGTCCAGCTGGTCAGGGTGCCCTCGGGCACGGTCCGGGCCGGCATCAGGACCCGCTCGGCCAGCCCCTTGGAACGGATGTCGGAGCCCTTGGTCCCGGCCGGGATGCGCTGTTTGGCCACCAGCACCCACACCCCCTTGGCGCCGTTGAGAGCCCGGCGGTCCGCGGAGTGCGCGTACGCCAGGATCGCCACCCCGCTGATACCGGCCAGCAGCAGCGCCGCGAGCAGAATCAGGACACGCCGTCGCATGTCCTAACAATCCCAGGTGAAGGTCATCCCGTGCGGCCAATCACCTGGACTCCGTACACGTCAGGCGAAGTGCCGAAAGCGGTCGGGAACGGCTGCGGGGTCACCGAGCGCGTGAAGTAGCCGTAAATGCAGCCCTGCAGCGCGCAGGCGGTGGTCCGCAGTGAGGTGAGACCGGTGCTGAACAGCGTCGACAGGGTGCCGGTGAGACCGGAGACCAGGCTCTCGTAGCCGGTCAGGACAAACGGCGCGAAACCCACGATGCGGTACGAGGCGGGCAGGATGTTCGTGGCGCCGGCGACCTTGTCCCAGATCGGCACGAGGACCGACTGCCCCTTGGCGATGACGTCGTTCATGGCGTTGAAGCAGCGGATGGCGCCGGCCAGGTCGAGCAGGCCGGTGTTCATCCACAGATTGGTCGTCGCGGTGGGGGCGATGGTGATCCGGCAGTTGGCGTCGGCGGTCGGCGTCAGCCAGGCCCAGCCGTTCTGGTTGCCGGCCAGGATGTCGGCCGGGGTGTTCTTGCAGGGCGAGAGCAGCGGGTTGTTGACCGGGATGGAGAAGTTCTGCGGCGGGCCCAGGCCCAGCACGCCGAGCAGGCCGGTGCCGCCGAGCAGCGGGTCGAGCAGCGGCGACCGCAGCAGATCGGCCCCGTCGTTGGTGAGCCGCTGCCAGTCGCACTTGCTGATGGCCAGCGCCAGCACGGTGGCGGTGACCGGCACCCCCCACGCCACCCGGGCGCAGGCGCCCACCTTCTTGCCGGCGTATCCGGCGACCAGGGTCTGGGCCAGGCGGGGCGGGATCAGGGTCGAGTTGTCGGTGTTGAGTGTGGTCGTGCGGACCTCGACCTGGTGATAGTTGCCGGTCATGGTGGGCTGGGGCCGGCAGGTGGTGGCCGTGCCCCACGGATTGGGGCAGTTCGCGTTGTCGAGGCAGATCTGCGCGTCCGCTCGGCCGTCCTTGGCGTTCTTGCCGGCGTAGGCCTGGGCGTTGAGGGTCTGCAGCGGGACCGTGCACTCGGCCTTCTTGGCCACACAAGCCTGCGCGACCTTCCAGGAGGCGGCGTCGGCCCCGCTCTGCAGCTGCTCGCGCTCGGCGTAGAGCAGGCCGATGTCGATGACGATGGCGCCCATGCCGAGCAGGATGCCCATGCTCAGGAAGAGCGCGACGACGACGGCGATCGCGCCCTGGTCACCCGGCTCGCCGTCGCGCGAGGCGCGCGGAATGAGCGAGGTCAGCCCAGGCACGACATGACCCCGATGGCCTTGATGGTCGGGGTGCCCGGGTTCTGGCTCGAGCCGCCGAACTGCACCATCAGCTTGAACAGCGGGGTCACCGGGGAGAAGACGCGGGTCACGGTGACGGAGGAGTCGAGCGCGCCGGTGCCGCAGACGGTCGGGGCGGTCGGGTAGGTCAGCGTGACGCCGGCGCCGGCGATGCCCTGCACCTTGGCCTTGACCTCGGTCACCGTGCCGTTGAGGGCGCCCAGCCGGGCCCCTTCGCGGGCCGCCTCGGTGAGCAGAATGTACTGCTGAAGAAACCGCCCCATGTCGATGATCCCGAACAGGATCAGCAGGAGCAGGGGCAGGACGATCGCGAACTCGATGGCCGCGACACCGCGATCGCCGCGGGTGGGCCCGAGGGCCCGCCCGCGGCGGATGAACCGGCGACAGCGATCGGTCAGATGGCGTTCATCAGGGTCTTGAACAGCGCGATGATGTCGTCGCGGAGCAGGCCCAGCGTGGCGACGAGGCCACCGGCGATCAGCGCGGCCAGGATCGAGTACTCGACGGCGGTCGCGCCCTCGTCCGACTTGTGCGCCGTGCGAACGTAGCTGATCAGCATCTTGAAGAATTCCATCGGTGTCCCCCAGGGTCAGCGGCGGCCGGTTTCGCCCGCCAGTTGCTGTACATATCGGGAGCCCAAAGGTCTGCTTGAGATCGCTCATGGTTGCAGGGCAGTCGCTATCGGTTGCTATCAGGATCAGCGCGAGGGCGAGGTCGAGCCCTGGGCCAGCACCGCCCGCAGGGTCCCGGCCAGCACATCCGCGGTGAAGGGCTTGGCCAGGAACGGCGAGCCGGCGCGGATCATGCCCTTCTTGACGGCGATGTCCTCGGGGATGCCGGAGATGTAGACGATCTTCATGTCGGGCCGGACGGCCGCGGCCGAGCGGGACAGCTCCCCACCCGAGACGCCGGGCAGGCCCAGATCGGTGAGCAGGACGTCGATCCGGCTGCTGTGCACCCGGCAGGTCATCATCGCGCTGACCGGGTCCTTGGCGGCGAGCACCTCGAAGCCGCGCATCTCGAGCATCTGCGTGGTCATCTCACGCAGGTCCTCGTCGTCCTCCACGAGGAGGACGACGGGGCCGCTGCGTTCCGTACGATTCCACATCATTTCCCCCTCTCACCGCACACGCTAGCGAGAGTTACGGGGCCTCCGGCCGGGTTCCGCGAAAGAACCCGGCCGTTTAATTCTCAGACAGCGGGTACGACGAGCGCCTCAGTGAGCAGGCGCCGGGCCAGCACCAACCGGTCCGCGTCGTCCTCGAGCGGCAGATCACCGACCCGGACCGCCTCGCCGGACAGGGCCCGCCGCAGCGCCGGAGCGCAGTACGAGGGGAACTTCATGGTGCGGCCCACCAGCCGCAGCACGACGTCGTAGGCGCCGTCCTCGGCCAGCCGCCAGCGCAGGCCCTCGCGGGCCCGGATCTCGTCGCCCGGGGTCAGCCCGGCCGCGAAATCGAGCTGGGCGAGAGGGCTGACCGGCTCCGGACGGGCCGACGGCCAGTCCCGGCCGAGCAGCCGCCCGGCCACCTCGGCCGGCTCGACCGTGCTCAGCCAGTCGCGCAGGGCCTCGATCGTCTCGGTCAGCTCGGGCTCGATCGCCGCCGGGTCGGAGACGTCGAGGCCGTAGGGCAGGGTGGCCCGCAGGCGGGCGTCGTTCAGGGCCAGGCCGAGCAGCTCCTCGACCATCGCGTAGCGGGTCATGGCCCGGACCCCGATGGTCAGGTGCAGCGAACGGGCGCCCTGGGCCTCGGCCGAGTGCAGCCAGCCGCGGGGCAGATAGAGGGCGTCGCCCGGCTCGAGCAGGATGTCGAACGCCGGCTTGCCCTCGGCGGTGGCGCCCACCTCCTCGGCCCGGCCGCCCCAGGCCTGCTTCTCCAGCGGGTCGGCCAGCACCGGCTCGTGCAGGCGCCAGCGCTTGGTGCCGTCGACCTGGAGCACGAACACGTCATGGGTGTCGTAGTGGGTGCTGAAACCCTGGCTTTGCGGGGGCGTCAGGTAGGCGTTGACCTGCAGCGGGCGGCGCAGCTCGGCGCCGAGCCGGCGGCTGTAGTCGATCAGCGGCGGCCAGAGCCGGTGCAGGCCCTGCAGCACCAGGGTGGCGCCCTCGGCGTACAGCCGCATGGCCTTCTCGTCGATGACCTGGTCGCCGATCTCGGCCCCGGCGCCGCCGCTGCCGGTGAACCTCTCGGCCGGCAGCACCTTGCCCTTCTGGGCGACCCGCAGGAACGGGGTCCGCAGGCCCCGGCGGCTGAGCAGCTCGTCGACCGCGGCCGGGGAGAGCAGGTCGGCGAAACCGTCCGGACCGGCCAGCTCGGCGGCCCGGGACAGCAGCGGGGCCTGGCCCCAGTAGGCGGCGGCGAACTTGGCCGGCTCGACCGCCACCGCACGGGAGAGCGCCGGGCTTTCGCCCGGCGCGTCGACAGTCATCCCGTTGTTCCTTAATCAGTTGGCGGAGCCGTCGGCGCCACCGTCGTGACCGTCCGGGTTGGCGCCGCCGTCCGCGGGACCCTCGGCCGAGCCGTCCGCGCCGCCGTCGTGGCCGCCCGGGTTGGCGCCGCCGTCCGCGGGACCCTCGGCCGAGCCGTCCGCGCCACCGTCGTGGCCGTTGGGGTTCGCGCCGCCGTCGGCCGGGCCCTCGCCGGCGTTCGAGCCCGAGGTGGTGGTGATGTCGTCGTCACTGAGAGACATGAGAGCTCCTTGGTGGTCCGTGGTGCGTGGGATCCCGCCATACCCCGTGATCATCCCGTCTAACCGGGGTAGGAGCGGGGTAACCGGGCTCACGTGATTCGTATCGGGACCTCGGGATGGCAGTACCGGGACTGGCGGCCGGCCAAAGGCGCCGATGAGACCGGCTATCTCTATCCGGGCGGGCTGCCGCAGCGGCTGTGGCTGGAGCACTACGCGGCCCGCTTCCAGACGGTGGAGGTCAACAACGCCTTCTACCGGTTGCCCGAGCGGTCGACGTTCGAGCAGTGGCGCGCCCGCACACCCGAGGACTTCTGCGTGGCGGTGAAGATGAGCCGCTATCTGACCCACATCAAGCGCCTCAAGGATCCCGCGGAGCCGGTGGAGCGGTTCATGTCGCGGGCCGAGGCGCTCGGGGACAAGCTCGGGCCGGTGCTGATCCAGCTGCCGCCGACCCTCAAAGCCGATCTTGCGCAGCTCGACGCGACACTGAGCCTTTTTCCCGCCGACGTCCGCGTTGTCGTCGAACCGCGCCACGAGAGCTGGTTCACGGCCGATCTGTGTGCTCTCCTCAAGGAGCGCAGGGCCGCTTTGTGCTGGGCCGACCGGCTCGGGCGGCCGGTCACCCCGCTGTGGGTCACGACCGACTTCGTGTACCTCCGGTTGCACGAGGGCCGGGCCAAGCCGTGGCCCCGCTACGGACGGGCGGCGCTCAAGACGTGGCTGGAGCGGCTCACGGGCGTACCGCAGGCCTTTGTCTTCTTCAACAACGACCCCGGCGGCGCCGCTGTGATCGACGCTGCGGCCCTGGCCGCCGAGGCCGACCGGCGTGGCCTCGACCGCACCCGCACGCCCGAGACCAAGGACCGCCCGTAGGGTGGGCGAGGTGCGCAATCTCGAGTTGAACGGCCGCGTCCCCGACCTCGCCGAGACCCACCGGCTCGCCACCATCAACTACGGCCACTTCACCTCGATGCAGGTCCGCGATCTCGCCGTGAAGGGCCTGGCCCTGCACATGGCCCGCCTGGCCGACGGCAACGAGGAGTTCTTCGGCTGGAAGATGGGCGTGGACGACGAGGCGCGCCTGGTCTCGCTCATCCGCCACGCACTCGGCGACGTTCGTGACGCCAGCGTCCGGGTCTCGTTCGTCCCCGGTCCGGCCGAGGGCAGCCCGCCCGACGTGGTGATCGCGGTCGGCGATCCGCGGCCCGCCGAGCCGGGCAAGCCCCTGCGCGTGCGCACCGACGGCTACCGCCGGGACTGGCCCGAGCAGAAGCACTCGGCCACGATGGGGCTGATCGTCACCCGTCGGCAGGCCGTCCGCGACGGCTACGACGACGCCCTCTTCGTCGGCGACACCGGCCTGGTCAGCGAGGGCACGACCTGGAACGTGGCCTTCCACGACGGCCGCGAGGTCGTCTGGCCGCAGGCGCCGATGCTGCGCGGCACCACCATGGTGCTGCTGCAGATCGCCATGACCATGAACGGGGTGCCCTGGTCGCTGCGCCCGGTGGCCCAGGCCGACCTGCCCGGCTTCACCGGCGCCGTCACGGTCAACTCGACCTGCCCGGCCCAGCCGATCGCATGGATCGACCACCAGGCCTACCCGTCCAGCGACCGGCTCGCCTCGTTGCTGACCGACACCTGGAAGTCGGTGCCCTGGGACGAACTCTGAAAGCCGGTCCGGTCGGCGTCGGTGATGGATCTGATCACCCGCGCCGGGACGCCGGCGGCGATGACGCCGGCCGGGATCGACTTGGTGACCACGCTGCCCGAGCCGACGATGGCGCCGTCGCCGATCGTCACGCCCTGGTTGATGGTGACGCCGCCGCCGATCCAGACGTTGTCGCCGATCACGACCGGCTTGGCGTAACAGGCGCCCGCCGCCCGCTCCCCCGCGTCCACCGCGTGGTTGGACGTGTAGATCCCGACCCGCGGCCCGAACAGCACATGATCGCCGATGGTGATCCCGCCGCCGTCGAGCATGACGCAGTCGAAATTGGCGTAGAAGTGATCGCCGATGCTGATGTTGAAACCGAACTCGCACCGGAAGATGGGCTCGAAGTAGCAGTCGCGGCCCACCTTTTTCAGCAGGCGGGCCAGGATCGCCTCCCGCTCGGCCGGCGGCCGGCCGAAGCTCGCGTTGTACTCATTGGTGAGCAGCACGGTGCGCTGCCGCGCCTCGATGAGCTCCACGGTGAGGTCGTCGTACATCTGCCCGGAAAGAATGCGGTCGCGCTGCGCCTCAAGCGTCACCGAGCAGTTCTATCAGAGTCGTCGCGTTGCGCTGCGCGTAGTCCGTGTAGCAGTTGTTCATGAAGACCTGGGTGGTGTCGGCCTCGGCGGCCAGCTCCTTCAGACGCGGGGCCCAGGCTTCCAGCTCGGCCACGGAGTAGTTGTAGCCGAACTTCTCGTGGATGTCCTTGCTGGTCCACTTGTCGCTGTGGCCGTGGAAGCGGACCACGGCCAGGTCGGAGGTGGCGGCCAGGACCGGCGGGACCGACGACTTGTAGCCCTGCGGCATGTCGACGCCGACGAAGGCCAGCTTGTGCGCGCGCAGGAAGTCGAGCGTCTCGTTCTGGTTGGCGCCGTCGAACCAGGAGGCGTTGCGGAACTCGAAGACCGGGCGCAGCGGCTTGCACCGCGACGCCACCTCGAGCAGGTACTCCTTGTTGGACTTGCGGATGCCCCACCACGGCGGGAACTGGAACAGCAGGGCGCCCAGCTTGCCCGCCTCGACGAGCGGGTCGAGGGCCGACAGGAAGCGGGTCCAGACCTCCTCGTACGACTGCGGTGGCAGGTCGTCGGGGTAGACGTTCTTCTTGTCGGTCTCCGGCCGCAGGTCCTTGTAGAGGGCCGACACCTTCGTCGGGTGGCCGGTCAGCATGCTGAAGGCCTTGATGTTGAAGGTGAAGCCGTCCGGGGTGCGCTGCGCCCACAACTTCGTCGTCTGCTCCGCCGGCGGCCCGTAGTACGTCGAGTCGACCTCGACGACCGGGAACTGCTTGGCGTAGTAGGCGAGCCGCTTCTCGGGGGTGTCGGCCGAAGCCGGGTACCAGCCCGAGGCGAGCAGCGTCTTGTCCGTCCAGGACGCCGTGCCGACCTCGATCGAGCCCATGCCCTCAAGCTAACCCTTCAAGCGGCAGGTCCGCCGCTTTCACCAGCGGCGGACCTGACCTCGAGACGCGTCAGCCGGCGCGGCGCTCGCGGTTCTGCTTGCAGTTCACGCACGTGGTGGCCGAGGGGAAGACCTCGAGCCGCTCCCAGGGGATCGGGTTCGAGCAGCCCTCGCAGTTGCCGTACGTGCCGTCGTCCAGGCGCGCCATGGCGTGCTCGGCCTGGGTCCGGCGGTCCAGCAGGGTACGCAGGAGCGACGTGGCGGCGTCGCGCTCGGCCGTCTTGGACCCGCTGTCGGCCTGATCGTCGCCGGCCGCGTCGCCGATCTCGACCAGGCGCAGCTTGTGGTTCTCGGCCAGCGCCTCCTCGTACTCGGTGTTGATGTCGTCGAACCGGCCGCGCAGGATGACCCGGATCTGCTCGATCTCCTCCGGCGTACGCCCCACCTTGGCGGCACCCTTACCCGTGATAACCGCTCCATTGACGAGCATGCGCTCCCCTGCCCTTCCATTGCCCCAACCGGCGGGTTCCCCCGGGGACGGCCCCATCGCACCGTGGTGCCGTCGATACCCACCGCCGAAGATCCCAAACGGGGCCTCCGCTGAAAAAGTAACCGGAGCATAACTGTCAGTGGTCGGTCGCGCTACAGACTCGCGTCACCAACGTTCTTCGACCACCGCCGGGCGCCTCAGGTCGTCCATCCGCACGACCCAGTCGGCGAAGGACGCGGGAGCCACCTCCTCGGCGTACCGCCTCATCGCCGGGACGGTCCAGAGCTCGCCAGCGGGCGTACGCCGCCTCAGCGCGCCCTCCGAGATCTCGAGATGCACGGTGACGTCGAACGACAGCCCCCCGCCGAGCAGCAGCGGGCCACTGACCAGCAGCACCGTGCCCTCCGCCAGATCTTGATAAGGCGCCCGGGCCGCCCGGTCGGTCGCCGCGTTCCACAATCTGGTCACGATCCGGCCCGATCCGCCCGGCCCGGCGGGGTCGAGAACCTCCCGGGCCAGACCGGCCTCGTCGAACCAGCCGGCGTAGAAAGTGTCCGGATTGTCCCGTCCGAACTCCAGCCGCACCGAAGCGGGCCGGAGGAAGTCGGACGTGTCGATCCTCACCACCGGGCGGCCGCGCTCGCGCAGCGGATCCACCAGGGCATCCGCCAGATTTCCGGCGCCCGCGGCGGCCGGGCCGTCGATCGCAACTCGGAGGTAACTGTCGGGTTCCCGACTCATCAGGAAATCGGCCAATTCATTCACGAGGTTGTCGGTCGAGACGGGTCGCACACGCACGCGGACAGAGACTACTCGTGGGGCTTGACGATCACCCGCGCGTCGTCGGCCAGGCGATAGCCCACCCCGTACACCGTGGTGATGACCGGGGCCGCGCCGCCCAGCTTGAGCCGCAGCCGGCGCACGTGGACGTCGACCGTGCGCTCGCCGGTGTGCTCGTAGCCCCACACCCCGGTCAGCAGCTGGCCGCGGGTGAAGACCCGGCGCGGGCGCTCGGCCAGGAACAGCAGCAGATCGAACTCCAGGCGGGTCAAGGGCAGCGTCTCGCCGTCGACCACCACCTGACGGCTGCCGGTGAGCAGCCGGATCTCAGGCCCGTCACCGTCGGCGGCCGGCCCGGCCGCGGGTGCCTCGACCGCGATCGTCCCCTGGTTGTCCTCGACCAGCTCGCGGACGGCCTCGATCAGCCGCCGGGCCTGCGGGGTGAGCGTGTCGCCGGTGAGCGGGATCGCCAGCGTCACCGTGAGAGCGGGTTCGCGTAGCGCATTGACCGGCATTTGTGTTCAGCCCCCTGAAAAAACGAATACGAACAGTCACACTCCGTAAACCGCGAACGATATTTCCCGTTTCGGGCGGGCCGGGTCAACCCGGCAACCACAGTGTGGGAAAACCGTTCCAGAACCAGCTTTCCGGCACTGAAAATGCATTTTACGAACCGATTAAGAGCAGGATTTCCGACCAAAATCGCCGGGTGCCCGTGGTGGGCGCCCGGCGATTTTTGGGCCTTGATCAGTCGCCGCTGGAAATGAGGCGGCGGCCGACGGCCGCGATGAGCCGGTCGAGCTCGGAGCCGAACGGGTTGTCGTGCACCAGATAGGTCCACGTCGCGCTCGGCCGGACGATCTTGGCGCGGTCGGGCTCCCAGCCGTCGGAGAGGTCGACTTCCTCGAACGTCTCGATCGTGCGCTTCTCGACCTCCAGCAGCAGCGTCTGGAAGGCCGGCACGGCGGACCGGTGGAACTCGTCGAGCGGGTCGAGCTTGCCCAGCGCTCGCAGGTGCACGCCCTCGCGGACCTCGGAGAGGTAGGCCAGGTGGTCGACCCAGAGCCGGTCGAGCTGGAACAAAGCGATGGCCCGGGCCGCCTCGGAGAGCACGTCCTCGTCGATCTCCTTGGCCTTCTCCGGCGAGCGCTCGAGCAGCATGATCGCCGCGACCTCGGAGGTGAGCAGCCGCTCGCGGCGCTCGGCCAGGGCCACCCGCTGCTGCTCGATCACCTGGCTGTAACGCCAGGTGTTGCGGTGGATCTCGTGGTTGACGCCCTCGGCCACCCGCTGGGCGTGCTCGACGGCGTAGTTGACCTGGTCGTCGTGGACCACGCCGTCCATGTCCATCCGCGGCGAGGCGGGCAGGATGTCGCCGGCGTGCCGGGTGACCAGCTCGTCCTCGAGGCTGACGAAGAAGACCGAGCCACCGGGGTCGCCCTGCCGGCCGGCGCGGCCGCGTAGCTGGTCGTCGACGCGGCGGCTGTCGTGCCGGCCGGCGCCGATCACGTACAGCCCGCCGAGCTCGACCACCCGGTCGCGGTCGGCCTCGTCGCTGCCGCCGAGGCGGATGTCGACGCCGCGGCCGGCCATCTGGGTCGAGACGGTGACCGCGCCCAGCGCGCCCGCCTCGGCGATGATGGCCGCCTCCTCGGCGTCGTTCTTGGCGTTGAGCACGTTGCTCGGCACGCCGGCCGCGGCCAGCTGCTTGGCCAGCAGCTCGGACGCCTTGACGTCGAGGGTGCCGATCAGGACCGGGCGGCCCTTGTCGTGGGCGATCTTGATCTCCTCGACCAGCGCCTCGTCCCGGGTGTCGTGGGCCGAGTAGATGCGGTCGGGCTCGTCCTCGCGGATGTTGTCGGTGTTCGACGGGATCACCGCGACCTCGAGCTTGAAGTACTCGCGGAGCTGCTCGCCGACGTGCACGGCGGTGGCGGTCATGCCGCACACCGTCTTGTAGAGGGCGATGAACGCCTGCACCGTGATCGTGTCGAGGACCTCGCCCTCGGCGGTGGCGCTCAGGCCCTCCTTGGCCTCGACCGCGGCCTGCAGACCGTCGGGCCAGCGGCGGCGCTGGGCGACCCGGCCGCGCATCTCGTCGATCAGCTCGACCGAGCCGTTGCGCACGATGTAGTCGACGTCGCGGCGCAGCAGCGTCTCGGCGTGCAGGGCGACGTTGACCGCCGACAGCTGCAGGACCTGGTCGTCCGCGTACAGGTCGACGCCGCCGAGCTTCTCCTCGACCTTCTTCAGGCCGGCCTCGGTGAAGGCGACGCTGCGCCCGTCCTCGGCCACCTCGTAGTCCTTGCCGCTGACCAGGTCGCGGACCAGGTCGGCGGCCTCGTGCACCGGGTCGGCCTCGGAGGAGAGGCTGCCGGCCAGCACCATCGGCACCCGGGCCTCGTCGATCAGGATCGAGTCGGCCTCGTCGACGATCGCCGTGGCCAGCTCGCGCTGCACCCTGTCCGCCACGTCGGTGACCAGCTGGTCGCGCAGGTAGTCGAAGCCGGCCTCGCTGACCGAGACATAGGTGACGTCGGCCTGGTACGCCTCGACGCGCTCCTCGTGAGTCGACGCCTCGGTCACCCAGCCGACGGTGAGCCCGAGCAGCTTGTAGACCGGCTCCATCCACTCCGCGTCGCGGCGGGCCAGGTAGTCGTTGACGGTGAGGACGTGCACCGGGCCCCGCCCCAGGCGGACGTGGCCGTAGGCGGCGATCGTGGCGGTCAGCGTCTTGCCCTCACCGGTGGCCATCTCGGCCACCCGGCCGTCGAGCAACGCCATCGCACCGAGCAGCTGAACGTCGTACGGCCTTTGCTCGAGAGCCCGCCAGGCCGCCTCGCGGCCGACCGAGCAGATCTCGGCGTAGTCGCTCGCCTCGCTCGCCGCGGCGGTCAGGGCCTCGTCGTCCAGCTCGCTGAGGGCCTCCGCATGAGCTTCGATCGCCGGCAACCTCTTCCGCAGCGGCCCGAGGTCGACCGTGGTGCCCGGACGCTGCAGAAACTTGCGGAAACGGCCCTTCAGCCGCTGAGAGACACCCATGGCGCGCAACGGTACTCGATTTACCTGAGCGCTAGGTCACGACACCGCCGCCGCCAAGACGTTTGTGGCCCCCTCACGCCGGGCACCATGACCCGACGGATTAAGAAGTTAGGGAGACAGCGTGCCGAATCAGCTGGTGTGCCGCCCCGAGCAGGCAGGCCCGGTGGCCGTGCTGCGCATCAACGGGACGCTTGACCAGCTCACCGGGGACGCTCTCAAGCAAGCCATCCGGTTGCGCCTGGCCACCCAGCCCAACCGGTTGCTGCTCGACGTCACGGACATGCACGTGGGCGACCCGCTCGGCCTGTCCGCGCTCAGCGCCGCGGTCTGTGAGACGGCGGAATGGCCGAACGTGCCCATCGTGGTCTGCGGCGCCGACGAGAGCACCCGGGGTTCGGTGACCGAGACCCCCGACTGCGAGGGGCTCGCCTTCTCCGACGACTGCGACAAGGCGATCGCCGAGAGCGCCGGCGAGCCCGTGTTGCCGCGCGTGCACGTCCGGCTGCGACCGGTGCCTGACGCCTGCCGGCAGGTGCGCACCCTGGTCACCCAGGCCTGCGCCGCCTGGCACCGGGCCGACCTGGCCGCGGTGGCCGCGCTGATCGCCACCGAGCTGGTGGCCAACGTGGTGCGCCACGCCCACACGACCATGGAGTTCACCCTGACGGCGCTGCGCGACGGGCGGCTGAGCATGACCGTGCGCGACCACAGCCGCCGGATGCCGAGGCCGACCGAGGCGGCCGTGGGCGACGCCGGCGGGCGGGGGCTCAAGCTCGTCCGAGATCTGACCGACGCGTGGGGTGTGTTGCCGGTCAGCGACGGTAAGGTCGTGTGGACGCAGTTGAACGCCGGACCTTCCTGACCCTTTTTATGACAGAGCATCGGGACATCGTGGCTGTCGGCGCCTCCGCCGGAGGTGTTGAGGCTCTGCGCGCCCTGGTGGCCGGTCTGCCGCCCGATTACCCCGGCGCGATCCTCGTCGTCCTGCACATCGCGCGGTCCGCGCCGAGCGCCCTGCCGGCGATCCTCAGCCGGGCCGGGTCGCTGGGGGCCAGCTCCGCCGTCGACGGGGAGGCCTTGCAGCCCGGCCACATCTACGTCGCCCCCAGCGACCACCACCTGATGTTGCTCGAGGGCCGGGTGCGGCTCACCCGCGGCCCCTCCGAGAACGGGCACCGCCCGGCCATCGACCCGCTCTTCCGGTCGGTGGCCCGCGCCGCCGGGTCCCGCGCCGCCGGTGTGGTGCTCTCCGGCTCACGGGACGACGGCGCCGCGGGCCTGGCCGCCATCAGCGCCCAGGGCGGGGCGACGATCGTGCAGGACCCGGAGGACGCGCTCTGCCCGTGGATGCCGCAGGCCGCGATCGCCCGGCTGACCCCCGACCACATCCTCCCCGTCGCCAAGATCGGGGCCCTGCTAGGCGGGATGGCCGAGATGGACCTACCCGATTCACACCCGCCGCGCGACCGCGTGCTCGACTTCGAGATCGCCGTCGCCGATCCCGAGCAGCAGGCGCCGACCACGGACCAGGTTGCCGAGCCGGCCGGTTACGGCTGCCCGTCCTGCGGCGGCAGTCTGTTCCAGATCGAGTCGGATCCGCTGCCCCGCTTCCGCTGCCGCATCGGCCACGCCTGGTCACCCGAGAGCCTGCTCGACGAGCAGGCGGTCGCGCTCGAGGGCGCCCTGTCGATCGCCCTGCGGGCCCTCGAGGAGAAGTCGGCGCTGAGCCGCCGCCTCGCCGACACCCGGTTCGCCGGAAGCGGCGCCCGTTTCGACGACATGGCCGTGGAGTCGGCCGCGGCGGCGGCCACGCTCCGGAAGTTGATCGACCGGCTCGGCACGCCGACCGGCGGCCCGTTGCCCGCGGCATGACGTACGGTAGCGTCTCTGCCGTGCAGCCGACGGATCCGCACTTCGAGGCGCTCCTGGTCTATCTGAAAGAGGCTCGCGGCTTCGACTTCACCGGTTACAAACGGTCGAGCCTGATGCGGCGGGTCAACCGCCGGATGAGCCAGGTGAACACGGGCGACTACCAGGAGTACCTGGACTTCCTCCAGGTCCACCCGGACGAGTTCACCGCGCTCTTCAACACGATCCTGATCAACGTCACGGCCTTCTTCCGCGACGCCGACGCGTGGGACTACCTGACCAAGGAAGTGCTCAACCCGATCGTCGAGAGCAAGCCGGCCAACGCGCCCATCCGCATCTGGTGCGCAGGTTGCGCCTCCGGCGAGGAGGCGTACACGCTGGCGATGGCGCTGGCCGAGGTGCTGGGCGTGGACGGCTTCAAGGACCGGGTCAAGATCTACGCCACCGATGTGGACGAGGAGCAGCTCAACGAGGCCCGCCAGGCCACCTACGGCGACCGCCAGATGCAGGGCCTGCCGGACGAGCTGGTCGAGCGCTACTTCGAGCCGGTGGCCGGCGGCCGCTTCGCCTTCCGCAAAGATCTGCGGCGCTCGGTCATCTTCGGCCGCAACGACCTGGTCCAGGACGCCCCGATCTCCCGGATCGACCTGCTCACCTGCCGCAACACGCTGATGTACTTCAACGCCGAGACCCAGGCCAAGATCCTCGGCCGGTTCCACTTCGCCCTGCGCGACGACGGCGTGCTGTTCCTCGGCAAGGCCGAGATGCTGCTCAGCCACGCCAGCCTGTTCACCCCGATCGACCTCAAGCGCCGGGTCTTCCGGCGGGTCCCCCGGCTGTACGCGACGCCGGGTGTCGCCTTCGCCGAGCCGACGCCGCTGAGCAGCCTGCCCGTCACCGGGCTCGACGAGCTGCGCAACGAGGTCTTCGCGGCCAGCCCGCTGGCCCAGCTCTCGCTCACCTCCGACGGCCTGGTCGCCCTCTCCAACCGCCAGCTCGAGAAGCTGTTCGGCGTCTCCTCGCGCGACATCGGCCGCCCGTTCCGCGACCTCGACCTCTCCTACCGCCCGGTCGAGCTGCGCCGCTTCATCGAGCAGGCCCAGCTCGAGCGCCGCACGCTGCGCATCCCCGACGTGGAGTTCCAGCGCGGGGCCGACCTGGTCAACCTCGACGTGCAGATCAGCCCGCTCAGCGGCGCCGACGGCAGCCTGCTCGGGGTCAACCTCATCTTCCACGATGTCACCGCCTCGCGCCGCCTCAAGGACGAGCTGGAGCACGCCAACCAGCAACTCGAGGCAGCGTACGAGGAACTTCAGTCGACCAACGAGGAGCTCGAGACCACCAACGAGGAGCTCCAGTCCACCGTCGAGGAGCTGGAGACCACCAACGAGGAGCTCCAGTCGACCAACGAGGAGCTGGAGACCATGAACGAGGAGCTCCAGTCCACCAACGACGAGCTCCAGAGCATCAACGACCAGCTGCGGATCAGCAGCACCCAGCTCGACGAGGCCAACGACTTCCTCGAGACCGTGCTGACCAGCATGCAGGCCGGCGTGGCGGTGGTCGACCCCGACCTGCGGATCCGCATGTGGAACAGCCGCGCCGAGGACCTGTGGGGGCTGCGCTCGGGCGAGGTGATCGGCCAGCACTTCCTCAACCTGGACATCGGGCTGCCGATCGAGCACCTGCGCCCGCTGCTGCGCGGCGCCCTCGGCCCCGACGCGGAGACCGCCGAGATGCAGGTCGACGCGGTCAACCGGCGGGGCAAGGCCATCTCCGTACGGGTCGCCTGCACCCCGCTGCGCCGCCGCGAGGGCGGAGCGCGGCCCGAGGGTGCGATCATCGTGATGGAGACCGCAGCCGCCGAGTTGTCCTGACCGGTTTGCCCATCAGCCGCCGGGGTATCCCGCGGGCGGCCGGAGAAGGTGGGAACATTGAGCGTCGCGTTCGAGGTCACGGGCACCAGGCTGGAGCTGGTCGTACGGCTGAGCGGGTCGCTCAGCCTGACCGACGTCTCCAGCCTGCACCTGCGCCTGCTCAAAGCCCTGGCCGAACACCCGGACGCGCTGCTGCTCGACCTGTTCGAGCTGACCGTCGACGAGCCGCTGGCGCTGGCCGTCTTCACCGCGGCCAACCGCCAGGCCGCCCGGTGGCCGGGCATCCCGCTGCTGCTCTGCGCCGCCCAGCCGCAGGTGCACGAGCTGCTGACCGGGCCCGCCTACCACCGGCTGCCCGTCTTCAAAAGCCTCGACGCGGCCCGCGCTCAGATCGCCGGCGTGCCACCCGCCCTCTCCGAGCAGCTGCTGCCGGTGACCGGGGCGCCCCGGCACGCCCGCGACATGGCCACCGAAGCGTGCCTGCGCTGGGATCTGCCGGGTCTGGTCGCGCCGGCCAGCCTGATCGCGAACGAGCTGGTCAGCAACGTGGTCGACCATGCCCACACGATGATGACGATGGAAGTGTCGCTGCGGAAGCGCTATTTCAACATAGCCGTCCGGGACGGCTCGCCGGCCGAGCCCGTCCGTCCCGGCGCCGCGTCGGCCGACCTCAACCGGGGCCGGGGCCTGCTGCTGGTCGACGCGACCGCGCACGCGTGGGGCTGGATGCCCTCGGCCGACGGCAAGGTCGTCTGGGCGTCCCTGGCGCTCCCCCGCGAGCCGCGTTAATCCAGCAGATTGGCCAGGCCGGTGACGCCCAGGATGCTGGTGACGTACGGCTGAGCCCCGGTCAACCGGAGCTTCACCTCGGCCACCGACGCCGCCGACGCGGCATCCACCAGCACCGCGATGCCCGCGGCGTCCAGCAGCGGCACCCCCGACAGGTCGATCACCACCGGGTCGTCCCCGGCCAGGCTGATCGCGTGCCGCAGACCGATCCGCAGCCGCTCGGCCGTGTCCCGGTCGACCTCGCCCCGCACCTGGACCCGCACGACACCGTCCACGTGGACCGACTCCACCACCATCGGGCTGCGCTCGGGCCGCGACTCGGCGCCCTCCCAGCGGGGCGGGGTGTCGCTCAGCATCGCCTCCCGCAGCCAGGTCAGGGCGCGGGTCAGCAGCCGCGACACGTGCATCTGGGAGACACCCAGCTCGGCCGCGATGTCGGCCTGCGTGCGGTTGCCGTAGAACCGCAACGCCAGCATCCGGCGCTCCCGGGCCGGCAGCCGCATCAGCAGGTCGGCCACGGTGACCTTGTCGTCGACCATCTCCAGGTCGTCGTCGAGCCCGCCGACCAGGTCGCCGAACTCGGCCGCGCCGTCCCCGCGCATCGGCGCGTTCAGCGACGAGGGGGCATAACCGGCCGACGACTCCATGGCCTCGAGCACGGCCCCGACCTCGACCCCCAGCCGCTCGGCGATCTCGGCCGCGGTCGGCGTCCGGCTGAGCGTGCTCGTCATGACCATCATGGCGTGCCCGACCTCGAGGCTGAGATCCTGCAGCCGCCGCGGAACGTGCACACCCCAGGTCTTGTCCCGGAAGTGCCGCTTGATCTCACCGGAGATCGTGATGACGGCGTACGCGGTGAAGGAACCCCGCTCCGGGTCGTACCGGTCGATGGCCTTCACCAGCCCCAGCCGCGCGACCTGCTCGATGTCCTCGAAGGTCTCGCCGCGGCCGCGGTACCGCCGGGCCAGCCGGCCGGCGAAGGGCAGGCACAGTCGGGTCAGCTCCTCACGCAGCTCGGCCCGCTCACCCTCGGCGGCGCCATGCGCTTTCTCGGCGTACGCCAGCGCGGCCGCATCCAGGTCGTCGAGACCGTCACCCGGTCGCAGACCGGGCTTGTCCTGCTGTCTCACGTCACGCGCGAACACAGGCTCTCCCCTCGACGACAGCCACGGCATCCGTTCCCGGCCAAGCCCCCCAAACGAATCTTCGGCCGCCCGGCCGCACGTCCGCCAGGCCACCAAGATCATTATCCCGGCCGCCCGTTCGCGACGTTACTGCCCTGAGCGCCTCTGCACTAAACACTTGAGAGAGTGCAACGAACTTTCCCCCGTCAGGCGGACCCCTCGTCCCCACCACCGAGCGGCTTGTTCACCTGCCCCATGTTCGGCGCCTCCAGCGGCGGCCGGTTGGGCCGCCCACCAGCCCCCTGCGCCGCCGCCGGCGCCCGGTTGATCGGCCCGGCGGCCGGCCCGTCGACCGGCGCCCGATTGAACTGCCCGGCCTGCGGCCCGTCGGCCCCCGTCACCGGCACCTCGATCGGGGCCCGGTTGGGATTCACCCCCGCGGGCCGCACGCCCAGGCCGCTGCTCCCCTCGGCCTCGAACCCGCCCCCGAACCGCACAGCGCTCCCGTCACCGCTCCCGGCAGCGCCACCGACCGCCGGCCGCCCGGGAAGCCCACTGGGCGCATCGTCCCCAGCCCCCGGCCGCCCCACCGGCCCGGCAGCCCCCACCGCGGCCCCAGCCGGTCGCATCGCGGCCCCGGAATTCCGTGGCAACCCGCTCGGCTCCTCCCCCGGCGCGGACCCGAACGTTTGCGACCGCCCCGGCCCGCCCGGCTCCCCGCCGAACTGCCCAAGCCCACCCGGCTCCCGACCCGGCGCGGCAAGCCCGCCCGGTTCCCCACCGCGCGACGCAGGTCCACCCGGCTGCCCACCCAGCGCGGCAAGCCCGCTCGGCTCTCCACCTGGCGACGCAGGTCCGCTCGCCTGCGCACCCTGCGCGACGAGTCCGCTTGGTTCCCCACCCCGCGACGCAAGTCCACCCAGCGCGGCAAGCCCACTCGGCTCCCCACCGCGCGACGCAGGTCCACCCGGCTGCCCACCCAGCGCGGCAAGCCCGCTCGGCTCTCCACCTGGCGACGCAGGTCCGCTCGCCTGCGCACCCTGCGCGACGAGTCCGCTCGGCTCCCCACTCGGGGCGGCAAGCATGCTTCGCCCGCCGCTCAGCGAGGCAAGTCCGCTCGGCTCCTCGCCCTGCGGGGCGTGCGGGCCAGGCCCGAGTGATTCCTCGCCCTGGCTGCGCCGCATGCCAGTCGGCAGCTCGCCCGTGAAGGACGGCGCGCTCATCTCCCGCGGCTCGGAGTCCTGGCCGAGACGCAGACCCGAACCGTCGTGCCCCGGAACCGAAGACAGCCCATGTGGCTGCGAAACCCCCGGCGCCTGAACGCCCGGACCGCCGCCCGACCCGACCGGGGAGGCACCGGCCGATCGTCCGGCCGCCGTGTCGAAAGCGCTCGCAGCCGAGTTCGGCTCGAAGCGCTGCGACGCGTCCGGCGCCTCGAAACGCCCCGCAGCAGCCGGCGGCTCGAACAACGGCGGCGCAAGCGGCTCCGGCGGCCGATCCTCAGCACCCGGAGCCCGCTCCGGAATCGGCCGGCCGGCCGGCGACACCGGACCGCCGGCCCCACCGCCGGCGGCACCCCGCCCAGCCGCGTTCCCCGGCCACACCGAAGGCGTGAACCGAGGAGACGCATCCAACGGCCGGTTCTGCCGCCAGCCGGGCGGAAGCACCGGCGCCGCCATCGGCTGACCTTGAGCCACCACCCCGCCCGAACTCACCGATCCGGCCGCCGGCTCTCCCTCTCCTCTGATGCCCGCCGGCCCATGACCGGAGAGTTCTCTTCCTCCCGACTGCTGGGCCACTGGCCCTTGCGCCCCGCCCGCCCAAGCCGCCGGAACGGAATGTTCCGTTCCTTGGTGTGCCACGGTGTACTGCGTGTCGCTTCCCTCGTGCGGAACGGAAGACTCCGTTCCACTGTGAAGGGCGCCTGAGGTGTACTGCCCTTGGTCCTCTGGCGGAACGGACCGTCCCATGTCGCCCTGCCGTGAGCCGGCGTCCTGCGCGCCGCTCTGCTCGTGGCCAACATGCTGCCCGTCGTCGTTCGACAAGCCGGCGAACTGCGAACCGTCACGCTGGAGGTCGGCGCGCTGCGAACCGTCCCGCTGCGTGTCGGCGCCCTGCAGGACGGCGCGCTGCGAACCCTCCCGCTGCGTGTCGGCGCCCTGCAGTACGGCGCGCTGGGAACCGTCACGCTGCAGGTCGGCGCGCTGCAGATCGGCTTGGTGCAGGCCTGCGGGTGCTTCGACCGGCCCGTGCGGAACAGAGTGTTCCGTTCCGGCGGGTTCAGGCGCGGTGTACTGCATCTGCGACGCTCGCGGAACCGAGTGTTCCGTTCCGTGGCTCTGCTGCTCGAAGAATTGGGTGCCGGCCAGCGGCTGCGGGGTCGAGGATCGCCGACCGGGAGGAGTCGCCTCGGCTGGGCGGGCGGCTTCGATTACGCGGGCGGCTTCGATTACGCGGGCGGCTTCGATTACGCGGGCGGCTTCGATTCCGCGGGCGGCTTCGGTCGGGCGCGCGACATCGGGCGGGCGGGCCGCTTCGGTGGGATGAGTGAGGTCTTCGGGATGCGCAGTCGGCCACGGGTTCTGGGTGGGAGGGCTCACTTCGGCTCGCCCGGAGGGGTGGTCGGGGGTCATTGCCTCGAGTGTCGCTTTGGGCTCGGCGTGGGCGTTCGCCTCGGATGACCAAGGGCTGTCGAGGTGGATTCCGGTGTCGGCCGGCGCGGGGCGCTCCGGCCGAGCCGGCGCTTCCGGGTGCCACATGGAGGCTTGGGGATCCGCGTTGACGAGCGAGGCGCTGCTGAAGCCGAGGCCACTCGGCGGTGGGGTCTCGAACGAAAGAGCCACTGGCTTGGCCGCCGTCTCGTTCGGGTAGCCGGAGCCGGCCGTGGGCCCACCGATCGGACTCGCGGGGCTCGCGGCCTCGTTCAGCTCGGCGGCATTCCACTGCGAAGTCTCGTCCGGCTCACTGCGCCGGCGCGGGTACGCGTCGCCCGGCTGATCGCCGTGGGCGGCCGGGCGGTCGGTGGGGTGGATCTCGTCCAGCTTGGGGAGGTGGGCGATCAGGCCTGGCACAACGGGTTCCTCGGCGGCCGATGACTCCCAAGCGAGCCGGCCCGGGGCGGCGGGTGAGGACAACCGGTGCGCGCCCTCGCTAAAGGGACCGAACGCCGGCGACTCGGCGCCGGACGCGGGCGGCTCGAGACCGGCGGGGGCACCGTGTGCGGGTCGATCAAGGCCAATGGGTGAGCCGAAGCCGGGCGGCTCGAGACCGGCGGGGGCACCGTGCGCGGGTCGATCGAGGCCAATCGGTGAACTGAAGCCGGGCGGCTCGAGGTCGGCGGGCGAGTCGAAGCCGGGGCCGTCAGGGCCGGTGGGCGAACTGACGGCGGGCGAGCCGAGAGCGGGCGTGTCGAAGGCCGGCGAGCCCAGAGCGGACGAGTCGCGGGACGGGAGGGTGGGGGGTGCACCGAGTTCGGAGGGCTCGGAGCCGGCGGACGGGAGCGGATTGAAGGCGGCCCGGGGGTCGTAGGTGGGGGGTTTCGGGGGCGCGGGAACGAAGCCGCCGGGTGACGAGTGGGCGGCGTTGTAGCCGGAGGCAGGGCCGCGGCCCTGGCGGGAGGCGGCGACCAGGCCCGAGGACTCGGCGAGGCCGGCGGCGGTCAGGACCTCGGCGGCGGCTTGGCCGGCGGCGCACGGGAGGGGCTGGCCGCAGGAGGGGCAGATGGTGGAGTCGGGGCCTGCGTGGGCCGCGAGCATCTCGCGGGCGGTGCGTGCGAGGACGCTGTCCGGGTTCACGAACGCCTTCGTCGATGCCACTGTTTTCCGCCCCCATCGCGCGCCTCGGCGAACCTGAGAACAGTTCACCGCCGGGAGGTGGCGATTCGCGCGATTTTCCGTAATTCGGGGACAGGCGGGGCGTACGAGCCGAATCTTCTGACGCTTCGGGCCTGCGTACGCCGCGAAAACGTGAATCTTGGGCCGGGGCGGGGCTTAACGTTCAGACGTATTCACTCACGGTGTGGATCTAGTTGCGCTCCGTACGATGTGAATAGTTTTCAGGAGGTGATCCCCGATGGACGACGTCGAGCTGCACCGTGAGCAGATCCTCCGGCACGTCAGCCCCGTCATCACCGGCCGGTTCGCCGGCTTCCAGAGCTCGTACACCCGGCAGGTCAAGATCGGGCAGTCGGTGCTGATGGCGATCTTCGTGGCGGCCGGCATCACGCAGATGATCGGCTCCCTGCTGCGGATGGGCGGGGCCCGGCGCAGCTTCAAGGAGCTGAAGAAGGGCCCGGAGTTCCTGGTCACGCCGGTCCGGGTCCGTGACGACCTGGGCCAGACGTACGAGGTCGAGATGCACGGCCAACTCCCCCAGTCGGCGCTGCACCGGGGCGACCTCGTCCAGTTCACCACGGCCCCGCAGAAGGACCCGACGCTGCCGGTCCGGCTCGTCCAGGTCGTCAACCTCACCACGATGCAGCCACTGACGCCGCGCATCCCCACCATGTGGTCGCACCTCGGCCCGGCCCTGCTGCTGCAGGCCGTCCTCGGCGCCGCCGTGGTCGCCGCCCTGGCGGCACTCGCTCTGCGGTAAACGAGCGGTCAGAGCTTGTCGACCGGGACCGCCCCGGCCATCGCCTGCATGCCCACGTCGTTGGGGTGCAGGTGGTCGCCGCCGTCGAAGTCGCGGCGGAGCTTGCGGGGGTCGGCCGGGTCGCGCAGCGCCTGATCGAAGTCGGCCACCGCGTCGAACTCGCCGTTGCCGCCGGCCCGGATCCAGTCGTTGACCTTCATCCGGACCTGGTCGAGGGCGGGCGTCCACGGCCCCCACCCCTGGAACGGCGTGATGGTGCCGGCGACGACCCGCAACCCCCGCGCGTGGGCCCGCGCGGCGAGGTGGGCCAGGCCGGAGGTGAGCTGGGCCGGGTTGGTCTGCTGGGGCTGGCCCATGATGTCGTTGATGCCCATCAGGATGATGACCGTGCGGGCGCCGGACTGCTCGAGGACGTCGTCGGCGAAGCGGGACTGGGCCGAGCGGCCCGCCACCGACTCGTTCTTGGTGTACGGGTACTGCCCGTCCAGCAGCAGGCGGTTGCCCCCGATGCCCACGTTGGCCACGCCGTAGTCGGGCTCGGGACCGGCGGCCAGCCGCGCGGCCAGGAAGTCGGGCCAGCGGTGGTTGGCGCCGCGCACGGTGGCCGCGCCGTCGGTGATCGAGTCGCCGAGCGCGACGATCGTGCCGGCCGCGCCGGCCACCTCGACCCCGCTGAGGTAGAACCAGGGCGACGTCCGCGCCGTGTAGGGCCGTGGCGTCAGGTCGGCCGTGACGTCGGCCGGGCCGGGGCTGACGAACGACATCTGCCGGCCGTCGACGTGGTAGGTCGACACCGGCGGGCGCACCGGTGTCCAGATGCTGACCAGTAGGTCGGTGTCGACCGGGGCCTCGAGCGCGACCGGGTCGGAAAGAACATCGGCGCCGACCGGAACCGAAACCCACTTGATTCCGTTGAACGTGACGTCGTGCATGGTGCCGGGGGCGGCGCTGCCGTCGCTGGGGTCGTCGGACCCGTCGCGGCGCCCGCCCGCGTGGGCCGAGACGGCGACGGTGACGTGCCCGAAGAGCACCGGGGCGGTGCCGAAGCGGTTGGTCAGGCGGACCCGGACCTGGGTGCCGCCGACGGTGGTGTGCACGACATTGCGCACGGTGTGGCCCTGCGGGCCGCCCCGGTAGCCCGCGGCGGGCGCGGCGGCCCACGCGGTCGACCACTCGGGGCCGGCCGGCGCGGCGGGCGCCGAGGCCTGCGCGGCGGTGGTGGGCGGAGCCGCGCGCAGCGGCCCCATGCTCACCCAGGCGACGGTGAGAATCGTGGAGAGCACCGCCGCCACCACGACGCCGATGACCAAGCGCCGGCTTCTCACTCTGTTGCCCTCCCCAGGGTCAAGTCCGGATGAAATCCGGTACCGCAGGGTACCGCTGCGGTGTCGTCCCCCGGCGTCAACCTTCATTACATCGACGATGATGGAAGGGACACCCTGTGCGATCTCATGCTTTGGTGTCTTCTGGCGCGACACGCCGAGCGTGTGGGAGTTTGAAACTTGTCCAGAAAGAAGGTGTGCCATGGGCGAGGAAGTCGAGCAGACCAACTTCACCCGTGAGGACCGCGCCAAGTACCGGCACAAGATCCGGCGGAGTCTGGACGTGTTCGCCGCGATGCTGCGCGAGTCGCGTTTCGAGTTCGAGCGGCCGCTCACCGGCATGGAGATCGAGCTCAACCTCATCGACGAGCGGGCCGACCCGGCCATGCGCAACTCCGAGGTTCTCGGTGCCATCGCCGATCCGGATTTCCAGACCGAGCTGGGCCAGTTCAACATCGAGATAAACGTCCCGCCGCGGCGGCTGGCCGGCGACGAGAACGCCGACCTGGAGCGCAGCCTGCGGGGCAGCCTCAACAACGCCGAGATGCACGCCCGCAAGGTCGGCGCGCACACCGTGATGATCGGCATCCTGCCGACGCTGCGGCGCGAGCACATGACCCTCGAGGCGCTCTCCGCCAACCCGCGCTACAAGCTGCTCAACGAACAGATCTTCGCGGCCCGCGGCGAGGATCTGGACATCCGGATCGACGGCGTCGACCGGCTCGCGGTCACCACCGACAGCATCGCACCCGAGTCGGCCTGCACCAGCACCCAGTTCCACCTGCAGGTGAGCCCGGCGCAGTTCGCCGCGTACTGGAACGCGGCCCAGGTCATCGCGGGCATCCAGGTCGCCCTCGGGGCGAACGCCCCGCTGCTGTTCGGCCGGGAGCTGTGGCGTGAGACCCGCATCCCGCTGTTCGAGCAGGCCACCGACACCCGGTCGGACGAGATAAGAGCTCAGGGCGTACGCCCTCGCGTGTGGTTCGGCGAACGATGGATCACCAGCGTCTTCGACCTGTTCGAGGAGAACGTGCGGTACTTCCCGGCGCTGCTGCCGATCTGCGACGAGGCCGACCCGTCGGAGATCCTCGAGCGCGGCGAGGTGCCCGAGCTCTCCGAGCTGCGGCTGCACAACGGCACGATCTACCGGTGGAACCGCCCCATCTATGCCGTGGTGAAGGGCCGCCCGCACTTGCGGGTGGAGAACAGGGTGCTGCCGGCCGGCCCGACCGTGGTCGACACGATGGCCAACGCCGCCTTCTACTACGGCCTGATCCGTACGCTGGCCGAGGCCGAGCGTCCACTGTGGACGCAGATGAGCTTCAGCGCGGCCGAGGAGAACTTCCACACCTGCGCCCGGCACGGCATCGACGCGAGCGTGTTCTGGCCCGGTCTGGGCTACATCCAGGTCACCGAGCTGGTGCTGCGCCGGCTGCTGCCGATGGCCCGGCAGGGCCTGGACAAGTGGGGCGTCTCGGCGGCCGAGAGCGATCGGCTGCTCGGCATCATCGAGCAGCGCTGCCTCACTCACCGGAACGGGGCCGCCTGGCAGGTGCAGACGCTGCATGCCTTGGAGGCCGACGGAAACGACCGCCAGGAAGCGCTGCACGAAATGCTTCGGCGATACCTCCCGCTGATGCATGAGAACCTCCCTGTGCACGAGTGGCCGTACCCGTCCTGACCGCGGTCGCCGGCCGGCGTTCGCGGACCAGGAGCACCAGCCCGGCGCCGGCCACGATCAGCAGGAGCGACATCACCCCGAGCCCGGCCACCTGGGCGCCGGTGGTGGGCAGGTCCTCGTCCTCGCCGCCGTTGCCGCCGCCGTTGTCCCCGTCGCCGCCGTTGTCCCCGTCGCCGCCGTTGTCGCCATTGCCGCCGTTGTCGCCATTGCCGCCGTCATCGCCACCGTTGCCGCCGTCGTCCCCGCCACCGGTGTCACCGTCGCCGCCGTTGTCGTCCTCGTCCTCGTCGGCGGCCGCGGCCAGCTTGAGCCAGACCTGGACGGTGTTGTCCGCCGAGTCGCCGTCGGCGCTCGTCGTGCTGATGGTGACCGGCATCGCGTAGGTGCCGGCCGCCACCGAGTCGGCCGCGTCGAGGGTGAGCCACAGCTCGTGACCGGCCGAGGCGGCGGTGTCCGGCGCGCTGCACACCACGTCGTTGGTGACCGCGGTGTCGTCGACCGCCATACAGGGCGCCTCGACAGTGTTGTCGGTGGTCTCGGCGAGGGCCGACACCTCGGCCGCCTCGGCGTCGGCGGCGGCGAGCAGGACCGCCGCCTTGAGGATGGTCACCCCGGCCGGCGGCGCGACGGCGAACCGCACGTCGTCGGCCGTCTCGGTGCCGTCGTTGGTGTACGGGAGCTTGACCACCAGCGAGCCGTCCCGCGGCAGGGTCTGCGCCGGCTTGCCGTACTTGATGGCCAGGTTGACCTTGTAGCGGCCGACGGTGATGTCCGGAATCGCCACGTCCGCACTACCGCCGCAGGTCAGGTCGAACTGGGGAGCGGAGCTGAGCGCCTCGTCGACGCACCCGCCGGTGAGTTTCTGGTCGTCGGCCGCGCCGGGGTCGACGACCAGCGGCAGTGAGATCGTCTTCTTGGTCCCGGCGTTCAGCGAGATCGTGCAGACCACGATGCCGGCGCTCGATCCGGCGGCGCAACCGGAGGGTAGCCGGCCGGGGGTCATGCCGTCCGGAACCCTGATGGTGGCGACATAGCGGCCGGCGTTGCCGGGTCCCGAGTTGGTCAGGGTGATCGGCAGCACGGTGGCCTGGCCGGCGGCCGGGTTGGCCACGGACGGGCTGCCGATGGTGACCGCGACCGAGTACGACGTGTCGGTCGTGCTCACCAGCAGACCGGCCGTGGTGAGCTTGTCGGTCGGGTCGTCCGGGTCCACCAGCGTGACGCCGGTGACCCGCCACGCGGACAGGCTCGCGGCGGTGGAGCCGACGGCGACGGCGAGCCGCAGCACGCGCGGGGTGCCGGCCGCCAGGTCGACCCCGGTGCAGGTGACCGCGGATCCGGTGACCGGGCAGGTCAGGCCGCCCAGGGTGGCCCCGGTGACCCGGAAGCCGGTCGGCAGCTCGGCGAGCGGGACGGTCAGCGTGAGCCCGGTGTGCGCGACCGTGGCCGAGAGCCGGACCAGCGCGGTGCCGGACGACCCGGCCGCGATCACCGAGCTGTCCAGGCTCAGTGCTCCGGTGGTGCTCAGCGGCTGGTCGACCGGTGTCGCGTCGAGCGCCACGTCGAGGTCGTCGCCGCAGGCGCTGTTGCCGTCGCCCGAGACGCAGCCACCGGTCAGCGAGTCGCCGTCGGCGACCCCGCTGGAGACGACCAGCGGCAGGGTCCAGCCCAGCGAGTCGTTCGCTTCGAGGCTGTACGTGCACGTGAGCACCGTGGCGCTGCTGACCTGGCAGTCGTCGAGAGCCTGGCCCGACAGCGGGCCGAACTGGGTGTTGTTGGCGGCGACGATCCGGGCCGTGCGGTTCACGGCGTGCGAGGGCCCGGCGTTGGCCGCGGTGACCGTCAGGCTGGTCGTCTCCCCCGGCCGGACCGTGGCGCTGGTGTTGGTGGCGGTGAAGGTGATGGCCGAGACCGGGTCGCCGACGGTGAACATGTCGGCGTTGATGCCGGTGCTGGTCTCGCCGTTCGCGGTCACCGAGATGCCGGTGGCCCGCCAGCGTGCGCCCGGCGCGAGGCCGGGGTCGGAGTTGACGACCACGGTCACCGCGGTGTTCGTGCCGGCGCGCAGGTCGACCCCCGTACACCTGATCTGGACCGAGGTGTAGCCGCAGGTCGAGCCGGCCGGCCCGGAGACGCCGGTGATGGTGAGGCCGGCCGGCTTGCCGGTGAGCGGGATGGTGAAGGCGGCGTCCTGCACCGCGCCGGCGGCGCTCAGCTTGAGGGTGCCCGAGGCGACCCGGCCCGGCACCACCGTGGTGTCGGCCGGCACGAGCTGCAGGCGGCCGGCGAGCGGGGTGGCCAGTTCGATCTCGGGGATGGCGACGTCCGGTGGGACCGCGCAGGAGCCGTTGCCCGCGGCCTCCACGCAGCCGCCGGTCAGCGCGATCCGCGGGTCCGCGTTGGCGTCGATCTTGATCGGGAAGGCGATCGACAGCAGGCCGCCGCCGGCCACGGTGATGCGGCAGTCGAGCCGGGTGTCCGAGGTCCGGGTGCACAGGCCGGCCGGCGCGCCGATCAGCTCGGGGAAGGTGGCCCCGGGCGGCGCCAGCACCGTGTAGGGCAGCCGGTTGCCCTGCGACAGCCCGGCGTTGGTGAAGTTCAGCGTCACCGCGCCGGTCGCGCCGGGCAGCAGGCTGCCGGCCGGCGGCCCGGTGACGTCGACGGTGACCCGGACGTCGGTGGCGCCGATCCGGGCCAGCGTGGTGTTGAGGAACGAGGCCGACTGCGTGTTCTGCGCGACCTGGACGTCCGCCCGCCAGGTGGCGTTGGCCGGCGCGTCGTCCGCGACCTGCGCCGTGAGCGTGATCGCGGCCGTGCCGTCGGCCGCCAAAGAGATGTTGCGGCACGTCACGTCGACGCCGCGGGTGATCGTGCAGGAGCCGCCGTCGACCCGGGCCTGCAGGATGCTCAGGCCGGTGGGCAGCCCGGCGGCCGGGATGGTGACGACGAGACCGGTGCGGGCCTGGTCGGTGTGGACGTTGACCAGGATCGTGCCGGTGGCGCCGGGCACCAGCGACGGGTTGCTGGCGGTGACCGTCACCGACTGGGCCAGGGTCGGCGTCAAGGTGATGGCGGGCAGGCTCCGGTCGCAGACGTTGTCCTTGTCGGTGTCCAGGCAGCCGCCGGTCACCGGCTGGGCCGGGTCGGCGTTGGCCGGGATCTGCACCGGCAGCGCCCACGTGATCGGCGCCGGGGCGTCGGCGGCCAGGTCGAACCGGCAGTCCAGGTAGGCGGTGCCGACCGGCGTGCAGTCGTCCGCGGCCGCGCCGGCGAGCGGGCCCCAGGTGGTGCCGGCCGGCGCCTTGACGCGCAGGGACACCCCGGTCGCGTCGGAGAAGCCGGTGTTGTCGATCGAGGCCGTGATGGTGGCGGTAGTGCCGGTGGCGATGGTTCCGGTCGGCGCGCTCAGGTCGTACGTGATCTGTGGCTGCGGCGTCCCGGTGCGCAGCAGCACGCCCGAGGCCTGGCTGGTGGCGCCCGAGGAGTTGGTCAGCGTCACCACCGGCGCCCACACCACGCCCGCGGCCAGGTTGGGCGCCGGCCGCATCCGTACATCCAGAAGGGTCTCGTTGTCCCCGTCGGCCAGGGTGACGTTGGTGCAGGTGATCACACTGGTGTTGGCCGTGCACTGCGAGCTGGGCGGGCCGGCCACGTCGATGACGGCGATGCCCGGGTCCTTGCCGGCCAGCGGGACGGTCAGGGTGAGGCCGCTCAGGGCGCCGTCGGTGTTGACCCGGACGTGCCCGAAGTCGGTGTCGCCGGGCACCACGGTGGTCTGCTCGACGGTCATCCGGGCCCGGTCGGCGAAGGGCGTGCCGAGGGCGAAGGCGATGGCCGCGTCACAGGTGGCGTCGCCCGGCACATCCGCGCAGCCGCCGGTCACGCTGCCGCCGGCTGAAGTCGCGATCCGCAGGGCGAGCTTGAACGAGCGTGACTGGCCCGGCGTCAGATCGGTGACGCAGGTGACCCGGGTGGCCGAGTCGGCCGTGCAGTGGGCCGCGGCGTCCGTGCCGGCCAGGTCGGCGAAGGTGGTGCCGGCCGGCGCGGTGAAGACGGCCCGCGCTCCGGGGTGGTCGGAGAGGCCCTCGTTGGTCATCCGCACCGTCACGTCGGCCGTCCCGCCGGGCAGCACGCTGCCGGCGGCCGGCAGGTCCAGGGCGATGGCCAACTGGCGGTCGGGCTGGCCGACGGTCAGCGCGAGCGGCCCCAGCGTCGTGCTGCTGCCGGCCCCGGCCGGGTCGGTCACGGTGATCACCGGCGTCCAGGTGGCGCCGGCCGCCGTGTTCGGGGCGGTCCGGAGGTCGAGATCGAGGGTGGCCGTGCCGCCGGCGGTGATGGCCGTCGCCGGGCAGGTGATCGTCGACCCCACGGTGCAGGGGGTGACGCCGAGGCGGGCCCCGGTGACGGTGACCCCGGCCGGCAGCCCGGCCCGGCTCACCTCGACGGCCAGGTTCGAGCGGGCCAGCGTCGAGCGCAGCACGATGGTGGCGGTGCCGTCGTCGCCGGGCACGGGGGTGGCCGCCGTGGCGCCGGCGACACTGAGCACCGCGGCCAGCGGGTTGCGCACGGTGAAGTCGGCGATCGTCGCGTCGCAGGTGCCGTCGCCGGTCAGATCCAGGCAGCCCCCGGTCAGCACGGTGCCACCGGTCGCGTTGGCGGGGATCACCAAGGGCAGGCTGTACGAAGCCGCGGGGCCGTTCGCCGAGACATCGGTACGGCAGGTCAGAGTGGTCGGCGTGGTGCGGACACAATCGGCCAGCGCGTCGCCGGTCAGGGTGCCGAAGGTGGTGCCGGCCGGGGCGACGATGCGTACCGGCGCCCGGAAGTTGGGAACGACGCCCGTGTTGGCGAGAGCGGCCGTGATCGTGACCGTCTGGCCGGGCAGCGCCACGTCGTTCTGCGGAACACCGCTCAGGGTCGCGGCCAGGGTGTAGTTGGCGGCGCCGACCCGGGAAAGCAGCTGGTCGGTGATGACCGTCTCGGTGCCGTTGCGCCCTCGGATCTCGATGTTCTGGGCGTCCCACACGATCCCCTCGGTGAGTCCGCCGGGGATGGTGATGTCCAGGGTGAGGGTCGCCGGAGTGTTGGCGGTCAGGGCCACCGTGCAGAGCACGCCGCTGCCGCTGGGCGCGCACGGTGCGTTCGGCGTGACCGAGTGGCTGCCCGGCACGTCGCCGAGCGGGACGAACACGTCGACGGTCTGATTCTTCAGAGAGGTCACCACGAGCCGGGCCGTCCCGGTGCCACCACCGATCGGCAGGTCGGCCCGTTCGGCCCGGACCAGGATCTCCTGGTCGAAGCGGGTGGTGAGGGCCAGGGCCGGCAGCGGCCGGTCGGTGACGGTGCACGCGCCGTCGTTGTCGAGGTCGACGCAGCCGCCGGTGATCGTGCCGGTGGGGTCGGCGCCGGCGCTCACCGTCACCGGGAGGGCGACGTTCAGAGTGTCCCCGGCGTCGATGTCGGCCTGACAGGTTATCCGGGCCGCGCTGACCCGGGTGCAGCCGCCGGGCGCGCTGTCGAACGTGGTTCCGGGCGGGGCGACGAAGCCGAAGCTGTGGTTGGGCGCGTCGGACGGGCCGGTGTTGGCCACCTTGACCGGGACGGTGCCGGTGTCGCCGGGCTCGACCGCGGCGACCGGGTCGAAGGACGCGACGATGGTGGAGCGCGGCGCCCCGGTGACGGCGAGCAGCCGGGTCCCGTTCAGGGTGGCCGTGTCGGCGGCGTCGAGCAGGGTGATCGAGGTGGTCTCCCACCTCACGCCGGCCGCCAGGTCGGCGGCGGCACTCGCGGTCAGCGTGATGTCCCTGCTGTCGCCGCTCGGGATGGACGCCCAGGTGCAGGTCACGAGGGTGGTCGGGTTCTGGGCGCAGCCCGGGTTCGGGCTCAGCGTGTCCAGCGTGACGCCGGTGGGCAGGCTCAGCGGGAACTGTACGGTGAGGTTGGTCAGCGGAACGCCGGCCGCAGTCACCCGGACGGTCGCCGAGCCCGAGTCGCCCGGGGTGATCGTGGCCGGGGTGACGATCACCGTGGCCCGCCGGTCGATCGGCTGGCGCAGGGCGAAGGCGGCGATGGCGTCGGAGCCCGGGCCGCAGCCGGGCACGCCGGTCAGGTCGACGCAGCCGCCGCCGACCGGGGTGAAGATGTCGGCGTTCAGCGGCACGGCGATCGGCAGGGTCAGGGTCGCGGTGCCACCCGCGGCGGGCACGTCGACCCGGCAGAGCGCCTGGTCGGGCAGGGTCCGGAGGCATCCCGTGGGCATCGTGCCGAAGGTGGTGCCGGCCGGCGCGGTGACCAGCGCGATCTGGCCGGCCGCGAGGGACGGGCCGGTGTTGCGCAGCGTCACCGTCAGGTTGGTGTTCTCGCCCGGGTTCACCGTGCCGGTGGCCGGGCCGGTCGCGGCGCTCACGGTGACCGCGGTACGCGGCGCACCGATCACCACCAGGTCGCCGGTGTCGGCCGCGGTCTCGGCGCCGTCGGTGACGGCGATGCCGGAGGTCCACGTCGCGGCCGCGGCGTCCGCGGCCGCGGCGACCTGCACGGTGATCACGGCGTCGTGGCTCCCGCCGGACAGGTTGACGCCGGTGCAGGAGAACGACCCGTTCGGGTTGAGTGTGCAGGTCGAGCCGAGCGGGCCGGCCACACCGGACACCGTCAGCCCGGCCGGCTTGGCCACCGGCGCGGTGACGGTCAGGCCGGTGACGTCGGCGCCGGCCGAGATCCGGATCCGCCCGGTGCCGCTCTCCCCCGGCGCGATGGACGCGCTGGTGGTGGTGATGGTCAGCCGGTTCTGCAGCGGGGTGGCGATCGGGATCGGCGTGATCGTGCCGTCGGCCGCGGTGCACACGGCGTTGCCGTCCAGGTCGACGCAGCCGCCGCTCAGGGCGGCCCCGGGCCGCACGGAGGCGTCGATGCGCAGCGGGAAGGTCCAGGTGGGCGGGGCCGCCGCCACGGTCAGGTCGAACGTGCAGGTGGCCCGGGTGCCGGCGAGGACGACCTGGCAGGCCGGGTTGTCGGCGCCGGTGAGGATGGCGCCGTTGGGCGGGATGACCGTGACGGTCGCCCCACGCGCGTCGGACGGCCCGGTGTTGTCGACCGAGACGGTCATCGTGCCGGTGCCGCCGGGCAGGATCGGGGTGCCGCCGGCGTCGGCGGTCGCGGTCAGCGTGGAGCGCGCCGCGCCGACCCGGGCCAGCACCTGGTCGGTGGCCGGGACCGTGCCGGCCGGGATCTCGGTCGTGATGCCGGCCGCGGTCCAGGTGGTGCCGGCGGCGGCGCCGGCCGGGGCGGTGACGGTGACCTCGATGTCCTCGGGCGTCAGGGGGTCGACGGCGCCGACCGCACAGGTGGCGATGGAGCCGGTCACCGGGCACGGCGTCCCGTTGTTGACCGTCACGGACGGCGCCTGCAGCCCCCCGGGCAGGCCGGTGAGCGGGATGTTCACCCTGACCCCGGTCAGCGCCGACCGGGTCGCGGTGACCCGGACCGTCGCGGTGGCGGTGCCGCCGGGCGTCACCGTGGCCGGGGTGGAGCTCACCGCCACCTGCGCCGAGGCCGGCACCTTGAGGACGATCGACGGGAGCGCCACGTCGCCCTGGCCGCAGCCGGAGAAGCCGTCGATGTCGACACACCCGCCGCCGATGGTCGAGCCCGGCTCGGCGTTCGACGGGGTCACCAGCGGGATCGTCAGCTCGGGGGTGGGCTCGTTCACGGCCAGGTTGACCGCGCAGGACAGCAGCGTGCGGTTGAGGTCGGTGGTGCACAGCTGCGCGGTCGCGGGGTCGGTGAGCTGCCCGAAGCTCGTGCCGGGCGGCGCCGGGACGGTGAAGGTCCCGCCCGTGGCGACCGACGGGCCCTTGTTGGTCACGGTCACCTTGAGATCGGCCGTCCCGCCCGGCGCGACCGTGCCCGCGGCCGGGCCGGTGACGCCGGCCTCCAGGACGTACGCCGGCACGGTGGTGGTGGCCAGGGCGCCGAGCGTCGTGATCCGTTCGTTGTCGGTGTCGACCGTGACCCCGGTGGCGGTCCACGTCTGCCCGACGGTGGCCGTGGCCGGCACCCGTACGGTGACCAGTATGTCCTTGGCCGCCCCGGCCGTGAGACCGAGGCCGGAGCAGACGATCGAGGCGCCGGACGGATCGCACGTCCCGCCGCTCACCGAGGCCGCGGTGACGGTCCAGCCGCTCGGCAGCTGGGTCTTGGGAACGGTGACCGTGACGCCGCTCTCGGCCTGGGTGGAGGTCAGCGTGACCCGGCCCGTCCCGGTCTGGCCCGGCGTGATGGTGGCCGGGCTGACCAGCGCCGTCATCCGGGTGCTGAGCGCGGCCCGCAGGGTGATCGCGGGCAGGGCCGGCTCGCCCGCGCCGCAGGTCGAGTCGTTGTCCACGCTCACACAGCCGCCGGTCAGCGGGGTGGCCGGGTCGGCCGTCGGCAGCACCAGCAGCGGCAGGGCGAAGGTCGTCGGCGGGTCGGTCGGCGTGCGGTCCACTGTGCACCGCACGGTGGTCGCCGTGAGCACCTGGCACGCGCTCGGCAGGCCGACCGTGCCGAACGTGGTGTTGCGCGGGGCGACCACGACGAACGGGGCGTTACGGGCGTCCGACGGCCCCTGGTTCTGCACGTCGATCGTCATCGTGGTGGTCTGGCCGGGACTGACCGTGCGGGCGGCCGGGCCGCGGGCGTCCACGCCCAGCGTGTACCGCGGCACCGCCGTGATGACGACGGCGCCGCTGGCCGAGCCGGTCGAGTCGCCCGACTTGGCGGTCACCGTGCCGGTCCAGTTGGCCGAGGTGCCCGAGCCGAGCGAGACCGGCAGGGACAGAGTGACCGCGCCCGGGGTGCCGCCCGAGGCGGCCGGGACGGTCACGTTGGAGCAGCGGATCTCGGTCCCGACGACGATGCAGTTGCCGCCGCCCGGGTTGCTGAGCTGGCCCATCGAATAACCGGTGGGCAGGCCGGTGACCGTGATCGTGGTGCCGGTGGCGGGCAGGGCGCCCGAGTTGGCGACCCGGATGGTCGCGGTCGTCTCCGGCCCGCCCGGCGTCGCCGCGGCCGGGATGATGGAGACGCCGCCGGTCAGGTTCACGTCCGGATCGAGGATGGTCAGCAGCCGGCCGTGCCCGGTCACCGCGGTGCCGTTCAGGCTGGTCGTGATGTTGGCGAGGTCCCAGGTGCTGGTGGGGGCGGTGGTGCCGGCGGCCGAGACGTTGAGGGTGATGGTGGTGCTGCCGCCGCCGGGGACCGAGACGCCCGTACACCTGACGTTGCCGTTGGCCACCGCGCAGGTCCCGCCGGGGACCGAGGCCGTGTTGACGGTCACGCCGTCGGGCAGGCCGGTCAGCGGGATGGTGACGATCGCGTCGTCGGCGTCGGAGGGACCGTTGTTGGTGAGCTTGACGGTGGCCTGGGTGCTCTTGCCGGCGGCGAGGGTGGTCGGGTTGACCGTGAAGGCGCCGCTGGTGGTCGACCGGGCCTGGGCGGAGGCGAGGGTGCCCTGCCCCTTGACGGTCATCGTCTGGGTGGGATCGCCGGGCACCGGGACGCTGGTGGCCGTGATGGTGTCGGCCGCCGGCGCCCACGGCGGGGCCGAACCGGTGGCCGAGGACTTCAGCTGCACGGGGAGGTTCACCTTGGCCACGCCGTTGCCCGGCACGGTCACGTCCTCGCAGATGATGTAGTTCGCGTTCGACGTCATGTCGCAGGCGACGTTGCCGACCGTCGCCGGCTTGAGGGTGTAGTAGGCCGCGTTCGGCTTGGGGATCCGGATCGTCGTGTGCGGGGCCGCGATGTCACCGGTGTTGGCGACCGTGACCGAGGGAGTGCCGGACTCGCCGGGTACCAGGGGCGTCGGGGCGGTGACGACCGCACCCAACTTGATGTTGCCGGTGCAGAACGCCTCGTTGACGACCACGCTGCCGCTGACGAGGACTCCGGTGATCTTGAGGGCGTCCAGACTGAGCGAGCGGACCGTGACGTCGAACTTGCCGGTCGTCGTGTTCCAGTCGGCCTTCTGGTAGTTCGTCTTGCCGGTGATGATCCCGGGCAGGTTGATGTCGAGGTTGGCGGCCGCGCCGACGTTGAGGCCACCGATCTTCAAGCCCAGCGTGTTCGTGCCGGCCGTGAAGTCGGTGGCCGACATCTCGCAGGAGGCGTCGAGGGCGTCGGCGGCGATCACCCCGCCGAGCAGGTTCAGCCCGGCGACCCGGCTCCTGGCCCGGCCGCCGCCGGGAACCGGCTCCGCGGTCGTGGTGATGGCGCCGGTGTCGAGGACGAGCGGCACGAGCCCGGTCAGCACGGAATGCGTGTCGGCCGAGCCGTCGTGCCAGTTCGACGTCACCCCGGGCAGCTTGACGTTGGCGTTGATGATCACCGCAGCGGTGAGGTTGACCCTGACGCCGTCCGCCCGCGTCGTGACGGAGGTCGCCGCGTACGCGGGGCGGGGCACCATAAGCAGGGCAAATGCCACGAGGACGGCGATGAACGCCGCCGGGATCCGGCCGAGCCTTTCCGCAACCACGATCCGATCTTCGATGGCCTAAGTCGGATATGTCTCTCGTTTGCGGGAGTTCCTGACAATTCTTTCATGTTCGGCCCAGGCTCATGAAACGTCTCAGCAATCACGGTGACCCCGTGAGCCACTCCCGCCACAACTTCCCCGGACCGGGCCGCGGGTTCCACCATGGACAGTCGACAGTTGGTCGGATGGCTTACCTAGCAACAGTTCCCGGTTTGTCGTCCACGATGGACTTTTACGAACCTCGTGAGCTGAGAGATTGCGACGCTGCTCACGTACGCGGGCGGGCATGCGCAGTCGATCATCGGCGTTGTCCACACCTGGAGGGCACGTGATTTCATTCTCATTGAGAAAACTTGCGTGATAGGCAATCTTTGGCGGATCCTGATCGAGCCACCGAAGAACGGGCACGCCAGGAGCACGCCGTGACACAAGCAGTACAGCGATCCGCCGGGACGCGGGTCGCGCGCGGCCGCTGGGGGCGGCGGCTGAAGACCGGCGGCGTGGTCGCGGTGCTGATCCTCTTCGCGGTCGAGCTGGTCGTGGGCTGGTCCTCACTGTCCGGCGCCCTGCGTCAGCTCCGCACCCCGCATGTCGGCTGGCTGGCGCTGGCCGTCCTGGCCGAGGTCGCCGCCATGAGCGCCTACGCCCGGATGCAGGGCCGCCTGCTGCGCTCGGCCGGCGTGCGGGCCTCGCACCTCGACAACGTGAAGCTCACCTACGCCGCCCACTCGCTCAACGAGACGCTGCCGGGTGGGGCCGCCTTCTCGACCCGGCTCAACTACCAGCAGATGCGCCGCTTCGGGGCCAGCCCGGCCATCGCGTCCTGGACCATCGCGCTCAGCGGCATCCTGTCGGCCTGCGCCCTGGCCGTGGTCACCGTCGGCAGCGCCCTCGCGGCGGGCGGCGGGGCCGACTGGACCCACCTGGCCGCCCTGTTCGTCGCGACTGTCCTGCTGATCCTCGGCGCCCGGCGCTTGGCCCGGCGCCCGGAGAGCGCCGAGGCCCTGCTCCGTTCCCCGCTGGCCGCCGTCAACCGCCTACGGCACCGCCCCGCGGCCCAGGGCCAGGAGCGCGTCCGCGACTTTCTCCTGCAGTTGCGGGCCGCCCGGCTCCGCCCCGCTCACGGCGCCGCCGCCGCGATCCTGGCCGTGCTCAACTGGCTGCTCGACGCGGTCTGCCTCTGGCTCTGCTTCCTGGCCGTCGGCGAGCACCCGGCCGGCCCGACCGCCGTCCTGCTGGCCTTCTGCGCCGCCATGGCCGCGGGCACCATCACCATCGTCCCGGGCGGCCTCGGCATCATCGACAGCGCCCTGATCCTCGGCCTGATCGCCGGCGGCGTCACCACTCCGGCCGCGGTCGCCACGGTCGTGCTCTACCGCATCATCAGCTTCGGCTTCATCATCGGACTCGGCTGGCTCTCGTGGCTGCACCTCCGCCACCAGGCCCCCGCCATCGCCGCCTCCCCTGTCCCCCACCACGCCGCCGACCTCGTCATCGCCCCCGCGCCGAAGGCCCTCACCTGCCCGGCCGCCGCGGAAGCCATCGCCGTCTCCCTCATCGGCCTGCCGCTGCCGGCCGAGCCGCACCGCCCGAGTCCGGTCCCGGCCAACCTGCCACCCGCCGCCGGTCACCGCCTCGCCGCCTCCCCCAAGGCGAACGCGGCCAAGGACAACGCCACGCTGCTCCCGCGCCGGCGCCGGTCGAACGCCGCGAAGGCCACCCTCCCCCAGCGCCCGGCCCCCGATCCGGAGACGGCGTTTCGGGGATCGTAGGCATCCTCGATGCGTAGAACGCGCAGGCGCAGGGAAATGCAGCGGTCGATGAGTAACGACCGCCAAGCCCCCCTGATCGAGCCGCCCCGGCTGCGCACCGAGGAGGAGCGGCACGCCACCCGGCTCGAGCTGTTCTTCGACCTCGCCTATGTGCTCGTCGTGGCCGAGCTCGCCCATTCGTTCGCCGACCACCTCGACCTGCGCGGGGCCGCCAGCTTCGCCGGGCTGCTGGTGGTGACGTGGTGGTCGTGGGTGACCACCACGCTCTACGCCAACCGGTTCGACACCAACGACGTGATCTACCGGATCGCCAAGCTGGCCATGACCGGCGCCGTCATCGGGATGGCGGCCTCGGCCCAGGGCGCGACCGGCGGCGACGGCGCGCGCTTCGCGGCCTGCTATCTCGCGACGCGGGTCATTCTGCTGCTGCTGTACGCCCGTGCGTACCGCCATGTCGAGGACGCGCGGCGCACCATCGCGATCTATCTGGCCGGCGCCGGGATCGCCGCGGTGCTGTGGGCGATCTCGATCCCGGTCGAGGGCACGGCCCGGTACGTGTTGTGGGGCGCCGGCATCCTGATCGAGGCGGCCGCGCCGCTGGTCGCCACCCGGCTCGGCGACGATGTGCCGCTACATCTCGATCACATGCCGGAGCGCTTCGGTCTGTTCGTGATCCTCGTGCTCGGCGAGTCGATCGCGTCGCTGGCCACCGGGGTGCACGACGCGCACTGGTCCGGTTCGTCGGTGGTGGCGGCCGCGGTCGCCTTCACCGCGGTGGCCGCGATGTGGTGGGTCTACTTCGATCTGGGTGGCGCCGCCGGCAAACGCCAGCTGATCGAGGAGAGCGACGACGACGAGGAGAGCGGCGTCGTCGACGCGTACATCTATGGGCATCTGCCGTTGATCGTGGGTCTGGCGATCGCGGCGGTCGGCATCGAGCAGTTCGTCGTGCACCCCGCCGGGGAGCTGGAGGCGGCCGGCCGGTGGGCGCTGCACGGCGGCGTGGCCCTCTACCTGATCGGTGTGGCGGTCGTGATGATGGGGACCTCGGGGCGGTGGCGTTCGGCCTGGCCGTGGCCGGCCGCGGTGATCCCGGTGGTGGCGGGGCTCGGTTTCGTCGAGGCGCTGGAGCCGGTGCTGGCGGTCGTGTCGGTGACGCTCGTGCTGGTGGCGACCGTGCTGGCCGGCATCTACGAGCAGCGCCGCGGCGCCCTGCGGACGACCGAGACCTGATGCGGGTGGCGACCGCCCCTGCCCCATGAAGGGGCGGTCGCCCGCCGGAGCTCAGAGCTGGTTCGACGCCTCGGTCAGCACCGAGCGCAGAATCTGCTCGATCTCCTGGAACTGCGCCTCGCCGGCGATCAGCGGCGGGGCGAGCTGGATGACCGGGTCGCCCCGGTCGTCGGCGCGGCAGTAGAGGCCCGCGTCGAACAGCGCGTGTGAGAGGAAACCGCGCAGCAGGCGCTCCGACTCCTCCTCGTTGAACGTCTGTTTGGTGGCCTTGTCCTTGACCAGCTCGAGACCGAAGAAGTAGCCGTCGCCGCGGACGTCGCCGACGATGGGCAGGTCGGTCAGGCGCTCGAGGTAGGAGCGGAACAGGTCGCTGTTCTCGCGGACGTGACCGTTGAGGTCCTCCCGCTCCATGATGTCGAGGTTGGCCAGGGCCACCGCCGAGCCGACCGGGTGGCCGCCGTAGGTGATGCCGTGGGCGAACCAGTTGGTGCCCTCGAGGAACGGCTCGGCCAGCCTCTCCGAGGCGATCATCGCCCCCAGCGGCACGTAACCACTGGTCAGGCCCTTGGCCACGGTGATGATGTCGGGCGTGTAGTTGTACTTGAGCCCGCCGAAGTACTCGCCGAGGCGCCCGAAGCCGCAGATCACGTCGTCCGAGACGAGCAGTACGTCGTACCGGTCGCAGATCTCGCGGACCCGCTGGAAGTAGCCGGGCGGCGGCGGGAAGCAGCCGCCGGCGTTCTGCACCGGCTCGAGGAAGACCGCGGCCACCGTCTCCGGGCCCTCGAACTCGATGGCCTCGGCGATGCGGTCGGCGGCCCAGACGCCGAACTGCTCCGGCGTCATGTTCTCGTCGGGGCGGCGGTAGTAGTTGGTGTTCGGCACGCGCATCGTCGACGGCACGAGCGGCTCGAAATCCGCCTTGAGGGCGGGGATGCCGGTGATCGACAGGGCGCCCATCGACGTGCCGTGGTAGGCGATCGACCGCGAGATGACCTTGGTCTTGGTGGGCTTGCCGGTCCGCTTGAAGTACGAGCGGGCGAGCTTCCAGGCCGACTCGACCGCCTCGGAGCCGCCGGTGGTGAAGAAGACCCGGTTGAGGTCGCCCGGGGTCAGGTCGGCGATCCGGTCGGCCAGCTCGACCGCCTTGGGGTGGGCGTACGACCAGATCGGGAAGTACGCGAGCTCGCCCGCCTGCTTGGCCGCGGCCTCGGCCAGCTCCTGGCGGCCGTGGCCGGTCTGCACGACGAACAGCGCCGAGAGACCGTCGAGGTATTTGCGGCCGGTGGAGTCCCAGACGTAGCAGCCGTCGCCCCGCACGATCATCGGGATGTCGGCCTTCTTGTACGACGAAAGCCGGGTGAAGTGCATCCAGAGATGGTCGCGCGCGTCGCCGGCCAGCTTCTCGTAGTCGGGTGACTGGAGGTCGGTCAAGGGGTGCTCCTTAAAAGCTCTGCTCGAGCAGGGTGAGGCCGCGGTCGAGCTCGTCGTCGGAAATGATCAGGGGCGGCAGCAGGCGGACGACGTTGCCGTAGGTGCCGCAGGTCAGCAGGAGCAGGCCGAGCTCGTGCGCCTTCTTCTGCACGGCGGCGGTGGTGACCGGATCGGGGCTCCGGTCATCAGGACCGACGAGCTCCAAGGCGAGCATCGCTCCGCGCCCGCGGACCTCGCCGATCACCGGGTGCTTGGCCGCGAGGGCCTCCAGCCGGGGGCGGGCCACGGCCTCGATGCGGCGGGCGGCGGCCGCGAGGTCGAGCTCGCGCATGGTCTCGATCGAGGCCAGGGCGGCGGCGCAGGCGATCGGATTGCCGCCGTACGTGCCGCCGAGGCCGCCCGGATGCACCGCGTCCATCAGCTCGGCCCGCCCGGTGACCGCGGCCAGCGGCAGCCCACCGGCGATGCCCTTGGCCGTGGTGATCAGGTCGGGCACCACGCCCTCGTGCTCGCTGGCGAACCAGGCCCCCGTACGGCAGAAGCCGGTCTGGATCTCGTCGGCGATGAACACCGCTCCGTTTCGCTTCGACCAGTCGGCCAGCGCCGGGAGGAAGCCCTCGGCCGGCACGACGAACCCGCCCTCGCCCTGGATGGGCTCGATCAGGACGGCCGCGACGTTGGTCGCGCCGACCGTCTTCTCGATCTGACCGATGGCGTACGCCGCCGCGTCCGCCCCGGTGCGGCCGTCGCGGAACGGGTACGACATCTGGACCCGGTAGATCTCGCCCGCGAACGGGCCGAAGCCCTGCTTGTACGGCATGACCTTCGCGGTCAGGGCCATCGTCAGGTTGGTCCGGCCGTGGTAGGCGTGGTCGAACACGACGACCGCCTGCCGGCCGGTGGCGTGGCGGGCGATCTTCACCGCGTTCTCCACCGCCTCGGCGCCGGAGTTGAACAGCGCCGAGCGCTTCTCGAAGTCGCCCGGGGTGAGCGCGGCCAGCTCCTCGCAGACCGCCACGTACTGCTCGTACGGCGCGATCATGAAGCAGGTGTGGGTGAAACGCTCGACCTGCGCCTTGACCGCCTCGACCACCTTCGGCGCGGAGTTGCCCACGTTGGTGACCGCGATGCCGGCGGCGAAGTCGATCCACTCGCGGCCCTCGACGTCGGTCAGGGTGCCGCCCGCGGCGGTGTCGACATACGACGGGATCATGCTGCTGACCCCGCGCGCGACGACCGCGGCGCGGCGCCGGTGCAGATCGGCCGAGGTGGGCATGTCTCAACTCCTTCAGGTCCAGAGGACGGATCATTTCACTGATTCCGTGGTCAACGGAAGGCCTGACAACTATTTCCGTGTTACATCTGTGGGTACGCTGCGCCCGTGATCCCCTTTTACGTCGCCGGTCGCCCGGCTACCAGCAGCGATGTCCTGACCGTTCGTCACCCGTACTCGGGCGCGGTCGTGGGCGAGACCTCCTACGCCACGTCATCTCAGGTCGAGGAAGCTGTGGCCGCCGCATCCAGCGTTATGTCTGATTTGTCGGCAGCGGCTCGGGCCGCCGCCTTGGATTCAGTGAGCCGGCAGCTTGGTGATCGGGCTGCAGAGATCGCCACGCTGATCACTGCCGAGAACGGCAAACCGGTCAAATGGGCGGCGGCCGAGGTGAACCGGGCCGTCTCCACCTTCCGATGGGCGGCCGAGGAGGCCCGCCGCTTCTCCGGCGACCTGCAACGCCTGGACACCGACCCGGCCGCGGCGGGCCGGATCGCGCTGGTACGCCGGGTACCGCGCGGCCCGGTGCTCGGGATCGCGCCGTTCAACTTCCCGCTCAACCTGGTCGCCCACAAAGTGGCGCCGGCCCTCGCGGTCGGCACGCCGATCATCGTGAAGCCGGCCCCGGCCACACCCCTGACCGCGCTGCTGCTCGGCGAGATCCTGGCCGGCCTGGACCTGCCGGAAGGCATGTTCTCGGTGCTGCCGGTGCCCAACGACCGGATGGCGTCGCTGGTCGCCGACCCGCGCCTGCCGGTCGTGTCGTTCACCGGCAGCGGGCCGGTCGGCGCGCGGATCCGGGCCGCCGTGCCGCACAAGCACGTGACGCTCGAGCTCGGCGGCAACGCGGCGGTGCTGGTCGCCGAGGACTGGGACGACCTGGACTACGCGGCCCAGCGGGTGGCGACGTTCTCCAACTACCAGGCCGGGCAGAGCTGCATCGCGGTCCAGCGGGTCTTCGTCCACCAGCGCCACCTGGCCGCGTTCGAGCCCAAGCTGATCGCCGCCGTCCAAGCCCTGAAGACCGGCGACCCCCGCGACTCCGCCACCGACGTCGGCCCGGTGATCGACTCGCGCGCCGCCGACCGCATCGCCGACTGGATCGACGAGGCCGTGGCCGCAGGCGGCCGGGTCCTGACGGGCGGCACCCGTTCCGGGACCACCGTCGCCCCGACCGTGCTGACCGGCGTGCCGGCCGGTGCCAAGGTTTCCGCCGAGGAGGTCTTCGGCCCGGTGCTGGTCCTCACGGCCGTCGACTCGGACCAGGCCGGCCTGGCCGCGATCAACGACTCGGCGTACGGCCTGCAGGCGGGCGTCTTCACCCGCCGCCTCGACCTGGCCTTCACCGCCCACCGCCGCCTCCAGGTCGGCGGCGTCGTCATCGGCGACGTGCCCAGCTTCCGCGCCGACCAGATGCCCTACGGCGGCGTCAAAGGAAGCGGCTCCGGCCGGGAAGGCGTGGCCAGCGCGATGGAGGACTACACCGAACCCAGGGTCATGGTCCTGACCGGCGTGGACCTCTGAGGCGCGCCCGGTCGGTCAAACGCGCCCCACCCCAGGGACCCGCCCTCCCAGGGGGACCCCCACAGGTCATTATCGTCGGTTTTCCACGATCGCGCGCGAGTGCCTGTGGACAAGCGCCAATGTGGAAAACCGGTCGCTCGCGATCGGCTGCGTTAGGCTCGCAGCCCTTCGATGATCAGCTGGAGGAGCCGCTCGCGCTCCTCCAGCTCCGGGGCGGACTCGGCGGTCCAGGCGACGGCATTGACCAGAGCGAACAGCTCCGCCGCGGTGAGGTCGGCCCGGATATTCCCGGATTTCTGGGCGTTGGCCAGGAGCGTTCCGCCGGCAGTGCGCATGGCGTCGCACGACGAGTAGAGCGGCGATTCCGCATCGGCCAGCGTGGCCATGATCGAGGCGGGCAGACCCTGATAGGCCCCGGCGCCGTACGCGAACTCGATCAGCCAGCGCTCGAGCGCCTCTCCCGCTTCGTACTGCTGCTCCAGCGCCGCCGCCCGCAGGGTGAGGTGGTCGAAGCGCCGCCGCATGAGCTGCTCGAGCAATGCCTCCCGCGACGGAAAGTGCCGGTAGAGGGTCCCGAGCCCGACCTCGGCCCGCCGCGCGACATCCCGCAGCGAGGCCTGCGTGCCATGCTCACGCACCACCACCCGGGCGACATCGAGAATCCGCTCCCGATTCCGCCGCGCATCCGCCCGAAGCTCCGCCACAGCGGCAGCCTATCGGCGATCTCCGCCCGTCCTTATCCGAAATGTCGGAAAGGCCAGCGCTGAGAGCGGGGTGGGTGGGGCGCGGCGCGGGCTTCGTGGCGCGGGGGTGACTGCGGGAGTGTGACGCGGCGCGGGCCGGGGCGCGGCGCGGGCTTGCCGGCGCGGGCTTGGCGCG
>NZ_JBFAOX010000016.1:130788-214845 GCF_040675435.1 Actinoplanes sp. NPDC049598 | reverse complement strand
GCCGGCCGGGGTATTACTTAATTGGCACTGGCTTATCAAGCACCCTGTTGAGTTCTCAAAGAACAACCGCTACCCGGTCAATCACCCCGGGGCACCCGCTCAACTTTACTAGGTCATCCCGGCCGTGTCAACCGGTATCTCCCGGTTGGAACCGATCTGCCCTAGTACCTCCCCCGACTCAGGCGCGCAGCATCGCTACGTTCCGCAGTTCGAAGGATTTGGCAGGACGGCCGCCCCGCGGATCTCTCCGCTGGCCTCGCCCGTTTCCCTGCCGGCTCGGAAAACATTACAGGCTCGTTCCCGGGCCGCCAAATCGGGTACCACTGTCTCGCGTATACGCAGGTCAGCGCGGCAAAACGGCCCAGAAACCTCAGGGTGCGCTGACCGCCACCATCCCGTCGGCCACCTTCACCCGCAACACCGGCTGGTTGCTGGAGGCGGGACCGTGCACGACACCACCGTCCGTAAGCCTGAAGACACTCCCGTGCCAGGGGCACACCACGCACGCGTCCGAACCCGAGCCGATGACGTCGCCCTCGCCGAGCGGCCCCGTCTCGTGCCCGCAGGCCTCGAGCATCGCGGTCACCCGGTCGCCCAGGCGGTAGAAGAGGACGGGGACGCCCTCGACGGCGCGGACGAACGGCTTGCCCTCCGGCATCGAGGCCAGTGACCCGATCTCGGTCCACGACTCGGGGATACGGGCGAGCTGGGGCGCCGCCTGGTTGACGCCGGCGCTCATCGCGTACGACAAGTGACCGCCCAGGTAGGCACCCAGACCAGCCACCGACAGACCGGCCAGGCCGAGACCTCGCCCCGAGCGTCCGCGCAGGCGGGCGACGAAGGAGGCCGTGTAGAGGCCGACCGCGACGGCGTTGGCCGCCGCATGCACCAGGCCCACCCGCTGCCGGTCCTTGGTCATCTGGGACCAGTCGGTCCAGCCGGCCGCGATCGCCGGCACCGCACCCGCCACTCCGACGCCGACCAGCGTGGTCGCGGCGCGCCGGGTCCCCGGGAGCAGATCGAGGATCGCGGACGAGATGAACGCCCCCACCGGCACCTGGACCAGCACCGGATGCAGGGCATGGCCCGTCAAGGTGCCGTGCAGGAGGTCGCGGAGTCGCTGCGGCTTGACCACGGCGGTGACGGCGGCCTGCAGCTTCTCCGTCACGGGATCGAGGGAGCGGGCCTCTTCGAGCCGGTTGAGGATCTGCATGAGAGAGCCCTTCCCGATAGAGGACGCGTGAAACCGGGTAACAGCCACTCATGACGGCGGTGGACCGGCTGGAGCCAGGCGATCATGCGTGCCTGACCTTCAGCGAGACGGAGGAACGGCTCGACCTGCTCGCCGCGTTCGTCAGCGCCGGCGTCCAGCGGGGCGAAGAGGTCATCTGTTACTCCGACGGGATCGGCGCCCTCCGGGAGGATCTGCGCCGGCGGGGCGTGCCGGCCGAGGAGCAGGTCCGCGACGTCAGCGAGCTCTGGGGCGCGGGACGGTCACCGGACGCGTCGGTGATGGTCCGGCGGCTCGCGGCCGAGCGGGACAAAGCGCCGCGCGGCCTGCGGGTCACCCTCGACATGTGCTGGGCGGCTCGCCCGCAGGCCGGGGCCGAGCAGCTGCTCGTCTTCGAGAACGAGGTCTCGAAGCTCTTCGGGGACGGCGGCATCACCGCCATCTGCGAGTACGACCGGGAGGCGTTCGACTCGGTGACCCTGGCGTACGCGTCCAGGACGCACCCGAGAACCGTGACCGCCACGGTCTACCACGAGGACGCGTCGCTGCGGATCTGCCGGCAGCACGTTCCGCCCGGGGTGCGGGTGGCCGGTGAGCTCGGCCCGGACGGAGCCGGCCCGCTGCGGGACGCCCTGGCCGAAGCCGTACGCCTCGACCCGGACGTGCATCTCAACCTCGGCCACCTGCGGTCCCTGGACGACGACGCGGCCGCGGTGATCGTGCGGGCCGCGTCCGGACTCCCCCGCCACCGGCACATGATCGTGGTCGGTGATCGGCGGACCGGCCGTGCGCTCCGGCTGGCGGGAGCGCACGGAATCCCGAATCTGCGGTTACTGGAGAAGACCCTCTAGCGCCGAGCCGATGCCACGGTGGAAGGTCGGGTAGGCCCAGATCGTGCTCTGCAAAGTGGACACCGGCACCGACGCGTGCACGGCGACCGACAGCGCCCCGATCATCTCGCCGCCCGCCGGCCCGGCCGTGGTGGCGCCGACGATCACGCCGTCGGCCGCGATCAGCTTGATGAAGCCGTCGTTGCCGGGCCCGTGGATGAAGCCGCGGGAGGTCGACGACAGCGGGACGAAACCGACGCGTACGTCCAGGCCGGCGTCGCGGGCCTGCTTCTCGGTGAGACCGACGGCGCCGATCTCGGGGTCGATGAAGGTGACCCGGGGCAGCGCCCGGTAGTCGGCGGCCGGCCCGCCCTGGCCGAGAATGTCCCGGACCGCGACGTCCGCCTCGTACATCGCCATGTGGGTGAAGGCGCCGTGCCCGGTGACGTCACCGACGGCCCACACCTTGTCGCCGGCGCGCATCCACTCGTCGGTCGTCACGAAACGGGCCGACTCGTCGACCCCGAGCGCCTCGAGACCGCTCAACCGGGCCGCCCGGCCGGTCGCCACCAGCAGCTTCTCGCCGGTCAAGGTGGTGCCGTCGTCCAGCGTGACGGTGAAACCCTCGTCGTACGAGACCTTCGTGGCGTGCACCCCGGTCCGGATGGTGACGCCGTTGGCGGTCAGCGCGCGGGCCGCGACCTCGGACGACTCCGGCTCCTCCATGGCGAGCAGCCGGCCGCTCCCCTCGATGATCGTGACCCGGACGCCGAACCGCGCCAGGACCTGCGCCAGCTCGACCCCGATGGCCCCGCCACCGAGCACCAGCAGCGTCTCCGGAAGCACCTCGGTCTCGACGACTTCGCGGTTCGTCCAGTACGGGGTGCCGGCGAGCCCGTCGATCGGCGGGATCACGGCCTTCGTGCCGGTCGCGACGACCACGGCGCGCGTGGCCTCGTACACCTCGTCGTCGACCTGGACCCGGCCCGGGCCGACGGCCTTGGCCGTGCCCCGCACGAAGTGGCCGCCTTTGCCGACGAACCGGTCCACCGCCACCTTGTCGTTCCAGTCGTCGGTGGCCTCGTCCCGGATGCGCTTGGCCACCGGCTGCCAGTCCGGGGTGACCGTCGCGACGCCGGCCAGGCCCGGGATGCGCCACGCCTCGGCGATCGCCGAACCGGCGCGGACCATCATCTTCGTCGGGATACAGCCCCAGTACGGGCACTCGCCGCCGACCAGCGTGTTCTCCACGCCCACCACGGTCAGACCGGCGGCGGCCAACCGGCCGGCGGCCTCCTCGCCGCCCACGCCCAGACCCATGACCACCACATCGACCTGCTGAATCTCGCCCATGGCTCCACCTAAGCACTTGATCGCGTTACCGTGCCCGGGATGGAGGGCTTGATCGCACCCGGTTTCGAGGCCGTCGCCGCCGCTTTCGCGGCCGAACCCCGAGGCGGCTCGGCGCTGACCGTGCTGCGCCACGGGACACCGGTGGTGGAAATCTATGAAGGCTGGCGCGATGTCGCGCGGACAACGCCGTGGACGGCGGACACTCTGGTCAATGTCTATTCGACCGGGAAACCGGTGATCGCGGCGGCGGCGCTGCGGCTCGGCATCGATCTGGATCGGCCGATGTCGGCTTACTGGCCGTCGTTCCAGGCGGCGGTGACCGTACGCCAGGTGTTGTGCCATACGGCGGGGTTGCCGTCCTTTCCGGTGCCGCGCCCCACGTCGGCCTGGGCCGATTGGGATCTGCTCTGCGCCGATCTGGCAGCGGCGTCCCCTTCATGGGAGCCGGGATCCACGGCGGGAGAGCATGCGTTCACGTACGGGCATTTGCTCGGCGAACTGGTCCGGCGCGTCGACGGGCGGGCGCCGGCTGAATTCGTACGACAGGAGCTCGGTCCGGATCTGCTCTATGCGCTGTCCCCATTGGACATGGCGCGGTGCGCCGAACTCGAGTATTCGACGCCGTCGTGGCCGGCGGAGACCCTGGCGCGGTCGGCGATGCTGGAAAATCCGCCGGGCGCCTTCGATGTCGACGTGGTGAACAGCGCGCTGTGGCGGGGCGCGACCATTCCGGCCATCAATCTGCACACCACGGCTTCGGCGGTCGCCCGCTTCTACGCCGGGCCGCTTCCGGCGCTGGCCGTTCCCCAATACACGGGCCCCGACCTGTTCATCGGGACGGAGACGACCTGGGGGTACGGGGTGCAGATCGAACCCGACGGCACGTGGGGCCATGGCGGCACCGGCGGCAGCGCAGGCTGGGCCGATCCCGCCCGCGACCTGGCCATCGGCTACGTGACCCGCCGCCTGGGTGACTTCGCGGCCGTGGACCGGATCGAACAAGCCCTGCAAAACCTTCAACCCGGCGGCTGACCAACCGATTCTGAACCTTCGCGGAAAGAGGGATCACCGAGAGAGCGAGAGGAACCCCCGACGGGCAGGGCTGGTGCCCGTCATCCTCGAAGCTTTTCTCACCCGGTGCCCGCGGCCTCCCCCTGGCCGCGGGCACCGTCCCTTTCCGGCCAGGCGACAAACTCTGCTTTGGCCCTAAGCGACAACCCGCTGCCTCGCACCCTGGCTGCTCCGGGAGGTCCGGAGGCGAGCGTCGCGAAGCACGGCGGGCGCGCGAACAAGCCCGGGAGGATCGCCCGGAAGTCGCGGGAGATCGAGAGCATGCTCGGGCCGAGCGTGAGACCGCTGCCGCAAACGACGCGAAGCCGAAGCCGCGCCCGGCTAGGTGTGATGTCCAGCCAGGTTGGTCAGGGCTGCAGCGTCAGTTTGAAGACGCCGTCGCTTCGATCCGGTTCCCAACCCGCGGCGAGGGCCGCTCGGACGCTCTGTTCGACGAGCCGGGGCGTTATGGGCCGGCCCGGCAGGTTGAGCCAGTTGTCCAGCCTCGGCGATCGGGTCGCCACGGAGAGAACCTGTCCCGGGGTGTCGGCGCGTTCCACGGCGAAGGTCAGTGGTCCCCAGTCCAGCCCTTGGCAGTAGGTCGGTTTCGGCCGGACCGCCCAGCGATAGGTGGTGCCGTCGACCGTGATGAGGCGGCTGCCCTTCCGGGGCATGGCCATCGCCGGATCCTCCTCCGGAAAGCAAAACGTCCACCGTGCGTTTCCGCAGGTGGACGGTGCTCAGAGCCCGGCGAGAGGCCTGGTGGCCAGGGGCGGGGTCGAACCGCCGACCTTCCGATTTTCAGTCGGACGCTCGTACCAACTGAGCTACCTGGCCTTGGTGTTGCGGTCCTGACGGGACTTGAACCCGCGACCTCCGCCTTGACAGGGCGGCGAGCACTCCAACTGCTCCACAGGACCTTGCTCTGTACTTCTTTCCTACCCGGCTGGTGCCTCGGCAACCTTACACTGCCGACTTACCAGTGCCCCCAACGGGATTCGAACCCGTGCTACCGCCTTGAAAGGGCGGCGTCCTGGGCCACTAGACGATGAGGGCAACTCCGCCAGTATTGCACGTTCGCAATGCTTGGCGGCGTAGACCCCAACCGGGCCCCGCTTGAGGCTTGGAAAGCATACGTGATCGACCACCCCGCCTTCAAATCGGTATCCCGTTGGGGGTGGTGAAGGCTTTGACCTGCGGAAACTAGGGGCGGGTGGCGGCCGTGAGGGTTTCCACGGCCGAAGCGAGGTCGGTGAGCTGGGCCACGTTCTCGGGCAGGGGGTGAGGCCAGCCGGGGCCGGCCGCCATGGTCAGTTTCGGGGGGTGCGGGGTTTGCCGCACCCGGGTCAGTTGGGCCGGGTCGCCGGTGCTGGGGATCTGCGACCAGAGGACGACCACGTCGGGGCCGGTGCGGGCGATGGTGTCGAGCAGCGCGTCCGGTGGCACGCGGGCACCCAGGAGGCGGCTGGGGACGCCGGCCTCGGCCAGGGCGGCCGCCAGGGCCTCCAGCGGGAGGCTGTGCTGATCCTCGTCGGCGGCGGCCAGCAGGATCCGGGGGATCTCGGCGGCGGGCGGGCGGGGCACCGCGCCGAGGACCTCGGTGATGGTGCGGGAGAGCAGGTGTTCGACCTCGATGAAGCGCCGGGTGGCTTCGTAGCGTTCGCCGATGCCGATCAGCACGGGCATCGCCACATGGTTCCAGGCTTCGATGACGCCGTTCTCGGTCACGGCCGTCTGGAAGATCTCGCGCATGGCGGGGGCGTCCAGGCGCATGGCGGCCCGCGAGAGGCCGCGGGCGGCGGGTGAGACCGCCCCCAAGGCGATCGCGTGCCCGCCCCCATCACGTCGAGAGCCGGCCGGAGGCGGGCCGGAGGCGGACGGGGGCGGGCCGGACTCACGGCGGGCCCACGCCGCGGCCTCGGCGGGCGCGACTCCCTGCGCGGTGAGCCGCTGCATCACCTGCAGGCGGTTCAGGTCCTGCTCGGTGTAGCGCCGATGGTGCCCGGGCACGTGGGAGCTCGGCCCCAGCCCGTACCGCTGGTGCCAGGTCCTCAGGGTGGTGACGGCGACGCCCAGGCGACGGGCGACGGCCCCGGCGGTCAAGCCCTCAACGGCCACCCGACGGCTCCGCCGCCTCGTCAGGACGTGCCGGGGCGACGTCGAGATGCTCGGCCAGGCGGGTGGTCACTCCGAGGAGCCAGGGGGCGTACGCCCGTGAGTCCTCACCCAGCTCGTCGAGCAGGTCCGGCACCGACACCCAGCGGCAGTCCGCGACTTCGTCGGGATCAGGCGATGGCTGTACGCCGGAGGGCAGGTCACCCAGGAGCACGTGGTCGTATTCGTATTCGACGCGGCCGGTGGCCGGGTCCTCCGCGTAGTACGCGTAGACCCCCACGTCGGTGAGGGGTACCGCCGGCAGTCCGAGTTCTTCACCGAGCCGGCGGCCGGCCGCGGTGGCGAGGTTCTCGCCCGGGCCGGGGTGGCCGCAGCACGTGTTGGCCCACCGCAGCGGGAAGCGTGTCTTCACGGCCGCCCGCTGCTGCACCAGCACCTGGCCGGAGGCGTCGCGCAGGAACACCGAGAACGCCCGGTGCAGTTGCCCCGGCGCCTCGTGGGCCTGTTCGACCGTGGTCGACCCGAGGACGGTGCCCTCGGAGTCGACCAGTTCGACAAGATGTGACTCCCGTGCCGTCACGCTGTGATCCTTCCGGCGGCCAGCTTCCCCGAGATGAGCACCATCGGCACGCCGACGCCGGGCTGGGTGCCCGAGCCGGTGTAGACCACGTTCGGCAGTGTCGGGTGCAGGTTGGAGGGGCGGAACGGGCCGGTCTGGGCGAAGGTGTGCGCGGCCGCGAACGGCGTGCCGGCCGCCATGCCCTGGTCGAGCCAGTCGGCCGGGGTGATGATCTGCTGCACTTCGATGCCGTCGCCGAAGCCGACGTAGCCGCGCTCCTCGAGCGTGCTGACCAGCGACGACGCGTACCGCTCGGCGAGGCCTCCGCGCCAGTTCATCGGGCCCGCCTCGAGATTGGGCGCGGGGGCGAGAACGTAGTAGGTCTGTTTGCCGGGGGGCGCCACCGAAGGGTCGGTGCCCGAGGGGTTGGTCACGAGCAGCGAGGGGTCGCTCATCAGCAGCCCCTTCTTGATCACCTCGTCGAACGTGCCCTGCCACGGCCGTCCGAAGTGGATGTTGTGGTGGGCGATCTTGCTGTACGACTGGCTGGACCCGATGTGCAGGACCACGCAGGAGGGCGAGTAGCGCAGGTTGCGCTGTCGCCGCGCCGGCAGCAGGTCGCGGTTGGCGATCGGCAGGTCGGGGTTGAGGACCACGACGTCGGCCGGGATCCGCTCGCCGTCCGCGGTGATCACGCCGGTCGCGCGGCCGTTCGCAGTGTCGACCGAAGTGACCGTCGTGTTGTAGCGGAACTCCACGCCGTGCTTCTCGGCCGCGCCGGCCAGCGCCTTGGGGACGGCGTGCATGCCGCCCTTGGGGAAGAACACGCCCGCGACCGAGTCGAGGTAGGCGATCACCGCGTAGATGGCCAGCGCGTCCTGCGGGGCCAGCCCCGCGTACATCGCCTGGAAGGAGAAGATGCGCTGGGTGCGGGGGTCGCGGAAGTACTGGTTGATCTTCGGCTGGAGCCGCCGGAAACCGCCCAGGCCCAGGAGCTTGAGCAGGTTCAGGTTGACCAGGTCGATCGGGGTGTCGAGGTTGCGGTCGATGAAGTGGTTGCGCTCGAGCAGCCAGAGCTGCCGCGCGAAATCGACGAACCGCAGGTAGCCGTCGGCCTCCCGGGGCCCGCAGACGCGGGAGATCTCGGCCGCCATCCGGACCGTGTCGGTCTTCACGTCCAGCGTGGAGCCGTCCGGGTAGTACGCCCGGTAGGCCGGGTCGAGCGGCGTCAGCTCGAGCCAGTCGGACAGCTTCTCGCCGACGGCCGCGAGGGGTTCCTCGATCAGCTCGGGCATGGTCAGCACGGTCGGGCCGGTGTCGAACTCGTACCCCTGGAGGCCGAGCCGGCCGGCCCGGCCGCCCGGCACCGGCTCCCGCTCGACGACCGTGACCTGACGGCCGGCCGCGGCCAGATGAAGGGCGGCGGCCAGGCCGGCCAGGCCGGCGCCGACGATGACCACCCGCTCGGTGGGACCCGTGACGGTACGCATGGAGGACATCATGCCGGTCGGTGCGTGGCCCGCACCGCAAGCTCGATGAGCGCGGCCCGCGCGTTCTCGTCCAGGGGAGCGCCGGCCAGGGCGGCGACGCCGTCCGCGACCCGTTCCTGGATCATCGCCTCGAGCCGGGCCGGGGCGCCGGTCTCGAGGATGACCTGCGCTCGCCGCGCGATGGCGGCGGAAGTAAGGCCGCCGGAGCCGTCGGCGGGGTTGACGGCTCCGGCGGGGTCGAGGGCCTCTCGCTGGGCGGGAGAGGCGAGGCGGCGGGCCAGCATCAGCAGGGCGGTCGGCTTACCCGTACGCAGATCGTCGCCGGCGGGCTTGCCGGTGACGGCCGGGTCGCCGTAGACGCCGAGCATGTCGTCCCGGAGCTGGAACGCCTCACCGACGGCGAGGCCGTACCGCCCGTACGCGAGGTCGATCTCGGGGTCGGCCAGCCCGGCCAGGGCCAGCCCGAACTGCAGCGGCCGCTGGATCGTGTAGCTGGCGGTCTTGTGCCGGGCCACCAGCAGCGCACGCTCGACCGACCAGGTGTCGGGCTCGGCCTCGCCGAGCACGTCGAGGTACTGCCCGGCGATCGCTTCGACGCGCATGCGGTCGTAGACGGTGCGCACGCCCAGCGGGGCCTGGGCCCGGGCGAGCAGCTGGTCGGCCCAGACGAGGCAGAGGTCACCGATGAGGATCGCGGCGGCCGAGCCGAAGCGGCGGCCGTTGCGGCTCTCGAAGATCCGGTGAGCGGTGGGACGGCCGCGGCGGGTGTCCGACTCGTCCATGACGTCGTCGTGGACCAGGGCGAACGTGTGCATGAGCTCCAGCGCGGCGAAGGCGGGCAGCACGGGCTCGAGCGGCGCGTCCTCCCCGGCGACGCCGCGCCAGCCCCAGTACGCGAAGACGGGGCGCAGCCGCTTGCCGCCGGCGAGGACGAGATCACGAGCTGTGCGGGCGAACCCGCCGAGCTCCGGATCGATCGAGTCGAGCGAGGCGGTCTGAGCGGCCAGAAAATCGGCCAGCGTGCCCTGGATCGCGTCGATCAGCGAGTCGGGGGTGGCACCGTGGCGGGGTATCCCGCGGTGCCTGTTTCCCTGGAGCGTGTCGTTGGCCACGAGAATCAACGTACCCTAGCCTCGGGGTTGCGTCGATTCGTGCGTCGGTTTGTGATGAGGAAGTCTTGTCGTTTAATTCGGGAGAGACCGTGGAACTGGATCTGGCCGCGTCGTACGAGCGCTGCCGCGAGCTGCACAAGAAGCACGGCCGGACCTACTACCTGGCGACCCGGCTCCTACCCGCGTGGAAGCGCCGTCACGTGCACGCCCTCTACGGCTTCACCCGGTACGCCGACGAGATCGTCGACCGCACCGAGGATCTGCCGCCGGCCGAGCGGGCCGCGCGGCTGACCGAGTGGTCCGACGAGTTCGTGGCCGGTCTGCGCGGCGAGCCGGTCGACGACCCGCTGCTGCCGGCCGCGCTGCACACCATCGCCGTGTTCGACCTCGACGTGGACGACTTCGCGACGTTCCTGCGCTGCATGGCGATGGACCTCACGGTCACCTCGTACGCGACTTACGACGATCTGCTCGACTACATGGAGGGCTCGGCCGCCGTGATCGGCACGATGATGCTGCCGATCCTCGGGTCGGGCGATCCGGCCGCCGCCCGCGAGCCGGCCCGCCAGCTCGGCTTCGCCTTCCAGCTCACGAACTTCATCCGCGACGTGGCCGAGGACCTCGACCGCGACCGGGTCTACCTGCCCGAGTCCCACCTCGCGCGGTTCGGCGTCACCCGGGCCGACCTGGAGAAGCGGCAGTCGACCCCGGCGATCAAGGAGCTGATCCGGCACGAGGTGGGTCAGGCCCGGGAGCACTACGCCGCGGCCGCCCCGGGCATCCCGATGCTCGAGCCGGCCTCCCAGGCCTGCATGCGGACCGCGTTCGCCCTGTACGGCGGCATCCTGCAGGAGATCGAGGCGGCCGACTACGACGTGTTCTCGGGCCGGGCCACCGTGCCCAACCGGCGCCGGGCCGCCGTGGCGATGCAGAGCCTGCTCACCCGGCCCGGCACGCCGGTGCGGCTGGCCGCCTGATGAAGACCGCAGTCGTCCTGCTCACCCGCGACCTGCGGGTGCACGACAACCCGGCCCTGGCCGCCGCCTGCGCCACCGCCGAGCAGGTGGTGCCGCTCTACGTGCTCGACCCGGCCCTGGGCCGGCTGTCTCCGAACCGAACCCGCTTCCTCCACCAGTCTCTGGCCGACCTGCGGAAAACCCTGCGCGCCTTGGGGGGCGACCTGGTGGTCCGGATGGGCGACCCGGTGGCCGAGGCGATCGAGGTGGCCCGCTCGGTCGGCGCCGAGGGCATCGGGATGGCGGCCGACGTCAGCGGCTACGCCCGCCGGCGCGAGGAGCGGCTGCGCCAGGAGTGCGAACGGCACCGGATCGCGCTGAAGCTGTTCCCCGGCCTGACCGTCGTCGATCCGGGCGCGCTGCGACCGGGTGGCGGCGGCGCCTCGTACCGCGTCTTCTCGCCGTACTTCCGGGTCTGGCAGGCGGCGCAATGGCGCGAAGAAGCCGCGACCCCAACGAAGATCACCCTCCCGCCCGGGGTCGCGGCCGGCCGGCTGCCCGCCCTGCCCGAGGGCGAGTCGCCCGACGCCGCCGCGGGCGGGGAGACCGAGGCCCGGCGCCGGCTCGCCACCTGGCTGCGCCACCTCGATCCGTACGAGGAACTGCACAACGACATGGCCGCGGACGGCACGAGCCGGCTCAGCCCGTACCTGCGTTTCGGCTGCTTGTCGCCCCTGGAGCTGGCCAACGCGGCGCGGGCCAACGAGCCGTACGTCCGGCAGCTGTGCTGGCGTGACTTCTACTACCAGGTCACCCTCGCCTTCCCGCAGATCTCGACGGCGCCGATGCGGCTGGCCGCCGACTCGTCCTGGCGGGATGACTCCGACGCGCTGCAGCACTGGAAGGATGGCCTGACCGGCGTGCCGATCGTCGACGCCGGGATGCGCCAGCTCCAGGCGGAGGGATGGATGCACAACCGGGCCCGGTTGATCACCTCGGCCTTCCTCACCAAGCACCTCGGCCTCGACTGGCGGCCGGGCGTGCAGTGGTTCTTCCGCTGGCTGCTCGACGGTGACGTGCCCAACAATTCCGGCAATTGGCAGTGGGTGGCCGGCACCGGGAACGACACTCGGCCGTACCGCCGCTTCAATCCGATCCGTCAGGCCGAGCGTTTCGACCCCGAGGGCGTGTACGTTCGTCGCTACATACCGGAACTCAAGGGAATCGAGGGCGTGGCGGTCCACCAGCCGTGGCGGCTGCCGGACGATGTACGCCGTGGGCTCGATTACCCCGGGCCGCTCGAGTCACACCGGGACGAGGCGGTGTGGCTGCGGCCGTGATTCCCCGCCCGGTACGCCCGGGCGGGTCCAAGCGGGGCCCGCCGACCGGGTTGCGTCCGTCAAACGTCGCGGTCGGCGGGCACCGCCCGGTTCCCGCATGCGAACGCTTCGAGTTCGAAGCGTTAGGTTTGTGGCATGCCTCTCGCACCGCACCAGCTCGGGACCTACTTCGCGCTCACCGAGGCGGTCAGCCTGCTCGAACACGCGGTCGAGCAGCAGCTCCGCGCGGTCGGTGATCTGAGCTACGTCCAGTTCCAGCTCCTGGCCCGGCTGGCCGACGCGGGCCGGCTGTCGATGACCGAGCTGGCCGACGGCGTCGTCTACAGCCGCAGCGGCCTCACCTATCAGGCCGGGCTGCTCGAAAAGGCCGGCCTGATCACCCGGGAGCCGTCACCGGTGGACGACCGGGCCACCCTGGTGACCATCACCCCGGCCGGTCTCGAACGGGTCGGACGGGTCCTGCCGGGCCACGTCGAGATCGTCGCGCAGATGCTGTTCGCCCCGCTCAGCGAGCAGGACACGACCGAGCTGGGCGACATCATGACCCGGGTGCGGGATCACATGCGCTCGGCGCCGCCGCGGTCGTCGATCCGCAAACGCAAGGCCCGCGACGCCAGATAGCTCTGCTCGGGGCGACTCAAGGTTCGTTTTGCGGCTTGCTCGTACGCGTGCCGAGCGCCGGCCAAATCGCCGGCCATCTCCAAGAGGTGGGCGCGGACCGCTGTCGCCCGGTGATGGTCGATCGTGAGTTCGCCGAGGGCCTCGAGCGCGATCCGCGGTCCGTCCACTTCGGCCAGGGCCACGATCCGGTTCAGGGTGACCATCGGGCCCGGCGCGAGCACCTCGAGCAGGCGGTAGAGCTGCAGGATCTGCGGCCAGTCGGTCTCCTCGGCCGTGGCCGCCTCGGCGTGGACGGCGGCGATGGCGGCCTGCACCTGGAACGGGCCGACCGCGGTCTCCCGCAGCGCTGACGTGATCAAGGCGATGCCCTCGTCGATCGCGGCGCGATCCCACAACGTGCGGTCCTGCGCGGCCAGCGGCACGAGGGCGCCGTCGGCCCTCGTCCGGGCCGGGCGGCGGGCGTCCGTGAGCAGCATCAACGCGAGCAGGCCGGTCACCTCGCCGTCGTCCGGCCGCCGCGCGTGCAGCTGCCGCGTCAGCCGGATCGCCTCGGTGCTCAACTCGACCCGCTGCAGCTTCGAGCCGGCGCTCGCGGTGTGCCCCTCATTGAAGATCAGATACAACACCTGCCGTACGGCTGTGATCTCGCCTTTGCCGGTCGGAACAAAGCGGGCGCCCGTCTCCTTGATGCGGCGCTTGGCCCGGCTGATCCGCTGGCCGACGGTGCTCTCCGGGATCAGCAGGGCCCGGGCGATCTCGGCGGTGCTCAGACCGCCGACCGCCCGCAAGGTCAGCGGAATCTGGGCGGAGGGCGTCAATTCGGGATGGCAGCAGAGCACGAGAAGATCGAGCTCGTCGTCACCGCGTACCTCCGGAACCGGATCCGGAGGCAACGCCTCCCGCCGCCGCCGAGCCTCGTCACTGCGCAACATCTCGATGCGGCGGCGCGACGCCACCCGGATCAGCCATGCCCGCGGGTCGGCGGGCACACCCTCGGCCGGCCACTGCCTCGCCGCCGCCAGCAACGCCTCCTGGACGGCGTCCTCACACGAGTCGAAATCGCCGTACCGGCGCACCACCGCGCCCAGGACCTGCGGCGCGGCGGTGCGGAGCAGATCCTCTACTCCCATCCGCTCATGTCGAGGACCGGGCGCACCTCGACCTCGGTGTTGGCCGCATCCGGCACCTTGGCGGCCCAGGCCGTGGCCTCCGCCATACTCGCCACATCGATCAGATAGAAGCCGGCCAGATGCTCCTTGACCTCGGCGAAGGGCCCATCCGAGACGATCGTCTCGCCGTCCCGCACCGACACCCACTTGGCCAGCGACGGATCGGCCAGCCCCTCCGAGGCGACCCGCACGCCGGCCTCCTCCATCTCCTCGTTGAGGCTCAGATGGCCCTTGCCGAACGCCATCCGGTCATCGTCGGACATCTTGTCCCAGACGGCCAGGCTGCGCGGATTCGACTGAATCAGGATCAGATATTTCATCGCTCATCTCCTCGTCTCACCCAGGATGTCGAAACCGCCGCGGTGACTTCGACGTCCCAGCGAGTTTTCTTCCAGGAGGTAGTCATGCAGGAAATCAGGGAAGTCATCGAACGCCGCGCCGCCCTGCTCCAGGCCGGCGACGTCAAAGCCATGCTGGCCTACTCCGCCCCCGAGGTCGTCGAGTTCAGCCTGGCGCCCCCACTCGGCCGCCGAGTCGACACGACCGACCCGGCCCCGGTCGAGCAGTGGCTGGCCACCTTCGAAGCCCCACCCCGCCGCGAGGTGACCCAGCTGGAAATCACCACCGACGGCGACGTAGCCTTCGCCACCAGCATCGACTCGATGACCGCCACCCCGCGCGGCGCCACCGAACCCTTCACCCTCTGGTACCGCGTAACCCTCGGCCTACGCCGCCTGAACGGCCGCTGGCTCGTAACCCACGAGCACGAGTCCGTCCCCTTCCACATGGACGCCGAGATGAGAGCGGCCATCGACCTCGAGCCCTAGCGTTCGAGGAGCCTGACGACGGCCGGGAGCAGATCGGCGTTCGCGGCGATGGTCTCGTGGGAGCTCATGGTGTGCGGTGAACCCTCGTCGTCGGTGACCGGGGCGCCGGCCTCGCGGGCGATGATGACGCCGGCCGAGGTGTCCCACGGCTTGTTGGAGAGCATGACCACCGCATCGACCTTTGCCGGCGGCCAGCCACGCGAGGTCGATCGCGGCTGAGCCATGCATGCGGATGCGCTGGGCACTGCCTGCCAGCCGCCGCGTCAACACGAATCGCAGCCAGGGCTTGGCCGGGCCGGAGGGTGTCGCCGGCCGGACACGAGGCCGGGAAAGGTCGGTGCCCGCGGCCAGGGGGAGGCCGCGGGCACCGGGGTGAGAAAGCTTCGAGGATGACGGGCACCAGCCCTGCCCGTCCCGGGGGTCTCTCCGCTTTCTCTGTGATTCCTCTTTCCGCGAAGGTTCAGAATCGGTTGGTCGGGCGCCGGGTTGAGGTTTGCCCGCGGCCGAGTTTGCGTCAGCCCTGGGCGGCGTGGGCGATGTGCTCCCAGTCGGACCAGGTTTGCAGGCGCTGGGCGTAGAGGTGCTTGACGAGCGCTACCGGCTGGCTGCCGAACAGCACGCGCAGCGGCGGGTTCTCCGCGTCGGCGATCTGGAGCAGGGCTGGGCCCGCGGCGGCTGGGTCGCCGTACTGGGCTTCGCCTGCGCGGGCGGCCATAGCGTCGCGTAGCGGCTGGTAGGCCGGGTTCGGGGCGGCGTGTACGGCGGAGGATCCGGCCCAGTCGGTGGCGAAGCCGCCGGGCTCGACCAGGGTGACCTTGATGCCGAAGTTGGCGACCTCCTGGGCCAGGGACTCGGTGAAGCCTTCGAGGGCCCACTTGGAGGCGTGGTAGCCGCCGAGGTTGGGGAACGCGCCGACACCGCCGATCGTGGAGATCTGAATGAGGTGGCCGCTGCCCTGGTCGCGCAGGATCGGGAGGACCGCCTGGGTGACGAAGAAGGCGCCGAACAGGTTGGTCTCCAGCTGGTCGCGGAGTTGCTGCTCGCTGATCTCCTCGATCGCGCCGAACAGCCCGTAGCCGGCGTTGTTGACGACCACGTCGAGCCGGCCGAACTTCTCGTGGGCGGCGCCGACCGCGGCGGTGACGGCGGTCTTGTCGGTGACGTCCAGGGCGAGGGGCAGGACGTTGTCGCCGTACTTGGCGACCAGGTCGTCGAGGGTTGCGGTGGTGCGGGCGGTGGCGGCGACCTGGTCGCCGCGGTCGAGGGCGGCCTCGGTGAAGTGGCGGCCGAAGCCGCGGGATGTGCCGGTGATGAACCAGACCTTGCTCATGAGATGTCCCTCCAAAACTAGACGGCGTCTAATTATAGACGGCGTCTAAACCATTATGATTGTCGCGAAGGGGGACGGGATGAGCTTGCGGGAACAGAAGAAGCTGGCCGTCTGGCGCGCGATCCGGGCGGCCGCGCTGGGGTTGTTCGATGAGCGCGGCTACGAGTCCGTCAGTGTCGAGCAGATCGCGGCCGCCGCGAAGGTCTCCCGCGCGACGTTCTTCAACTACTTCGCCAGCAAGGAAGCCGTCGTCTTCGACCAGGACCCGGAGGAACGCGACCACTGGCGCAGGCTCATGGACGCGCGCCCCGCCGGCGAGCCGCTCTGGGACTCCCTGACCGCAATCATGATCGGCTTCAACGAGCGGCTCGCCGACCGCATGCCTCTGCAGCGCCGGCTCAAGGCGCAATCGCCCGCGCTCGCCCAGTCGACACAGGACCTCGGCGAGCAGTTCCGCACCGACCTTCGTGACTGGGTCGCCGAACGAACTGACGGCGCGGACCCTCTGACGGCCACGCTGCAGTTCAATCTCGCGTTCGCCGCGGTCTCCACGGCCTACCAGACCTGGCCGTCCGACGAGTCCTTCGACCAATACCTGCAACGGCTCCGGCGCTGCCTCGACCAAGCCGGGGCCGGGGCCGGCGCCAAGGGCTGAGGGTCCGCCCGGGGGCAATTCGCGCCTATTCGGGCTGGGGGCCGGGCCTTGAAGGGGTGCGGCGACGTCGATAAGAGTGTGACCAGACGAGGTGGGCAGCGGTTCGAGGAGGAACGCGGTGCTGACTTTCACCAACGCGGCGGAGCAGGCGGCCTGGACCATGGCGGAGGCGCTGAGCGACAAGGCGTTCGAGGCGATGCGGATGGCCGAGGAGGCTCAGGCGACGTTCCGGGCCGGGCGGATGGCCATGCGCAAGCAGTTCCGGGCGCGAGGGCTGTCCGACGTCGATGCGAGCATCCGCTGGAAGGGCACGGCGCAGGCGCAGGCCGCCTGGGCCGACCAGGAGTACTACATGGGTCAGGCGTCCATGTACAACGAGGCGGCCGCCGCCCAGTACGCCAAGGCGCTGTATTTAAAGGGCCATTAGGCCGCTCGGTGGCGCAGGGTGGCCACCGTCGAGCCGGCCAGGGCGAGCAGGCAGTCGGGGAGTTGGCCGTCGGCGATCGCGGCGCCGAAGAGGGCCTCGCCGGTCGGGATGTCGCCGTTGACGTAGGCGCTGACGAAGCGGGCCACCCAGCGCTTGTCGTACCGGGCGTCGTCGATGCCGGGGAAGTCGAGGGTCCAGGCGCCCCCGGAGGGGATCTGGCCGACCATGGTGGCGGCCAGGCACCACGCCACGTCGTAGGCCCCGACGATGCCGTCGCGGTCGACGACCGCGTCGAACGTGCCGACCACCGCGTCGCTGTCGCCGGTCAGCGCACGCTGGAGCACGAGCGCCGCGTCGTCGAAGGCGTGCTGTGGAACCTCGGTCACGTGAGAAAAGGTACGTGGATCGGTCAAGGTTCGCCCCCGGAGGAGGGAAAAATCAGGCGCCGCGGAGCAGACAGGTGATGCGTGCGGTGCAGACCCGCTCGCCGCCCTCGTCGGTGATGACGATTTCGTAGGTGGCCATGGTGCGGCCGCGGTGGACCGGTGTCGCCACGCCGGTGACCACGCCGGAGCGGGCCGACTTGTGGTGGGTGGCGTTGATGTCGACGCCGACGGCGAACGGCCGGTCGACGCTCTGGCCGTGCATGACCGCGCCCACCGAGCCGAGGGTCTCGGCCAGCACGCAGGACGCGCCGCCGTGCAGCAGGCCGTACGGCTGGGTGTTGCCCTCGACCGGCATGGTGCCGACGACCCGCTCGGCCGACGCCTCGCTGAGCTGGATGCCCATCCGCGTGCCGAGGGTTCCGCCTCCACCCGTGGTGTTGAGGAGGTCCTGCACACTGTCGGCAGCAATATCCATTCGATCCACGGTACCGGTGTGACCCGGCTCGCGGACCTGTGATGTGAGCCCTAGTCTCGTTCGAAGGCAACGAAGGGGAGAACCGTATGACCGAGCCGCAGGAGACCGTCGAGACGCGCGGCAACGACCGCGTCGACCTGATCGCGCAGGACGCGAACGGCGACGGCAAGACCGACGTGTGGGTGTCCGACACCGACGGCGACGGCAAGCCCGACCTGTTCCAGTTCGACACCGACGGCGACGGCAAGGTCGACATCACGATGGTCGACCTGGACGAGGACGGCACCCCGGACACGATCGTGGACGGCGACGGCGGCCTGCCGCCCACACCCTAAGCGCCACCCAGAGCCGAGAGAGCCACCCAGAGGACGGCGATCGCCACCACGGTCGTGAGCACGGTCGAGGCCGTGTGCCGCCACGACACCGGCCCGGCGATCGCCTCCGGGTGGCCCAGGCGGGCGAGCACGACCCGTTCGCGGCGGATCACCGATGACCAGTGTTCGACGCCGGCCGCTGACGCTCGGCTGAGCTCGACGCCCAACCGAGCCTGGGCGCGCTGCAGACGGCGTACAGCTGATCGGGCCGGACCCGGCGCCAGCCGCCGGGCCGACGCCCGCCGTGACCCCGAGCGCAACGCATGCAACTCGCCCTCGGTGATCAGTGTGGGGTCGCGAAGCGTAGCGAGCCGGGAAGCGTAGTAGTCGGACTCCCGGTCGTGCAGGCGCCGCACCAGCCACAGAACCAGCAGCAGGGGTGGCAGGCCCTTGAGCAGGATCACCGCCAGCAACGCCAGCACGCCGTTGCCCGGGCCGTCGGTGAGCAGCGGCGAGTTCCACAGCACGTGCGCCGCCCAGGCGCTGAGGATCGACCAAAGGGCGCGCGGAAGGTCCCGGCGGACCACGAGATAGCCGATGCCGGCGCCGGCCAGGGCGCCGAAGAGCGTGTGGCTCCAGACCCCGGAGAGGAAGCCGCGGAGCAGGAACGTCGTGATCACCGGCTGGATCTGGTCGCCCTGACCGGCCAGCGCGACCGCGCCCACCGCGAAGACGATGTTCTCGGCGATCTGGAAGCCCAGCCCGACCATAGCGCCGTAGACGACCCCGTCCAGCACGCTGTTGATCTGGGACCGGGCCATTAGCACGATCGCCACCACGCCCAGGATCTTGGCGATCTCCTCGACGGTCGGCCCGGCGATCGCCGCTCCCCAGTCGGCCGCGAGGTGCGGCGAGCCGAGCTTCGCCACGATGTTCTCCAGGGCGGCCCCACCCCGGATGGACACGCTGGTGGCGACCAGACCGCCCCAGGCGAACGCGATCACCCGCAGCCGGACCGGCTCCCGCTCGAGGAAGTCGAGTTCGGCCACGACCAGCCAGAAGGGCACGGCCAGCAGGGCGAAGAGCAAGACCGAGGTCAAGGTCGCCCGGGGGTACGCCGTGACGAATTCGCCCCCGAGGCGCGCCATCCGGACTCCGCCGGCCACCAGCAGGAGCAGCACGATCCCGAAGGCGGGCGCGGAGACGCGGAGCCGCCCGCTCGCCGGCCGCACGACCGACGTGGTCACCGGCCCTCCCGGTGGTGGCGCAGGGTCCGGACGCTGGCTTCGATCTGCGGCAGGCTGCGCCCCAGGTCGAGGTCGTTCCCGCTGATCGTGACCTCGATGGTGAGCCCGTCGCCGACGAAGACCGCGTAGCGCCCGCCGCGCCCCGGCGCCGTGTATCCACCCTGGACGCCGGCCAGCCCACCGGCCGTGCTGACCGTGAGCTGGGTCCCGGTCACCTGGTAACCGCTGGTGTTGGTGATCCGCTCACGCAACCGCATGGCGGCCGCGTCGAGGTCGCCGCGAAAGGGCCGGACGGCGATCGCGTACGACACCGGCCCGAGCCGGAAGAGGGCCGTCCCGTCGGTGTCGCCGGGGCGGGTCCCGGTGACGTCGATCGTCGCCCCGGCCGGCGGCACCACGCTGACTCCGGCGCCGACCTGGTACGGCTCGGCCGGGCTGACCGCGCGCTGGGCCGGCAGGGACCGGTCGAGGGCGGGCAGCCCGAAGGCGAGCCCGCCGAGGGTGGCGGCGATCCCCAAGGCTCCGGCGAGGTTCGTCAGCTCACGCCGGGTGATCCTCGCCATGACCCAACGCTAACGGCGGGTAAGAAGTTGACCACTGTGGAGCCCCGGAAATTACGGATTTGTCGGTTCTCGCAGGAGGTACTCCGGTGGCACGGCGGCGGTCAGCCAGACCCCGTTCTCACTGCGGTGGAAGACGTGCCCGGCGGCGGCCATCTCTCCCGCCGCCACCCGCAGCACCAGCACGTCGGCCGACCGGCGGCGGCCGACGACCAGGGCCGTCGGCACGTCCGGCGACAGGTGCACGTGGTGGCGGCTCCCCGGCCGCAGTCCGTCCCGCCGGATCGCGTCGCGGTTGCGGCTGGGCGTGCCGTGAAAGAGAACGGCCGGCGGCGTGGCCGGCTCGAGCCCAAGATCGACCTCAACCCGGCGCGAATGCCCCTGGTTGGCCCGGATCCACTCGGAGCCGTCGGCCCGGCGCGCGATGGCGTACCGGGACTTCTCATCGCCGGCCACGATCGCGTCCAGCCCGGCCCGGTCGATCGGCAGCACGGCCAGCAGGTCGTCCACCGGCACCCAGCCGTTCGCGTCCAGGGTGAGGCCGGCTGTCTCGGGCCGGTGCCGCAGCAGAAAGGCGATGCGGCGGCTGACACTCATCCGGCCAGCTCCAGGACCGCGATGTAGTAGGGCCGATCGCCGTCGTCGACCGCCTTGAGCCGCCACGGTGTGCCCGACACCAGCGTCTCGAGTTCCTCGATCGAGCAGTTCAGGTAGTCGAACCACTCCGTGGCCAGCAACCGGTAGCGCAGCCGCAGCCGCAGCTGGCCGCCGAACCGCCCGCGCTCCCGGTTGCGCCGGTGGTAGCCGACGTGCACCGGGTCGGTGGTGCCGTACGGGTCGGTGCTCTGCGCGATGATCCGCGCGCCCGGGTTGGCCAGCCGGGCCAGCGCGTCCAGGAAGACCGGCGCCCGCTCGGCGCTCTCGAGCAGGCCGAGGTTGTTGCCCAGCAGCAGGAAGGTGTCGTAGCGGACGCTGGCCCCGGCGGCGTAGTTGTCGACCGTGTTGAGCACGGTGTCGCGCAGACCCCGGCGGCGGGCGATCTCGATGGCCCCGGCCGACGTGTCCAGGCCGGTCACCGCCATGCCGCGCGTCTGCAGCTCGATGGCCGTACGCCCGGCGCCGACACCGATGTCGAGCACGTGGCCGCGGCAGAGGCGCAGGGCGCGGTGGTCGTGCGGCTGCCAGTCGGCGGGCTCGGCCAGATAGTGGTCGGCCGGCGCGCCGTTGATCAGGCCGTCGTCGCGCTCGATCACCTCGATGACCGGGCGGGGCACGCGGCCGCCGGCCAGGGGGCGGGGCCCGACTCCGGTGCGTACCGCATAGGCGTCCCGGATCATCTCGCCGAAGACGTCGCCGATCGGTGGTTGTTCCATGGGTCTCAGCCTTGGCGCACTGTCGCCCGGGGGCAACTCGGTTCCGCCGAAGTACGTCCGGCCGAGGCCGTAACGGCATGGTGGCCGGGTCGTTTCTTTGATCAAGACAAGCTGATCAAGAAACGAGGAAGGGGCGATCGCCTTCCCCGACGTCGCCCCTTACAACGATCTTTCGAATCGACTGAGGTTGGTTCAGTCGCCCTGACGCTGCGTGGGAATCTGCCCCTGCAGCAGGGCACGAACCTCCGACTCCCGGTAACGACGGTGGCCGCCCAGAGTGCGAATTGCACTCAGCTTGCCGGCCTTCGCCCAGCGGGTGACGGTCTTCGGGTCGACACGGAACATCGACGCCACCTCTGCCGGCGTTAGTAGCGGCTCAGGATCGTGCGTACGCGATGCCATCGGTCACTCCTCCACAGGTACCTACGAACATCGGCCGGGGTCCCGCCGGCCGGTGCGTCTCTCATGGTCCGGCTAGTCCCCGATGTCCGACATGGGCCGAACGGACGAACGTCCCCAGATAGACGGATGAAGCATGCCCGATTTTTGCGTGTTTTCTACGCCAGATAGTGTCGCGTTTAGTCCGATTATCACGCTTCGGCCAGCGCTGATTACGAAGAGTATTCGCTTCGGGAGCGCTCCCAGCGGCTTCTGAAAGCCGCCGGTCTGTCCCTATTTCCGCAGCTCAGTTGCAGCGCTCGAGGAGCTGGACGGCCCGCCACCGCTCGACGAGCTTCTCGTAGGCGGCGGAGGCGTCATCGGCGTCGCCGCGCGACAGGGCGGAAAGTCCGGCTGCCACCAATCCGGGTGAATCGTCCGCCGCGAGGTCGTCATCCGGAAGAAGGTTGACGAGACCGCCGTAGTCGAGCTCGACGATCGACCGCGGGTGGAACTCCTCGAGCCACCGGGTGCCCTCCTCGACCGCCTCGGTGATCGGCGCGTCGCCCAGCGACTTGCGCAGCACGGCCACGGCCCGGTGGGCCCGGCGCCGGGCCTTGGAGATCTCGGTCCGGTAGCGCAGGGTGCGGGCGTCGCCGGTGAGCGAGAACTCGCGCTCCTCCAGGTCGACGAAGGCGAACCAGCGCAGCGGCACCCCCCACGTGGCGATCTGCTCGTGCACCCGCGGCACCCCGTGCTCCAGCACCTTGGCCCCGCTGCGCCAGTCCTCCACGATGGCTTTCGCCTGGCCGGCCAGCACCGGCGGCACGAACGCGTCGGCCAGCACGCTGGGCACGCCGTCACGCGCGTTCAGCGCCGCCTCGGCGACGCGCAGGCGCAGATTCCACGGGCAGACCAGCAGAGAGTCACCCCACTGCAGGACGTACGCCTCGTCGGGCAGGTCGGGCAGCCTGGTCCAGCCCGCACCGAGCGCCTCCAGGACGGCCGTCCGCTGCCGGACGGGACCGTCGACGGGCCCCAGGTCACGCCCCTCCCGGGCGTAGCGCCGCCAGAAGACCTGACGGTCGCGGTCGAACGCGGTCAGCGGCTCGTAGACCCGGAGATACGACGCGAACAGTGACGGCACGGCGCGAGTCTTTCATGAATTCGGCTGAGTGGAACTTCCCGCGCGGACGTAATCACCAAGGGGGCGGCGCGACTAGGCTCGCTTTGTCCGGCACACCCCCGCCGGGACAACCGGTCCCACGAGGGCCACGACAACAGGATCAGGAGAACAGCCATGGGCGTGTTCGACACCGACGGCACCGACGCCACCGGTCACGAACAGGTCGTCTTCTGCCAGGACAGGCAGACCGGCCTCAAGGCGATCATCGGGATCTACTCGACGGCCCTCGGGCCGGCTCTCGGCGGCACCCGCTTCTACCCGTACGAGAGCGAGGCGGACGCCCTGGCGGACGTGTTGAAGCTCTCCCGCGGCATGGCGTACAAGAACGCCCTCGCCGGCCTCGACCTCGGCGGCGGCAAGGCGGTCATCTGGGGCGACCCGGCCCGGGCGAAATCGGAGGGCCTGCTGCGCGCGTACGGCCGCTTCGTCGAGTCGCTGCACGGCCGGTACTACACCGCCTGCGACGTCGGCACGTACGTGCCGGACATGGATGTCATCGCCCGCGAGACCAAGTACGTGACCGGGCGCAGCCTGGAGCACGGCGGCGCCGGCGACTCCTCGATCCTCACCGCCTGGGGCGTCTTCCAGGGCATGCGGGCCGCGGCCGAGCACGCCTGGGGCCGGCCCACCCTGGCCGGGCGCACGGTCGGCATCGCGGGTCTCGGCAAGGTCGGCAAGTACCTGGCCGGCCACCTCGTCGAGGACGGCGCCGCGGTGATCGCCACCGACGTGAACGAGGCCGCCCTGAGCTGGGCCCGCACCACGTACCCGCAGATCGAGCTGGTGGCCGACACGCAGGCCCTGATCACCAGCGACCTGGACGTCTACGCGCCCTGCGCGCTGGGCGGCGCCCTGGACGACGACACTGTCGCCGTGCTCAAGGCCAAGGTCGTCACCGGCGGGGCCAACAACCAGCTCGCCCACCCCGGCATCGAGAAGGCGCTGGCCGAGCGGGGCATCCTCTACACGCCCGACTACCTCGTCAACGCCGGCGGCGTGATCCAGGTGGCCGACGAGATCGAGGGCTTCAACTTCGAGCGGGCCAAGCTGCGCGCCACCGGCATCTTCGAGACGACCCGCCGCATTCTTCAGCTGGCCGACTCCGAGGGGGTCTCACCCGCGGTGGCGGCCGACCGGCTGGCCGAGCAGCGGATGGCCGAGGTCGGCCGTCTCCGGTCCATCTACCTGGGCTGAGGCCAGCCGAACGGATGCCCCTTGACCGGTCGATCCGGTGGAAATGGGAGCGGTTTCGCGCCTGCCGCGCGTTCCGGGACGGAAAACCGCGACGCGCGGCAGTGTCACAGGCAACCCGAGGTGCCGAACAGGGCATCGTCCATGTACCGTAAGACCCACGAGAGATGCCTGACGTCATCGGGGCCCGCCTTCGGGCTGCCCCGAATTCTGTGCGAGGGGGTCGAGCCATGGGGCGCGGCCGTGCTAAGGCCAAGCAGACGAAGGTGGCCCGGGAGCTGAAGTATCACTCCCCGAACACCGACCTCACCGCCTTGCAGCGCGAACTGGCGGGTGCCGGTAAGTCCGACCGTCACTTCGACGACGACAACGATGAGTTCGTCGACGATGACGAGGACGACGCTGACGACGACCAGGATTCCTGGTCGCCTACAAGGCGCTGACCCGTATTGCACAGAGCACGCGGCTGACCGCGTGCTTCCGTGTGTCGTGGTCACCTTCCATCCAACGGTTCAACACTGAAGCCCACGCGGGGCACTTGCCCGCGTGGGCTTGAACCGCCCCGCTACCGCGGGCGGTTGTTCCAGTTGTAGAACGTGGGAATGTTCTCGAAGTGGTTCCAGGCGCACACCGCTGAGCCGCCGTCCTCCGACGGGCCTTCCGCGCGCTGCCGGCGAGCTTCTTCCGCCTCGGCGATGAGAGCAGCCAACCCGGCCCGGGTGTCCTGCACCCGCGCCGCCACCGGATCGTTGTCGGCGTCCTCAGACAGCCGTGGGTTCATGATCTCGGGCATGGTCCAGCACTCCCTCCAGTAGGCGAATCTTGCTGTTCCGGCAGTGGTCGGTCTCGGTGGTGTCGAACCGGCCGTGCTCGAAGTAGCGGTTGGCCGCGTGGGCGCCCCCGCAGAATCCGAAGTAGGGGCAGGTGGCCCGGCAGGACTCCACGCCGCGCAGGAACTCGGCTATCCACGGCGTGCCCTCGGCCGCCGCCAAGATCTCGCCGAGCCCGGCGCTCAGCACGTTACCGCTCGTGAAGTCGCCGTAGCGCGGATCCGAGAAGCCGGCCAGCTCGGGCGAGAGCAGCACGACCGAACCGTCGTGGGCGATCGTCGGGATCGGGTCGAGCCGCCGGGGCAACAGCTCGTCGGCGGTGCCGTCGAGCACGGCCGCCGCGTAGCGCAGCGACCACTCGACCTCGCGGAGGTGGATCCGGGGATCCCGGCGCCACGCCGTGACCAATTCGGCCCAGAAAGCCGTGACGTCGGCCGCGTCGTGGCCGTTGGTCCGGGTGTTGACCCCCTCCAGCTCTTCGACGTTGATGCCGAGCACGTCGCAGCCCAGCCCAAGAAAATAGTCGTAGAGCTCGGCGGCCACGCCCGGGCGGGGATCACCGACCACGCAGAGCGCCGAGAACGGGATCCCGTGGCGGCGGAGCGCTTCGACGCCGCGCAGGATCCGGTCGTACGCCGGTTTGCCGCCCCGGGTCACGCGGTCGGCGTTGCGCGGCTCCGGGCCGTCCACGCTCACGCTGACCCGCACCTCGTGCTCGGCGAAGAACGAGCACCAGGCGTCGTCGATCAGCGTGGCGTTGGTCTGCACGTGGTGCTCGACGGCCGGGCCGAACGGCTCGAGCAGCGCCGCGAAGTGCTCCCGGCCGGCGGCCAGCGGCTCGCCGCCGTGCCAGACGACCGAGAACCGCCCGCCGGCCGCCCACGGCTCGACGGCCGTGGCCACGGCCCGGGCCACCTCGACCGGCATGCGCTTGTCGGCCGCCCGGAACGGCAGGTAGCAGTACGAGCAGTCGAGGTTGCAGAGGGTGGTGGGCTGCATGACGACGTAGGTGGGCACCGGGGAGATGCCGCGCATCCCACTCCACCCGACCGCCATGTATCCCACCCCCACCCTTGAACAGACGCCAGGCTAGGCCCCGCAGTCCACCCCGAACACGAAAGATCCGCATGTGCCCGACATCGACACACGCGGATCATTTCACGTTTGTCCCATATTCGGCCTCAGCCGCGGGTGTACTGCCCCATCATCTGCACCTCGCCGGTGCCCTCGATGATCTCGCCGACCTGCCACGCCTCGACGCCGCGGCCGGTGAGATAGGCCATGGCCCGGTCGGCGTCGTCGGCCGAGACGACCGCGAACATGCCCACGCCCATGTTGAACGTGGCCTCCATCTCGTGGTCCTCGATCCGGCCCTTGGCCTGGATGAGGTCGAAGATGGGCTGCGGGCGCCAGGTGGAGCGGTCGACGACCGCGTCGACCGTCTCGGGCAGCACGCGCACCAGGTTGCCGGGGATGCCGCCCCCGGTCACGTGCGAGAACGCGCGGACGTCGGTCTCCTCGATCAGGCCAAGGCAGTCCTTGGCGTAGATCTTGGTCGGGGTGAGCAGCTCCTCGCCGAGGGTCCGCTGCGAACCGAAGTCGTCGACCACCGAGTCGAGACGCATCCGGCCCGCGCCGAGCAGGACGTGGCGCACCAGCGAGTAGCCGTTGGAGTGCAGGCCGGACGAGCGCATCGCGATGACCGCGTCGCCGACCTCGACCCGCTCGCGGCCCAGGATCTCGCTCTCCTCCACCACGCCGACGCCGGTGGCGGAGACGTCGTACTCGTCCGGGCGCAGCACCCCGGGGTGCTCCGCGGTCTCGCCACCGAGCAGGGCGCAGCCCGCGTAGCGGCAGCCGTCGGCGATGCCGGCGCCGATCTCGGCCACCTTGTCCGGCACGACCTCGCCACAGGCGATGTAGTCGAGCAGGAACAGCGGCTCGGCGCCACAGGCGACCAGGTCGTCGACGACCATCGCGACCAGGTCGATGCCGATCGTGTCGTGGATGTCGAGCTGCTGGGCGATCACCAGTTTGGTGCCGACGCCGTCGGTCGACGAGGCCAGGATCGGGCTCTTGTATTTCTGGGTGTTCAGCCGGAACAGGCCGGAGAAGCCGCCGAGGTCACCGATCACCTCGGGCCGCGTGGTCTTCTTGACCTTGGACTTGAGCAGCTCGACCGCGCGGTCGCCGGCCTCGATCGAGACGCCGGCGTCCGCGTAGGTGGACGTGCGCTTGCGAGCACTGCCGCGTCCGGCCCCGGCCGTCCAGGGCTGGTTGGACCCGGCGTTGTTGCGCTCGGACACGTGCGTCACGGTTCTCCCCTTAGAGCTGCTTGGTACAACAAAGTCACTGGTGGTGCGCGGCGACGGTCTCGTACTCCGTCTCGAGCTCCGCCACCGCCGCGGTGGCCGCCTCGTCGGTCGCGGACGGCATCGAGGCCCGCTTGCCGACACCCTCGAGCAGGTGCTTGCCGATCAGGTTGCCGGCCGGGAGCTCGATCGGGTACTCGCCGTCGAAGCACGCCATGCAGAGGCGCGACTTCGGCTGCTCGGTCGCCTGCACCAGGCCGTCCAGGGAAACATAACCCAGGGAGTCGGCCCCGATCGAGCGGCGGATGCCATCGATCTCCAGGCCGTTGGCGACCAGCTCGGCGCGGGTGGCGAAGTCGATGCCGTAGAAGCACGGCCATTTCACCGGCGGCGACGAGATGCGGACGTGGACCTCGAGCGCGCCGGCCTCACGCAGCATGCGCACCAGCGCACGCTGGGTGTTGCCGCGGACGATCGAGTCGTCGACCACGACCAGGCGCTTGCCCCGGACGACCTCGCGCAGTGGGTTCAGCTTGAGCCGGATGCCCAGCTGGCGAATGGTCTGCGAGGGCTGGATGAAGGTCCGGCCGACGTACGCGTTCTTGGTCAGGCCGGCGCTGTAGGGGATGCCGGAGGCCTCGGCGTAGCCGATCGCGGCCGGGGTGCCCGACTCGGGCACCGGGATGACCAGGTCGGCCTCGACCGGGTGCTCCTTGGCCAGCCGCCGGCCGATCTCGACGCGGGCCGAGTACATGTTGCGGCCGGCGATCGTGGTGTCGGGGCGGGCCAGGTAGACGTACTCGAAGAGGCAGCCCTTGGGCTCCGGGGCGGCGAACCGGGTGGAGCGCAGGCCGTGCTCGTCGACCGCGAGCATCTCGCCCGGCTCGACCTCACGCACGAAGCTCGCGCCGACGATGTCGAGCGCGGCCGTCTCGCTGGCCACGACCCAGCCCCGCTCCATGCGGCCGAGCACCAGCGGGCGGACGCCCTGGGGGTCGCGCGCGGCGTACAGGGTGCTCTCGTCCATGAAGACGAAGCTGAAGGCGCCCCGCAGGTTGGGCAGCACCTCGAGCGCGGCGGCCTCGACCGAGAGGTCGGGGCGGCTGGCCAGCAGCGTCGTCACCAGGGCGGTGTCGGAGGTGGCGCTGTCCGCCTCGAGGCCGCGCTCGGCGACCTCGCGGGCCAGCTCGGCCGTGTTGACCAGGTTGCCGTTGTGGGCCAGCGCGATCGTCGTGCCGGCCGTGGTGGCGCGGATCGTGGGCTGGGCGTTCTCCCAGTTCGAGCCGCCGGTCGTCGAGTACCGCGTGTGGCCGATCGCGAGGTGGCCGCGAAGGCTGGCCAGCGTCGGCTCGTCGAAGACCTGCGACACGAGGCCGAGATCCTTGTACACCACCACACCGGAACCGTCACTCACAGCAATACCGGCGGCCTCCTGGCCGCGATGCTGCAGAGCGAAGAGCCCGAAGTAGGTGAGTTTGGCGACCTCTTCCTCGGGGGCCCAGACGCCGAAGACGCCGCAGGCATCCTGGGGGCCGCGCTCCTGGGGGTCGAGATCGTCGGTCAACCGGCCGTCGCCTCGGGGCACCTGTCGCTCCCTCATGCTGATCTGCTCGAACGTGAGGTGGGGTCCACCGCACCGCTCCCGACCGCCCAGTGTACGCGAGCACGAGGGGTGCGGCTCGCGCTGTCAATCGGCGACTTCCCCGGTCAGCGGGAGGTATTCACTCAGGTCGGTGCGGATGCCGCTCGCGCGCAGCCTTCCGTCACTCACCGCATCCGCCCAGCTCACACGCTGCGTGGCGACGAGGAGCCAGGTGACCGGATCGGCTTCGACCACATTGGGCGGTGTGCCACGCGTGTGCCTGGGACCGGGAACACACTGAATCGCACCGAAAGGCGGAATTCGCACCTCCACCGAACGGCCAGGCGCTCGGCGGGACAACTCGGTCAGCAGTGCTCGCACAGCGTCACGCAGCACTGATCTCTCGGGTTCGGCGCCTCGGTCCAGCGCGTCCAGCGCGCGGATCACGGACTCGGATTTATTGTGCGCAGGGGACACGTCGGGACGATACGACCCGCTTCCCGAAGATTCGTACGCGGCCCTGGGTCGCGCAACGGACGTGTGACAAGGCATAGTGGCCGACGGTGTTTTAGTCGCGGGATGTAACCGGCAGCTGAAGAGAAGCCGGGAGACCGTGCGACCGGAAGGCGGTGGATGGTGACGACGCACCTACGTGCCCGGGTGGTCCAGGCCGGTGCGTTACTGGCTGTGGTCGCGGGAGGTCTCTTCGCAGTCCCGGCGGCTGCGCTGGCGGCGCCTCCGGAGGTCGAGATCACTGACCTGCAGAACGAGGTCCTCACCGGGGGCCAGCTAAATATGCAGTATCAGGTGAAGGCCCCCGCACCCGACCCCGAGGAGGGCGAGCAGGGCGGCCAGGTCCGCGCCACCGCCCAGGTCCGGGTCACCGGCATCAGCTGTTCCGGTGACTGTTCGGGCATCGCGCAGGTCGACCAGAACGGCCGCACCTTCAACGCGCGGCTGACCGCGCCGAACGTGAACGCCGGCGAGACCCGCCAGGTCCAGGTGCGCGTCACCGCCACCATCAACGGCGAGTCCAACAGCGCCACCGCGACCATCACGGTCAAGGGCCAGGACAAGCCGCAGACCGTCGGCAAGGTGTCCGGCAAGGTCCGCGATCAGGACGGCAAGGCCGTCTCCGGGGCCACGGTGGGCCTGCGGGACAGCGCCGGCACGACCTTCGAGACGACCTCCAGCGGCTCCGGCGCGTACTCGTTCTCGTCGACCGACAGCAAGCCGATCGCGCCCGGCACGCTCTCGATCGGGGCCGCGAAGGACGACTTCAAGCCGGTCACGGTGACCATTCAGGCCGCCGCCGACCGCAGCGTGACCAAGAACCTCATCCTCGAGTCGAAGGTGGTCGAGAGCCCGTCGGCCTCCCCGTCCGCCTCGGCCTCGGCCTCGGCCAGCCCCACCCCGACCGACGAGGCGTCCGAGGCCACCGAGGAGCAGCCGGCCACCACGGAGACCACCACCGAGGAGGGCAGCGCGGCCAACAACGCCGCGTCGAGCTCGGACAGCGGCAGCTCCTGGCTCTACATCATCATCGGCGTCCTGCTCGTCGCGGCCGGCATCGGCGCGATCGTGCTGGTCTGGATGCGCCGCAAGAACAACCCCACCGACGGTGGCGACGACGACCCGACGGCCATGGCCCCGTCGGGCGGCGGCATCCCGCCCGCCCAGGGCCGGTTCAACGACGCGACCCGGGTGGCCGCGCCGGTCGGCGGCGGCCGCAACGACGCGACGATGATCGCGCCCGCGCCGTCCATGTCCGACGCGCCGACGATGCTCCAGCGCCCGGTGCCCGCGGCCGACGACGAGTTCCCCGACCCGTACGGCGCGCCGATCCCGCCGCAGGGCGGCTACAACGGCAACTGGGACAACCAGCCCGGCACCCAGCAGTACGGCGGCGGCACCCAGCAGTACGGAGGTCAGCAGCCGGAGACCGGCTACGGGTCGTCGTACAGCGAGCCGACCGGCTTCTACCGCCCCGAGGACGACGCCGGCTACGGCTACGAGCAGGGCGGCCAGCAGCAGTACGGCGGCCAGCAGGGCGGCTGGGACGAGCACGACAACGGCGGTTACGGCTACGAGCAGCCGGGCGGCCAGCAGCAGTACGGCGGGGGCACCCAGCAGTACGGGGGCGGCACCCAGCAGTACGGCGGCCAGCAGGGCGGCTGGGACGACCAGGACAACGGCGGCTACCCCCCGCAGCAGCCGGGCGGCGCCCAGCAGCAGTACGGCGGTCACACCCAGCAGTACAACGGCGGCTACGACGACCAGGACGACTACGACCAGCGCGGTCAGCGCCGCTACTGAGCACACGAAAAAGCCCCCGCACCTCGTCGAGGTGCGGGGGCTTTTCGCTGTGCCACGATCAGGCGGGGCCGATGGGCCCGCCCGGCGCCGGCTGCTGCTCGGTCAGCTCGAGGGTGACCGAGCGGCCCTCGCCCTCGGCCGGCACCGGCTCCTTGACCTCGGCCACCGACGCCGCCGGGATGCCGTCCGCCTCGACCGGGGCGGCCGTTTCCATGGCCGCGCCGGCCGCCGCGGTCACGAGGACCTCGTCGCCGCGGTCGGGCCGGGCCGGAGCCGACGGGTCGGCCGCGTGCTCCGGGTCGCCGTGCCGGTTGGCCAGCTCGGCCGCGCCCCCGAACAGGGCCGGCAGCGTCGCCGTGTACGCCGCGCGCAGCTCGTCCAGCGGGATGCTGAACTGGTCGCGCACGTCCAGCACGGGCTCGGCCGTGGTGACGCCGAGCGGCGCGCAAGCGATGCCGGAGTCGGCCACCAGGGCCAGGAACGCCTTGTCGTGCCCGCGCGGCACCGCGACCAGGGCCCGGCCGGACGACTCACTGAACAGCTGGACGAAGGCGGTGTTGCCGTCCTCGGGCAGCGTGATCCTGGCGCCCACGTTGCGGCGGAGCGCGCTCTCGACCAGGGCCTGGGACAGGCCGCCGTCGGAGAGGTCGTGCGCCGCGGCGACGAGACCGGCCTTCGAGGCGCGGGCCATCAGGGCGCCCAGGCGCTGCTCGTGGGCCAGGTCCACCTTCGGCGGGCGGCCGCCCAGGTGGCCGTGGGTGACCCACGCCCACTCGGAGCCGGAGAGCTCGGCGTCGGTCTCCCCGAGCAGGAAGAGCAGGTCGCCGTCCTTGGCCGGAGCCGGGAAGCCCATCGGGATCCGCCGGGCCACGTCGTCGAAGACGCCCAGCACGCCGACCACCGGGGTCGGGTGGATCGCGGCCGCGCCGGTCTGGTTGTAGAAGCTGACGTTGCCCCCGGTGACCGGGGTGCCCAGCAGCTGGCAGCCGTCGGCCAGACCGCGCACGGCCTCGGCGAACTGCCACATCACGGCCGGGTCCTCGGGCGAGCCGAAGTTGAGGCAGTCGGTCACGGCCACCGGCTCGGCGCCGGTCACGGCCACGTTCCGGTACGCCTCGGCCAGCGCGAGCTTCGCGCCCTCGTACGGGTCGAGGCGGGCGAAGCGGCCGTTGCCGTCCACCGACAGCGCGACACCGAGGCCGGTGCGCTCGTCGATGCGCAGCACACCCGAGTCCTCGGGCTGGGCCAGCACGGTGTTGCCGAGCACGTACCGGTCGTACTGCTCGGTGACCCACGTCTTGTCGCAGAGGTTGGGCGAGCCGGCCATCCGCAGCACGGTCTCGCGCAGCTCGTCGCCGGTGGACGGGCGGGGCAGCGTCTCGGCCTTGTCGGCCTGGAGCAGGATCAGGTCGGCGGGCTCGCGGATCGGCCGGGCGTAGACCGGGCCGTCGTCGGCGAGCGAGCCGGGCGGCACGTCCACCACCACATGGTCGTTCCAGGTGATCACGAGACGGCCGGGCTCGCCGGCCTCGCCGGCCGGGGTGACCTCGCCGATCGCGGTGGCCCAGACGCCCCACTTCTCGGCCACGGCGAGCACCTGGGCGAGGTTCTCCGGGGTGACGATCAGGAGCATGCGCTCCTGCGACTCGCTGGCCAGGATCTCGGTCGGGCTCATCGACGCCTCGCGCAGCGGCACCCGCTCGAGCCAGACCCGCATGCCGGTGCCGGCCGCGGCCGCGGTCTCGGTGAGCGCGCAGGTCAGGCCCGCGCCGCCGAGGTCCTGGATGCCGGCCACGAGACCGGCGTCGTACAGCTCGAGGCAGCTCTCGATGAGCAGCTTCTCCATGAACGGGTCGCCCACCTGCACCGACGGGCGGCGCTGCTCGGCCTCCTCGTCGAAGGTGGCCGAGGCGAGCACGGAGACGCCGCCGATGCCGTCGCGGCCCGTACGCGCGCCGAGCAGCACGACGACGTTACCGACGCCGGCCGCCTCCTTGTGCTGCAGCCGCTCGACCGGCAGGACACCGATGCTGAGCGCGTTGACCAGCGGGTTGCCCTGGTACGTGGGGTCGAAGACGATCTCGCCGCCGATGTTGGGCAGGCCCAGGCAGTTGCCGTAGCCGCCGATGCCGGCGACCACGCCGGGCAGGACCCGGGCCGTGTCGGGGTGGTCGGCTGCGCCGAAGCGCAGCGGGTCCATCACCGCGATCGGCCGGGCGCCCATGGCGAGGATGTCGCGGACGATGCCGCCGACGCCGGTCGCGGCGCCCTGGTAGGGCTCGACGAAGCTCGGGTGGTTGTGCGACTCGACCTTGAAGGTCACCGCGATCTCGTCGGAGATCTGCACGACGCCCGCGTTCTCACCGATGCCGGCGAGCATGCGGTCGCTGCGCGGGGCCTTCTCACCGAACTGGCGCAGGTGGACCTTGCTCGACTTGTAGGAGCAGTGCTCGCTCCACATGATCGAGTACATCGCCAGCTCGGACGCGGTCGGGCGCCGGCCGAGGATCTGCCGGATGCGCTCGTACTCGTCGTCCTTGAGGCCCAGCTCCGTGTGCGGCTGCAGCTCGTCGGGCGTCTGGAACGCCCGGTGCACCGTGTCGGGGCCGCCGTCGAACTCGTTGACCAGCACGTCCGTCGCGGCAAAGCCGGTCGGCTTCTGGTTCGGCGCTGCCGTCTCCGGCTGCGTGGTCATTACTGGTGTCCCCCTGCGTGCTGAGCCCCCGCGGACGCCCCGGCCAGGGCCCGCAGGACCGAGGTGAAGAAGCCGAGGCCGTCGAGCGACGGACCGGTCAGCGTCTCCACCGCGTGTTCCGGATGCGGCATGATGCCGACGACGTTGCCGGCCTCGTTGGTGACGGCGGCGATGTCGCGCTGCGAGCCGTTCGGGTTGCCGCGGACGTACCGCGCGACCACCCGTCCCTCGGCCTCGAGCGCGTCCAGCGTCCGCTGGTCGGCGACGTAGCAGCCCTCGCCGTTCTTCACCGGGATCAGGATCTCCTGCTCCGGCTGGAACGTGTTGGTCCAGGCGGTGTTCGTGGCCTCGACGCGCAGCCACTGGTCGCGGTTGCGGAAGTGCAGGTGCTGGTTGCGGGTCAGCGCGCCGGGCAGCAGGTGGGCCTCGCAGAGGATCTGGAAGCCGTTGCAGATGCCGAGCACCGGGAGGCCGCCGCGGGCCGCGTCGATGAGCGACTCCATGACCGGGGCGAACCGGGCGATCGCGCCGCAGCGCAGGGCGTCGCCGTACGAGAAGCCGCCGGGCAGCACCACGGCGTCGACATTGTGCAGATCGGGGTCGCCGTGCCAGAGGCGGACGGCGTCGGCGCCGGCGAGGCGCACGGCGCGGGCCGCGTCCCCGTCGTCCAGCGAGCCCGGGAAGGTGACCACACCGATGCGCATGCTCAGGCGACCTCGGCCTTCGCGTCGTCCTCGACCTTGATCGAGAAGTCTTCGATCACCGGGTTGGCGAGCAGCTTGTCGGCGATCTCACGAGCCCGGTCCAGATCGGGCTCGCCGGCGAACTCGATCTCGATCCGCCGCCCGATCCGGACGGAGGAGACATCGGTGACGCCGAGCCGCGGCAGCGCGTTGGCCACCGCCTGGCCCTGCGGGTCGAGGATCTCCGGCTTGAGCATGACGTCGACCACGACGCGAGCCACGGGCACTCCTGACTGATAGGTGTAAGCACGTGGAGCCTACCTTGCGAACCACGTGACGGGCTGGTCGGCCGGTGTCGCCCAGGCGACGCCGGCCGGGCTGAGCAGGCAATCTCGCCGGTGATCTCGCCCACTCGAACGATCAAAGCTTCAATTTTCCAGGGCCTCGTCGTCCCTGCTGTCCCGGCCTTCCCACGTCCGGCGCGATGGTCATCACACTGTGATAGGTGTCAAGTGGATGCTTGGCGGCCGGGCCGGCGGCCCCTAACGTCGGGGTTCCGCTGAGGTGTGGCGAGACGGTCGAGCTCCGTCGCACCTCGGCGGCAAAAACTAGAGGATGGGCGCGGGCGCGTATTTCGCCGCCTCCGGATGGGCCGCGACGATCGTCGCGATCCGGTCGACCACGGCGCTCACCTGCGACGGCGCGGCCCCGACGAAGGCCGCCCGGTCGGCCACCAGAGCGTCGATCTCGCCCCGGCTCAGCTCCAGCCGGCCGTCGGCCGCGAGCCGGTCGAACAGGTCGTTGACCGGCGCGCCCTTCTCCCGCATGGCCAGCGCCACGGCGACCGCGTGCTCCTTGATCACCTCGTGCGCGACCTCGCGGCCGACGCCCTTGCGGACCGCGGCCACCAAGATCTTGGTGGTGGCCAGGAACGGCAGGAACCGGTCGAGCTCGCGGGCGATCACCGCCGGGTACGCCCCGAACTCGTCGAGCACGGTGAGGAAGGTCTGGAAGAGGCCGTCGGTGGCGAAGAACGCGTCCGGCAGCGCGACCCGGCGCACGACCGAGCAGGAGACGTCGCCCTCGTTCCACTGGTCACCGGCGAGCTCGCCGACCATCGACAGGTAACCGCGGACGATCACGGCGAGGCCGTTGACCCGCTCCGACGAGCGCGTGTTCATCTTGTGCGGCATCGCCGACGAGCCGACCTGGCCCGGCTTGAAGCCCTCGGTCACCAGCTCCTGACCGACCATCAGGCGGATCGTGGTGGCCAGCGAGGACGGGCCGGCGACGATCTGGGCCAGCGCCGACACGACGTCGAAGTCGAGCGAGCGCGGGTAGACCTGGCCGACGCTGCTGAGCACCCGGTTGAAGCCGAGGTGGCCGGCGACCCGCTGCTCCAGCCCGGCCAGCGCCTCGAAGTCGCCGTCGAGCAGGTCGAGCTGGTCGGCCGCGGTGCCGACCGGCCCCTTGATGCCGCGCAGCGGGTACCGCCCGATCAGGTCGTCGAGCCGCTCGTAGGCGATGAGCAGCTCCTGGGCGGCCGAGGCGAACCGCTTGCCGAGCGTGGTGGCCTGGGCCGCCACGTTGTGCGAGCGGCCGGTCATGACCAGGTCGGAGTACTCGACGGCGCGCTCGGCGAGGCGGGCCAGGGTGGCGACGACCCGGGCCCGGATCAGCTCGAGCGAGGCCCGGATCTGCAGCTGCTCGACGTTCTCGGTGAGATCGCGCGAGGTCATGCCCTTGTGGATCTGCTCGAAGCCGGCCAGCGCGCTGAACTCCTCGATCCGCGCCTTCACGTCGTGCCGGGTGATCCGCTCGCGCTCGGCGATCGACGCCAGGTCGACGTCGTCGAGGACCGCCTCGTACGCCTCGACGGCGCCCTCGGGCACCGACACTCCGAGGTCGCGCTGGGCGCGCAGGACGGCCAGCCAGAGCCGGCGCTCCATCCTGATCTTCTCCTCCGGGGACCAGAGGTCGGCGAGCTCGGCGGAGGCGTAGCGGGCGGCAAGGACGTTCGGGATGGTCACGCGACCGATTCTTTCACGGGCCCGGGATCACGCTGAGGCAGCTCGTGTCGCAGCGTGCGCACGTCCCGGCTGCTCAGCATGCCCAGCACGGCGACGATGACCAGCACGCCGGCACCGACCAGGGTCGCCTCCACGCCGACCTGGTGGGAGATGGGGCCTACGAGGAGCTCGCCGATCGGCATCGCGACGAAAGAGCCGACCATGTCGTACGAATACACGCGCGCGAGTTTGTCCGACGGCACATGCTCCTGCATCGTCGTCTCCCAGGCGACCCCGAACTGCTCGAGCAGCGCCCCGGCCACCAGCGCGCCCAGGGCGAGCACGATCACCTGGGGATAGAGGCCCAGCAGCAGCAACGGCAGGGCCATGCCGAAGGTGCTGACCACACCGACCAGCAGCAGCCGGCGCAGCCGCAACCGCATCGCGATCAGGCCACCGATGATCATGCCGGCGGTCTGCGCGGCCAGGACGAAGCCCCAGCCCCGCCGGCCGAAGGTGTCGTCGGCGACCGCGGGGCCGAGCACGGCGAGACCGCCGCTCCAGCAGGCGTTGATCACCGCGAAGGCGGCCACCACGACCCACAGCCAGGTGCGCGAGCGGAACTCCGTCCACCCGGTGCGCAGATCGGCGAAGATGTTCGGCCGGGACGGCTCGACCGCCGCCTCGCCCGGCGTCTTCTCGTCGCCGATCGTGCCCTCGGGCTCGGGGATCTTGACCGGCGCCGGGGTCCGCAGGGCCATGAAGATGAGCCCGGCGACGAGGAAGGTGGCCGCGTCGACCGCGATGCCCCAGCCCGGGTTGGTCGCGGCGACCACGACGCCGGCCAGCGGGGCGCCGAGGATGACGGCGGAGTTGAGGGTGAGCCGGTTGATCGCGTTGGCCTGCTGACGGATCTCGGCCGGCACCGTCTGCGGCAGGATCGACGAGCTGGCCGGCAGGGCGAGCGCGCCGACCATGCCGTTGACCGCGCCCAGCACGATGAGCAGCGGAACCGTGGCCGAGCCGGTCAGCACCAGGGCCGCCACCACGGCCTGGGAGGCGAAAGCGGCCAGGCTCGAGCCGACCATCAGGAACTGCTTGGGCATGCGGTCGGCGAGCACGCCGCCGAAGAGCAGGAAGACGACGTTGACCAGCGTGCGGATGCCCACCACGAGGCCGAGGTCGCTGGTCGAGCCGGTCAGGTCGAGCACGGCGAACGCGAGCGCGAGGTTGGCGAACGAGTTGCCCAGGGCGTTGACCGTGCGACCGGCGATGAGCAGCCGGAACGGGGCGTACCGAAGCGGCGCGAGGGCACTCATCAGGACTCCATCTCGAACATCGCGACCGTGGTGCTCGTACGGATGGTGCCCGGGGTGCGCGGAGGCTGGGCGGCCTCGTGCAGCTCGTCGACGAGCGCGAGGAACTTCGACCGGAAGTCGAGCCAGGCCGTGGGCTCGATCCAGAACTCGCCGTCACCCAGAAGGCCGTTCTTCTCGGCGAACCGGCCGGCGGCGGAGCGGCGGACCAGCTCGTTGCCGAGCGCGATGAAGAGCGCGCGGCGCTGGCCGGGATCGTTCGGCGCGTGGTCGCGGGTGGCGTCGTAGCGGTAGCGCTTGGCCACGCCCCCGCGGATCTTCTCCTCGCCGGCCTGGACGATCATGCCGCCGGCCAGGAGATTGCGCAGGTGGTAGCTGGCGTTGGCATGGGTCAGGCCGAGCTCGCGGGCCACCTCGGCCGCGGTCATCGGCGCCCCGGTGAGCAGCGACATGATCCGCAGGCGGACCGGATGGGCGGTCGCCCTCAGCGACTGCCGGTCCGCCTCATCTCCCAAAGACATGTTGGGGAGTCTAGGGAGCGGCGAGCCGACTGTCCAACATTTATTTGGGAGTGGCACACTGCACGGGGAAAGCGCAAGGTCGCTAAGGTTACTGACGAGTAGGTAGTCCGCTCATCTGAAAGGTCCACCGATGACTGATTTCAACGCCGAGTCACTCGCCTCGATCGGCCCGAAAGAGTTCGCTCAGCTCGTCAAGTCGACGCCGGACTCGAAGATCGCCGAGGTGATGGCCGGCGAGAACCGCACCAAGATCCTCGACGAGGTCTTCAACCGGATGCCCACCCTGTTCCGCCCGGAGAAGGCCGGCGCCACCCAGGCCGTCATCCACTGGGTCATCACCGGCGGCGCCGGGGGCGCGAGCGACACCTACGAGACCGTGATCGAGAACGGCGCCTGCACGGTCACCAACCAGCCGGTCCGCGACCCCAAGCTGACGATGACCATGGACGCCGTCACGTTCCTCAAGGTCGTCTCGGGCGACGGCAACCCGATGATGCTGTTCATGACCGGCAAGGTGAAGGCCAAGGGCGACCTGGGCCTGGCCGCCAACGTGGCCAAGCTCTTCGACATCCCGAAGGCCTGATCTACAGACGACCCTCGACGGCGCTCAGTGCGATGTCCGTCCGATACTGGGCGCCGTCCAGGCGTACGCCGTCGACCAGCGCGTAGGCCGCGTCCCGGGCCGACGCGAGGTCGGCCCCGATCGCCGTCACGCTCAGCACCCGGCCGCCGGCCGAGATGAGCGCGCCGTCCGCCCGCCGGGCCGTGCCCGCGTGGATCACGCCGGGCACCTCGGCGCCGGAGATGACATCGCCGGTACGGGGCGTGGCCGGGTAGTTCTTGCTCGCCACCACGACCGTGATCGCGGCGCCCTCGCGCCAGCGCAGCGGCGGGAGCTCGGCCAGCGTGCCGGTGGCGGCCGCGTTCAGCAGCCCGCCCAGCGGCGTCTCCAGCAGCGCGAGCACGACCTGGGTCTCCGGGTCGCCGAACCGCGCGTTGAACTCGATCACCTTGGGGCCGTCGGGCGTGAGCGCGAGTCCGACGTAGAGCAGGCCGGCGAACGGCGTGCCCCGGCGGCGCATCTCGGCCAGGGTCGGCTCGACCGTCTCGCGCAGCACCTGGGGCACGAGGTCCTTCGGCGCCCAGTCGAGCGGGGCGTACGCCCCCATGCCCCCGGTGTTGGGGCCCTCGTCGCCGTCGGCCAGCCGCTTGAAATCCTGCGCCGGCATCAGCGGCACCGCCGCCGTGCCGTCGGTGACCACGAAGAGCGAGACCTCGGGGCCGGACAGGTACTCCTCGATCACGACGGTGCCGCACTCGGCCGCGTGCCGTTCGGCGGCGGCACGATCGTCGGTCACCACGACGCCCTTGCCCGCGGCCAGGCCGTCGTTCTTGACCACGTACGGGGCGCCGAGCTCGTCGAGCGCGCGCGTGACCTCCTCGGCGGTCGTGCAGGCGTACGACCCGGCCGTGGGCACGCCGGCCGCGGCCATCACGTCCTTGGCGAAGGCCTTGGACCCCTCGAGCTGGGCCGCGGCCGCGCTCGGGCCGAAGCAGGCGATGCCCTTGGCCCGCACCGCATCCGCCACCCCGGCCACCAGCGGCGCCTCGGGGCCGACCACGACCAGGTCGGCGGCGAGCTCCACGGCCAGGGCGGCCACCGCGGCCGGATCCGTCGCCTGGACGTCGTGCAGCTCGGCCACCTGGGCGATGCCCGGGTTGCCGGGAGCGGCGGCGAGGAAGTCGACGGTGGGGTCGGCGGCGAGGCCGAGGGCGAGGGCATGTTCCCGGCCGCCGGAGCCGATCAGAAGTACGCGCACGGCCGCCGATCCTACCGGCGGTCTCCTTCCCCACGTCGCACAGCAGGGCAGTCGCGTAAACTTCGGCAGTACCCGGACCTCTGCCAGGTACGACCTGTTCTACGGAAGGCGTCACGCGCGTGCCGGTGATCGTGTTGGTCGGAGCCCAATGGGGCGACGAGGGCAAGGGCAAGGCCACTGACCTGCTGGGCGACCGGCTCGACTACGTGGTGAAGTTCAACGGCGGCAACAACGCCGGTCACACTGTGGTGATCAACGGCGAGAAGTACGCCCTCCACCTGCTGCCGAGCGGCATCCTCACCCCCGGCGTGACGCCGGTGATCGGCAACGGCGTGGTGGTCGACCTCGCCGTGCTGTTCGAGGAGATCGACGGGCTGGAAGCCCGCGGCATCGACACTTCGCGGCTCCGGGTGAGCGCCAACGCGCACGTCATCCCGTCCTACAACCGCTCGATGGACAAGGTCGCCGAGCGGTACCTGGGGGCCCGGCGGATCGGCACGACCGGCCGCGGCATCGGCCCGACCTACGCCGACAAGATGAACCGGATGGGCGTGCGCATCCAGGACCTCTTCGACGAGTCGATCCTGCGGCAGAAGGTCGAGGCCGCCCTCACCTTCAAAAATCAGGTGCTCTCGAAGATCTACAACCGCCAGGCCGTCAAGGCCGACGACGTGGTCCGCGAGCTGCTGTCCTACGTCGAGCGACTCCGGCCGTACGTGGGGGACACCGCCCTGGAGCTCTCCGAGGCCCTGGACGAGGGCAAGGTCGTGCTCTGCGAGGCCGGCCAGGCCACCCTGCTCGACGTCGACCACGGCACGTACCCGTTCGTGACCAGCTCCAACGCGACCGCCGGGGGCGCCTGCACCGGCTCCGGCATCCCGCCCACCCGCATCGACCGCGTGGTGGCCGTGCTCAAGGCGTTCACCACCCGGGTCGGCGAGGGCCCGTTCCCGACCGAGCTGCACGACAAGTTCGGCGACTACCTGCGCGAGGTCGGCCACGAGTACGGCACGACGACCGGCCGCCCGCGCCGGATCGGCTGGCTCGACCTGGTGATCGGCCGGTACGCGCAGCGGATCAACGGGGTCACCGACTTCGCGCTGACCAAGTTGGACAATTACGACGAGCTGGACGAGATCCCAGTCTGCGTGGCCTACGAGGTCAACGGGGTCCGGCACGACGAGATGCCGGTGAACCAGACCGACTTCCACCACGCGATGCCGATCTTCGAGACGCTGCCCGGCTGGAAGCAGGACATCTCCGGCTGCCGCACCTTCGAGGACCTGCCCAAGGACGCCCAGCGCTTCGTCGAGTTCGTCGAGCAGCGTCTCGGCGCCCGCATCTCGATCGTCGGCGTCGGCCCCGGCCGCGAGGCGGTCATCGAGCGTCACTCGGTGCTGAGCGAGGCCTGATGTACGACGTGATCCTGCTCAGCCTGGCCGAAGGCTCGTCATCGGCCGGCGCTTGCGGCTCGTCCTGCGGCGGCTGCGGTGTTCTCGAGAAGGAAGCGTGCGACACGCCGCGGGTGCCGGTGCGCGAGTGCGCCGACGCTCTCACGGCCGGCGGGGCCCGGGTCGAAATGGTCACGGCCCACTCCGACACCGAGATCGACGAGGTGATCGCCCGCCTCGACGGTCCCGCCCGGGCCGATGGCCTGACCTGGCCCGATTCCGATTCCCGGGTCCGCTTGGTGGTGGCCTCGGCCACCGACGGCCAGCTGCGGGCCGTCGTCCGCCGGCTGGTACGCCGGTACGCCCCGCCGCCCAGCAAACGCCCGGCCGACCTGGCCGCCAACCGCACGGTGCCCGATCTCCCGCCGGTCGCGATCCTGCCGCTGGACGCCGCCAACACCACCGACCTCGCCGCGCAGCTGGGCCTGCCCCGCGTGCCGGCGGCGGTGGCGGCGGCGGTCCTCGAGGGGCGTACCCGCCGCCTTGACCTGCTGCGTAACGATGGTGGCTCGGTCACAGTGGACGGCGCCCTGGTCGGCGGGGTCGACGACGACGGCCGGGCGCTGACCTGGCGGGGCCGGGTCGAGGTGGACGACGCAGTCCTGTCTGGGGGCGACGACCCGATCCTGGCCTGCGCGATCGGCAACGGCGCGGGCTACGCCGAGTTCGACGGCCTCCAACTGCTGGCCGAGGGCAACGCCGAGGACGGCACGGTCGAGGTGGCGGTCGCCGTCCCGATGATCATCAAGAAACGTTTCCGGGGCACGAAGATCCGCATCGAGGTGCGGCGGGCACGGGGCCGGGCCGTCTCGGTGCTGCCCCGCGACGGCGAGCTCCAGTTCCTCGACGACGGGGTCGCGGGCTCGATGAGCCGCAAGCGTTCCTGGTGGACGGAGCCCGGCGCCTGGGCGGTGTACGCAAGCTGACGGTCTGTGCGAGTCTGAAAAAGTAGGACCAACCATCGGGGAGGGTTGCATCCGTGGGATCGGCGGAGGACGAAAGCGCTGACCGCGTCTACGTCCCGGGCACGTCCGGCACCCCCGCGCCCCCGGACAGGGACGTCGAGCCCTTCTGGGAGGCGGACGAGCTGGCGGCCCCGGTGCACGGACGGCCGGTTCCGCATGAGACTCCCCCGCCGGTGCCCGTGCCACCCGCCGGTGTCTACCGGCCCGGTGATCGCGTTCCGGTGCCACCACCGCCGGCCATTCCGGTGCCGCCGCCGGCTTCAATGCCAAGGCCCCAGCCGTACGCGGTCCAGCCGCCGACGGCGCCCACCCCACCACCGACGCCGCAGCACGGGCAGGCGCCGGTGCCGGTTCAGCGCGCTCCGGTTCCGTCGCCGCCCACTCGCGCCTGGCCCGAGACCGAGCCGACGCCGGCCCCCACGTCACCTCCGGCACCAGTTTTCGGTGGCGGCGAGCCGGACGACACCGAGTCCGGTGTGCACACTTTGCCGGATTCGCCCTGGTCCCAACCCCCGCAGCGCCCCATGCCCGCGGCCCCGGCCTCCCCCGCCGCATCGGCTCCACCGAGCACCCCGGCGCCTTCCGCGGCCTCAGCGCCACCTGCGGCCTCAGCGCCACCTGCGGCCTCAGCTCCATCTGCCGCCTCGGTTTCATCCGGGGCCTCAGCTCCGTCCGCCGCCTCGGCTTCACCCGCGGCTTCGGCCCTGTCCGATTCTTCGGCTCCGGCTCCGGCCGCTGCGGCCGGGCCGCCGGCTATGGGGTCGGCCTCGGTTCCGGCGCCGCCGCCCGCGCCGGCCGCTCCCCCGCAAGATCCGCGGGCGCAGGGTGCGCCGCCGCCCGCGCCGCCCGCTCCCCCGCAAGATCCGCGGGCGCAGGGTGCGCCGCCGCCCGGGCCGTATCCGCCCAGCGTCGACCCGCGGGCGTTCCCGCAGCCTCACCCGCAGCTCTACCAGCCCCACCCGCAGACGTACCAGCAGCACCCGCAGACGTACCAGCCTCATCCGCAGACGCAGCAGCCGCAGCCGCCGCAGCCGCCGCATCCGCAGGCGCCCGGCCAGCCGCCGGCCGATCCGTTCCAGGATCTGCCGTGGGTCTCCGACGGCACGCCGACCGCCGAGGAGTTCGCCCGGCGCCGCCTGGCCAAGCCGGCCGAGCCGGTGGCCACGATGGGCCCGCGCGCGCTGCTCAAGAACGTCACCGGAGGCCTGGTCAAGCTCGCCCCGGGCAAGCGCGAGCTGGAGTACAAGCAGGACGTGGAGATGGTCCGCCGCAACTTCGGCGGGCTGCGCCAGGTCACCGTGGTCAACCCCAAGGGCGGCGCCGGCAAGACGGTGGCCGTGCTGCTGCTGGCCATGACGTTCGGCCAGAAGCGCGGCGGATACGTGCTGGCCTGGGACAACAACGAGACCCAGGGCACCCTCGGCATGCGGGCGCAGCAGGACTTCCACGCCCGTACGGTCCGCGACATGATGCGCGACCTGCACCTGTTCCAGGGAGCGCACGGCCGCGTGGGCGATCTGTCGCAGTATGTCCGGGCCCAGGGCGAGGGCATGTTCGACGTGCTCGCCTCGGACGAGTCGGCCACGGCGGGTGAGATGCTCACGGCCGACGCGTTCGCCGAGATCCGTGAGATCGTCAGCCGGTTCTACAAACTGATCTTTGTGGACACCGGCAACAACGTCCGCGCGCAGAACTGGCAGGCCGCCATGGACGCGACCGACCAACTGGTGATCACCATGTCGGCCCGTAACGACTCGGCCGAGACCGCGGCCCGGATGCTCGACCACCTGGAGCAGAGCGGCCGCCAGCGCCTGGTCCGCCAGGCCGTCAGCGTCGTCTCGATGCCGCCCACCCGCAAGGACATCGACCTGCCGGCCATCCAGCGCCACTTCGCCGCCCGCACCCGGGCGGTCCTGCTGGCCCCCTACGAGAAGCTCATCGACTCCGGCGAGCCGCTGCGTTACGGCCACCTCTCCTCACCCACCCGCGACGCCTGGCTCAAGATCGCCGCCGCGGTCGCCGAGGGCCTCTGACCGGCCTACCCCACGCGCAGGGCCACACCACGGATCATCCGTGGCTGCTCGTTTCCCTGACCCCCACCCGAGGCCGGCCACAGATCGACTGCGGCCGGCGTGGGTGAGCGCGGTCAGGACAGGGCGTCGGCCGCGGCCGGGTCGCTGTCGCGGAGGAACTGGGCGCAGCGGGCGGCCTCGTCGGCCTCGCCGATCTCGGCGGCGGCCTGGGACAGGCTGTGCAGGCAGCGCAGGAAGCCCTGGTTGGGCCCGTGCGACCACGGGACCGGGCCGTGGCCCTTCCAGCCGTTGCGGCGCAGCGCGTCGAGGCCGCGGTGATATCCGGTGCGGGCGTAGGCGTAGGCGGTGACCGGCTCGCCGGCGGCCAGCGCGTCGGCGGCCAGGGCGGCCCAGCCTCCGCTGTACGCGGGGTGCGCGGCGGCAACGGCCTTGTACGCGTCGGCGGTGCCGCTCTGCGCGGCCTCGGCCAGGGCCTTGTCGGCCTGCTCGTCGGCGGGCAGCAGGGTGGCCGGCGGCTCGGGAAGGAGGTTCTGCATGACCTTATTCAACCGGTCCGACCCGTCCGCATTCCTCCGGGCACCCCCGCCCCGGCAAGATTCGCGCGTAGCGCAACCGGGCGCCCGATCTCAGTCCCAGGCGCCGGCCAGGCGGTTCAGCCGATCCGCGTACTCAATACGGTGTTCCCAGCCCGACGGCCAGGCCGGCATGCCCAGCGCCGCCCCCGCGAACGCGCCGGCCAGGCAGGCGATGGAGTCGGAGTCGCCGGATGACGCCGCGCCCCGGCCGAGCACCGCGACCGGCTCCTCGGGCGAGATCAAGTAGCAGTACAGGGCCGTGGCCAGTGCCTCCTCGGCGATCCAGCCCGCGCCCGTGGCCAAGCACGGGTCGCCGTCGTAATTCCGTACAGCCAGGGCAATCTTGACCCGGTCAAGCGCCACCGCCGTCTCGTCCCAGCCGCGGGCGATGAAGTCCTCGGGCGAGCCGACCCCCGGCTGTTGCCACAGATCGCCCAGCCACCCCTCGCGGTAGACCTTGCGCTGGCTGTCGCAGCGCTCACGCAACGCGGCGAGCAGATCGGCCGGCGGCAGACCACCGGCCAGCCACCAGACCGCGTACGCCGTCAGCTCGCTCGCCGCGAGACCGGTGGGGTGGCCGTGGGTGAGCCCGGCCTGCAGCTGGGCCGCCCCGGACCGCTGGTCGTCGCTGAGACCCGGCACCAGGCCGACCGGCGTGACCCGCATGTTCGCCCCGCAGCCCTTGGACCCGGTCTGGGTCGCCTGTTGCCACGGACCGCCGGCCTCCAGCGCGGCGCAGGCCCGCAAGCAGGTCATGCCCGGCGCACGGTTGTTGTCGGGGCTGACCGCCCAGGCCAGGAACGCCCGCCGCAGCTCCGGCTCGAGCGCCTCGGCGGTGAAGGCCGACGCCGCGAGAATGGCCTCACCCACCGCCAGCCCCATCTGGGTGTCGTCGGTGACGAGGGCCGGGTCGCCGGTCAGCTCGCGCGGGCCACCCGGCCCGTAGGTGGCCACGATCGTCTCGTAGTCCTGGAACTCGGTCGGCTTGCCCAGGGCGTCGCCGTAGGCCAGGCCGTAGAGCGATCCCGCTGCGTTTCGCACGGTGGCTACCCTACGGGGCATGGTCGGCGATCCCCTTCAGCCCGTCTTCGGCGGCGACGTTCCCTTCGACGCCACGGTCAACGAGATCGAGTCCCGGGCCGAGCTCGACGTCCATCTGGCCAAGAAGTCCCTGGCCGGGCTCGTGATCCTCGGACTCCGTCTCGATCTCGACCCGCCCGAGTTCGGCGAGGTCGAGGTGGCCGGGGCGCTGTTCATCGGCTGCCGCCTGGCCGGCGACGACGTCGAGATCGATCTCATCCGGCGCGGCGCCCACCTGGTCCCGCCGTTCGACGCGCGGCCCTACCCGACGCACCCGGCCAACCTCTACACGCCCGAGGATCTGTCGTTCGGCTTCGCCGAGGGCGGCTTCGCCGGGATGTACGACACCCAGGTGTACGACCATTTCGTCGCGCACGGCGGCGCGTCGCCGGACATCCGCGAGGCCATCGCCCAGCGGCTGCACGACGCCGGCATCGACAACGCGCTGGGCAAGGCGCTGGCCGCCTGGGTGTCCGGGCGCGGCGTCGAAGGCGCGGTCGGAATCATGGGCGGGCACGCGGCGCCGCGCGGCTCAGCCGCGTACCGGATGGCGGCGACGCTGGCCTGGCGGCTCGCGTCCCTGGGCCGGCTGGTGGTGACCGGCGGCGGCCCCGGTGTGATGGAAGCGGCGAACCTCGGGGCGTACTTCGCGGCCCGCCCGGCGCCCCAGCTCATGGAGGCGATCGACGAGCTGTCGGCCGCGCCGCACTTCGGCGACCACGACCCGTACACCGCCTCGGCCCTGGCCGTCCGCAAGCGCTTCCCGGCGCCGGCGAAGGCGGTGGCCGACGTGGCCGGGCGGCTGCGGCACGGCGGCCTGGCCCTGCCGACCTGGCTCTACGGTCATGAGCCGGCCAACCTTTTCGCCGGTCAGATCGGCAAGTACTTCTCCAACGCGGTGCGGGAGGACTCGATCCTGCGGCTTTCCCGCGGCGGCATCGTCTTCGCGCCGGGCTGGGCGGGCACGGTCCAGGAGATCTTCCAGGCGGCCACCAAGACCTTCTACCAGACCGACGGCCCGTCCGGCGCGTTCGTCTTCCTCGGCGTCGACCACTGGCGTGAGCTGCCGGTCGAGGCGCTGCTGCGGCCGCTGCTGGCCAAGAGCCCGCACGGCGACCAGTCGCATCTGGTGGTGGTCACCGACTCGCTGGACGTGGCGATGAAGGCGCTCACGCCACGTGCACACGCCGCCAGTTAGTCACCGGAAGATCCTTCTCCGGCACGTCGGTCAGGCCGTTCTCGTCCATGGCGTTGAAGACGGCCAGCCGCGCCTCCTCGAAGAGGAACTCGACGGCGTGCAGCACCCGCGGCCGCCACTCGGCCGTCGTGATCAGCTCGATGATGTTGACCGAGCGCAGACGCTGCCCGCGGGCCGCGCGCAGGGCGGCGTGCGGGTCGGGCCGCCAGTCGAAGTGCTCGTACCAGTCGATCGGCTGGTTCAGATCGATCTGATCCCAGGTGATCGCGCACTCGTCGAATTTACGGTGGGTTATCTCGACTCTTGTCATTCCAAAGTCGAGGATCACCGGGCCGTCCGCGAACCAGCCTCGCTCGGCGATGTCCCACATCAGCCAGCTTGATCGCAGTTTCCTGCCGATGAGCCGCACAAACCTGGTCCGGTGAACTGCCGCTAGGGCCTCGGCGTCATGGTGCCACGTGGGCTCATAGCCCTCGATACCCAGCACGATCATGATCCACCTCCCGGGGGACGACGATCGTATACATACCTCTCAGTAACTCGGCAACAAACGGAACAGCCGGTCCCTCACATGGGGACCGGCTGTCATTGTTCGATTACTTCGAGAGAGTGGTTCCGACCGAGCGGAGGTGCTCGCACGCCTCGACGACGCGCTTGGCCAGACCGTTCTCGGCCAGCTTGCCCCAGGCACGCGGGTCGTAGGCCTTCTTGTTGCCGACCTCGCCGTCGATCTTGAGCACGCCGTCGTAGTTCTTGAAGACGTGGTCGACGACCGGGCGGGTGAACGCGTACTGCGTGTCGGTGTCGATGTTCATCTTCACCACGCCGTAGTCCAGAGCGCCGTGGATCTCCGACAGCAGCGAGCCCGAGCCACCGTGGAAGACCAGGTCGAACGGCTTCTCCTTGCCGTACTTGGCGCCGACCGCGTCCTGGATCTCCTTGAGGATCTCCGGGCGGAGCTTGACGTTGCCCGGCTTGTAGACGCCGTGCACGTTGCCGAAGGTCAGGGCCGTCATGTAGCGGCCCTTCTCGCCCAGGCCCAGGGCGGCGGCGGTGGCCAGGCCGTCCTCGACGGTCGAGTACAGCTTGTCGTCGATCGCGGCCGAGACGCCGTCCTCCTCGCCACCGACCACGCCGACCTCGATCTCGAGGATGATGTGCGCGGCCGCGGCGTCCTTCAGGAGCTCCTCGGCGATCTGCAGGTTCTCGTCGACCGGCACGGCCGAGCCGTCCCACATGTGCGACTGGAAGAGCGGGGCCTGCCCGTTGGCGACGCGCTCCTTGCTCAGAGCGAGCAGCGGGCGCACGTACTTGTCGAGCTTGTCCTTGGGGCAGTGGTCGGTGTGCAGCGCGACGTTGATCGGGTAGTTCTTGGCCACCTCGGTCGCGAACTCGGCCAGCGCCACAGCGCCGGTGATCATGTTCTTGACCGTCGGGCCCGACACGTACTCGGCGCCGCCGGTGGAGATCTGGATGATGCCGTCGCTGCCCGCCTCGGCGAAGCCCTGCAGGGCCGCGTTGAGGGTCTGCGAGGACGTCACGTTGATCGCCGGGTACGCGAACGCGCCCGCCTTGGCCCGGTCCAGCATCTCGGCGTAGACCTCGGGAGAAGCGATGGGCATCGGTGCGCTCCTTGCTCTTTGCGTTCGGGAGACAGAGGGCAGGACCGCGCTGTCCTCCAACAGGCAGTATTCCGTAGCCGCCCGGCCGATCAGAAATGACCCCGTAAATCTCCGGCCGCGGACCGAAAGCGGGCGGTTTACGCGCATGCTGAGGGGGAAAAGTGGCCCGGATGACGGCGGAAGGAAGCGCACGATGACCTACCCAGGCAGCGACGACCTCGAAGCACCCGAGGCTGACGCCGCGGAACAGGCGACCGTCGCCTACCTCGACGACGACGGCGACGACCTGACGCCGGCCCTGAGCGACGAGACGCCCGAGTGGGACGCCCAGGAACAGAGCCGCTCAGTCCAGCTCGAGGACGACTACCGGTAACTGCCCGCGGCCCACCCTCCCAGGGGGCCCCCGCCTGAGGCACCAATCTATCGCCCAGGACCGACAATTCCCGGAGTTGTCCACAGTCCCGGAGTTGTCCACAGGACGCGGAAATAGTTCGCTCTTGATCGTTTCCGCGGCCCATCATTACGGGCGTGCTGCTCACCGTCTCGACCACCCACCGCCCGGCCACCGACCTCGGTTACCTACTGGTCAAGCACCCCGACAAGGTGCACACGTTCGACGTGCCCACCGGCACTGCGTACGTCATGTATCCCGAGGTCACCGACGAGCGGTGCACGGCCGCGCTCCTGCTGGACGTCGATCCCCAGCGGCTGCGCGCCCAGCGCGACGCGTTCGAGCTGAGCCAGTTCGTCAACGACCGGCCCTATGCGGCCTCCAGCCTGCTCGCCAGCGCCCTGGCCAAGGTCTTCCGCTCCGCCCTGCGCGGCGCCTCCAAGGACCGGCCCGAGCTGGCCGCGACCGCCATCCCGCTGGAGATCCGCGTGCCGGTGCTGCGCGGCACCGTCGAGCTGGCCACGCGCCTGTTCGAGCCGCTCGGCTGGCAGGTCGAAGCCACCCCGATCCCGTTCGAGCCCGAGATCGGCGGCGACAGCCGCTATGTCGATCTCACTCTGCGCGGTTCCCTCCGGCTCGCCACGGCTCTCAACCATCTGTACGTGTTGCTGCCCGTCCTCGACGACGCGAAGCACTACTGGGTCGCGCCCGACGAGATCGAGAAGCTGCTGCGCTCCGGTGAGGGCTGGCTCGCCGGCCACCCGGAGAAGGTGATGATCGCCCGTCGCTACCTGGCCCACAAACGCTCGTTCGCCGCCACGGCGCTGCAGTCGCTCGAGGGCGAGGAGGCCGAGGAGCCGCCGGCTGAGGAGGAGGCCGAGCTCCCGGTGGTACGCCGGCAGTCGCTGGCCGAGCAGCGGCGGGACGCGGTGCTCGCCGCTCTGGCCGACGCGAACGCGGCGCGTGTCCTCGACCTGGGCTGTGGCGGCGGCGCGCTGCTGAGCGGCCTGATGAAGGATCGCCGGTTCACCGAGATCGTCGGCACCGACGTGTCGGCCCGGGCGCTCGAGATCGCCGCCCGCAAGCTGCGCCTCGACCGTCTGCCCGAGCGGCAGCGCGGCCGGCTCAAGCTGTGGCAGTCCGCGCTGACCTACCGCGATGACCGGCTGCGCGGTTATGACGCCGCGGTGCTGATGGAGGTCATCGAGCATCTCGACCCGCCGAGGCTGCCCGCGCTGGAGGCCACCGTCTTCGGTCACGCCCACCCGGGGGCGGTCGTCGTCACCACACCCAACGCCGAGTACAACGTCAACTACCCGGGGCTGACCGGCATGCGCCATTCCGACCATCGCTTCGAGTGGACCCGGGCCGAGTTCGAGTCATGGGCGACCCGGACCGCCGAGACATACGGATACAACGTGACATTCAGGACGGTCGGGGAGATCGACGATGCTACTGGCTCCCCGACCCAGCTCGCTCTCTTCACGGAGGTGACCGCATGATCGACATCCCGGAGCTCGCGCTCGTCGCCCTGGTCGGCATCTCCGGCTCGGGCAAGTCGACCTTCGCGCGCAACCACTTCCGTCCCACCCAGGTGCTGTCGTCCGACTTCTTCCGCGGCCTCATCGCCGACGACGAGAACGACCAGGCCGCGTCGGCCGAGGCCTTCGACGCGCTGCACTACGTGGCCGGCAAGCGGCTGGCCGCCGGCCGGCTCACCGTCGTCGACGCCACCAACCTGCAGCCGCACGGCCGGGCCGAGCTGGTCCGGGTGGCCCGCGAGCACGACGTGCTGCCGGTGGCGATCGTCCTCGACGTGCCCGAGGCGCTGGCCTGGGAGCGTACGCAGGTCCGCCCCGACCGCACCTTCGACCGCCGCGTGCTCACCCGGATGCATCGCGACCTGCGGCGCACTCTCGGCTCACTCAGTCGCGAGGGCTTCCGCAAGGTGCACGTGCTGCGCGGGCCCGACGAGATCGCCGCGGCCGAGATCCGCTACGAGAAGCTGTTCAACGACAAGCGCGAGCTCACCGGCCCGTTCGACATCATCGGCGACGTGCACGGCTGCCGAGCCGAGCTCGATACCCTTCTCGAGCGCCTGGGTTATGTCGTGGCGCGCGACAGCTCGGGCCGCCCGGTCGACGCCGTTCACCCCGAGGGCCGTACGGCTGTCTTCGTCGGCGACCTGGTCGACCGCGGCCCCGACTCGCCGGGCGTGCTGCGCCTGGTGATGGGCATGGTCGCCGCCGGCACGGCGCTCTGCGTGCCCGGCAACCACGAGCAGAAGCTGGCCCGCAAGCTCAACGGGCGCAACGTCCAGCTCACCCACGGCCTGCCCGAGACCCTCGAGCAGCTCGAGGCGGAGCCGGCCGAGTTCGTCACCGAGGCCAAGGCCTTCATCGAGGGCCTCGTCAGCCACTACGTGCTCGACGGGGGCGATCTGGTGGTGGCGCACGCCGGGCTGAAGGAGGCCTACCAGGGTCGCGCCTCGGGCCGGGTGCGCAGCTTCGCCCTCTACGGCGAGACCACCGGCGAGACCGACGAGTACGGCCTGCCGGTCCGCTACCCGTGGGCGCGGGACTACCGGGGGTCGGCCGCGGTCGTGTACGGCCACACCCCGACCCCGAAACCGGAGTGGATCAACAACACCATCTGTCTCGACACCGGCTGTGTCTTCGGCGGGGCGCTGACCGCGCTGCGCTGGCCGTCGCGTGAGCTGGTGTCGGTCCCGGCCGAGCGGGAGTACTACGCGCCGGTCCGCCCGCTGGTCGCGCCGACCCGCTCCGACGAGGGGCTCGACCTCACTGACGTGACCGGCCGCCGGCACCTCGACTACGGGTACGGGCGGGCCACGATCGCCGCCGAGAACGCGGCCGCCGCGCTCGAGGTGATGAGCCGGTTCGCGCTGGACCCGGCGACGCTGGTGTGGCTGCCGCCGACCATGGCGCCGTGCTCGACCTCGGAGCTCGACGGTTATCTGGAGCATCCGGCGACCGCCTTCGCCGACATGCGCGCGGCCGGCGTGGAGAAAGTCATGTGCGAGGAGAAGCACATGGGCTCGCGGGCCGTGGTTCGCGTGTCCCGGTCGGGCTCGGGCGACGCCATCTGGACACGGACGGGGCGGCCGTTCTTCGGCCCCGCGCTGGACGAGCCGCTGCTCGCCCGGGTCCGGGCGGCCGCGGCCGGGCTCTTCGACGAGCTCGACACCGACTGGCTGCTGATCGACGCGGAGCTGCTTCCGTGGTCGGCCAAGGCGGCTGGCTTGATCCGCGAGCGGTACGCCGGAGTCGGCGCGGCCGGCCGGTCCGCGCTGCCCGCGGCGCTGAGCGTGCTGGAGAGCACGGCCACGCGTGGGCTCGACGTGACGGCGCTGCGCGACCGGCTGGAGCTGCGGTCGGCCGAGATCGACGGCTACTCGGCGGCCTACCGGTCGTACGTGAAGCCGACGGACGGTCTCACCGGTGTCACGCTGGCCCCGTTCGCGGTGCTGGCCGGGGCCGGCGTGTCCTATGCGAGCCGCGACCACGGCTGGCATCTGGCTCAGGCCGACCGTCTCGTGGCGGCCGACCCGGAGCTGTTCACCCCGACGCGGCGGGTGGTCGTCGACCTGGCCGACCCGGCGTCCGAGGCCGAGGCCACCGAGTGGTGGCTGGGTCTGACTGCCGCCGGGGGCGAGGGCATGGTGGTCAAGCCGTGGTCGGGGCTGACCGCCACCGAGGCCAAGGGCCGGCTGGTCCAGCCCGGGGTGAAGTGCCGGGGTCGTGAGTACCTGCGGATCATCTACGGCCCGGAGTACACCCGGCCCGAGCAGCTCGCCCGGTTGCGCCGCCGCAACCTGGGCCGCAAGCGCAACCTCGCCCTGCGCGAGCACGGGCTGGGCCTCGCGGCCCTCGACCGGGTCGCGGCCGGGGAGCCGCTGTGGCGCGTCCACGAGCTGGTCTTCGCCATCCTCGCCTCGGAGTCCGAGCCCGTCGACCCTCGTCTGTGACCCACCGCCCGGGCCGGTCCCCCACCGGCCCGGGCGATCGGCCCCCCGCGCGTGGCCCGGGGCGCACCGTGCGCAGACGGCGCGCGCAGGCAGGGCGCACTGCGCGCAGGCGGGGCGCATTCCTGGGCGGGCGGGGGCATCCGGAGGCGGCTTCGTGACAGCCCGCCGCGTGGGGCATACGCGGCGTGACCTGGCCATTTGGGTGGGTGGGGTGGCCGTTCGGGCGGATGAACGGGCACCGATGCGTCCATAGGACCAGGCAGTGGCGATATCTCCCGTGGGGAAAGACTTTCCACAGGAAGTGGACAGGATTCACATGGGCCGGTGCCGGTACCCTGGCTCCTCGTGGACATCCGTGCGCTCAGCGAGCAGCTCGCCTTCAATCCGATGGATCCGAAGGACCTGCTGCACACTTTCGGACTGATCGGCGTCTGGGCGATCATGTTCGCCGAGACCGGTCTGCTGGTCGGGTTCTTCTTCCCGGGCGACTCGCTTCTCTTCCTGGCGGGCGTGGCCGCCTCACCCGTGGCCGACTCGATCTTCGGTGAGGGCACGCAGCTGTCCTACGTGGGGCTGCTGATCGGCGCGCCGATCTGCGCCATCGTCGGCGCTCAGCTCGGTCACTGGCTCGGCGCCCGGTACGGGCAGCGGATGTTCGACCGGCCGGATTCCAAGCTCTTCAAGCGGGAGTACGTCGAGAAGGCCGAGTACTACTTCCAGAAGTTCGGCCCGGCCAAGGCCGTCGTGCTCGCTCGCTTCATCCCGATCGTGCGCACGTTCCTCAACCCGGTCGCCGGCACGCTCGGCATGCCGGCCCGCCAGTTCTTCATCTGGAACGTGGTCGGCGCCGTCCTCTGGACCGACGGCATCATCATCATCGGCCACGCGCTGGCCCAGCAGATCTACGACGCCATCGGTGACCACATCGACCGCTACATCCTGCCGGTCGTCGCCCTCATCGTGCTGATCTCGCTGCTGCCGATCATCATCGAGGTCCTCCGCGAGCGCCGCCACAAGAAGAAGAACGGCGGCTCCGCCGAGCCCGACGCCGCCGCGGCCATCGGCGTCGTCGCCGCCGCGAGCATCGCCGGCCTGGTCGAGGCCGCCCGCGAAGAGGACGACAACGACAAGCGCTACCCGCCGCGCTCCCACCGCCGCAGCTGACGCAGCTCCGACGTCCACAACGACGCCGCCCCACTTGGGGCGGCGTCTTTTGTTCATGCGGGTGGGGCAGCGCAGGGGCGGGAAGGGCGGCGCGGGCCGGGAGTGCGGCGCGGGCCGGGCAGCACGGAGGCGGGAAGGGCGGCGCGGGCCGGGCAGCACGGAGGCGGGAAGGGCGGCGCGGGCCGGGCAGCACGGAGGCGGGAAGGGCGGCGCGGGCCGGGCAGCGCGGAGGCGGGAAGTGCGGCGCGGCTGGGCCGAGAGTGGAATTCGGCTTGGCGGGTGGGCTCGGATGGGCGCGGACCCGCGGCGGGTGGTGGGGCGTACGGATAGAAGCGACGCCGCCCGGAAGGGACCGGGCGGCGTCGGGGTGCGATGGGATGGCGCGGAGCGCCGGTTGGAGCGGTGAGCCCGGAGGCGCGGGCTCCGGCTGATCAGACGGAAACTGCGGTGGAGCCGGAAAGGCGGTTCAGAAAGTCCTCGGGGCAGTCGCGCAAGTTTTCCAGGCGGCCGGCGGCCAGGGCCCGGTAGGTGAGCTGCGCGGCCTCCTCGAGGTTGCGGGCCCGTTTGTGGGCCAGCTCGACCGAGTCGCCGAGGACCACGCAACCGTGCTGGCTCAGAACCAGGCAGTCGGTGCCGTCGGCGGCCATGGCGGCCGTCAGAGAGGCCAGCTCGACGGTGCCGGGCGTGCGGAACGGCACCGTGGAGACGCGCCTGAGGTAGTAGGCGTGGTCCGTGGTGACGATCCGGATGTGCTCGCCCAGCGCGTCGAGCAGCAGAGCAGTCTGCGGATGCAGATGGATGATGGCGTTGACGTCGGGGCGAGCCCTGTACAACGCGAGGTGCAACGCCAGTTCGCTGGTCGGCTCGATCCGCGGGGGCAGCACATTGCCGACCGTCGCGGGTGAGCCGTCGGAGACGCGGACGGCGGCGAAGGTGGTCCGGCTGAGCCGGCCCAGCCAGGAGCCACTGGCGGTGACCCAGATGGCGTCCTCGTCGGGGATCCTCGCGGAGAGGTTGCCGCCCGAGCCGGCCACCAGGCCGGCCTGGATCACGTCGAAACCCACGAAAGCGAGCTGATCGCGCAGATCGCCGTGGACGTAGTTCACCCGTTACTCCTCGGGTCCTGGGGGTGGACTTGAGGCGGAGAAGGTCTTCGGCCTGGCGTCACGCCCCACGTGATGCCGGTGACGCCAGGCGAGTCCCGAAAGCGGTCAGCGCGCCTTCTTCGTGGCCCGCTTGCGCGGCGGGGTCAGAAGATCGGCGATGGTCGCGATGGCGGTCGGCACGAGGCGGTAGTACGCCCACACACCCCGCTTCTCACGCTCGAGCAGGCCGGCCTCCGTGAGGATCCGAAGGTGATGGCTCACCGTCGGCTGAGACAGCCCGAGCGGAGCGGTCAGGTCGCACACGCAGGCCTCACCGTCCGTCGCGGACTGGATGAGGCTCAGCAGCCGCAGCCGCGCCGGGTCGGCCAGGGCCTTGAGGACCCCTGCCAGCCGCTCGGCGTCAGCACGTTCAATTGGCTCGCCGGCAAGCGGCGAGATCTGAGGCATTGTCATTTCCGCCAACGCAGTTCCCACGATCTCCATCCTTCCACCAACTGCATCGATTCTCCTGCATGAGTGCAGGAACGAACCGCCTAACTTCGAGGCCGTAAGGCCGAGATCGATCACCGGGACGGTCGATCCGGGATGGCCGGCAACCCGAACACCCGATCAACCTTTACCGCCGCACCGAACTCGGTCTCTGCCTCCTGCAACGCCTCAGCCGCCGTCAGGTCGCTGCCCATCTGTGTCGAGGTCTCGATCCCCGCCCCGGGAGTGAGACGCCCCACATTGTCAATTCGTCGATCCGTTTCCGGTGACTGATCCGATTTGAGCGAGGTCCGCACACACCTCGCCGTCGTCATCTCAACACCGTGCGCGATCTTCTGGACCGGGCGGCCGGATGCCAGAAGTTCACGACCCGATGAAAGCACGGCACCACGCTCTGCGACGGGCAATTCAGTGATGAATTTACGCAGGTCGTGGCGTGCTTGCATGTATCGAGCGTACTGGCTGGAACGAAACTGGAACCTTTCGCCCCGGCAGTGCTGAAGGGAACTATTGACGCACAACATTGGGTCCTTCGTTAAACAAACCTTACTGTTGGCGAAGTCCCTTTCGCCCCATCCGGAGAACATCGATGCAGCTCAAAGCCCCTATGTCCTGGGTCACACGAGCGGCAGCCGACAGATCACCCGGTCGGGGTGCTGAGAAGGTCCTGTGAATGTTGGCGCCGGACCTTTACCCATGTAGCGAAAAACACCCTCCGACCGGCTGGCCGGGCGCTATCCGGACAGCCGATTGAGGGACATCGCCGGATGAGAAAGCTACCCGTTCGGGTGACCCATACCCATCAATATGAGGGGGCTCACCTCAAAACGAGGGGGTAACTCACGAGTAACTACTCGGACGGACGCGACCAGTACTCATCATCGGACCGCGAAGGCGTCTCACGCTTCCCCGACTCGGCCCCACTCGACTCACCCGAAGGAACCTCAGCCGGATTAGGCCCGGAAGCCGACGGCGCGGAAGGGGCTGTGCCGGAAGGAGCCGCTGCGGAAGGGGCTGTGCCGGAAGGAGCCGCTGCGGAAGGGGCCGCTGTGGAAGAGGACCCGGCTGGGACCGGCGCGGACGAAGGCGCCGTAGCGGCGTCGAAATTCGCGGCGGGCTGAGCGGAGGCCGGATCCGCCGGGGCGGCTTCCGGCGAGGGCGGGGTCGAGGGACGGGCGTACGGCGACTCGGCGTCACCCGCGGCAGGCGCAGGCGGATAAGGCACGCCGGGCCCGGCCGCATACGGAGCGGCCGGGTAGGGCGCTGACGGATACGGCCCGGACGAAGCGGCCGGGTAAGCCGCAGACGGATACGGCCCGGACGGCGCGGCTGGGTAGGGCGCGGACGGCGCGGCTGGGTAGGGCGCGGACGGCGCGGCTGGGTAGGGCGCGGACGGCGCGGACGGATCCGGCCCGGACGGCGTGGAGGGATAGGGCGCGGCTGGGTACGGCGATCCAGGGCCGGACGGGCCGACGCCGTAAGCCGGACCCGAAGTCGGACCCGGCGCCGGATAGCCGGGATAGGGCGCCCCGTAGGCCGGCGGATACCCACCCGCCGGCATCCCCGCGCCGGCCGGGGCGGACGGCTTGCGGAAGAAGGCCCGGGGAGCCGTCAACACCAGCACCCCCACCACCACGTACCCGAAGATCTGGGCCACCGACAGCCCGGCGTTCGTCCCGACCCAGCCCCCGGGGTACGAGTCGGTCAGCTGGGTGCCCAGCGCTCCGGGCACCGAGTCGCCACCACCCTCGACCGCCACCGTGAGGGCGCTGGCCGCACCGGCCAGGATCCCCAGGCCGCAGGCGACCAGCGTCGCTATCCGGGCCGCGTTGCTGCCGCGGCGCAGGGCGAGCCCCAGCACCACGTACAGGGCAAAGATGATCACGGCCAGCGCGAGGGCCACGGCCGCGCCGAGCCAGACGACGGCGACGTAGTAGTCCCGGTCGGTGTCGCCCGTGCCGACGGTGACGTCGCGGAAGCGGTCGATCGTTCCCGGCACGATGGCCAGCGTGGTGATCGCATAGATCAGGCCGATCACGGCCATCACCCAGAGCAGAACGGCAGCCGCCGACACCGTGGGCGGCCGGCCGGCCGGTGAGGGCGGCGGCGCCACGGCGATCGACGGCGGCTGGGCTGGGTACGACATCGACGACTCCCCGCGGTGATCCGTTGGCCCGAACCTACCCGGACGAAGCGCCCAGCGGTGCGGAACCCGTCCGGGGAGGCATCAAGGCTTGGGTGGCTGCGTCCCGTCCGCCGGCGGCTCGGTCCCGTCCGGCTCCGAGGGCGAGCTCGCGGGCGGGGTCGAAGGCGAGCTCGCGGGCGGGCTGGATGGCGGGGTCGAAGAGGGATCGGCCGGCTGGCGGTTCTCGCCCCAACCGGGCGGCGAGGCCCCCCACGAGGACGCCGGCGGCTGCGCGTACGGGTCGGAGGCCGGCGGCGGCGCGTACTGATCCCCGGCCGTCGGCGGAGAATAAGGACCGGACGCCGGAGGCGGCGTCCCCTGGCCCGGATAGGGCGGAAGGCCCGGAGCCGGCTGCCCCGGCTGACCCTGCGGCGCCGGATAGCCCTGCCCGGGGTACTGCGGCGGGTACGGGTTCTGCTGCCCGTACATCGGGTACTGCCCGCCGCCGGGCGGCGGCTGCTGGCCCGGGTAAGGCGGATATCCGGCCGAGGGGTCCCAGCCGCTCGGGGCCGGCTTGCGGAAGAACTCGTTCGAGGCCGGCAGCGCCAGCAGGATGACCGTGGCCAGGATGGCGAGCAGCGCGATGGCGGCCAGGGCCGTCGTGGTCGGCGTGTACCAACCCGGCAGCGCGTCGTTGATGCGCTGGTCGAGGTCGTCGTCCTGCCAGGTCGTGGTGTCGGTCGTCCCGGCCGACTCCATCGCCGAGACCAGGGCGTTCCCGCTCAGGCCGAAGCCGAAGCAGCAGATCGCGATGCCGCCGATCACCCAGGTGACGATGCGGGACGGGTTCTTGCCGCGGCCGTTGAAGTAGGCCAGGACGGCGAAGCCGGCGCCGATCAGCAGGTTGATGACGGCGCCGAAGACGAAAGCGGCGTTGACGATGCCGGCGGCGTCCTCGGCCTCGGTGCCGGCGTAGACGTCGCGGACGGTGTCAGCCATGCGGCTCATCGTCGCGAAGGCCACGATCGCGTTGATCACCTCGATCGCCGCGACGGCGTAGAGCAGGTAGGACGCGACCGTAACGATCAGCGGACGCGACCTCGGCGCGGGCGCCGGATAGCCGGGCGCCGGGTAGCTCGGAACGGTCACAATGCCCCCTATTCTTGATCCACTCACGGTATCGGTCGGCCGCCATATTGGCGACAGCGGCGCAGAAGCCGACAGGCTGTGGCAACATCGGGCGACGATGGACGAAATATCCGTAAATAGGTCGCTCGTTCAGGGGGCGACACGGGTCGATTCCGGCCCCTACACTTCCATCCGTGGCGCCGACGTGGCAGCAGAGACCTCCCGCGACGCCCTGTGCCCGGACGAGTCGCCCGCCCCGACAGAAGTGGGCCGAGGCAGACCGTCCTAGGGCACCTGTCCCGTTACGCCGGCCGCGTGACCACACCGCGGCCGCCTCAGACCTGTTAAGGACCGGTGAGTCCCATGCCCCATGCCGACACTCTCGACGTCGTTCACCATGACGACACACGGACCCGATTCAAGGACGTGCGATATCAGCTCCACCGCGACGGCATCCGTATCTGGCCCGCCGAGGGCGGAGAACAACTGGTCACCGACGTCTTGATGACCCAGGCCTACCGGCAGCGGACGGCCACCGACTAGCGAACGAGCCCCGGGCAGTTGCCCGGGGCTCGTTTCTTTCAGAGGCCGCGGGTGACCGTCAGCCCGTCGCCCGACGGATCGAGGTCGACCACGACCTTGTCCCCGTCGCGGATCTCCCCGGCCAGCAGCGCCTTGGCCAGCGAGTCGCCGATCGCCGACTGCACGAGCCGGCGCAACGGCCGCGCGCCGTAGATCGGGTCGTACCCGTGCTCGCCCAGCCACTCGACCGCGCCGGTCGTGACGTCGAGCGTCAGCCGCCGGTCGGCCAGCCGGGTCCGCAGCCGGCTCAGCTGGATGTCGACGATCGCGGCCAGGTCGTTCTTGGTCAGCGCGTGGAACACCACGATGTCGTCGAGCCGGTTGAGGAACTCGGGCTTGAAGTGCGCCCGCACGACCGCGAGGACCTCGTCCCGCCGCTCCTCGTCGCCCATCGTGAAGTCGGCCACCTGCGAGCCGAGGTTCGAGGTGAGCACCAGGATCGCGTTGCGGAAGTCGACCGTACGGCCCTGGCCGTCGGTGAGCCGCCCGTCGTCGAGCACCTGCAGCAGCACGTCAAAGACGTCCGGGTGGGCCTTCTCCACTTCGTCGAGCAGGACCACGCTGTACGGGCGCCGGCGCACCGCCTCGGTTAGCTGGCCGCCCTCCTCGTACCCGACGTAGCCGGGCGGGGCGCCGACGAGCCGGGCCACCGAGTGCTTCTCTCCGTACTCGCTCATGTCGATGCGGACCATGGCCCGCTCGTCGTCGAACAGGAACCCGGCCAGCGCCTTGGCCAGCTCGGTCTTGCCGACACCGGTCGGGCCGAGGAACAGGAAGCTGCCGGTCGGGCGGTCGGGGTCGGCGATGCCGGCCCGGGAGCGGCGGACGGCGCCGGCCACCGCGGCCACGGCCTCGGTCTGGCCGACCACCTTGGCCCGCAGCGACTCCTCCATGCGCAGGAGCTTGGCCGTCTCGCCCTCCATCATGCGGCCGGCCGGGATGCCGGTCCACGAGGAGATCACCTCGGCGATGTCGTCGGCGCCGACCTCCTCCTTGACCATCGGCGGCTCGGCCTTGGCCTCCTGCTCGTCGGCCTCGGAGGCCGCCCGCAGCTCCTTTTCCAGGGCCGGGATCACCTCGTAGAGCAGCCGCGACGCCTCGAGCAGGTTGCCGTCGCGCTGCGCCCGCTCCTGCGACGCCTTGGTCTCGTCGAGCCTCTTCTTCAGCTCGCCGACGAGGTTGAGGCCGCCGCGCTCGCGCTCCCACCGGGCGTTGAGGGCGGTCAGCTCCTCCTCGCGGTCGGCCAGGTCGCGCTCGAGCCGGCCCAGCCGGTCACGGGAGGCCGGGTCGGTCTCCTTCTCCAGGGCCAGCTTCTCGACGCGCATGCGGTCGACCTGGCGCTGGAGCTGGTCGAGCTCGACCGGCCGGGAGTCGATCTCCATGCGGAGCCGGGAGGCGGCCTCGTCGATCAGGTCGATCGCCTTGTCGGGCAGGAACCGGTCGCTGATGTAGCGGTCGGACAGCGAAGCCGCGGCGACCAGGGCGGCGTCGGTGATCTGCACCCGGTGGTGGGCCTCGTAACGGCCCTTGAGCCCGCGCAGGATGCCGATCGTGTCCTCGACCGTGGGCTCGCCGACCACGACCGGCTGGAAGCGCCGCTCCAGGGCCGGGTCCTTCTCGATGTGCTCGCGGTACTCGTCGAGGGTGGTCGCGCCGACCATCCGCAGCTCGCCGCGGGCCAGCATCGGCTTGAGCATGTTGCCGGCGTCCATCGAGCCCTCGCCCTTGCCGGCGCCGACGACCGTGTGCAGCTCGTCGAGGAAGGTGACGACCTGGCCGTTGGAGTTGCGGATCTCCTCCAGAACGCTCTTGAGGCGCTCCTCGAACTGGCCGCGGTACTGCGCGCCGGCCACCATGGCGCCCAGGTCGAGCGAGACCAGCTTCTTGTCGCGCAGCGTCTCGGGCACATCGCCGGCCACGATGCGCTGGGCCAGGCCCTCGACGATCGCGGTCTTGCCGACGCCAGGCTCGCCGATCAGCACCGGGTTGTTCTTGGTGCGGCGGGAGAGCACCTGCACGACGCGGCGGATCTCGGCGTCACGGCCGATGACCGGGTCGATCTTGCCGTCACGGGCCTGCGCGGTCAGGTCGACGCTGTACTTCTCCAGCGCCTTGTAGGTGGACTCCGGGTCGTTGGTGGTGACCCGGCGCTCGCCCCCGCGGACCTGCGGGAACGCGGCGACCAGGGCCTCCTCGGTGGCGCCGGCGTCCTTGAGGGCGCGCCCGACGGCGCCGCCGACGCGGGCCAGGCCGGCCAACAGGTGCTCGGTCGACACGTACTCGTCGCCCAGCGGCTGGGCGATCAGCTCGGCCTCGCCGATCGCGTTGACGAACTCGCGGGACAGACTCGGCTCGGCCGTGCTGGCACCACGGGCGGAGGGCAACTGCTCGATCGCGCGCACGGCCACGCGGCGTACATCCGCGGGGTTGGCCCCGACGGCGCGCAGGAGAGCCGGCGCGGTCGAGCCGCCGGTGTCGAGAAGAGAAAGCAGCATGTGCCACGGCTCGACGGTGGCGTGCCCGCGCCGACCGGCGTCGGCGACCGCCCCCGTGATGACATCGCGGCTCTTGGTGGTGAGGCGTTCGGCGTTCATGCGCTCCCCTGAAGAGAAACTTGAGCGTGCTGCGCTCAACTCTAGCGCGCGCCGCAAGTGATCGTCACCACGAGCCCTGAATAACATCCCACCAGTCGTTGTAGCGTTACACCACGTGTCGAGACGCCTCTTACCGCTTGCTCTGATCTTCGTAGCGGTCGGCCTCTCGACCTCGTTCGTCGGTCCCTACCTGGCGCTGTTCCTCAGCGACGCCGTGCACGCGGGCCCAGTCCGGACCACGGCCTTCCTGATCGCCGCCCCGGTCGCCGGCGTTCTCGTGTCCTGGCTGATCGGCCGCGTCTCGGACCGCCGCCCGATCCGGCGCAAGCTGCTCATCACCGCCGCGCTGGCCGGCCTCGCGGGCACCGCCCTCACCGCCGTGGTCCGCGACTACTGGCTTCTGCTCGCGCTCACCGTGACCCTCACGGCCCTGGCCGGCTCACTCTTCCCACAATCCTTCGCGTACGCCCGTCAGGTGCTCCAAACCGGGGATCCCACAAGGGCCGCCCTCGGCATCAGCACGCTGCGCACGCTGTTCTCCGTCGCCTGGGTCGGCGGGCCGCCGCTGGCCGCGCTCGTGCTCGCCGGGCACGGCTTCGGCTGGACGTACGGGGTCGCCGCGATCATGTACGCGATCACCGCGCTGATCGTGATCCGCTGGCTGCCCGAGGCCGGCCGGCCCGCGACCGGTGGCCCGCAAGATCTGCCGGACGCGGTCGCGCCGGTCCCGCCCCGATCCACGCTGGTCCTGATCGTCGCCGGCTTCACGGTCGTGCAGACCGCGGGCACGCTGGCGGTGCAGGCGATGCCGCTCTACGTCAGCACCGACCTGGGCGGGTCGGTCCGCTCGGCCGGCCTGATCCTCGGCCTCTGCGCCGCCTTGGAGATCCCGCTCATGCTCGGCTTCGGCGTGCTCACCACCCGGATGCCGTCGCGGACGCTGATCCTGATCGGGGTGGGCTGCGCGATCGCCTACCACGCCGTCGCGGCGAGCGCGGGCTCGATCTGGGTGCTCGCGGCCGCCCAGCCGCTCAACACCGCCGCCATCGCCGCGATCAGCGGGCTCGGCATCTCGTACATGCAGGACCTGATGCCGGGTCACCCGGGCCGGGCCACCACGATGATCACCAACACGTTCACGACCGGGCAGATCCTGGCCGCCCCGGCCTTCGGCCTGGCCCAGGCGTACGGCTTCCGGCTCGCCTACGTCCTCAACCTCGGCCTCTGCGCCGTCGGCCTGATCCTGCTGATCAGCGCCCGCCGCGCCCGGGCCGCGACGCCCGAGCCGCAGGCCACAACGCTGTTACCGTTGTGATCGTGCGAGTACGGGTGGAACAGACTCCTCTGCCGGGTATAGGTGTCCGACACGACCTGGTCACGTCCTCGGGACGGACGGTCGGCGTGGTGTCACACCGCAACGGCCGGCGTGATCTGGTCCTCTACGACGTCGACGACCCGGACGCCTGCCTGGCCTCCATCCCGCTGACCGACGACGAGGCCGAGGCCCTGGCCGACGTGCTGGGCGCCTCCCTCATGCTGGGCCAGCTGGCCGGTCTCCGGCAGCAGGCGGCCGGCCTGCTCACCGAGCAGATCGGGCTGGGCGCCGGCTCGCCGTTCGTCGGCCGCAAGCTCGGCGACACCCGGGCCCGTACCCGCACCGGCGCCTCCATCGTCGCGGTCATGCGTGACCGTGAGGTGATCGCGTCGCCCGGCCCGTCCTTCGTCTTCGAGCCGAACGACGTGGTCGTGACCGTCGGCACCCGCGAGGGCCTGGACGGCGTGACCGCCATCCTGGCCGGCGACGACGACGGCTAAGGCCAGGGCGTGCACGACACCACGATCCTGCTCATCGAGGTAGGAGCGCTGCTCTTCGCGCTCGGAATGCTCGGCCGGCTCGGTCGCCGGATCGGGCTGTCCCCGATCCCGCTCTACCTGCTGGCCGGCCTCGCCTTCGGGCACGGCGGCCTGGTGCCGCTCTCCGCCAGCGAGGAGTTCATCGAGGTCGGCGCGGCCATCGGCGTCATCCTGCTGCTGGTCATGCTGGGCCTGGAGTACTCGGCGGGCGAGCTCGTCGGCAACCTGCGCGCGGCCGCGCCCGCCGGCGTGATCGACGCGCTGCTCAACGCCCTGCCCGGGGCCGGCTTCGCGCTGCTGATGGGCTGGGACTGGCGGGCCGCGCTGGTGCTGGCCGGCATCACCTGGGTCTCGTCCTCCGGCGTGATCGCCAAGGTGCTCGGCGACCTGGGGCGCCTCGGTAACCGCGAGACCCCGGTCATCCTGTCCGTGCTGGTCATCGAGGACCTGGCCATGGCCTTCTACCTGCCCCTGGTCACGGCCGTGCTGGCCGGCGTGGGCCTGATCGGCGGGGCCAAGGCGCTGGGCGTCGCGGTGGTCACGGTGATCGCGGTCCTGGTCGTCGCCATCCGGTACGGCAAGCAGATCAGCACCCTGATCTCGGCCCAGGACGCGGAGGCGCTGCTGCTCGGCGTGCTCGGCCTGACCCTGTTCGTGGCCGGCGTGGCCGAGGAGCTCAAGGTCTCCAGCGCGGTCGGCGCGTTCCTGGTCGGCATCGCCATCTCCGGGCCGGTGGCCCACCACGCGACGCAGATGCTGTCGCCGCTGCGCGACCTGTTCGCCGCGGTCTTCTTCGTCTTCTTCGGGCTCTCGACCGATCCGGCCGAGATCCCGCCGGTGCTGCTGCCCGCGCTCGGCCTGGCCGTGCTGACCATGGGGACCAAGGTGGTCACCGGCTATCTGGCGGCCAAACGGGTGGGCATCGCCGTGCCCGGCCGGCTGCGGGCCGGCCTGGCCCTGATGCCGCGGGGCGAGTTCTCGATCGTCATCGCCGGCCTGGCCGTGTCCTCCGGCGTCGAGCCGCGGCTCGCACCGCTGGCCACGGCGTACGTATTGATCACCGTGGTTACCGGGCCGCTTCTCGCGCGCCTGCCCGATTACCAGTGGTTCAAGAATTTTGTCCGCCGCCGAACACGCCCTCAGCAGGCCCCGGTGCTCAAAGCTACTGACTAGTATCCGATTGTGACGCCGTGCCACTTCCGTAGGACATGACCGGCGCGCTACCGTTCCGCTCCGACAACTACGTGTTATCGGGACTTTCTCATCAGGCGGCGGCGTGACAGTGCGTGAGTCGACTTTCTTCGGGTTCGCCAACCCGGTCGATCCTCGGCCGGAGGAGCTGCAGGCGTGGGCCTATCATCCCGACGCCGTCCCTCTCAACGCCATGCCGGCCGACTGGGACCTGCTCATATCGGGCGACGTGCTCGCACCGGTCCTGTTCGAGCTGGCCATGGACAGACAGTGCCCGGCCCGCCGGTTCGCGCAGCACTGCCTTTACATCTACGCCGCCGACGGCGTCCGGCAGAACGCGACCGGCCAGCGCAAGCGCCGTCTCAAGAAGTTCGTGGAGCGGGCCGACGAGGTCGGCGACGAGCCGATGCAGATCTGGGCGCACAACTGCCGCGTGCTGCTGAGCCGGCCCGAGATCTTCGATTACAGCGACTGGATCGAGGGCGGCCTGGTCCGGTACCCGCGGCGCCTGGGTCTTTACAACCGGCGCTGAGGCGGCCCTGTCACCGGGCCGCCTTTCGCGATTACCTGTCCGACGCCCGGCGCGGGCGCCACACCACCAACGCCGTCGACGGCCGCTCCTGGCGGACCAGGTCACGACGGCCGTACGGGCTCTCGATCTGGGCGATCCGGTCGTACGCGGCGGCGAGCTCCTGCTCCAGCTCCTGCACCCGCTGCTGCAGGTCGCCGACGAGCTGCTCGAGCCCGATGATCCGCTTGATCCCGGCCAGGTTGACGCCGTCCTCCTGGCTGAGCCGCTGCACCTCGCGCAGCAGGGCGACGTCGCGCTCGCTGTACCGGCGACCACCGCCGCCGGCCCGGCCGGGCTGCACCAGGCCGAGCCGGTCGTACTGCCGCAGGGTCTGCGGGTGCATGCCGGCCAGGCGGGCCGCGACCGAGATGATCAGGACCTTCGCGTCGGAGGCCTGCTCGACCGAGATGCTGATCTCCTCATGCATGTGCCACCTCCTTCACGGTCCTAACTGCCCTTGCGCACCCGCGCCTCGAGCCGCTCCCGCCCGGCGGGCGGGGTCAGCTTGGCGAAGCGCTCGAGCGCGTCCCGGGCTTCCCCGGTGACCTCGGCGGGCACCTGCACGTCGACGGTGACGATGAGGTCCCCGGGCGGTCCGGCCTTGCGAGCCACGCCCTTGCCCCGGGCTCGCAGCTTGCGTCCGCTCGGCGTGCCGGGCGGCACTCTCATGGTGACGGGCCCGTCCAGAGTCGGCACCCGGAGATCGGTCCCGAGAACCGCCTCGGCGATGCTGATCGGCACCGTCAGGGTGAGGTCGTCCCCGGTCCGGCCGAAGATTTCGTCCGGCCGCACCATGACCTGTACGTAGAGGTCGCCCGCGGGCCCGCCGCGGTCGCCCGGCTCGCCCCGGCCGCTGAGCCGGATGCGCTGGCCGTCGGCCACGCCCGCCGGGAAGCGGACGTTGATCGTGCGGGCCTTGGTGACCCCGCCCGTGCCGCGGCACTCCGGGCACTTCTCGTCGACGATCGTTCCCGCGCCCTGGCACTCGCGGCACGGCTCGGAGAAGCTGAACGACCCCTGGTTGCGCGAGATCAGGCCGCTGCCCGCGCACTGCGGACAGGTCCGCGGTGACGTGCCCGGCTTGGCCCCGCTGCCGTGACAGGTGTCGCACTCGCCGGCCGAGCGCAGCGTCAGCGGCAGCGTCGTGCCCCGGACGGCCTGGGCGAAGTCGAGCGTCACCTCGGTCTCGACATCACGGCCGCGGCGCGGTCCTCGTCGGGCGGCGCCACCACCAGGCCCACCGCCCGAGAATATCGAGCTGAATATGTCCGAGAAGCCGGCGCCGCCGAACCGGCGGTCACCGGGGGCGCCGCCGCCACCGGCCGCGCCCGCGTTGCTGAACCCGCCGAACAGGTCGGACGGGTCGAACTGACCGCCGCCACCGGAGCGGGCGCCCCGGCGGAACGCGCCCGAGCCGAACAGCGAGCGCATCTCGTCGTACTCTTTGCGCTTCTTGTCGTCCGAGAGCACGTCGTACGCCTCGGAAGCGGCCTTGAACTTCTCCTCCGCCTCCTTGTTACCGGGGTTGCGGTCGGGATGCAGATCCCGGGCGAGTTTCCGGTAGGCCTTCTTGATCTCGTCGGTCGGAGCGGACTTGGGCACGCCGAGAACGGCATAGAAGTCCTTTTCGAGCCAGTCCTTCGAGCTCATCTCGTCCACCCCCTCCTACGGGCAGGTCCCGCCCACCGCGGCGCGGTGGGCGGGACGAACATGTGAGATCACTCCGGGTCGGCGACCGCGACCAGAGCCGGTCGCAGCAGCCGCTCGCCGAGCGTGTAGCCCCGGCGCATGACCTCGACGCAGGTCGGCTCCGTGACGTCCGGGGACGTCTGGTGCGCGACCGCCTCGTGGCGGTTCGGGTCGAACGCGTCGCCCTTGTCGCCGAAGGCGGCCAGCCCCAGCTTGCCGGTCGCCGCGATCAGCGACTCGGCCACCGAGGCGAACGGGCCGGCCAGGTCGCCGTGCTCCCGGGCCCGATCGATGTCGTCCAGCACCGGCAACAGGGCCGTGAGCACGGAGCCCGTGGTCTGCTCGGCCGCGGCGCCCCGGTCGCGGTCGACCCGCTTGCGGTAGTTGGCGTACTCCGCGGTCACGCGCTGCAGGTCGTGGGTCCGCTCCTCCAGGTCGTTCCGCAGGGCCTCCAGCTCGGCGCCGAGGCCGGGCTTGGTCTCCTCCGGCTCGGCGGCCGCGTCGGCGGCCGCCGGCTCCGGAGTCTCCTCGGCGTCGTCGGCCCGGTGGGCGCCGACCGAAGCCGTGCCCTTGGCCGAGCCCTTCTCGCCCTTCGGATCGATCTTGCGGCGGTCCCGGATGACGACCCGCTCGGTCGCCTGACCGTCGTTCTCGTCGTCCGCGGCACTCACTTCTTGTCGTCCTCCACGATCTCGGCGTCCACGACGTCGTCGGGGCCGCCCGCCGAAGAACCGGCCGTCGGGCCGGCCGAACCGGTCGCGGCGCCACCCGGCGCGCCACCGGGAGCACCCGGCGCGTCGCCCGCCCCGGCGGCCGCCTGAGCGGCGTCACCCTGCGAGTAGAGCGCCGAGCCGGCCTCCTGCGAGACCTGCGACAGGTGCTCGTGAGCGGCCTTGATCTTGTCGATGTCGTTGCCGCCCAGCGCGCCGCGCAGCTCGCCCAGCGCCTCACCGATCTTGGTCTTGCTGTCCTCGGGCAGCTTGTCGCCGCTCTCGGCCAGGAACTTCTCGGTCTGCCACTGCAGCTGCTCGGCCAGGTTGCGGGTCTCCGCGTCCTCGCGGCGCTTCTTGTCCTCGTCCGCGTGGTCCTGGGCGTCGCGCATCATGCGCTCGATGTCGTCCTTCGGCAGCGCGGAGCCGCCGGTGATCGTCATCTTCTGCTCCTTGCCCGTGCCCAGGTCCTTGGCGGACACGTGCACGATGCCGTTCGCGTCGATGTCGAAGGAGACCTCGATCTGCGGGACGCCGCGGGGCGCCGGGGCGATGCCGCTGAGCTCGAAGGTGCCGAGCTTCTTGTTGTACGCGGCCATCTCGCGCTCGCCCTGGAAGACCTGGATCAGCACGGAGGGCTGGTTGTCCTCGGCCGTCGTGTAGACCTCGGAGCGGTGCGCCGGGATGGTGGTGTTGCGCTCCACCAGCTTGTGCATGATGCCGCCCTTGGTCTCGATGCCCAGCGAGAGCGGGGTGACATCGAGCAGCAGGACGTCCTTGACCTCGCCCTTGAGCACACCGGCCTGCAGGGCGGCGCCGACGGCGACGACCTCGTCCGGGTTGACGCCCTTGTTGGCGTCGCGGCCGGTCATGCTCTTGACCAGCTCGGCCACGGCCGGCATGCGCGTCGAGCCGCCGACCAGGATGACGTGGTCGATGTCGGAGAGCTTGACGTCGGCGTCCTTGATCGCGGACTCGAACGGGCCCTTGCAGCGGTCGAGCAGGTCCTGCGTCATGCGCTGGAACTCGGCGCGCGACAGGGACATGTCGAGGTGCAGCGGGCCGTCCGGGCCGGCCGTGATGTACGGCAGGTTGATGCTGGTGGTGGTCGCGGCGGACAGCTCGATCTTCGCCTTCTCGGCGGCCTCGCGCAGACGCTGCAGGGCCATCTTGTCCGAGCCGAGATCGATGCCGTGCTCACCGCGGAACGTCTTGACCAGGTGGTCGATGATCCGCTGGTCCCAGTCGTCACCACCCAGGTGGTTGTCACCGGAGGTCGACTTCACCTCGATGACGCCGTCGCCCAGCTCGAGCAGGGAGACGTCGAAGGTGCCGCCGCCGAGGTCGAAGACCAGGACGGTCTGCTCCTTGGAGCCCTTGTCGAGCCCGTACGCCAGGGCGGCGGCGGTGGGCTCGTTGACGATCCGCAGGACGTTGAGGCCGGCGATCTCGCCCGCCTCCTTGGTGGCCTGGCGCTGCGCGTCGTTGAAGTACGCCGGCACGGTGATGACCGCGTCGGTGACCGTCTCACCGAGGTACGCCTCGGAGTCGCGCTTCAGCTTCATCAGGACCCGCGCCGAGATCTCCTGCGGGGTGTACTTCTTGCCGTCGATGTCGATCGACCAGTTGGTGCCGACCTCCCGCTTGACCGAGCGGATGGTCCGGTCCGGGTTCGTCACCGCCTGGCGCTTGGCGACCTCACCCACGAGCACCTCGCCGTTGCGGGCGAAGGCGACGATGGACGGGGTCGTCCGGGAGCCCTCCGCGTTGGCGATGACGGTGGGCTCGCCTCCTTCCAGAACGCTGACGCAGGAGTTCGTGGTGCCGAGGTCGATGCCGACCGCACGTGCCATGGTGTTCCTCGCTTCTTACAGAGCTCGGTTCGGTACAAAGGTTGAGTGGAACCGACTCAATGATGCCACGGGTGCGCCCAACGTCAAATCGAAGTTGAGTCTTAGAGGCGCAAGTACGATGCTGCCACAGCCGCGCCAGCACTTCGGTAGATACCTGTCCGGTCACGGCATACCGGTACCTGTTGTTCTGTCTGCATAGATCGGGCACTCTTTACCCGTGACGACGCACGGAGAGGCGGTCGGTCCGTCGGCCCTGTCCGCCGCGCCCGGCGCCACGCTCCCAACCTCCAGCCCGGCCGATAAAACCCAGGTCAGCGCGGGTAAAGCCGAGTCCGTGGACCACTCTGATCGTACGGAAACCGTCGTGTCCCGTCAGCCACATCCGGATCCCGGCGCTTCGGAGCCCGAGGTGCCCCAGGAGCCCGAGGCCCCGGCCGCGCTCGAGCCGCAGCCGGCCGCCGAGCTGCCGCCGGCCGTGGCGAAGCTCGCACAAGCGCTGTCCCGGTTGCGCGCCGCGATCGACACCGCGGCGTACCCGTTGGTCATGCCCTCGGCCCAGGACGCGCAGCGGGTCGGCGCGGCCCTGGTCGCCCAGCTCGACGACTACCTGCTGCCCCGCCTGGCCCGGCTCGACGCGCCGCTGCTGGTGGTCGTCGGCGGTTCCACCGGGGCCGGCAAGTCGACCCTGGTCAACAGCCTCGTCCGGGCTCCGGTCAGCGCGGCCGGGGTGCTGCGGCCGACCACCCGTTCCCCGGTGCTGGTGAGCAACCCGGGCGACCAGCCCTGGTTCCAGCAGGGCCAGCTCCTGCCGGGCCTGGTGCGCACCCGCGAGTCGAGCACCGACCCGCGCACCCTGCAGCTGGTCTCGGCCCCCGGGCTCGGCGCCGGCCTGGCCTTCCTCGACGCGCCCGACATCGACTCGGTCGTCGACCTCAACCGCAAGCTCGCCGCCCAGCTGCTCGCGGCGGCCGACCTGTGGCTGTTCGTCACGACGGCCGCGCGTTACGCCGACGCCGTGCCGTGGGAGCTGCTGACCACCGCGCGTCTGCGCGGCACGGTCATCGCGCTGGTCCTCGACCGTGTGCCGCCCGAGGCGGCCGGCGAGATCGCGACCCACCTGAGCGACATGCTGGCGGTCCGCGAGCTGGGCGGCGCCCCGCTGTTCGTGCTGCCCGAGACCCGGCTCGACGGTCAGGGCCTGATCCCGGAGGACGTCATCCGGCCCCTGCACGACTGGTTCGGCCAGCTCGCGGCCGACGCGACCGCGCGCGGCGCGGTCGTGCGGCAGACGCTCGACGGCGCGCTGACCGCGCTCGGGCCGGCCGTCGAGGGCCTGGCCGAGGCGGCCGAGGAGCAGACCCGGGCCGCCAAGGCGCTCAACGACCGGGTCGAGGCGGCCTACCGCAACGCCCGGCAGACGATGACCGACGGGCTGCGCGACGGCCGGCTGCTGCGCGGCGAGGTGCTGGCCCGCTGGCAGGAGTTCGTCGGCACGGGCGAGTTCCTCAAGACGCTGGAGAACAAGGTCGGGCAGCTGCGCGACAAGCTGGTCTCGGCGCTCACCGGCCGCCCGCTGCCCGGCCGCAACCTCCAGTCCGCGCTGGAGTCCCAGCTGGTCACGCTGCTGCGCGCGATCGCGGCGGACGCGGCCGAGCAGGCGTACGCGGCCTGGCAGGCCCACCCGGCCGGGGCGGCCCTGCTCGAGCCCGGCCTGCAGCGGACGTCGGCCGATCTGCCGGCCAAGGCCGAACGCCTGGTCCGCGACTGGCAGGAATGGGTGCTCGGCCTGGTCCGCACCGAGGGCGGCGAGAAGAGAGTGGTCGCCCGCGGCGCCGCGTACGCGGTGAACGGCGCCGGCCTGGCCGTGATGATCGCCGTCTTCACCTCGACCGCGTTCATCCCGACCGGGCTCGAGGTCGCCACGGGCGCCGCCACCACCGTCGCCGCACAGAAGGTGCTCGAGGCGATCTTCGGCGACCAGGCCATCCGGACCCTCGCCACCCAGGCCCGGGAAGACCTGATGCTGCGGGTCGGCGAGCTCCTCGACGCCGAGGCCGCCCGCTACAGCGACCGCCTCACCGCGGCCGGGCTCGCGACCGACCCCGGCGGCGAGCTGCGGCTGGCCGCGACCGAGGTGGAAAATGCCCGTGCCGAGTTGGCATTGACCCGGAGCACGTCATGAGCCTGGTGGAGAAGGTGCGAGGCGCACACAGCGCGGACGACGGCCGCATCGACCCCGACCGGCTGGTCCAGCGGCTCGAGGCGCTGGGCCGGTTCGTCCGCCTGGTCGATCCCTACCTGCCCGACAACGAGCTGGTCGCGGCGCACACGCTGATCGAGCGGGCCGGCAACCGGCTGGAGCTGTCCCGCGACCACACCGTGGTGGCGCTGGCCGGCAGCACCGGCAGCGGCAAGTCCAGCCTGTTCAACGCCCTGGCCCGGCTCAAGTTGTCGCCGGTCGGGGTGCGCCGCCCGACCACCGGCGTCGCCCACGCCTGCGTGTGGGGCCCGCTGGAGCCGGCCAACCGGCTCCTCGACTGGGTCGGCGTGCTGCCGCGGCACCGCTTCATCCGGGAGAGCGCGCTGGACGGCGACGACGAGGTCGCCCTGCGCGGCCTGGTCCTGCTCGACCTGCCCGACTTCGACTCCGTCGAGCGTGGACACCGTCTCGAGGTGGACCGGCTGCTCGGCCTCGTCGACCAGATCGTCTGGGTCGTCGACCCCCAGAAATACGGCGACCGGATCCTCCACCAGGCCTATCTGTCGCAGTTCCGCTCGCACGCGGACGTGACGGTCGTAGTGCTCAACCAGGCCGACCGGCTGTCCACGCAGGACACCGAGCTGGTGCTGACCGACCTGAAGCGCCTGCTCGTCGATGACGGCCTCGGCTCGGCCCCGGTGCTGGCCACCTCGGCCAAGCAGCCCGGCATGCTGGCCGAGCTGCGCGGCGCCCTGGAGACCACGGTCGCGAGCAAGCAGGCCGCGCTGCGCCGGGTGGCGGCCGACGTCGACGCGGTCAGCCAGCCCCTGATGGCGATGATCGGGCCCCCCGCGGCCGAGGACGAGGTCGACCGGGCCACCGTCCGCCAGCTCACCGAGGCCCTCGCGGCCTCGGCCGGCGTGGGCGCGGCGGCCGACGCCGCGGCCGCGGCCTACCGGCATCGCGCGGCCGCCGCGACCGGCTGGCCGCTCGTGCGGGGCCTGCGCAGACTCCGGCCCGACCCGCTCAAGCGGCTGCATCTCGACACAGCCCCCGAGAGCGACGCGGTCTCCACCGACATCGTGCCCCGCACGTCCCTGCCCGAGGCGGACGCGGCCCAGAAGTCCGCGGTCGGCCTCTCGGTGCGGGCGGTCGCCAACCGTGCGGCGGCCCCGCTGCCCGAGGTGTGGACCCCGGCCCTGAACAACGCGGCCCGCTCCCGGGCGGCCGACCTGCCGGACGCGCTGGACCGCGCGGTCGGCCAGACCAAGCTCGGCCCGGACCGGACACCACTGTGGTGGCGGGTCGTCGGCGGCCTGCAGTTGCTCCTGGTCGCGGCGGCCATCGTCGGGCTCGGCTGGTTGCTGGCCGGCTACGGCGTACGGGTGCTCGGCCTGCCGCCGCTCGACAATCCGAAGCTCGGCGTGGTGCCGATGCCGACAGTGCTGCTGCTCGGTGGCCTCCTACTGGGCATTCTGCTGTGGCTGCTGCTCAAGCCGATCGTCGAGTGGGGATCACGGCGCGCCCGGAGAAAGGCCGAGCAACGATTGCGCCAGTCGATCACCGAGGTCGGCCGGGAGTACGTGGTGGCGCCGGTCCGTGAGGTGCTCAACGCCTACGCACAGGCGCGTGAAGCTCTCACCGCGGTGCGATCTGAATAGCCCCAGTGGCGCCGGTCACGGGTACGCTCGCGAGATGCCGGCACCTCAGACTCCGTACGAGGCGGTCCTGCACGCGGCCCGCGACGTGGCGAAACTCGACTGCGCGCTGGATGCCGAGATGCTGGGCACCGCCCTGCTCGGCAGCGTCTACTCGGTGGCGGTCGAGGACCGCGCCACCGCCGTGCGCGAGTTCGTCACCGGCTTCCTGGCCTCCACCGTCCGCCGGCGCACGGCCGCCGCGACCACGATCCGCGAGGTCTTCGCGGCCCTGGTGCCCGACGCCGAGGGGGCCGACCAGGTGCGGCGCGGGGCCCAGGCGCCGTCGTGGGTGGCCCAGCTGGGGCGCGTGCGCCCGACCGGGTGCTACGCCTACGGCGACGTCTACGGCGATCAGACGTCCTATCTGGTCACCTACGCCTACGACGACGTCGACGAGGGCGGCCCCGAGCACGCCGTCGTCGCCCTGGTCGACCACAACATCGGCATCACCAAGGACATCTTCGTCGGCTCCTCGGCCGAGCGGATCCTCACCCAGGTCCGCCAGATGTGCGCCGAGGACGACCTGACCTGGTTCCGCGAGGAGGATCCGGGGCGGCTGCGGGGCGAGGTCAGCCGCCACCTCGAGATCACCGACGGGCTGGGCGACCTGCCCTCCGAGGGCTCGCTCGCCACCGACCGGGCGCTCGCCGCGGCCCGGCTGGCGCTGCTGCCCACGGCCTCCACGCCGGCGCTGGCCGAGCCGCCCTCGGTGGCCGGTCACGATCTGGTGCGCGACTTCCTCGCCTCGGCCGAGGCGGCCCGCTTCGGCCTCGACCGGGTGACCGCCGACGACGAGCTGGCCTCGCTGCACTTCTGCATCAGCCTGATCCTCGACCACGCGGCGAGCCTGCCCGAGCCCGATCCGCTGCGCTGGAGCCCGGCCGTGGCCGGCCTGTTCCTGCTCGACTGGGTGCACCGGCGCGCGGTGCTCGACATGGACGACGCGGCGATGCTGCCGCGGGTGGCCCGCGCCTGGTCGGCCTATGCGACCCGCCGCCGGGACCTGCCCGAGACCGCGGCCACCCAGACCGACGAGGTCGTCGAGGAGATGATCCCGGAGTTCGCCCGGCTCTACGCGACGGGTGAGCGGCGCAGCCCGGCCACCGCGGCGGTGGCCCAGCTGATCTCCGAGGGCGTCGACCCGAACGACACCGACGCGATCGACGCCTGGCTCGAGGCCAACCGCCACCGCCTCGACGGGGCCTAGTGCCAGGTCGATTGTTCGGCGGCGTGGTGGCGGCCGACGCGGGAGCTGCGCCGCTGCTCAGGGGTCTGGTCGTCGGCGTGGTGCAGGCTGCCGGCCCGGTGGGCGCCCCGGTAGGAGCGGTTCGCGATCTGGTTCTCCTCGGTCCGCGACTCGGGGATCCGGCCGTGGTAGCCGCCGGTGTTGGCGTAGCTGCGCTCGAGGATGCGAGTCGCGCGGATGTTGTGCGGGCGTTCGGACACTGCTGACCTCCGATGACGGTTGGTCTTCTTCTCGGCGGACCGCTCGCAGCGGCGTTCGTCGGGGACTTCGGGCAACCCCGGCACGTACGGCTTTTCCGGTTCCTCGCCGTCCGAATCGTCCGAGTCACTCGAATGGTCCGAATAATCAGAATAATCCGAATCGTCGGATTCGTCGCCGGCGTCACGGCCCGACGGCGCATCGTCGGCGGGCTCCTCGACCGGCGCGGGCTCCTCGACCGGCGCAGGCTTCTCGGCCGGCGCGGGCTCCTCGGCCGCCGGCGGGACCTCGAGCTCCGGCTCCTCCGGCTCACCGGGCACGGACGGCAGACCCGGCACGGATGGAATCCGCGCACCGGCCGGGCGCTCGGCACGGGCCGGGCGCTCGTCACGGCCGGGGCTCTTCGGCCGGGCCGGCCGCGGGCGCTCGGCGCGCGGCCGCGACGGCGACTCCACCGAGGGCAGCCCCGGCACGCGCGGCATCCCCGGCAGCGCGGCGAACGGCTCCCGCATCCCGGCCTGCCCGAGCAGCAGTCCGAGCCGCTTCGCCGCGTCCGCGGCCCGCTCGGCCCCCTGGGCCGCCGGCGACCCGCCGGGCTCCCCCGGCTCCGCGTCGGGCGCCGGGCCGGCCGAGGCCGTGGCCGACGGCGAGACCGAGACCGGCCCCGGCAACGTCGGCGGCAGCACCGGAACGTCCATAGTGTCGGTCCGGTCGCCGTTGATCTCGTTCGTCCCGGCCGTGATCGCGGCCAGGGTCGGCAGCGAGGCCAGACCGACCAGAAGCGCCACGATCAGCACATACCGGCGAGTGGGACCGGAGAAGCCGGTGTCGGCCCGGTAGACGCCGTTGAGCCGCTTCCGCATCACCTTCATCGGCGGCACGAGGTCGTCGTCGCGCTGGTCCGGCACGTCCGGTCTCCTCCTGGCGGTCGGTGGGCGGGGCGGGCGGTGACCGGCGAGCGGCGGGTCACGACCTGCTCATTGGCGTGTCACGAGCAGCCCGGCGGGGCGAGAGCTGGAATGATCAACTTTGATTCGTCCCGGTTATCGGAGTGAACGACGCATAGGCATATCGGCAGCGGCGGAATCGGCCCGTTCGTACGGTAGTGACCGTACGAAAACCACTTAATAGGACAAATACGGGCACCGATGTGACCGGCAAATTTCCCAGTTGTGATCAGCCTGACCTGTAACGGGGCTCACGTTCTCTGTCAGGATGGGGGCGACGGCACCGCCGCCGTCGCTTCGCTGATCCAGCGGGGCGAGGTGGCTGCCGTCACTCCCCGGCGGGGTCTCGGCCCGCGCCGAAACGCTGCGCGGCAACCTCACCCGGGCCAGGCGCGGCGACCGAGGCGGTTCGCCGCGTGGACGGGCAACACCCGCCGCGGCGCTGACACGAACAGGGAGACACGATGGCGAACGGCGAAAGCGACGTCGGGGTAGACGCCCCGGCAGGCGGCTTCGTCCAACTGCTCACCCCCGCGGGCGAGCGCGTCGACAGCGTCACGACGGCGGACGGTACGACCTATTCCGTCGACTTCACCGACGAGCAATACCAAGATCTCTACCGTGACCTGGTCACGGTCCGCCGGCTCGACGGCGAGGCCCTCGCGCTCCAGCGGCAGGGCGAGCTCGGCCTCTGGGCCAGCCTGCTGGGCCAGGAGGCGGCCCAGGTCGGCTCCGGGCGGGCCCTGCGCCCGCAGGACATGGCCTTCCCGACCTACCGCGAGCACGGCGTCCTCTACACCCGCGGGATCGACCCGATCATGCCATTCGGCTTGTTCCGCGGCGTCGACCAGGGTGGCTGGGACGCCAACGAGCACAAGTTCAACGGCTACACGGTCGTGATCGGGGCCCAGACCCTGCACGCCACCGGTTACGCGATGGGCGTGACCATGGACGGCAAGACCGGCAGCCCCGACGGCGAGGCCGTGATCGCGTACTTCGGCGACGGCGCCACCAGCCAGGGCGAGGTCAACGAGTCGTTCGTCTGGTCCGGTGTCTTCAACGCGCCGATCGTCTTCTTCTGCCAGAACAACCAGTACGCGATCTCGGAGCCGCTCGAGCGCCAGACCCGCATCCCGCTCTACCGCCGGGCCGCGGGCTTCGGCTTCCCGGGCGTCCGCATCGACGGCAACGACGTGCTGGCCAGTTACGCGGTCACCCGCTCGGCGCTCGACCGGGCCCGTCAGGGCGAGGGCCCGACGCTGATCGAGGCCTACACCTACCGGATGGGCGCGCACACCAGTTCCGACGACCCGACCCGGTACCGGATCGCCAGCGAGGTCGAGTCGTGGAAGGCCAAGGACCCGATCTCCCGGCTCAAGGCCTTCCTCACCAAGCAGCAGATCGTCGACGACGCCTTCTTCGGCGAGGTCGACGAGGCGGCCAAGAAACTCGCCCTCGACCTGCGCGAGCGGGTGCTGGCGATGCCCGACCCGCAGCCGGTCACCATGTTCGACCACGTCTATCCCAACGGCTCACCCGACCTGGACGCCCAGCGCCGGCAGTTCACCGACTACCAGGCATCGTTCGAGGGGAGCGGGCACTGATGAGCGAGAACATCACCCTCGGCAAGGCGCTCAACCACGGGCTGCGGCGCTCGCTGGAGAGCGACGCCAAGGTCGTCGTCATGGGTGAGGACGTCGGCAAGCTCGGCGGCGTCTTCCGGATCACCGACGGCCTGCAGAAGGACTTCGGCGAGGACCGGGTCATCGACACCCCCCTCGCCGAGGCGGGCATCGTGGGCACCGCCGTCGGCCTCGCGATCCGCGGCTACCGGCCGGTCTGCGAGATCCAGTTCGACGGGTTCGTCTTCCCCGCGTACAACCAGATCGTCACCCAGGTGGCGAAGATGTCCTACCGCTCGCAGGGCAAGGTCAAGCTGCCCATCGTGATCCGGATCCCGTTCGCGGGCGGCATCGGCGCGGTCGAGCACCACTCCGAGTCCCCCGAGGCGTACTTCGCGCACACCCCCGGCCTCAAGGTCGTGAGCTGCTCGAACCCGGCCGACGCGTTCACGATGATCCAGCAGGCCATCGCCTCGGACGACCCGATCGTCTTCTTCGAGCCCAAGCGGCGGTACTGGGAGAAGGGCGACGTCGACCTCGACGCCGGGCTCTCCGGCGCCTACCCGCTGCACAGGTCCCGGGTGGCCCGCCCCGGTTCGGACGCGACGCTGATCGCGTACGGCCCGATGGTCCGCACGGCGCTGGACGCGGCCGCCGCCGCGGCCGAGGACGGCCGCAACCTCGAGGTCATCGACCTGCGCTCGCTCTCCCCGATCGACTACGAGCCGGTGTACGAGTCGGTGAAGCGCACCGGCCGCGCCGTCGTGGTGCACGAGGCCCCCGGCAACATCGGCCTCGGCGCCGAGATCGCGGCCCGGATCACCGAGCACTGCTTCTACTCGCTCGAGGCCCCGGTGCTGCGGGTGACCGGCTACGACATCCCGTACCCGGCGGCCCGGGTCGAGGAGGAGTACCTCCCCGACCTCGACCGGGTCCTGGACGCCGTCGACCGTTCGTTCGGCTGGTGACGCGGATGTCCCGGATCAAGGAATTTCCCCTGCCCGACCTCGGTGAGGGCCTGACCGAGGGCGAGATCCTCGCCTGGCTCGTCAAGGTCGGCGACACCATCGAGCTCAACCAGCCCATCGTCGAGGTCGAGACGGCCAAGGCGGCGGTCGAGATCCCGGCCAAGTGGGGCGGCGTGGTCGCCCGGATCTTCGTCGAGGCCGGCACGACGGTCGAGGTCGGCGCGCCGATCATCGCAATCGACACCGACCCGTCGGCCGGGCCGCTGCCCGATCTGGACGGTCCGGTGCCGTCGGCCGAGTCGCTCGCCGCCGTGCAGATCGCGCCGGCCGAGGGCGCCATCGAGCCCGGTATGGCCGGCAGCCCGGCGCCCAACGCGGGCCGCACGCCCGTCCTCGTCGGCTACGGCCCCCGGACCACGGCGGCCAAGAGGCGACCCCGCCTGGGCAGTACGCCCGTGGCGCCGCCCCCGCCCGCTCCCGTGGCGCCGGCGCCCGCTCAGGCTCCGGCTCCGGCACCGCGTGTGGCCGGGCCGGTGCTGGCCAAGCCGCCGGTCCGTAAGCTCGCCCGCGACCTCGGGGTCGACCTGGCCGCGATCACCGGGACGGGCCCGCTGGGTTCGGTCACGCGGGACGACGTACAGCAAGCCGCGTCAGCGCCGGCACCAGCCGCCACCGCGGCCCCGACGGCGACCCCCGCCGTGGCCGCGGCGGTCTTCGACGCGTCCCGCGAGCAGCGCGTGCCGATCAAGGGCGTGCGCAAGCTCACGGCGGAGAACATGGTGGCGTCGGCCTTCACGGCGCCGCACGTCACCGAGTTCCTGACGATCGATGTGACGCGGAGCATGAAGGCGCTCGAGAAGCTCAAGGGCCGGCGCGAGTTCCGCGACATCCGGGTCTCGCCGTTGCTGCTGGTGGCCAAGGCGGTGCTGCTCGCCGTCAAGCGTCACCCGATGGTCAACTCGACCTGGTCCGGCGCGACCAACGAGATCGTGGTCAAGGAGTACGTCAACCTCGGTATCGCCTCGGCCACCGAGCGTGGCCTGATCGTTCCCAACATCAAGGACGCCGGCCGGCTCACCTTGCGCGAGTTGGCTGAGGCGTTGAACACGCTGGTCCAGGTTGCAAGATCCGGCAAGACGCCTCCTTCCGACATGTCGGGCGGCACGCTGTCGATCACCAATGTCGGGGTGTTCGGGGTGGACACCGGCACGCCGATCCTGCCCCCGGGCGAGTCGGCGATCCTGGCCGTCGGGGCCATCAAGCCGATGCCCTGGGTGCACAAGGGCAAGGTCAAGCCGCGCCAGGTCACCACCCTGTCGCTCTCCTTCGACCACCGGATCATCGACGGCGAGCTGGGCTCGAAGTTCCTCCGCGACATCGGCGACTTCCTCACCGATCCGGAGGGGGCCCTGCTCTCATGGAGCTAGGCACACCGACGATGCTTAGGCAACTGGTTTTCTTGACCTACGATCGTTAGGCACGTGCTGGACGTCACCCCCTAAATCGATGGCAGCTCGTCTCGGTAGGTAGCACAATGGAGCTACCGAGACGAGCACCACGATGTGGCCGGAAGATCCCGGCACAAGGGAAGTGACTTAGCAATGAGCATCGCCGACCGCCTCCGCCGGCGCCGGATGATCAACCGCGAGAACCGTGCCATCGACCGCGCCTGGATGAGTGCCCCCACCCAGTCCATGCGCGACGAGATCGCCCTGATGGCGCAGCGCCGCAACTTCTGAGCTGACGACAACCACGGCCCGCCCGGATTCCCTCCGGACGGGCCGTTTGCATTTTCACGTCACGCTTAAAGATCTTCATTCGGTCCCCTTCCGGACGTACACCGGGATTCCTCAGGCCGCCCTCGCCCGGTACGGTTGGGCACGGTCAACGAGCCGGCTCGGCCGGTCGGCCCGGGACCGGGGCTCACGACCCGCACTTTTCCCAGTGCGCGCCCGGGGGTTCCGCACGGCCTGGCCTCAGAGCTGGGCACGGCCGCCGGCGCCCGCCGGCGGGCCGCGTCCGTGCACAAGCCCGGCACGGCCGAAATGTTTGAGGAGGCGCTCATGACGTCCGAGGGGCATTACGCCGGTTCGCGACCGGCCGAGGCCACGTCGGGCGGACCCACGTCGGACGGTTTCCCGCCGGACACCGACGGTCAGCGGGCAGCGGGCCGGGTCTCGGCCCAGCCGCCCGCCGATGGTTTCCCCAGCTCGTACGGCCCGCCTCCGCAGGCCACGCCGAACGGCGGCTCGCCGTTCGTGGTGCCCGCGGTCTCCTCCTTCGGCCCCTCCTCAGGCGGTCCCGCCTCCGGTGGCCAGTACGGCTCGGCCCGGGTGCCGCAGCCGGACGAGGGTGGCGCCCTGCCGCAGCGAGGCAGTGCCTCCCCCTACGGCTCCGTCTCGGCCGGTGAGCCGTATGCGGCTTCCGCGCCGTCGCCATCGCCGGAGCAGCCGTCGTCCGCCTGGGCGCCGCAGGTGCGCTCGACGCCCGACTCGGAGAACCAGTTCGTCCAGCGCCAGGGGGCCCCGCTGCCGCAGCGGAACGCGAACCCGGGTGGCACCGTGGACGATCTTCAAGGCTTCAACGGCTTCGCCGCCGGCCAGGCCAACCGGGGTCCCGAGTCGGCCGCTCCTGCCTCTTCCGCCTCTTATGACGGGCCCGCCTTCTCCGGTGATCCCGCTGGTGGCCCCGCCGCTTCCGGCGGTCCTTCCGCCGACGACTTCGGCCGTGGTTCCGGCTTTCCGGGCGAGCAGGCCGACCAGTCGACCGGTCGCCCGCCCGGCATCTCGGCCTTCGACAACCAGCGCGTACGCGTCCCGGGCGCGACCCTGACCGATCTGCCCGACGCCCCGCCGTCGGTGCGTCCCACCGGTGCGCCCGCCCCGGCCGCGGCCGACCCGGCCGGTGGCTTCCCGCTGCGCGGCGCCGGTGGTGGCGGCTCGGCGTTCCCGACCCGTGGTGGCGGCAGCGGCGGTTTCCCGCTGCGCGGCACGCCCGGCGCCTCCGAGCCGGAGGCCCCCGCGGCCGTTCCGCAGCAGCCGTCGCAGCCCGGCGAGCTGCCCGTCCGCACCCAGCAGCCGACGTACGGCGCCCCGGCCTCCTCGCCGGACGGTCAGCCCTCGGGCGGCTTCAGTTCCTTCGGCGGCGGCGCCTCCTCGTCCGCGCCCGCCGCGGAGGAGATCCCGCCCCACCCGTACCGGTCGGAGCCGTTCGCCGATCCGTTCGGGCGCTCGGAGTCCAACGGCCCCGCGCCCGAGCTGCCGAGCCGCAATTCCGGTGGCCCGGGCTCGTCGCTGCCCGACCCGTTCGGCCGCAACGCGCAGGAGGAGCAATCAGCCAGCGGCTCGGCCTATGGTTCGGCCAAGCCCTCCGCGCCGTTCGGGGCGCCGGCTGAGGGATCGTCCGACGCCGCGTTCGGGTCATCGCCGGCCTCGCCCGTGTACGGGTCGGCCCGGCCCGCCGAAGGCAGCGCCACCCCGTACGGCTCGGCCCGGCCGGCCTTCGGCGACAGCCCGGAGGAGAACTCCGGCGCCCAGCCCGCCACCGGCACTTACGGCTCGGCCCGCCCGTTCAGCTCGGCCAACTCTGAGGAGTCGCCCTACGGTGCTCCGGCTTCCGGGTCGCCGTACGGCGCGCCTCGGTCGGCCTCGGAGGCGCCGGCCTACGGGTCCGGCTTCGGTGAGAGCTCGCGGGACGAGGCACCGGACGACCACGCTCAGTACAGGCGTCCGGAGCCCGCTGGTGACAACGGGTATCCGCAGCGCGTGCCCGGCGCGGCCCTCGGCGCTCTGACCGGCTCCGACTCCCGCAACGGATCGGTGCCGCAGCCTCGCGACCCGTCCGAGGTGCCACCCGCCGCGGGCGGTTCCGCCTCGGTCAGCCCGGCCACCCCCGCCGGCCCGGTTTCCGGCTCGGCCGCGGCCGGCTCGGCTTCGACGGGCTCAGCTTCTGCCGGCTCTGCTTCCGCCGGTCCGGCCGCGGTGGGTTCGGCCCGCCCGGTCACGGCCAGCGCGTCGGTGCCGACGAACAGCCGCGTCGCCCCGGTCGAGGCCACCGAGCTTCCGCCGCCGCCGGCGGCCCCGCAGGCCCGGGTGTACGGACGGGCTGCCCCCACGGAGCCCGACCAGGGCGAAGCGTCCTCGGCCCCCGAGTACCAGCCGGCTGCCGACTTCAGCGAGCCGACCGGCATGTTCACCGCGGGCGCCCGGCCGGGAGAGCAGGACGAGCCGAGCACGCCCGGTGTCGCCCCGCAGTCGCCGGCCCGGGCCAGCGCCCGCGTCTCGCCGGCCGGCGCCGCCCCGGTGGCGTTCCCGACCGGCGCTCCCGCGGCGCCGCCGGAGACCGCACCCGGTGGCTCGACCTACGGCGCACCCGCCGGCGGTTCACCGTTCGGCGCCACCCCTGACCAGCCGGCCAGCGGCTCGCCCTACGGCACGCCCGCCAGCGGCTCACCGTTCGGCGCCACCCCTGACCAGCCGGCCAGCGGCTCGCCCTACGGCACGCCCGCCAGCGGCTCACCGTTCGGCGCCACCCCTGACCAGCCGGCCAGCGGCTCGCC
>NZ_JBFAOX010000016.1:32869-130694 GCF_040675435.1 Actinoplanes sp. NPDC049598 | reverse complement strand
CGGGCACGCCCGCCAGCGGCTCACCGTTCGGCGCCACCCCTGACCAGCCGGCCAGCGGCTCGCCCTACGGCACGCCCGCCAGCGGCTCACCGTTCGGCACCACCCCTGACCAGCCGGCCAGCGGCTCGCCCTACGGCACGCCCGCCAGCGGCTCCCCCGCGGGCGACTCCCCGTTCGGCCAGCCCGGCGACTCGCCCTACGGCAAGCAGGGCGACTCACCATTCGGCCAGCCCGGCGACTCCCCGTATGGCAAGCAGGGTGACTCGCCGTTCGGCAACAGGCAGGGCGACGCCCCGTTCGGCCAGCCGGGCGATTCTCCGTACGGCCAGCAGGGTGACTCGCCGTTCGGCGCGCCCAGCGCCTCGCCGTTCGGCCCGCGGCCGGGTGAGTCGCCGAACGGCAACCCGCCCTTCGGCGCGCGTCCCGACGGAAACTTCGGCGACCGCCCGGGGCCCCGGGGCGACATGTTCAACGAGATGACCACCGACGTCGCCGGTCGCGACCAGCAGCCGTACGTGCCGGCCCCGGCCCTGCCGCCGATGCCGCCCGGCGTGGGTAGCAACGGCAACGGCTTCGGTCAGCCCAACGGCGGCGGCTTCGCCCCGGCCGGCGGCGGTTTCGTGCCGGGCAGCGGACCCGACCCGAGCGGCGGCTTCGGCCCGGAGACCAGCGGCGGCTTCGGCAGCGCCGCGAGCCGGGCCACGGTCACCCCGCCCAGCCCGAGCGACACCACGAGCTGGCCCGGCCCCGAGTCCGAGCAGGGCAAGTTCGACAACTTCAAACCGGACGCGCCGGCCGCCAAGCCGGAGACCCCGCACGTGCGGGTGTTCCCGATCCTGCTGGCCGTCGTGCTCGGCGCGATCGTGCTCCTCGGCGTCGTCTTCGGCCTGGTCTTCCTGGTCGCCGGTGGCAAGGACGAGGCTGCCATGAAGACCGGCGACTGCGTCAAGCAGGACGGCTCGGCCGCGGTCAAGACCGACTGCGGCGGGGCCGGCACGTTCCAGGTCGTGTCCGTCGTGGACGACAAGGGCCAGTGCGCCGACCCGGCCAACCCGTCGGTCCTCACCAAGATCGACGGCAAGTCGCAGGTGCTCTGCCTGAAGCCCAACAGCTGACGGCTGTCATCCTGACCACCTTCGTGCCGTGCCGGCGATGCCGGTGCGGCACGATGGTCGGATGACTGGACGTGTGCGGGCGCCGGAGCTCCGGGGCCGAGGCTGGCTGAACACCGGCGGCCGGGATCTCACCCTCGCCGATCTCCGCGGCAAGATCGTCATCCTGGATTTCTGGACCTTCTGCTGCATCAACTGCCTGCACGTGCTCGACGAACTGCGCCCGCTCGAGCAGAAGTACGGTGACGCCCTCGTCGTGATCGGCGTCCACTCGCCGAAATTCGAGCACGAGCGCGACCCGAAGGCGCTGGCCGCCGCCGTGGAGCGCTACGGCGTGCACCACCCGGTCGTCGACGACGGCGACATGCACCTCTGGCAGCAGTACGCGGCGAAGGCGTGGCCCACGCTCGCGGTGGTCGACCCGACCGGCTACCTGGTCGCCTCGATGGCCGGCGAGGGTCACGCCGAGGGACTGTCCCGCCTGATCGACGAGCTGATCGCCAAGCACACCGCCGACGGCACGCTGCACCGCGGCGACGGCCCGTACGTCCCGCCGCCCGCGCCCGACACGCTGTTGCGGTTCCCCGGCAAGGCGATCGAGCTGGCGGGCGGGCATCTGCTGGTCAGCGACTCGGCCGGCCACTCGGTGGCCGAGCTCGAGGCCGACGGCGAGACGCTGGTCCGCCGGTTCGGCCCGTTCAACGAGCCCCAGGGCCTGCTGCTGCTCCCCGCGCCGGTCGCCGCCACCGCCGGCTACGACGTGGTCGTCGCCGACACCGTCAACCACCAGCTGCGCGGTCTGCGCCTGGCCGACGGCGAGATCACCCTGGTCGCCGGGTCGGGCCGGCCCTGGCGCTCCGCCGTCGACGAGCACCCGCACGACGCGCTCGCGGCCGACCTGTCGTCGCCGTGGGACCTCGCGTGGTTCGACGACAAGGTGATCATCGCGATGGCCGGCATCCACCAGCTCTGGTGGTTCGACCCGATCAAGCGCACCGTCGGCGTCTACGCCGGCACGACGGTCGAGTCGCTGCGGGACGGCCCGATCCCCGACGTGTGGATGGCCCAGCCGTCCGGTCTCTCGGCCGGCGGTGACCGCCTGTGGATCGCCGACAGCGAGACGTCGGCCGTGCGCTACATCGAGGACGGCATCCTGCACACCGCCGTCGGCCAGGGCCTGTTCGACTTCGGTCACGTCGACGGCCCGGCCAAGGAGGCGCTGCTCCAACACCCGCTCGGGGTGGCCGCCCTCGCCGACGGATCGGTCCTGATCGCCGACACCTACAACGGGGCCGTACGCCGCTACGACCCCACGACCGAGACGGTGTCCACAGTCGACTTCGGCCTGGCCGAGCCGAGCGACATCCTCGTCACCTCGACCGGCGACGTGATCGTGGTCGAGTCGGCCGCCCACCGCCTGACCCGCCTGGCCCCCGGCGCCGTGCAGAGCGTCGCCGGCGAACGCCACCGCACCGAACGCCCGCCCTCCGAGGTCGCCCCCGGCGAGCTCACCCTGGACGTGATCTTCACACCGGCCCCCGGCCAGAAGCTCGACACCCAGTTCGGTCCCTCGACCCGCCTGGAGATCTCCGCCTCCCCGCCCGAGCTCCTGCTCTCCGGCGCCGGCGTCACCACGGACCTCTCCCGCCCGCTGGTCATCAACCCCGACGTCCCCAAGGGCATCCTGCAGGTCGTGGCCCAGGCCGCCACCTGCGACATCGACGTCGAATTCGCCGCCTGCCATCTGACCCGCCAGGACTGGGGCGTCCCCGTCGTGGTCACCCCCAACGGCCCCGACCGCCTGCCCTTGATCCTCCGCGGCCTCGACGAGGCGTAGTGCGGCGTCCACGACGGATCACTGTTTGGCGACGGTGGTGTTGTGGATTCTCGCCCGTGATTCTGGAAGAGCGACTCCCCATCGGCCTCCGCTGGCCAACTGACGCTCCGCTCGCCGGCCGAGTGGGTCGGCGGCGGTCACGCCGTGCCGGGTCGACACGGGGAGGTGCCGTCCAGATGGACGGTGCATGACCACCTGCGCTGCGACTGGGGTGTAGGTGGCGGTGACGCGCCCCGGGTGCGGGCGGCGATGGTGAATGCCGCGGCAAGGTCACGACTCCCGGCGAGCGCGGCCTTGTCCGGCAGGATTTGCAGGGTGCGGCCGATCTGCCACTGGCGTAGCCGCAGGTTGTGCCGCCGACCTCTGGCCGAGGCGTGGGAGGCGGTGGCCCGGCGGCGGCAGCGATCACGACGCCGCCTCGCCGGCATCCAGAGGGCCTTGCCTTGCCGCAAATTCGCAAGGTCATGTGCGGGCCTGTGGACAACGAGCGGGCCTGTGGACAACCCGGCGGGTCTAGGCGAATGGCGCTATGGTCAACCCGGCCTCGCGCAGGCCCGCCCGGACCTGAGCGGCCAGGTCCACTGCGCCCGGGGTGTCACCATGCACGCAGATCGACGCGACCGGGGCCGGCACGAGTTTGCCATCGCCGGTCGTGACCACGTGATCGACCGCCATCCCTACCGCCTGGGCCACCACCGCCGCCGGATCGTGCAGGACCGCGTCCGGCTCCGAGCGCGGCATCAGCGTGCCATCCGCTCGATAGCCCCGGTCGGCGAAGCCCTCGCCCACCACGGTCAGACCGGCATCGGTGGCCAGGCGAGCCAGCGTCGATCCGGGCTGGCAGAGCACGGGCAGCGCCGAGTCGTAGGCCACGACCGCGGCGACGACCGCAGAGGCCTGCCCTTCGTCCACGGCCGCCACGTTGTAGAGGGCCCCGTGCGGCTTCACATAAGCGACACGGCCGAAGGCACTCAGCGCCCCGATTTGATACAGAATGTCGTCTCGGAGCTCCCCCGCCTCGTACTCGATCCGCCGCCGCCCGAAGCCGGCCAGGTCCCGATAGCCGACCTGGGCGCCGATCGAGACGCCCCGATCCGCGGCCATGGCGCAGATGCGGCGCATGGTCGACGGGTCGCCGGCGTGGAAGCCGCAGGCCACGTTGGCCGAGGTCACGATGTCGAGCAGCGCCTCGTCGTCACCGAGGCGCCATCGGCCGAATCCTTCGCCGAGGTCGGCGTTCAGGTCAATGGAGGGCACGGAACCGAACGCTAGTCCCCGGCCGGGCCTGCGCAAGCGGCGTCACGTCGTCGACCACGCCGATCACCGGGTAGCCTCCGGTCGTCGGATGATCAGCCAGGAAGATCAGCGGCTGCCCGTCCGCCGGCACCTGCACCGCCCCGAGCACGACTCCTTCCGAGGGCAATTCGCCGCTCTGGGTACGGCTCAAGGCGCTGCCGGCCAGCCGGCAGCCGATCCGGTTACTCATCGGGCTGACCCTGTACGCGGTGACGAACAGCCCCGCACTCTCGAACCAGTCGTCGCGCGGCCCCAGCCATACCCCGAGCTCCAGCTCCTCCGGGTAGTTAGCCGGCGAACCGTCATCCGCCGCCGGCCCGGTCGCCGATCCGACCGGCAGGGTCATGCCGTCGGCGAGTTTGGCCGGTCCGAGCCCCGACAGCGTGTCGGTCGACCGGCTGCCCAGCACCGGCTCGACGTCGATCCCCCCGCTCACGGCGATGTAGGACCGCACGCCCCGGGTCGCCCGCCCCACGTCGAGGACCGACCCGGCCGCCACCTCGATCACGCCTTCGACCGGCTGCTTGTCCAGCTTCACGACCGCCTCGGCGCCCGTGACCGCCACCCGGGCCGCCTTCTCGAAGCGCAGCGCGCACCCCATCAGCGTGGTTTCCAGCCCCGCCGCCTCCACCGGATTGCCGACCAGCGCGTTGGCCCGGCACATCGCGGCCGCGTCCAGCGCCCCCGACCGCGGAACGCCGAGGTGGGCATAGCCCGGCCGCCCGAGGTCCTGCACGGTCGTCAGCGGGCCGGATCGCATCACCGTGATCATGAGACGGGCACGAGTTTCACCCGGGTTCCCGGGCTGAGCGTGGCCGGCACTTGTCGGCGTACATCCCAAAGCTCTAGAGCCGTGTGACCGACCAGCCGCCACCCGCCCGGTGAGGCCGTGGGATAAATGCCGCAATAGGCGCCGGCAAGGGCAACCGAGCCGGCCGGGACGCGAGGCCGCGGAGCGGCGAGCCGGGGCACCGACCACTCGTCCGGCAATCCCCGCAGATAGCCGAAACCAGGAGCAAAACCGCAGAACGCGACGGTGAAATTCGTCTGCCGAAGACGCATGATCGCCTCCGCGATGGGCACTCGCCACAGGTCGGCAACATCGGCGAGATCCTCTCCGTCGAAAGCCGTGGGGATCTCGACCAGCGGTCCCTCGGCGATCGAGGCACCATCCGGCTCCGGCCAGCTCTCCACCAGCTCCGCGGTGCCGGGCGGGATCCCGTCGAGCAAGACAGTCTCGGCGCCCGGGACGATGTCGTCCGCGATCAGATCGCCGATCGCGCGACGGCGCCAGAACTCACGGCGCCAGGCCTCGACCTGCTGGGAGCCGCCGCACTCGATCAGCAGACCGGTAGGGCCGACCCGTCGTAGCCTCATTGGCGACACCCCGGCTCTACTTGCGAGTAACTTACGATACCGTAACCTGGAGTCGTGACGACCTCCGCACCGTTCCGGATGAAGCCGGCTGACCTCGGCAAGCCGCGTCTGCGTGGCCGGTTGCATCAGTATGCGTTCTTCGTCGCCATCGTCGGCGGCATCGTGCTCAGCTCGATCGCGCTCAGCCGCCCGGGCTTCTCGCCGTTCTTCAGCGTCCTGATCTACAGCACCACCGTGTGCGGCCTGTTCGGCATCAGCGCGCTCTACCACCGGCGGGTCTGGAGCGAACGCGGCTACCAGATCATGCGGCGGGCCGATCACTCGATGATCTTCATCTTCATCGCCGGCACGTACACGCCGTTCTGCGTCCTGCTGCTGCATCCCGGCAAGGCGACGCTGATGCTCTCGCTGATCTGGGGCGGAGCGCTCGGCGGAGTCGCCCTCAAGACCATCTGGCCGCACCTCCCGCGCTGGGTCGGGGCGCCGCTCTACCTCGCGCTGGGCTGGGGCGCCGTCGCCATCCTGCCCGACGTGCTGCGGACGGGCGGCGTCACCTGCCTCGTGCTGCTCGCGGTGGGCGGCGTCATCTACAGCGTGGGCGCCGTCTTCTACGCGCTGCGCCGGCCGAACCCGTGGCCCACCGTCTTCGGGCATCACGAGTTCTTCCACGCCTGCACGCTGGTGGCCGCGCTCTGCCACCACATCGCGATCTACTTCGCGCTGTACGCGTGAACTCCCGGGTTGTCGTATCGGAAACGCGCGTTCTGGACGTCTTCGATGTGCGTCTCGGCCCATAGCTCCAACCCCCGCACCAGGCCCAGCAAGCTCTGGCCGAGCTCGGTGAGCTGGTAGTCCACACGCGGCGGCACCTCGGCGTGCACCGTACGGGTGATCAGGCCGTCGCGTTCGAGGCCGCGCAGGGTCTGGGTGAGCATCTTCGGGCTAACGCCCTGGATCTTCTTGGCCAGCGCCGTGTAGCGCCGCGGGCCGTCGGCCAGCATCACCACGATCAGGACGCTCCACGTGTCGCCGATCCGGTCCAGGATCTGCCGGCTCGGGCAGTCCTTCGCGTACGCAGTCACTTCCATACGGGTAAGTATTGCACTCAAAGGTGCCTACTATCGAATGGGAAGTAATGGCTGAGCTGCCCGGTTGACCCCTTCTGGCAGATCAACCTTCAGAGGAGCTCACCATGACCATCGTCGTTACCGGCGCCACCGGACACCTCGGCCGCCTCGCCATCGAGTCGCTGCTGGCCAAGGGCGTGCCGGCCACCGACATCGTCGGCCTCGGCCGCCAGGTCGACAAGATCGCCGACCTCGGCGTGACGGTCAAGAAGGTGTCGTACGACGACCCGGAGGGGCTGCGGGCCGCGTTCGAGGGCGCCGACAAGCTGCTGTTCATCTCGGGCAGCGAGGTCGGTAAGCGGATCCAGCAGCACACCAACATCGTCTCGGCCGCGGTGGCGGCCAAGGTCGGCCAGATCGTCTACACGAGCGCGCCCAAGGCCGACTCCACCGACATGAAGCTCGCCGGCGAGCACGCGGTCACCGAAAAGCTGATCAAGGACTCCGGGCTGCCGTACGTGATCCTGCGGAACAGCTGGTACATCGAGAACTACCCGGTCGACCAGGCCGTCGAGCAGGGGCTGGTCGGCGCGTCGGGCGACGGCAAGCTGAGCCTGGCCACCCGGGCCGACTACGCCGAGGCCGCGGCGGCCGTCCTGGCCACGGACGGGCACGAGGGCAGGACGTACGAGCTGGGTGGCGAGGCCCTGACCAAGGCCGAGCTGGCCGCCGAGATCTCCCGGCAGACCGGCCGGCCGGTCACCTACACCGACCTGAGCCTCGAGAAGTACACCGAGCTGCTGCTCGGCGCCGGCCTGCCCCGCGAGTTCGCCGAGGTCCTGGCCGACGTCGACCGGGCCACCGCCGAGGGTGCGCTCCTCGTCCCGCGCGACGACCTGGAGAACCTCCTCGGCCGTCCGGTGACGCCGGTCGCGACGGCCATCAAGGCCGCCATCTGAGCAACGCGCGACGCCGGCACGGCCGCTAGGGGGGAGGCGGCCGGCCGGCGTCGCGAGTCTTTTCGGATCAGTAGCCCGGGGGCGGGGGCGGCGGGACGTCCTCGCGCCGCGTCTCCCGGTACTCGCTGCGCACCTGCTGGTTCGGGTACATCGGGTCCACACCGGGCGCCGGGGCCGCGGCGGACTGCCGGGTCACGACCGTACGGCGCCGGTTGTTCCAGAACCAGAGCGTGATGATGAGCCCGACCAGGCCGGCCGCCATGAGGATCCAGCCGATGATGTTGATGTCGAGCCCGCTGATGTCCGCGTTGACGGCGAACGCCAAGATAGCGCCCACCGCCAGCAGGAAGATGCTGCCGCCGATGCCCATCACGGGCCTCCTAGATCCTCACCGGGGTCAATGCGTTGATGTCGGGTTACCCACCCACGCGTTTTCCCAATCAGGCAAGCTGTCCCCATGACCGCACGGACGCTCGTTCTGCTCCGCCACGCCAAGGCCGAGATCCCCGGCGACGATCAATCCGATTTCGACCGGAAGCTCACCGACCGCGGCGAGACCGACGCCGACGCCGCCGGCGCCTGGCTGGCCGACGAGCGCCTGCACCCCGACCTGGTCCTCTGCTCCCCGGCCGCCCGCACCCGCCAGACCTGGCAGGGCGTCTCGATCGCCCTGGCCCAGGCCAAGGCCGGCGCCGGCGCCCCCGAAGTGCGTTACGAGGAGTCGCTGTACGCGGGCGGCCGCACCGAGGTCTTCGACCTGTTGGCCCGGGTCCCCGACACCGTCGGCACGGTCCTGGTGGTCGGCCACAACCCCACCGTCTCCGAGGTCTCCCTGCTCCTGCTCCCCGACGACCAGTACGACGGTGTCGACGTCGCCCTCAAGACGGCGGGGCTCGCGGTCCACCGGGCCGATGGTCCCTGGTCGACGACGGAGCCCCGCTCCATGCCTCTCATCGAGCGGCACACCGCCCGGGGATAGCGAAACGGCGAGGGCCGGTGGACATCGCGTCCACCGGCCCTCGCCGTCTTTCCAACGATCAGAAGACGTCCTCGGAGAGGTCCATCAGATCCAGGGTGGTGTTCTCGATGATGCGGCGGTCGGAGCCGACGCGCGGGAGAACCTCGCGGACGAAGAAGCGGGCGGCCGCGACCTTGCCCTCGTAGAAGTTCTTGTCGGCGGCGGAGACCTCGCGGCCGAGGGCCTTGAGCGCGACGTCGGCCTGGCGCAGCAGCAGCCAGGCGAGGACGACGTCGCCCAGGGCGAGCAGGACGCGGCGGGAGCTCAGGCCCACTTTGTACAGCTCGCGGGTGTCGCCGCCCTGGACCGCGGCCAGCCAGCCCATGGTCACGCCGAGGATCTGCTGGAGCTCGCCGAGCGCCTTGCCGAGGGCGAGACGCTCCTCCTTGAGCTGGCCGTTGCCGGCCTCGGTCTCGATGAACGACTGCATCTCGGTGGCGAGCGTGGCGAGGGCCTTGCCCTGGTCCTTCACGATCTTGCGGAAGATCAGGTCGAGGCTCTGGATCGCGGTGGTGCCCTCGTACAGGGTGTCGATCTTCGCGTCGCGGACGTACTGCTCGAGCGGGTAGTCCTGCAGGAAGCCGGAGCCGCCGAAGGTCTGCAGCGACTCGTGGCCCAGCAGCTCGTACGCCCGCTCGGAGCCGACGCCCTTGACCAGCGGCAGCAGCAGGTCGTTGACCTTGCTCGCGGTCTTGGCGGCGGCGGTGTCGCCGGCCGCGGTCGCGATGGCCACCTTGTCCTGCCAGGTCGCCGTGTAGATGACCAGGGCCCGGAGGGCCTCGGTGTAGGACTTCTGCAGCATCAGCGAGCGGCGTACGTCCGGGTGGTGGGTGATCGTGACGCGCGGGGCGGCCTTGTTGTCGTTCTGCACCAGGTCGGCGCCCTGGACGCGGTTCTTGGCGTACTCGAGCGCGTTCAGGTAACCGGTGGACAGGGTGGCGATCGCCTTCGTGCCGACCATCATCCGGGCGTACTCAATGATCATGAACATCTGCCGGATGCCCTCGTGCTTGTCGCCCAGCAGCCAGCCCTTGGCCGGGGTGCCGTGCTCGCCGAAGGTCATCTCGCACGTGTTGGAGGCCTTGAGGCCCATCTTGTGCTCGACGTTCGTGGCGTAGACGCCGTTGCGCTCGCCCAGCTCGCCGGTCTCGGCGTCGAAGTGGTACTTCGGCACGATGAACAGCGACAGGCCCTTGGTGCCGGGACCGCCCACGCCCTCCACGCCGACCGGGCGGGCCAGCACGTAGTGGACGATGTTGTCGGTGAGGTCGTGCTCGCCCGAGGTGATGAAGCGCTTGACGCCCTCGATGTGCCACGAGCCGTCCGGCTGCGGGATGGCCCGGGTTCGGCCGGCGCCGACGTCCGAACCGGCGTCCGGCTCGGTGAGCACCATGGTCGAGCCCCACTGCTTCTCGACGAAGAGCTTGGCCCACTGCTTCTGCTCCTCGGTGCCCTCCTCGTGCACGACGTGCGCGAAGGACGGGCCGGAGGAGTACATCCAGACGGGGGCGTTGGCGCCGAGGATGTTCTCGGCCAGCGCCCACCACAGGGCGCGCGGGGCGAGCGTGCCCCCGAGCGAGCCCGGCAGGTCGAGGCGCCAGAACTCGGACGCCATCCACTGCTCGAACGACTTCTTGAACGACTCCGACAACGGCGCGGTGTGCGTGGCGGGGTCGAAGACCGGCGGGTTGCGGTCGGCCTCGGTGTAGCTGGCCGCGAGGTCTTCGGTGGCGAGGCGGTTCACCTCGGATAGAACGTCCTTGGCGGTCTCCGCGTCGATGTCCTCGTACGGCGCCTGGCCGAACGCACGATCAGCCTCGAAGACCTCGAACAGGTTGAACTGGAGGTCCCGAAGGTTGCCCTTGTAGTGAGTCATGCTGCTGGCCCCGCTCTCCGAACGCCGCGAGTCTTGGAGTTACCCGTCAGTAACTCCCACTGTATTACTGATCGGTAGAGCCGGACAAGCGGCAAGCCGTTTCGTGACCGACCACCCGGCTGAGGGGCTCTGTCCGCCGGTTCGCACATCAAACGCCTCCGATCGGGTGGCCAGCAGGACAGCCGTTCGGCTATTTGCGCTCTCCCATGGGTCACAGACGTATCGGGGGGTTCCCCGGCTCGTTGCTGTGGATAGACGTTCATTCAAGCCGCCAAGGGGGCGCGCACATGTTCGCCACGATCAAGAGCTTTATCCCGGAGCCTCGCCAGGCGGACCAGCCACGTCATTACGTCGGGCGCCACCGCAAGCCGGAGCCCGTGCCCGTACCGGTCTCGCCCGCACCCGCACCCGTTCCCACCGGCGAGTCGGTGCCGGAAGGCAAGACCGAGGAGATCGCCGCGGCTTAACTGCCCGCGGCGCCCACCTCCCAGCTCGGCATCGGCACCGTCGCGCCGTCGTCCGGGCCCGCGTACTCCAGCAGGACCAGCGCGATGTCGTCCTCGAGACGGCCGTGCACCCAGTCGACCAGGGCGGTCTCCAGCGAGGCGAGCCCGTCGCCGACCGTGCCGTGCCCGAGCAGCCGCCACGCCCTGTCCGCGGTCGGGAAGAACTCGCCCTCCCGGCGGGCCTCACCGAGCCCGTCGGTGAACAGGAGCAGCCGGTCGCCCGGCTCCAGCCGCTCGACCCGCGCCTTCACCTCGGGCATGAAACCCAGCGGGGGCGCCGGGGCCGGCGGCTCCAGCGGAATGACCTGACCCCGCCGCAGCAGCAGCGGGGCCGGATGTCCACAGTTGACAATCGTCAAGGTGCCGCCGCGCTCCTCGACCAGGGCCGCGGTGACGAAGTCCTCGTCACCGACGCTGCGGGCGACGGCCCGGTCGAGGTCGGCCACCACGGCCTTGAGGTCGTTCCGCTCGTACGCCACGTGCCGGTAGGAGCCCAGCACGATGCTGGCCAGCCGGACGGCGTCCAGGCCCTTGCCGCGCACGTCACCGATGATGATGCGGACCCCGTACGGCGTGTCGAGCGCCTCGTAGAGGTCACCGCCGATGTCGGCCGCGGCCGTGGCCGAGATGTACCGGCCGGCCACCGCGAGCGCGCCCACCTGCGGCCCGAGATCGCGCAGAACGGCCTTCTGGGCGACGGCGGCCAGCCGCTGCAGCTCGGCGATCTTCACGTCCTGGCGCTGCCGGATCGTGGCCACGGCGGCGGCGATGCCGGTGGCCAGCATGATGCCGAGCAGGTTGACCATGCCGGCCACGCTGATCGGGCCGGCCGAACCGACGAAGGCCATCCCGACGATCGTGGCGATGATCCCGACGACCAGCACCGTCTGCCAGAAAGCGAAGACCGCGGCGAGGAACGGGACGGCGGCCAGCAGGCCCACGAAGTCGGCGTCGCTCCGGTCGGCCAGCTCCACCGCGGACACGACGGCGAGCAGCACGAGGGCCGCGCCGAGGCCGGCGCGGGATCCAGGGCTCAACGGGCGGCGGCCCGGCGGGAGAGTAGGCATGGTTACGCGACACAGCATGCCCGATCGGAGCGACGTACTGCACTAACTTGACCCGTAGGCTGAGCGGGTTCTGACCGCGCGGCCGAACGGTTCAGCCACACGATGACAGGATGTCCGCGTGGCGAGCTCATTGCGTGATCACCTCAAGGCCGGCTTCCGGTGGACCGACCCGGGCGACGGCAGCGGATATCTGGTGAGCGACCGCTCCGGCTGGTGGCGCGACCCGGCGATCCTCGAGGGCCTCGGCGACGGCCTGGCCGACCTCTTCCGCGCCGACCGCCCGACCGTCGTGGTGGCCCCCGAGGTCACCGGTTTCCTGGTCGGCCCCCTCGTGGCCCGGGCGCTCGGCGTCGGCTTCGTGGAGGCCTACCGCGCCGGGGCCCGCCGCCCCATCGCCGAGCCGATGATCTGGGCGGAAGTGCCCTCCGACCACCGAGGCGAGAAACAACACCTGGGCGTACGCCGTCACCTCCTGTCACCCGACGATCGCGTCCTCGTGGTCGACGACTGGGCCTCCACCGGCGCCCAAGCCCGCGGCCTGAGCACCCTGTTCGGCCCCGGTTACCTCGGCACCGCCGTGATCGTCAACGAGACCCCACCGCCGGTGGCTCGCGAACTGACCATCCGCGGCCTTCTCACCACCGACGACATCGAGCCCGCCTGAACCACCCGACCCGGCCTCCACCCACACCGCCCGGTAGCCGGCCCACACCGCCCGGTAGCCGGCCCGCACCGCCCGGTAGCCGGCCCGCACCGCCCGCTGGTCGGCCCGCACCGCCCGCTGGTCGGCCCGCACCGCCCGCTGGTCGGCCGCCTCCAGCCCTCTCAGTCCGTGACGAGGCCGCGGTTGGCGGTGTAGCCGACCGGGGTGTACTCGGCGACACCAGCGGTGACGTACGGGTCCTCGGCGATCAGCTCGAGGGCCCGCTCCCGGTCGGTGACCTTGAGCACGAGCACGCCACCGACCGGCGGGTCCTGACGGCCGGCGGAGGCCAGCAGACCCCGCTGCTCCAGGGAGTCCACAAAGGCCAGGTGCTCGGTGCGCACGGCGTCGACCTGCTCGATCGGAACGACGTACTTCGAAATCATCAGATACACGTGCGGTGTTCCTCTCCGGCTCGGTAAGTCGTCCGCAATCGTACGATCAAGTCCGTGAACAACCCCGCGCCTCGGCGGACGCCGCCGCGGGTTGAGGTTCCTTCCGGTCGGTTTGTGGTCGCCGAGCAGCCGATGCCGCCCGGTACCTCACAAAAGTTACATTTCAGGAGTGTTTCTGCAGATCACCGCGCGACCGGACCCCCGGCTGGCCGCCACCGCCCTGCGCCACGCCCTGCGCCGCCCCGTGCTGATCGTCCGGGTGGCGGGCTGGGCCGCGATCGCGCTGGCCGTGCTCCACGAGTTCGCCGGCCACGGGCTCAACATCCCCCTGCTCCTGATCGGCGTGCTGCTGGCCGTCGCCCTCCCCCTCCTCATGATCAATGCCGGCACCCGCCGGGCGCTCGACGCCGGCCAATTGACGACCTACGAGATCAGCGACGGCGGCGTGGCCCTCTCGACCACGCAGAGCCGCCACGCCTACGCCTGGACCGCCTTCACGACGGTCGACCGCCTGGCCGGCCAGCTGGTCTTCGGCCGCACCCGAGCCCGGTTCCTCCCGGTACCCACCGCCGGCCTCACTCCCGCCCAGATCGAACAGGTCCTCGGCACCGCCGCCGGCCACGGAATTCAAATCCGCCACAGCTGACCACCCGGCCCCGCGACCGCCCCGCGACCCCACCCGCATGCGCCCACCGCCCCAGCAGCGGCGCTTGCGGCGGGCCCTGGGCGACAGGCAGCGCCGCAGAGCGGGCCGCTAGGGGGCGGGCTTACAGCGCCGCAGCGCGGGCCGATACGGGGCGGCCTTACAGCGCCGCAGCGCGGGCCGATACGGGGCGGCCTTACAGCGCCGCAGCGCGAGCCGCTACGGGGCCGACTTACAGCGCCGCAGCGCGAGCCGCTACGGGGCCGACTTACAGCGGCAGCGCGGGCCGCTAGGGGGCCGGCTTGAGGAAGAAGCTGTAGCCCTGCGGCTGTTTCTCGGGGCCCTCGGCGGCGCGGACCAGGCGCATCGTCTCGGTCAGGCCGGCGTCGGCCAGCAAGGCGGCGAACTGCTCCGGTGGATATTCGTAGACGTCCAGGTCGATGTCATGGCCGTAGCCGCTCGACAGCGTGCGCTTGGCGTCGCCGACCTTGAAGGCGACCGCCAGCCGCCCGCCGGGCTTGAGGACCCGCGCGAACTCGGCGAACGCCGTCGACAGCAGTTCCGGCGGCGTATGGACCAGCGAGTACCAGGCGAGAAGGCCGCTGAGGCTCTCGTCGGGGAGATCCAGCTCGAGCATGGAGCCGACCGCGAAAGAGATCTCCGGGTAGGCGGCCCGGGCCTCGGCGATCATGCCCGGTGAGAGGTCGATGCCGCGGATGTCGACGCCCAGGCTGTGGAGATGAGCGGTGATGCGGCCGGTGCCGCAGCCGACCTCGGCCACCGGGCCGGTCACAACCTCGGCGTAGGCCCCGAGCACGGCCCGTTCCCAGGTCGACTCGGCGACCGAGCCGTTGAGCATCTTGGCGTAACTGGCGGCGACGGTGTCGTAGGCCGTCCGCGTCCTGTCCAAATAGGTCCCCGTGGAGTTCGTCACGGGAGCCATTCTGCCGCTGTCGCAAGCTTCGTCTCGAAGTTATCCACAGGCCGGGCAGCGCGCCGGTTTTAGGCCATTTGAGCGCAACCACTCACGCAGGTCGCCGTGGTGGGGTGAGCGCTCTGGGCGCGCCAGCGCCCAGCTCAGCCCGCCGCGGCCCTCGGCGGGAGCAGCGATCCGTACCCCCCACCCCGCCACGACCTGACCTTGACCTTGACCTTCTAAGCAGTCGGCCAGGTCCGGAAGTTCTGCGCCGAGCGGCTCGGCGTCGGACCGCGTTGCCCCTGGTAGCGCGAGCCGTAGACCGCCGAACCGTAGGGATGCTCGGCGGGGCTGGAGAGCCGGAAGATGCAGAGCTGGCCGATCTTCATGCCCGGCCAGAGCTTGATCGGGAGGTTGGCCACGTTGGACAGTTCCAGCGTGACGTGCCCGGAGAATCCCGGATCGATGAATCCCGCGGTCGAGTGAGTCAGAAGGCCGAGGCGGCCGAGGCTGCTTTTGCCCTCCAGGCGGCCCGCGAGCTGCTCACCCAGCGTGATCACCTCGAGTGTGGAGGCCAGCACGAACTCGCCCGGGTGCAACACGAACGGCTCGCCGGCGGTGACCTCGACGAGCGCGGTCAGATCGTCCTGTTGCTCGGCCGGGTCGATGTGGGTGTAGAGATGGTTGTTGAACACCCGGAAGAACCTGTCCAGCCGAACATCGATGCTGGACGGTTGCATCAGCGCCGGCTCGAACGGCTCCAGGGCCAGGTCGCCGGCTTTGATCTCGGAGACCAGGTCACGGTCGGACAGCAGCATCGCAACACCATACCCAGCTGCCCGTTCGGCGTGTTTTCGTGGGCGTGTCGAACGTATGTTCGATAGAATGACCGCATGGCTTCCTGGTCCGATTTCGCCGCCGTCGACCCCGCCCTCGCGGGCGGCATCCGTGCGCTCCTCCAGCAGTACGGCCCCGGCCTCGCCTACCTGGCCACAGTGCGTGCCGACGGCGCCCCCCGCGTCCATCCGGTCTCACCGGTCTTCACCGACGAGGGGCTCTACTGCTTCATCGTCGCGTCACCCAAACGAGGCGACCTCGACCGCGACGGCCGCTACGCGCTGCATTCTTTTCCCCCGGAAGAGAGCGACGACGAGGCCTACCTGAGCGGCCGAGCCGTCCGCGTCACCGACCCCCGCGTCATCACCCGCCTCGCCGGCGCCCTGCGCGCCTCCCCCGACGTGGACTGGCAGCTCTACGAGCTCCTGATCGACTCCGCCACCCTCCGCCGCCACGGCCCGGCCGGCGCCCTACCCCTGTCCCCCGACGTGTCCCCCATGTCCCGCACCTGGAAGGCCGAGTTACCCCGAACCCTGGCCGCAGTGAGCTAGCAGCAGGGCGGTGCCGCCACGGAGTGCCGCAATCAGGTACAGTGAGGCCCGCTACGCGGGTGTAGTTCAATGGCAGAACATCAGCTTCCCAAGCTGACAGTGCGGGTTCGATTCCCGTCACCCGCTCAAAGGCAGGGGCCCTGTGTCCGCGGAGAGCGCGGACCGGGGCCTTTTCGCATGCCTACCTGGGGGGCGACCCCCCCAGACCCCCACGGTGTCTGACGGTTGCGGTGGTGTCTGTGGTTGCGGCGTAGTGACGCGCTAGGGCGGACTATCCGCCATCACTCCAGGGCCCCGGGGTCGTCGGGTCGGGGGGCGCCGCGCTGGCAGGTCAGGGTGTACGAGGCGACACCGACTACGAGGCGGTTGCCGGTTAGGGTGGTTGTCGCTTGGGCGTTGGTCTCGAAGGAGTCCATCGCGCTCATTGCCAGGAGGACGGCCGGGTTGTCGCCGCTGTAGGCGACCAGCGTGGAGAACAGGTCGCCGATCGTGAAGCCGTCGCCGGTCGTGCGGTACGTGCCGCTCCGGAAGTTGACGCTGTCGTTGGCGCCGAACTGGCCGCCCGGAGAGAACCGCAGCGCGACTCGCATCCCCGCCGGAATCCTCGTTTCCTGCCCGTCGTGGCTGATGGAGAGGACCGGCCAGTCGTACCCGGTGAACCCGGTCGATGCCGAAGCGCTCACCCCCTTCGTCAACTCCTCGAAGAGCTGGCCTAACGCGCGGCCGCGTTTACGGTGAGCGTCAGCGTAGGTCCATGTCTTCCGTTAGCTGTGTGAGCTGGGTCGCTGCGGCGCGGCGCTTTTGATCGTCCTGGCGTCTGTGCTTCAGGAGAGAGCGGGACATCACGCGCTGATGGGCGCCGACGCCGCGGGACTTGATCTCACCGGATCCAAGAGGCCGATCAGGTAAGGCTCTGAGACGTTCAGCAGGTCGGCCGCCTGCTGGATGGTGAAGCCGGCATCCGGCTTGAGCTGGCGTGGCATGTCAGACGGCGCAAGATGCGTGGGGGCGGAACGCGATGTCCAGCTCCGCGTCGAGCGCTGCCGCCAGGCGGGCCAGCAGGGGCATGGTCGGGGTGGCCCCGCCGAATTCGAGGCGGGAGAGTTGCGGCTGCGTCATGCCGGCCCGCTCAGCCAGGTCGGCCTGGGTCAGTCCGAGCTCGGTGCGCCGGTCGTGGACCATCTGGCCGAGCTGCAGGGCCGCGCGCGCTTTCTCGTACGCGGCGTCGTGCTCGTCCGCGCCGGTGCGCCCCCAACGAACGTGACGGGTCGTCATCGCCCTGACCTCCTAGCTCCTGGCGCCCGGCCGAGCGCTCAAGATACAGGCATCGAGTGACAAAGGACCGGGTCCCGCCGGGTGACCGGCGGGACCCGGGCGCGAGCGGTCTAGTGGGTCAGCGGACCCAGCCGGGGAACCAGTGGCCTGTCTTGAAGCCGGTGGACCACTGATGCTCGGTGCAGTCTCGGGTGGTGGCGAAGCGCTGCTCGTCCAGGACTGCCGTGGTGCCGGCGTTGTAGGTGCCCAGGCCGAAGCCGATGCCGGTTACGGTCATCTTCGGGTTGGCCTTGACGACCTGGGCGAAGGTCAGCGTGGCGGGACCGCCGCCGGTCTTCGGCAGGCCGGCGATGGTGGTCGATGGGGTCCACAGGGGACCGTCGAGGACGTTCCATTCGGTGCGCAGGCCGCGGGGTGGGTTGCCGCCGCCGATCTTGCTCATGAAGTAGTAGGGCTCGAAGACGAGTGTGCCGGCGCCGGCCGGTGTGCGCACGTACAGGTGGTAGGCCGGTAGGGCGGCGTCGTTGACGACGTTGTTGTCGCCGGCCGTGGTGTCCAGTTTGACGGTCTCGTAGGAGACCTCGTTGACCGTGTTGGCCGGGACTGGGCGGAACGTCGACTGCCACGACACCTTGTCGGTCAGCGACGAGCGGGCGGTGGTCAGCTTGATGCCGTCGGCGCCGACCGTGGCGGTGGCCGTGCCGATCTTCGTTACGCCCGAGGTGGTGACGTGCTTCGCGACTCCGCAGGGCCGGTGGGACGAAGCGCTCGCCGGTACGGCGGGCACGGTCACGAGGGCGGCTGTCGCCACGGCCGCGGTGATCAGGCGACGCTTACGCGAATTCATGGGAGGACTATCCCCAGCCTGGAAAATCCGGATCGCACACATTGTCCGATTAAGAGATCCTCACGAACACATTGTCGATTTCGCCGGCGAACTGGTCGTTTCCCCGGTTGGTGCCCTTGCCGCCGACGCGCAGGGGCTCGGCGTTGGCGATCGACAACTTGGCCGGCACCGGCACCGACGCCCGCGGCACGTCGTCCACGGTCAAGGTCAACGTGGACTTCTCGCGGGCGCAGGCCAGGTTGTGCCATTTCCCGTCGGCCACGTCCAGCAGGGCCTCGGCCCGGTGGATCTGCCCGTCGCCGGCCAGTACGCACGACGGGTGCCCCAGCTTGTGATCCACCTGCAGCTTGTACTGGCTCACCTGACCGACCGAATAGCCCTTCTGCACCACATTCGCCCCGTCGGCCAGGTCACCGTGGGTCATCAGGACCGCCGCCCCGTAGCGCAGCGTCCGCGCCCCCGGGTTGAGCCGATCGTCCCGCTTTCCCTCCAGGATCGCCCGCGGGCAGTCCTTCTCCTTGGCCAGGCGACACCGGTCGGGATAGGAAACAGCCAGGCCAGGACCTTGCCGTACGAGTTTGAGCACACCCCCGTTCGCGCCGAGGGGCCGCAGCTCGTAGCCGCCGTCGACCGCGGTGATCGGCTTGTTGATCCCGCCGTCGAACGTGTAGCGCACGTGCACGGAGCCCGACGCGATCTCGACCCGCCCCGACGGCGCCGGCTCCGCCGCCTCGTTGCTCAGGATGCCGGCCACACCCATGGGCCGGCCGGGCGCGAATCCGTAGGCGGGTAGGCGTAGCAGCGGCGCGAACCCGGCGATCAAGACCACCGCCGCCAGCCCGATCCACCACCCTTTTCGTGACATATCTGGATTGTGCGGCCCGGAAAACGCCGAATCCCGGAGCGCCACCCAAACCCCGGAAAACAACCCGGACGAGGTCAGCCGACCACCCGAGTCGCGGCCGGTACGTGTGGATGAGCGGGCTCGCCCACGACCGCGTGGATCACGTCGTCCAATGTGATCACTCCCAGCGGCCGGCGTCCATCACTCACCAGGGCGATGTGCAGCCGGTCGCGGCGCATCGTCAGCAGCAGATCGGCCAGCGTGCGATCGGGCGGCACCACCGCCAGCGGGCGGATGATCTCCGGCGGAATCGGTCTGGTCCGGCGCTCCGACGCGTACCCCAGGATGTCCTTGACGTGCACGAAGCCCAGCACCCGCCGGGTCTCGCGCTGCACGACCGGGAAGCGCGAGCGCCCGGTGCGCGTGGCCAGCGCCTCGACGGTGGCCGGGGAGACGTCGTCGGCGATCGTCGTGACGGTCGACCAGGGCCGCAGCGTGTCGGTGGCCGTCCTGTCCTGCAGGCCGAGCGCGGCGTTGATCCGCGCGTACTGCTCGGTGCCGAGCAGCCCCTCGGCCCGGGCCTGGGTGACCATGCCGGCCAGCTCCTCGGCCGTGAAGACCGTCTTGACCGCGTCCGTCGACTCGATCTTCCACAGCCGCAGCACGACCTTGGCCGCCCAGCGCATCGCGTTGAGCAGCGGTTTCGTCGCCGTGCAGAAGCCCAGCATGAACGGGCCGAGGATCAGGGCGGCCCGTTCGGGGCCGGCCAGCGTGATGTTCTTGGGGACCATCTCGCCGATCACCGTGTGCAGGAAGACCACGATCATCAGGGCGAGCACGAAGGCCACCGGGTGCACCGCGTTCTCCGGCAGCCCGACCGCCTCGAACGGACCCTCGAGCAGGTGGGCCACCGCAGGCTCGGACAAAGCGCCCAGGCCCAGCGAGCAGACCGTGATGCCCAGCTGCGCCCCGGCGATCATCAGTGGGATCTGGCTCATCGCCGACAGCGCCCATCGGGCGCGTTTGGACGTCGCGGCCAACGGCTCCAGGGCCGTACGCCTCGACGCGATCAGCGCGAACTCGCCACCCACGAAGATGCCGTTGCCGAGCAGCAGCAGGACGGTGACCAGCAGCTCAGTCATCGGCGGGCTCCGCCGGGATCACGACGCGGACCTGTTCCACCCGGTGCCGGTCGACGGCCATCACCGTGAACTCCCACCCACCGGTCTCGTACGACTCGCCGACCTCCGGGATGTGGCCGAGCCGGGCCAGCAGGAAGCCGGCCAGCGTCTCGTACGGGCCCTCGGGCAGCTTGAAGCCGGTCTGCTCGACCAGCTCGTCCTCGCGCAGCAGCCCGTCGACCAGGAACGTCTTCTCGCCGCCGGGCGCGGTCAGCTCCACCGTCGACGTCTCGGCCTGTTCCGCGTCGTACTCGTCGGCGATCTCGCCGACCAGTTCCTCGATCAGGTCCTCGACCGTGACCACGCCGTCGGTGCCGCCGTACTCGTCGACCACGATGGCCAGGTCGGCGTCGGCCTCCCGCAGGGCGGCCAGCACCTTGTCGAGCCCGAGGCTCTCCGGGACGTAGACCGGTTCCCGGGCGATCGTGGAGACCCGGGTCGAGGCCCGCCGCTCAGGCGGCACGCCCAGCGCGTCGGGCACGCCGACGACCCCGGTGACGAGATCGATCGTGTTCTCGTAGACCGGGAAGCGGGTGTGCCCGGTCTGCCGGGCCTTGGTGATCAGATCGGCCACGCTGGCCGCCACCGTCAGCCCGACCACGTCGACCCGCGGGGTCATGGCCGACGCCGCCCTCTTCTCGCCGAACCGGATCGTGCGGCGCACCAGCGTCGCCGTCTCGGTCGGCAGCGACCCGGCCCGGGCGCTGATCGCGGCCAGCAGCCCCAGCTCCTCGGGCGAGCGGGCGCTGGCCAGCTCCTCCTGAGGCTCGACGCCGACCCGGCGGACCAGCCAGTTCGCCGATCCGTTGAGCGCACCGATCAGATATTTGAAGAGCTTGGAGAACGTCCGCAGCGGGGCCGCGGTCAGCAGCGCGGCCCGCATCGGCCGGGCCAGGGCCGCGTTCTTGGGCACCAGCTCGCCGAAGAGCATCGACAGCAGGGTGGCCACGACCAGGGCGATCGCGTGGGTGATGCCCTCGGTCGCGTCACCGCCGATCGGCTCCACCAGCGGCGTGAAGATCTTGGAGAGGGCCGGCTCGGCCAGATAACCGGTGAGCAGGGCGGTGATCGTGATGCCGAGCTGCGTGCCGGAGAGCTGGAACGAGAGCTCGTGCAGCGCGTGCTGCACCGTGCGGGCCCGGCGGTCGCCGGAGCGGGCGCGGGCGTCGATCTCGGGCCGGTCGACCGTGACCAGACCGAACTCGGCGGCCACGAAGAACGCGTTGCCCGCCGTGAGCAGCGCAAACGCCGCCAGCGGAAGCACCGCGGTCAGGAACAGGCCGTCCATGATCGGTTCACCTCGGTCCCCATTGTGCCGGATGCGGGCGATTCCCGGCGGCCGGGCGCTTCCACGATTGATCTTCGCCCGGTTTGGTTACCGTCAAGGACATGAACCTGGCCGAGGAGTTCCTGCTGCTCGCGTACGACGATGACGGCACCCCGCTCACCGACGGCACGCACCTCGACAACGGGCTCGGCGGGGCGCTGCTGCTGGAGCTCGCGCTGGCGGGCCGGGTCGACATCGCCGACAAGAAGGTGATCGTCCTCGACCCCGCGACGACCGGCGACCCGATGCTCGACGGCGCGCTCGGGCGGATAGGCGCCGAGGACCGCGGCCGCCGGCCCGGCCACTGGGTCTCGAAATTCGCCAAGGACACCCGCCCGCAGGTGCTCGACCGGCTGGTCGCCGGCGGCGTGCTGACCGTGCAGAAGGACAAGGTGCTCGGGGTCTTCCCGCGCAAGAAGTACCCGGCCGCCAACGGCGTCGAGCCGGCCGCCGAGACCGAGGCCCGGCAGCGCATGCAGGCGGCCGTCACGGGCACCGGGCCGGTCGACCCCCGTACGGCCGCTCTTTGTGCCCTGGTCGCCGCGACAGACCTCGACAAGAAGGTCTTCGCCGGCCTGGACCGCAAGGCGGTCCAGGCCCGGCTCCGGGAGATCGGCGAGGGCTCGTGGGCGGCCGCCGCGGTGAAGAAGACGCTGGACGAGATCCAGGCGGCCGTGATGGTCGCGATCGTCGCCTCGACCACCGCGGCCACCACCGGTACGCCGAGCTAGCCGGTCAGACTTCCTGCTTCAGCGAGCGCAGCAGGACCGTCGCGACATCCACGACCTCGACGTTCTCCTGTTCGCCCTTGCCGGTGACCCCGTCGCCGATCATCGTGTAGCAGAACGGGCAGCCCACTGCGATCGTCTTGGCGCCGGTCGCGAGGGCCTCCTCGGTGCGCTCGACGTTGATCCGCTTGCCGATCTTCTCTTCCATCCACATGCGGGCGCCGCCGGCGCCGCAGCAGAACGACCGCTCCTGGTTGCGCGGCATCTCGACCAGCTCGCCGACCGCGTTGCCGAGCACCTCACGCGGCGCGTCGAAGACCCGGTTGTGCCGGCCCAGGTAGCAGGGGTCGTGGTAGGTCACGCCGCCGTCGACCGGCTGCACCGGCGTCAGCTTGCCGGAAGCGACCAGGTGGGCCAGCAGCTGCGTGTGGTGCACGACCTCGACCTTGAGGCCGAGCTGCTCGTACTCGTTGCCCAGCGTGTTGAAGCAGTGCGGGCAGGTCGCGACGATCTTCTTGACTCCTGCTTCCTGCAGCGTCTCGACGTTCTGCTGGGCCAGCATCTGGAAGACGAACTCGTTGCCGATGCGCCGCGCCGGGTCGCCCGAGCAGGTCTCGCCCTCGCCCAGGATCGCGTAGTTGACCCCGGCCTCGTGCAGCAGCTTGGCCACCGCCCGGGTGGTCTTCTTGGCGCGGTCCTCGAACGCGCCGGCACAACCGACCCAGAACAGGTAGTCGAAGTCCTCGACCTCGCCGACCCGCGGCACCTCGAAGTCCAGGCCCTTGGTCCAGTCCTCGCGGGTGTTCTGCGGCGCGCCCCACGGGTTGCCCTTGTTCTCCAGGTTGCGCAGCATGACGCCGGCCTCGCTGGGGAACGAGGACTCGATCAGCACCTGGTAGCGGCGCATGTCGACGATGTGGTCGATGTGCTCGATGTCGACCGGGCACTGCTCCACACAGGCGCCACACGTCGTGCACGACCACAGCACGTCCGGGTCGATCACGCCCTGCTCGTCCTCGGTGCCGATCAGCGGGCGGTTGCCCTCGGCCAGCGCCAGCACGTCCATGTGGGCCAGCTGGGCCTCGGTCGCCTTCTCCTCGCCGGTCAGGTCCTTGCCGCCGCCGGCCAGCAGATAGGGGGCCTTGGCGTACGCGTGGTCACGCAGGCTGAGCACGAGGAGTTTCGGGGACAGCGGCTTGGCCGTGTTCCAGGCCGGGCACTGCGACTGGCAGCGGCCACATTCCGTACAGGTCGAGAAGTCGAGCAGACCCTTCCAGGTGAATTGTTCGACCTGGGCCACCCCGAATTGGTCTTTCTCGGGGTCGGCCTCCTCGAAGTCGAGTGGCTTGCCCTGGCTCATCATCGGCCGCAGCGCACCCAGCCCGGAGCCGGCCGGCTTCTCGGGCGCCCGCTTGAAGAAGATGTTGAAGAACGCCAGGAACCGGTGCCAGGCCACGCCCATGGTCGGGTTCAGCGCGATGGTGATCAGCCAGCCCATCGAGATGAACAGCTTGATCAACGCGACCCAGGTGGCGCCGTCCTCCCAGGCCGGCAGCGCGGCGCCGATCGCGTGCGACAGCGGCGCGGCCCAGGTCGGGTAGGGGAAGACGTCGTTGGCGACCTTGAAGCCGCGGATCAGGAAACCGCAGACCAGCACGCCGAGGATGACCGCCTCGACGAAGTACGCCTGCCACATCGTCGAGCCGAGGAACCGCGAGCGCTTCTGCCGGATGTTCCGCTGCCGCACGAGGATCAGGTAGACGATGCCGAGCAGACCGAGGATCCCGATCCACTCGGTGACCAGGCCGAAGACGGTCCAGTGCCCGATGATCGGCAACTCGCCCTCAGGGTCGACGACCTCGAAGTACGCCTCCACGACCAGCAGGAACAGGATCATGAAGGAGACCATCACGAGCCAGTGCGCCGCGCCGATCGCGCTCCACTTGAGCATCCGCGTGTGACCGAGCGTCTCGGTCAGCATCGTCTTGGTCCGCGTGCCCTTGTCCGCGAAACGCGCGGGATCCGGCTGCCCCTGACGGATCACCGACGTGATCGTCAGGACCGCCCGCACCGCCAGCACGACGGCCACGATCGTGACCAGACCGGCCAGGACGGTGGCGACGATCTGCGCTATGCCCATCTGGGTGTGCCTCCTCGGTCGGCGCTGTCCGCCGCGCCCATGTTACCCATGAGTAATGGGCGGCCACACGCCGCCGGGTCAAGTAGCGCAAAGAGCACCCCGCGCCGTCGGCCCGGGGTGCGCTTGATTCGGACTAAATCGACAATACCCGCGTTAAGCAGGCATTATGGCGCTAACGCCAGCGGGACAGGATGCCCAGCGACGCGACCATGCAGCCGAAGCCGACAGCGAGGTTCCAGTACCGCCAGGACTCGACGGGCCACTGCTGCGACGACAGGTAGTACACGACCAGCCAGGCGATGCCGATCACGATGAGCGCCACCGCGGTGATCGGCAGCCACATCGGGCTCGGCTTCTTGGAAGCCGCTGTCGCCGCCGGACGGATGTCCGTCGGCGGCGTGTAGACCTTCTTCTTGCGAACCTGAGACTTCGGCACGGTGGCATCTCCTGAAGGGCAACAAGTGGTGAACAACCCCACCGCTGAGCGGCTCCGGAGATCCCGAATGCTGCCCGTGGCGATTAATGTTCGACAGCTAGCGTAGTCAAGGCTTCGCTCGCACAGGCACCCGCCAGGCGAGGAAAATGTCCGGCGCGAATTTTCGGGGAGGAACGAGGACGTGGAATACACCACCGGCGCGCCCTCGTGGCGGCTCGTGCTCACGCGCGCCCTCGGCGGCTTCCGGCCACGCCGGCGGGCCCAGCGCACCCGGGGCTGGTCCGTCGTGGTTCCGCTGATCGCGCTGGCCGCGGGCCTGCTGTTCACCACCTCCGCCCGCACCGCGGACGGCACCGCGCTGCGCGACGACCGGCGCCCTCAGCTGGCCCAGCTGATCGCCGACAAGCGCGTACGCCTCGACGCGCGCGAGAAGACGGCGGCCGAGCTCCGGGCCAGCGTCGATCAGGACACGGCCCAACTCGCCGAGGTGGACCCGCAGGTCGCCCAGGCCCGCAAGGACGCCGACGCACTGCGAGCACCGGCCGGTTTCACGGCCCTGCAGGGCTCCGGGATGACGGTCACCCTCGACGACTCGTCGCGCCGCAGCAACGAGTTCTCCGACGCCAACGCGCCCGACAATGACGATCTCGTCGTCCACCAGGGTGATGTTCAGGCGGTCGTGAACGCCTTGTGGGCTGGTGGGGCCGAGGCAATGTCGATCATGGATGTCCGCGTCATCTCGACGAGCGCGGTACGCTGTGTCGGCAACACGCTGCTACTTCACGGCCAGGTCTTCTCGCCACCGTTCAAGATCACGGCGATCGGCGAACCCACAGCGCTGCATCGCGCGTTGGAGTCCGCGGAAGGGGTCCAGCAATTCCGGGATGCGGTCGCTGACTTCGGCCTCGGCTACACGGAAAGGGTCGAGAAAAACGTGACAGTGCGGGCGTACGACGGGTCGAGCGACCTCCGATCCGCGCGGGTTGCCGGCTGATGGCCGCACCGGACAAACCGGCCGGCCGTGCCGGTTCGGGTCGCCACCGCGCGCCCGACACCGAGGCCCAGACGGCGTACATCCCGCGGATCACCGACGCTTCGCCGGACGGTGTGCCGGGTGGGCCGCTCGCGCCGCCGGTCGGCCTCAGCGGGTCCCCGGTCCGCCCCCCGGCGCCACCGGCCGCCGCTCCCGAGCCGCCCCGCCCCGAGCCACAACCACCAGCAGCTGCGGAAACGGCGATCCTGCGGCCCGACCTGTCGGCCCAGCAGCGGATCGCCTCGGCCCGCAACACGCCGGACGAGCTGAACGCCGCGGTCCACGCCGCCCGCCAGCGCCCGATCGAGCAGCCGGCCCCCACCCCGTTCGACTTCTTCGCCGGCGCCGCCAACCCGGCCACCGCCGTTGGCCCTACCGCCGCCGGCCAGGGCGCTCAGCCCACCACGGCCGGTTCCCCCGCCGCCGGCTTTGCCGCCCCGCCCACCGCGGCCGGTTCCCCCGCCGCCGGCTACGCCGCTCCGCCGGCCGCAGCCGGTTCCCCCGCCGCCGGCTTTGCCGCCGCGGCCGGCCCGGTCGGCGCCGCGCGGGCCATGGCCAACATCAGCAGCCCGCCGCCGGCCCGCCCGCTGGACGATCCCTTTCCGGCCCCTGAGCGGCACAGCACGGGCCTGAACGCGTTTTCCGCGCCCAGCGCCACCCCCTACAGCTCTGATCCGCCACAAACCCCCTGGCAGCCCGCACAAAACGACCAAGGCCGCCAACCCTCCCAAGGCTGGCAAAACCCGCCGAGCTGGCCGGTCGAAGCGCCCACCAGCCTGCTGCCGGCGGTACCGCCAAACCCCGCGATGCCGCCAAACCCCGCGATGCCGCCAAACCCCGCGGTGCTCCCAAACCCCGCGGTGCTCCCAAACCCCGCGGTGCTCCCAAACCCCGCGATGCCGTCGAACCGCGCAATGCCGCCAGGCCTTGCGGTGCCGCCGGCCCCCGTACAGCCGCAGAGCCCCACCCAGCCGTTGCGGGAACCCACCGCGCTCCTCTCCGCGGTCCCGGGCAAAGCGGCGCAAGCCGCGATGGCGAAGGCCGAGCCCGACGCGGTGCTCGGCGCCGCGTCGGTCGGCCCGCCTCCCCCCGGCGGCCCTCAGCCCACCGGAGAGGACATCGAAGAAGTGCAGCCGAAGAGGGGCGAGAAGGTCGTCAAGCTCCGGCCCGAGCAGACCGGCGAGGGCTACAAGAGCGTCTACTCCGAGCTGACCCGGCCCACCGTCGCCTCGCGGATCCGTGGTGGCATCCGGGTCTCGGGCGAGCTGATGATCACCTTCGGCCTGATCGTGCTGCTCTTCGCCGGTTACGAGGTCTTCGGCAACTCGGCCAAGGTCCAGAGCGAGCAGGACACCCTGGCCACCGAGCTCGACCAGGCCTGGAACGACCCGACCGTGGCCCCCACCGGCCCGTCCGCGCCGGCCACGAAGGCGCCCGACGCGCCCGGGGCCAACCTGGTCGGCCGGCTCTACATCCCGAAACTCGACAAGGAGTGGGTGGTCGTCAACGGCGTCACGCCGGCCGACATCCGCTACGCGCCCGGCCACTACCCGGAGTCGGCCGACCCGGGCGAGGTCGGCAACTTCTCAGTCGCCGGCCACCGGATCAAGAAGATCTTCTGGCGGCTCGACGAGCTCAAGGACGGCGACGTCATCGGCGTGGAGACGCGCAACAACTGGTACGTCTACCGCGTCTACGCCCAGGAGGTCGTCAAGCCGACGGCCGTCGAGGTGGTCGCCCCGGTCCCCGGCAAGCCCAAGGCCAAGCCGTCGAAGGCGCTGCTCACGCTGACCACCTGCAACCCGAAGTACAACAACTACCAGCGGCTGATCATCCACGCCGAGCTGGTCTCGACGGCCAAGCGCGACCAGAAGCTGCCCGACGCCGGCATGCCGACCCCGATCAAGACGGGGGTCTGAGCCGATGTACGCGTGGATCTGGCGCAAGCTCCCGTTCGGCTTCTGGGGCAAGCTCACCGGCTCGCTCGGCCTGATCGCGGCGACCACCGCCCTCCTCTGGTACGTGATCTTCCCGTGGGCCACACCGCTGCTGCCCTTCGACGACGTGCAGGTCGGCACGGGCAGCGAGCAGCAGGGCCCGAACGGCGAGGACGGCAACGTGGTCACCCCGCACCCGTCCGAGGCCGGGGCGCCGGACGAGATCCCGTACAGCACCGAGTCGAACGCCCCGCATCCCTCCGAGACCGCCGGTGGCGGCAACGACCTCCCGGGTGATTGACGTGCGCATTCTGGTCATCGACAACTACGACTCGTTCGTCTTCAACCTGGTGCAGTACCTCGGCCAGCTCGGGGCCGAGTGCGAGGTCCGCCGCAACGACGAGATCTCCGTCGACGACGTCGGCGCCTTCGGCGCGGCCGGCGTGCTGCTCTCACCCGGCCCGGGCTCCCCGGAGCGCGCGGGCATCATGATGGACGTCATCCAGGCGTACGCGGGGAAGCTGCCGATGTTCGGCGTCTGCCTCGGCCACCAGGCGATCGGGGCCGCGTTCGGCGCGACCGTCACCCGCGCTCCCGAACTGCTGCACGGCAAGACCTCGCTGGTGCACCACACGGGTGACGGCGTGCTGGCCGGGCTGCCGGAGCCGTTCACCGCGACCCGGTACCACTCGCTGGCGGTGCTCCCCGAGACGCTGCCGGCCGAGATCGAGGTGACCGGCCGCACCGAGTCGGGCGTGGTGATGGCGATGCGCCACCGCGAGCTGCCGATCGAGGGCGTGCAGTTCCACCCGGAGTCGGTGCTGACCGAGGGCGGTCACACCATGCTGGCCAACTGGCTGGCCTCCTGCGGCCTGGAGTCGGCGCTGGACAAGGCGCCGCCGCTCGCCGCCGAGGTCGAGTCCCGGCGCCGAGCGGCGTTCGCTACCGCTTAGGTCCTCCCTACTCCGGCTTGTAGCCGAGCAGGGAGTTGGTGATCACGTCGCCGGCGCCCGTGCCGCCACCGTTGCCGCCGGGCGGCGGCGTGGTGGTCGAGCCCGGGTCGGGCGTGTCGCTCGGGTCGGGCTCGCCGGTCTGCTCGGCGACGACGGTCAGGGTGACCTTGCCGCCCTTCTTCACCGACGCGCCGGCCTTCGGGTTCTGGTCGACGACCGTGCCGGGCGTCCCGTTCGGGTCGTCCACGGTCTGGATGCTGACGTTGAACGGCCCGTTGTTGTCGAGGATGCCCTCGGCCACCGCCTGCTGGATCTCGGTCACCTTGGGCATCTTGACCAGCTGGCCGTTGGAGACGGCGACGTCGATCTCGCTGCCGGGCGAGACCGTCTTGCCCTGCTTCTCGACCTTGGTGACGACACCGGGCGGCTGGATGCTGTCCACCGTCTCGAAGTTCGGCGTCAGGCCCAGCTCCCGCAGCCGCGTGTTCGCGTTGTCCTTGGTGCCGCCGACCAGGTTGGCCGGCACGGTGACCTCGTCCGGCTTGTTGCAGAGCTGATAGGTGATCTGCGTGTCGGTGGTGACCTTCTCACCGGCGGTCGGGCTCTGCTTCTCGACCGTGCCCTTGCAGTCCGTGTCCTGCCGCGGCTTGTCGGCCGAGATGTTGTTGAAGCCGGCCTTCTGCAGCGCCTCGATCGCGTCGTCGTTGCTCTGGCCCTCGAGGTCGGGCACGGCGACCAGCACCGGGGTCGACTGGGTGGCCGTCGGCGTCGCGGTGGGGGTCTTGTCGTCGTCGCGGGTCATCGCCAGCGCCACGCCGAGCACGATCACGACCAGCACGCCGAGCGCGGCCAGCGACGCCCACACCCACGACGAGCGGCGGTCCGGCGGCCGCGGCGGCGCCATGCCGGGCGGGATGGGGCGCTGCATGGTCGTGGCCGCCTGTGGCTGCCACTGCCGCGGATCCTGCTGCATGGCCATGGTCTCGGCCTGCGACATCACCGGGGTGGCGAGCACCGGGCGGCCGGAGACGGCCCGCAGCGCGTCGGCCCGCATCTCCTGAGCGCTCTGATAACGGTTGATCGGGTTCTTGGCCAGGGCCTTGAGCACGATCGCGTCGACGTCCGGCGGGATGTCGTGGACGATCTCGCTGGGCGCCTTCGGGTCTTCCCGGACGTGCTGGTAGGCCACGCTGACCGGGCTGTCACCGACGAACGGCGGGTGCCCGACGAGCAGCTCGAACAGCACACAGCCGGCCGCGTAGACGTCCGAGCGGGCGTCGACCGACTCGCCGCGCGCCTGCTCGGGTGAGAGATATTGCGCCGTGCCGATGACCGCGCTGGTCTGCGTCATGGTGGTCGCGCCGCTGGCCAGGGCCCGCGCGATGCCGAAGTCCATGACCTTGACCTGGCCGTTCTGCGTGATCATCACATTGCCGGGCTTGATGTCCCGGTGGATGATCCCGTGCCGGTGGCTGAACTCCAGGGCGGCGTCGATGTCGGCGATGATCTCGAGGGCGCGGCGCACCGGGAGCCGCTGCTCCTGGGCCAGGACCTCCTTGAGGGTCCGCCCGTTGACGAACTCCATGACGATGAACGGCTGCTTCTCGCCGGTGGACGAGATCTCCTCGCCGGTGTCGTAGACGGCCACGATCGCCGGGTGGTTCAGAGCGGCCGAGTTCTGCGCCTCGCGGCGGAACCGCTCCTGGAACGTGGCGTCGCGGGCCAGGTCGGTACGCAGCATCTTGATGGCCACGTCCCGGCCGAGCCGGAGATCACGTCCCCGGTGCACCTCGGCCATGCCGCCGTAGCCCAGGAGCTCGCCGACCTGATACCTGCCACCGAGCAGGCGGGCCTGCGCCGTCATAGCGTCTGTCGTCCTTCGTTAGCTCGAAACCAGCCGGGGTTGGCGCCCGTCTGCGTGGTTAGACGGTACGACGCCGCCGGCGGTGCCCCGCCATCGACGCCCGTGTGGACGGCTGCCGCGTTGTTCTGGCCCTGCTTGAGGAGGAACGAGATGACCCCCGCGCAGAGCAGGACCAGCAGCGCGAGAACCACGGCGAGCACGATCAGCACCTGCCGCCCGCCGGAGCTCTCCGGCTTGGCGGCGGGGGCCGGCTGTGATTGATACGGCTGGCGGTACGGCTGCGGTTGAACCGGTGGCCCGGATGGGACAGAAGCCGCACCCCGGGCACCCGAGACGGGACGCTGCACCGGCGGGTACTGCGGGCGGGCGGTGCCGCCGGCCACGGGCGAGCCGGGCATGGCGGGCCCGGACGGCGGCCGCGGGATGCCGGCCGGGCTGACCGGCGGGGCCGGGCGCATCGGCGGGCTCGCGCCCGCGGGCTGCTGGGCGGTCGAGGCGAGTGACGCCGCGGCCTGGCGCGCGATGGCGGCCATGGCCGAGGCCGACTGCCAGCGGGCGGCCGGGTCCTTGGCCATGGCCCGGTCGACGATGCTGCGCACCGCGGGCGGGATGTCGCCCGGCAGCGGCCGCGGGTTGTCCCGGACGTGCTTCATCGCGATCTCGAGCGGCGTCGCCCCGTCGAACGGCCGGTGGCCGGAGAGGCACTGGTAGGCGACCACGCCGAGCGCGTAGACGTCCGAGGCCGGCGTGGCGACGGCGCCCGAGGCCTGCTCGGGTGAGATGTAGGAGGCCGTGCCGAGCACCGAGCCGGCCACGGTGAGCTGTCCGACCAGGGCCGAGCGGGCGATGCCGAAGTCGGTGAGCACGAGCGTGCCGTTCGGGCGGACCAGAAGGTTGCCCGGCTTCACGTCGCGGTGCACGATGCCGTTCGCGTGGGCGGCCTGCAGCGCGTCGGCGGCCTGGGCCACCAGCGCCATCGTGCGGGCCGGGGTGAGCCGGCCGACCCGGCTCAGCGTGCGGGAGAGCGCGTCGCCCTCGACGTACTCCATGACCAGGAAGGCGAGCTGCTGGTCGCTGCCGTAGTCGTAGACGTCGACGACCCCGGGGTGGTTGATCGTGGCCATCGTGCGGGCCTCGCCCCGGAACCGCTCGGCGAAGCCCGGCTCGTCGAGCAGCGCGGGCAGCAGGATCTTGACGGCGACCGTCCGGCCCAGCACCTCGTCGGTGCCGCGCCACACGTCGCCCATCCCACCGCCGGCGATGCGCTCGTCGAGACGGTAGCGCCCGCCGAGGGTCACCCCAGGGCTGATCATGCTCAGTCCCCTCCCCGACCGGCCGCGGCCTTCATGATGAGCCCGGCGATCCGGGCCGCCTCGGCGCTCGCGTGGCCACCGGGCACGTTCTCAAGCATGACGCAGACCGCGGAGACCGCCTCACCCTTCTCGTTGTAGGCGAAGCCGATGAACCAGCCGTGCGGGTCGGCGCCCTCGGCGTTCTGCGCCGTGCCGGTCTTGCCGCCGACCTCGAACCCGCTGATCTTGGCCTTCTTGCCGGTGCCGTTCTTCACGACACTGACCATCATTTCCTTGAGGTCCGAGGCGACCGACTCGTTGATCGGCGTCCGCAGCGTCTTGGGCTCGGCGTTGTAGATCTGCCGCCGGTCCGGGCCGAGCAGCTTCTGCACCAGGTAGGGGCGTCTCTGCTGGCCGCCGTTGGCCACCGTGGCCGCGATGAGCGCGCCCTCGAGCGGGGTCATCCGCACGTCGCGCTGGCCGATCGACGACTGGGCCAGGGCGCCCTTGTCGACGCTGCCGTCCGGGTTGGCGATCTTGCCCATGTCGCTGGCCGCCACCGGCAGCCCGCCGCCCTCGAGGTTGCCGACGGTCAGCTCGTTGTCCTCGAAGCCGAACGCCTTCGCGGCGGCCAGGACCTTGTCGCGGCCCAGGGTGACGCCGAGCCGGGCGAAGCCGGTGTTGCAGCTCTCGGTCAGCGCCTCCTTCAGGGTGACCTGGCTGCCCGGGCAGACCTCGTCCTCGGCGTTGTGGATGACCGCGCCGCTCTCCTCGTACGTGCTGCCGGCCTTGATCTCGGTCTCCTGCGTCATCCCGCTCTGCAGGGCGGCCGCGGAGACGATGACCTTGAAAGTCGAGCCGGGCGGCAGGGTCTCCTGCGTGGCCCGGTTGAGCAGCGGCTGGTCCTCGTCCTTGTTGAGCTTGTTGTAGGCCGCTGCGGCGGCCTTCTCGTCGTGGCTGACCAGCGGGTTCGGGTCGAAGCTGGGGATCGAGACCATGGCCTGCACCGCGCCCGTGCGCGGGTCGATCGCGACCGCCGCGCCCTTCTCCACATCCCGCTCGTTGTTGAGCAGCTGCTTGTACGCGGTCTCCTGCGCCGCCGGGTTCAAGGTCAGCACGACGTTGCCACCGCTGGTGTCGTTGCCGGTGAACATGTCCTTGACCCGGTCGGCGAACAGCTTGTCGCTCTCGCCCGACAGGAAGTCGTTCTCGCTGTTCTCGATGCCCGTCGCGGCCAGGCCCACCGGCCGGTAGCCGAGCACCGGCGCGTAGACCTCCTTGCGCGGGTAGACGCGCAGGTACTTCAGCGTGTCGTCGGTGACCTTGTTGGTGGCCAGCCCGGAGCCGCCCGCCTCGATCACGCCGCGCGGGCGCTCGTACTGCGCCACCACGACCCGGCGGTTGTACTCGTTGGTCCGGTACGCGTCGGCCTTGTACGCCTGGACCCAGTTCAGGTTGGCGAAGAGCAGGCCGAAGAGCACGAGGATGACCACGCCGGCCCGGCGGAGGGGTGCGTTCACGGCTTGATCACCTCCGTCATGGCGCCGTGCAACTGGGTGGGTGCCTTCTTCGGTCCGCCGGGACGGTCGCCGCCGCCCCCGCTCGCCGCGGGCCCCCGCGCCGCGTTGGAGATTCTCAAGAGCATCGCGATCAGCAGCCAGTTCGCCATCAGTGAGGAGCCACCCGCCGAGAGGAACGGCGTGGTCTGGCCCGTGAGCGGAATGAGTCCGGTGATGCCACCCAGGATGACGAAGACCTGCAAACCGAGGGTGAACGCCAGGCCGCCGGCGACCAGCTTGCCGAACGAGTCCCGCACCGCCAGGCCGGCCCGCAGGCCCCGCTCGACGATGAGCAGGTAGACCACCAGCAGCGCGGAGAGACCGAACAGGCCGATCTCCTCACCCATGCCGGCGAAGATGAAGTCGGTGCGCACCTCGGGCACGAAGCCCGGCGAGCCCGAGCCCGGCCCGGAGCCGAACAACCCGCCCGTGCCCAGCGCGAGCAGGCCCTGCACCAGCTGATAGCTGCCGCCCACCCGGTCGTAGTTCTCGGTCGCGAACGGCTCGAGCCACACCTCGGCCCGGTCGTAGAAGTTCGCGAACGGCCCGCCGATCGAGGCGCCGAGCAGGTACGCGAGGTAGACCCCGCCGAAGAACAGCAGCAGACCGATGATCAGCCAGCTGGATCGCGCGGTGGCCACGTAGAGGGTCACGATGAACAGGCCGAAGTACAGCAGCGCGGTGCCCAGGTCCTTCTCGAAGACCAGCACCAGGAGGCTGAGGGCCCACGCCGTGACGATCGGGCCCATGTCCCGCCCGCGCGGGAGGGTGAGACCCAGGAAGGTCCGGCCGCCCAGCTGGAACAGCTCTCTCTTGCGGACCAGATAGGACGCGAAGAAGGAGACCAGGGCCAGCTTGGCGAACTCACCCGGCTGGATCGAGAACCCGCCGATCCGGATCCACAGCTTGGCCCCGTTGATCTCGGACAGGCTCGACGGGAGCACGGCCGGGATCATCACCAGCACGATGCCGACCAGGGCCAGGGTGTACGCGTAACGCGACACCACCTTGTGGTCGCGGATGACCAGCAGCAGCACCGCGGCCAGGATCAGCGCGACCAGCGTCCAGGCGAGCTGCCGGCCGCCGGTGCCGGCGAAGAAGCCCGGCTCGGGCTCCTTGTTGGCGATCGCCCGGGCCAGGTCGAGCCGGCGCAGGAAGCCCACGCCGAGCCCGTTGACCAGGGCCACGGCCGGGATCAGGACCGGGTCCGCGTACGGCGCGGTGTAGCGCACCACCAGGTGCAGGCCCAGGAAGAGCACGCTCAGCAGCGCCGCCGGCACCCAGAAGGTCGCCGTTATCTTGTCGAACTGGTTCGCCTCGACGATCGCGCCGTACGCCGCGACCAGCACCATTGCGAACGCGAGCAGACCCAGCTCGGCATTGCGCTGGGTCTTCATTCCCGGGATACGCGACATCTCACCCGTGGTGCTGGGCGTCGGAGCCGGTACGGCGGGCGCGGTCAAGAGGTATCCCCAGACGTTGTCGAGCCGAAGCTCAGTTGACGGTCCGGCACCCGACCGGATCGACGACCGGCGGTGCGGACTCGGTTACCTGAGCCGACGGCGAGAGAGCGGAAGCGGCGGAGGACTGCACGGTCGGCACCGGTGTGGTCGGCGCGGCCGTCGGAGCCGTGGACGTGCTGCACAGCGGCTTCAGGTTCGGGTTGGACGGCTGATCGTCGGTGAGCTCGGTCAGCATCCGCTGGGCGTCCGGCCGGTCGTCGGCGTGGATGCCCTGCTTCACCCTGTCCTGCGCGGTCGAGGTCAGGTCGTCGAGCCGGGTCGGGCTGGTCTCGTTGACCGTCGAGAGGTCGAGACCGGCGATCTGCCCCGGCACACCGCGGAATATGGCCACCTGACCGGCGTCGGTCGCGCCCACGTAGTACTGATCCTGCGTGTACCGGTAGCCCAGCCAGAGGCCGCCGCCGAGCACGCCGAGCAGCACCAGCACCAGCAGGCTGGTGCGAACCGGGTGGCCCTTGGGCGCCGGCTCCTCCTGCTGCTGCGGCTCGGGCTGCGGCTGCGCCGGCCGCGGGGCCTGCAGCGCGGCGGCCCGCGAGGCCGGGGTGGAGGCGTCGGCGACCGTGTTGTTGCCCCGGTCGAGGGAGGCCGCGCCACCCACGACGGGCGCCTGCTCGGCGATGTCGCCGTCGGTCGCGTCCGCGATCACCACGGTGATGTTGTCGGGCCCGCCGCCGCGCAGCGCGAGCTGCACGAGCCGCTCCACACAGGCCTGCGGGTCGGCGATCTCCCGCAGCGTCTGGCCGATCGTGTCGGCGCTGACCACCCCGGAGAGGCCGTCGCTGCAGATCAGGTAGCGGTCACCCTTGAGCACCTGGCGAACCGAGTACTCCGGGTCGATGTCCCGGCCGTCGAGGGCGCGGGTCAGCAGCGACCGCTGCGGGTGGCTGCTCGCCTCCTCGGGGCTGACACGCCCCTCGTCGACGAGCATCTGCACATACGTGTCGTCCTTGGTGATCTGCGCGAACTCGCCGTTGCGCAACAGGTACGCCCGGGAGTCGCCGATGTGCACCATGCCGAACTTGCTGCCCGAGAAGAGCACCGCGGTCAGCGTGGTGCCCATGCCCTCGAGCTGTGGGTTGGCGTCGACGGTGTCGCGCAGATGTTGGTTGGCGAGGCCGACCGCGTGACGGAGCGCGTCGACCAGGGCGTCACCGGGGACGTCCTCGTCGAGCGGCGCCATCGCGGCGATCACGATGTTGGAGGCGACGTCACCGGCGGCCATGCCGCCCATCCCGTCGGCGACAGCAAGCAGCCGCGGCCCGGCGTAGACGGAGTCCTGGTTCAGGTCTCGGATCAGACCGCGGTCGCTCTGAGCGGCGTAGCGCAGGGTCAGGGTCATGGCCGTAACTCGAGTGAAGTGCGCCCGATGCGGATCGGTACGCCAAGGGGGACGAAAGTAAGTCCGGAGACCTTATCGTGGCCGAGGTACGTGCCGTTCGTCGAGCCGAGATCCTCGACGAACCACTGACCGTCCTGGGGCACGAGCCGGGCATGCCGGGTCGAGGCGAAGTCATCGGTGATGACGAGGGTGGAATCCCCCGCCCGCCCGATGGTGATAGGAGCCTCACTCAGCGTGATGCGCGTGCCGTTGAGCTGACCCGCGGTCACCAGGAGCTGCCGCGCCGCCTTACCGCTCCGCGCGGCCTTGGCCGGCGGCGGAGCCGAGGGCACCGTGCCACCCACCCCCCGAGGGCTGGCGACGATGCCCTTGGACCGAACCCCGGCGAACAGATCCTTCCGGATCACTCCCACCACCGTGAACACGAAGATCCACAGCAGGATGAGAAAGCCGAACCGGGCGACGGTGAGGACGAATTCGGGCAAGGTCGCTAGCCGTCCACTCGGAAGGTGAGCGTGGTCGTCCCGAGCTGGATCATGTCGCCCGGGTTGAGCGCCACGGCCGACACCCGCTGGCCGTTGACCATCGTCCCGTTCGTCGACCCGAGATCGGTCAGCACGACCTGGTTGCCGTCGTAGTCCAGCCGCGCGTGGCGCCGCGAGATGCCGACGTCGGGCAGGCGCAGATTGGCCTGGTCACCCCGGCCGATCACGGTCGAGCCCATCTGCAACGGGTACGTACGCCCGTCACCGGAGATCAGGCCCACCGACCCGCGCCCGTTCGGCGCGCCGCCACCACCGTGCTGCTGGTAGCCACCCTGGTCGTACGGCGGGTACTGCGGGCCGGCGTCATACGCCGGCTGCTGCACCGGGGCGACCTCGCCGCCCGTGTACACCTCGGCGGTCACACGGAACATGCCCGTGTCCAGCCCGTCACCACGCTCGATCTCGACGATCACGTCCCCATAGACCGTCCAGGCCTGCTCCCCGATGAACTCGGCCTGCGACTGGGCCAGCTCCTGGGCGAGCGCGGCGGCATAAGGCGCCAGCCGGCTGTGGTCATAAGGTGAGAGGTCGATCACGTAGCGGTTCGGCACCAGCGTGCGGCCACCGGCCAAGATGGCCTTGTGCGCCTCAGCCTCCCGCTGCATGGCATTCAGGATCTCCACAGGGTGCACGACACCCTTGAAGACCTTGGCGAAGGCCCCCTCGACCAGGCCTTCCAATCGCTTTTCAAAGCGCTGCAGCACGCTCACCGGCTCCTCCTCGGCTTCCGAGGACATGATGGTATCCGGCCGCCGCTTCCGCATCTCTAGCTCAAGGACGACCGGCACTTCTGACCCTCGTATGACACCCGTAGACGCCGTGCTAGTCTTCTCGGCGTCACAGGCGATATCAACTCGCATGGTGACGTGCGACAGCGTAGTCTGTCGCAGCTAGTAACAAAAAGGCAGGCTCTCGGGCCAGTCTTTTTGGCCACGGGGATGTGGCGGAATGGCAGACGCGCACGGTTCAGGTCCGTGTGTCCGAAAGGACGTGGGGGTTCAACTCCCCCCATCCCCACGAGGCGCCGGGCGCCCTGTGTTCGCTGAGAAGCGCGAACCGGGGCGCCTTCGTCATATCTATCTGGGGGGCGACCCCCCAGACCCCCACGTTCCATCTGGTTACGGTGGGTGGTGGGTTGCGCTGGTTGGCGGTACGCGTGAACGCGCTCCGCGTTCGGCCGGCTCGGCGCTTGCGATCCTCGGTGATCTTGCGGCTGGCACAGCACCCAGATACGTGGGGCCATGCCGCTCAGAGGAGGCCCCGCTGCGCGGGAGAATGAACTCCGAGCGTGAGATTTCTTCAGTCTGAGGAATCGGTTGGTCTCCTTTTGGTCTCTTCGTGGCGTTGGTTAGTCGGCTCACTAAGCGTTCGGGGTGGTGGGCGGCTTGGGTTGGTCACGATTTGGAATCGGCTCGTGTCGCGAAGCCCGGGCGCGTCGCACAAGGGGTGCGACCCCCGAACGGGCGAAGCCCGGTCCAAGGGCCTAAAGGGGTTGGGCTGGGGTCCCGTTGCGACGGCAGGTAGGGACCAGATCACAGAGGGGTGAGGTCTGCAAGCGGGGTGTGCTTGCGGACCCCACCCCTCTCTGATCCCCTCGCCAGCCGCCGCAGCGGGACCCCCAGCCCAACCCCAACCTCCCGCCCACCCCAAGCCGAGCAACGGCCCCCACCCAAAGCCCTCCTGTCGCTGGGGGTCCCCGCAGCCGATGGCCAGGGTCTGGGGCAGCGCCCCAGGGTCTTCATGACCAAAACGGCCGGCAAGGCAGCAACCGAGGCCGGAATACGACAGCCACAACAAACGCTCACTCATCGCAGCCATAAAGGTGACCCCCCTACCGACCGCTATGCTCGGCGGCGAAAATCGACCCCACGCGGCAATCCCCAGGAGCGTGTTTTGTGACGGCCGAACGCACCGGCATCGATTCAGGCAAGCGCAGCGTCCTGGGCGTCCTGGTCGACATCACCACCTACGCCGACGCCACCACCCGCATCATGGACGCCGCCCGTGACCGCCGCCCCTACGCCGTCACCGCCCTGGCCGTCCACGGCGTGATGACCGGCGTGGAGGACAAGGCCCACAACGCCCGCCTGAACTCTTTCGATTTGGTCACTCCGGACGGCCAGCCCGTCCGCTGGGCGCTCAACCTGCTGCACCACGCCAACCTGACCGACCGCGTCTACGGCCCCACCCTCACCCTGAAGGTCGTGGAGCAGGCCGCGAACGAAGGTCTGCCCATCTACCTGTACGGCTCCACCCAGCCCACCCTCGACCGCTTGATCCCCGCGCTGGAGAAAATGTTCCCCGCGCTGAAGATCGCCGGCGTGGAGGCGTCGAAGTTCCGGAGCAACCACCCCGGCGAGGAGTACGAGATCGCCGAGCGCATCAAGGCGTCGGGCGCCCGGATCGTCCTGGTCGGTCTGGGCTGCCCTCGTCAGGAGGTCTTCACCTATGTGATGCGCCCTCTGCTCGACATGCCGCTGCTGGCCGTCGGCGCCGCGTTCGACTACCACGCCGGTCTGCTCAAGAACCCGCCCGCGTGGATGCAGAAGTACGCGCTCGAGTGGCTGTGGCGTCTGGGGCTGGAGCCGAAGCGCCTGTGGAAGCGCTACATCCTTCTCAACCCGGCTTACCTGGCCCGGCTGGCCGCGCAGCGCACCGGTCTGTGGAAGGCGACTCCGCCGGCGCCGACCACGGAGCCCGTCGCCACCTTCGCGGTCTAGGACAAACTGCTCCACAGTGGGCACTCGGGGGTTACCCCCGTGTCGGAGAACACTCCCCTACGGGTGTCGGTCCGGTGATAACCCGGTTTCGCGGAAAGCGCGCCGGGTGAAGGCTGGTCGATGTGAACACCGTTGCGGACCTCATTCTCGCCGGCGCCCTGGTCGCGGTCTGGCTCACTGCTGGGCTGCTGGCCGACCGGCTGCCGGCCGCCCGGTCGGCGCGTGAGCTCCGCCGCCGCGCCGGCGTTCTCACCGCGCTCGTCGGGGCCGGCGCTTCGGTGTTCGTCGCCGTTCCGGTCGTCACCGGGCTGTTGCCGGGTGATTCGGCGGCGCCGTCGGCCGCTCTGGCCTCCGCCGTCCCGGCTTTGATCGTGCTCACCGCGAGCCTGCACCGGCTGGGCCGGGTGCGCCGCGGCGCCGGCGCGTTCGTCTCGGCCCCGCACACTCCGGTCCCGCCGGGTCTGCGGGCCGCCGCCGCGCATCCGCTGATTCTGGTCCCGTTGCAGGTGACCGCGCTGGCCACGCTGCTCGGACTGCCGATCGCCGCGCGCGTGGTGGAGGTGCCCGGGGCCGACCTGGCCGGCATCGCGATCACCGTGGTGGGGGTGGCCGTCCTGGCCATCGGGGTCCGGGCCGCCCTGCGCCACAGCCGCCTCAGCGTGCTGGTGCTGGCCCCGATGGGGCGCAGCCGGCCGAAGGTCCCGGCGGACATCCGCTAGTTCTTCTTGGCTTCCTGCACGTAAAGCAGCTCGAGGATCGAGCGCGCGGCCTCGAACCAGCGGTCGAGCCAGTCCGAGGGCGGCAGCGTTCCCCGCGCCGGCAGCTCCATGAGCAGGCCGCGGAGCAGCGGGTGGTCGGCCATCGACTGCGACCCGGAGTCGGGCCAGCCGCTGGACGGGAACACCGGCTCCGACAGGCCCTGCAGGTCCAGCGACGGCAGCTTGGCCGCACGGTCCAGAGGGCTGGTGGGTTCGATGCTGTGTGAGTCGATGCTGCGCGCGTCGATGCTGTGGGAACGGCCGGGTGACCGGGTCGGCAGCCCGGAGGAGCTGCTGCGCGACACGAGCTCGCCGTCGGTGTCCGACAGCGCGTCCCGCCGGTTCTGGCGGTAGGCGCTGACTCCGCCGCTGAACCTGTCCTGCGCGGTGGAGGAGGAGCCGTTGCTGAGGTTGTCCGAACCAATCGTCATCTGTCTGCCTTGCCTCGCTGGCGTTTCGCGGTTCAACGAGGCGAGCGCGGAAATGACTACGGCCGGCCCTCCCGCTCGACGGGAGGGCCGGCCGCACTGCGACTCCGACCGTGAGGTCAGAGGTCGAACTCGCCGTCCTTGGCGCCGCCGACGAACGCGTCCCATTCGGCGGCGGTGAAGATCAGTGCAGGCCCGTTCGGGTTCTTGGAGTCGCGCACCGCGATGGCCTCGTCCACGAAGGCAACTTCGACGCAGTTGTCGGAGTTGGGGCCGCTGCGCGTGCTCTTGAACCACTGTGCGCGGCTCAGATCGAGCCGGAAACCCTTCGATTCGACTTCCACAATGGCTCCTCTACCAGCATTTCAATCATCTCGATGGACTCCTCCGGGGGGAGGGCCGTCGTCCGGATGCTCTCGAAGATGGAGATGTACTTGCCGAGCTCCTCGGCCTTCTCCAGAAACAGTCCGCCGGTCGCGTTGTCGATGTAGACCACGTCCGCGTCCCCCTCCTCTTCGAACTCGAGAATGGCGAACGTGCTGTCCATGCCCGCATGCGCACCGACTGCGAAGGGCAAGATCTGCAACGTCACGTTCGGCAACCGCGCGGCGTTGATCAATTTCGCCAATTGATCGCGCATCACCGCGTCGCCGCCGACCGGCCGGCTCACCACCGCCTCATCGAGCACCACCCAAAGATCGATCGGATCGTCCTGAATCAATAACGACTGCCGCTCCATCCGGACGCGCACCCGCTGCGCGATTTCCTGGTCGTTGTCCCCCAGTCGGGCGGCCCGAATCATCGCAATTGCATACTCTTCGCTCTGCAGAAGACCGGGGATGACCTGCTGTTCGTACGTTCGTATGGACCTGGTGGCCGCCTCGAGTCCCACATAGGCGCCGCTCAAAACCGTAGAAAAGGGATGCCACCATCCCTTTTGTCGCGCTTCTCGGGCAATTTGGACAAGCTCTTGCTTCACCACGGCGGTTACGCGATAAATGTCCAGCATGGCGCCGACATCAGCCGGTGTGGCGCTCGTGTGACCCGTCTCGATCCGGGACACTTTGGACGTTGAGCATCCGAGTCGCTCGGCCACCATGTCGATCGTGATTCGGGCCGCCTCCCGGTGCCGGCGCAACTCGACCCCGAGCCGGCGGCGGCGAATGGTGGGACTGCGATGCTGATTCACGAGCACCAGTCTCCCTGTCGATCATTTAATGATTCAAGTTGACGGCCGCCAAGACCAACAATCACGGATGGCTGACATGCAACTTGCATCGATCGGACTCGTGGTGCAATCTTTTCGGTATGGCTCGTATCACTCTGTCAACTTGGAGGATGCGGCCAACCGCGGCTCAGTGCAGCGATGCGGCGCCGATTACGCGGTGTCGATGCTCGTCGGGTCCGAATTGGACTGATCCAGTTGAGGCCGTCCGTCAGGATCGGTCATGGTGACGTTCCGCAACGCTTTCGATGATTGGCATCGTCGGATGCTTGCAATGGCGTTTTCGCCGTGCACACTTGTTGCTTCCGTGTCAAGGTTCACCTGAGACGACTTTCAGGGCAGGAGTAGACGTGTTACCTCGGTCCGGTGATGTCATACACGTGACAAAAGCAGCCAGCGTCCAGTTCGCGGCACCGATGCTGTTCCGTGTCATCCGGGTCCATGACTGGCCGACGTACGAGGGCTGGATCTGGCTCGACGGTTACGAGCTCAACCCCACGGGCGACGCGGTCGAGCGACGATCAATCTTCGTGCAGGTCAGCGGTCTGCGCGCCGTCGGCAAGGCGCCCGACCCCCGGACCCGCAACGGCCGGCAGCCGGGCCTCGGAAGCGGCTCGATCCAGGCTCGGGCGGCTCGCGCCAACCGCTAGTCGCCGTCCGTGCCGGTGCCTTCGGTGGCGCCGGTGGTGGCCGCACTCGTCGGTACGGTCGTCGCGCCGTCGCCGGCGACCACGAGCGTGACGACAGTGTCCGGTGGTACTTCCTGCCCCTCCGCCGGGTCACTGTCGACCACCGTTCCGGCCGGCGCGTCCACCGCGCGGTATTTGATCCGGTAGTTGAGGCCGGTCGCGTTCAGCGCGGCCTGGGCCGCCTCCAGCGTCAGGCCGCGCAGCGCGGGCACCGGCACCTCGGTGATCGTCGGCTCGGTCGTGGTCGGGGACGGTGCCGTCGTCGTGGTGGCCGGCGCGGAGCTCGGCGTGGTCGCCTGCGTGGTCGCGGTGGCGCTCCGGGTGGGCGCGGCAGCCGAGGACGCGGTCACGGCCGGCGCCGGCGCCTCGTCGTTGTCCGAGTTCTGCACGATCAGATAAATCGCCCAGGCCAGGACACCGAGCAGCACCAGCGCGATGAGGCCGACCACGATCGGCATCCACCAGCGGTCCCGCCCGCCCGGCGCCGGCTCGGCGGCGGCCGACCAGTCGACCTCGGGATATCCGCGGCCCGGCTGTGGCGTGCGCACTTCGGCCCGTCCCGACCAGGCCGGGTTGGCCCGGCTGGGCGCCCAGTCGTCGGCCGGCAGCACGGTGGTCGGTTTGTCGGTGTAAGCCGGCACTGTCCGGACGTCGTCCAGCGTGTCGTCCGGTCGGCTGCCGCCGGTGAGCGTGTCCTCGTCCGACGGCGGCGGGACGGCGGCCGTCGCTTTGGCCGGCGCGACCTGGGTCGCGTCGTCCTCGACGGCGGGCAGATCCAGCTTGGTGGCGTCGTCCTTCTCCGGGGCGGAGCCGTCGGCCGAGGGACGTCGCTTCTCGTCGCTCTCGTCGGACATCAGCCACTCCTCCGGCTAGGTCACCCGCAGGGGTCAACGTATCGAATCTTGGGGGACGTGTCTGGCCTCCGCGGGACAAACACACCAGGTGAGCTCGGGTGAAACGGCCATCCGGGCGGTTACCGACGGATTAGCAGGCATCGGCGCTTACCGCTACAGTGCCCGGCATGGCCGACAAACGGGCCGGCACTGCGGCCGACGAGGGCTGGATCACGCGGGTCGCCACCGCCGCCGGAGTGGCCGCGGGCGCCGGCGCCGCCCAGCTGGGTCTGGGCTACGGCCTCGGCGTGGTGGTCTGGCCGACCGCCACGACCCCGGATGACAGCGTGTGGCTGGGCAGCCTCGGCTGGGCGACCTGGATCACCGCGAGCGCCACGGTCTTCGGCGCGGTGATCGGCAGCCGGGTCCGCGGTGGTCCGGGTCCGCGGTCCACCGGCGCCTGGCGTTTCGCCCTCGCCGCTTGCGCGGCCTTGGGGGCCTTGGTGACGGTCGCGCTGATCGCGCTTCCGGCTCGTTCGGCCGTACGCGCCGACACGCTCACTCCGCAGGTGCTGGCCGGGGGTTATGCCGCCATCGGGCTGCTCCTGGGCCTGGTGGTCGCGATCTGGGCCGTGTCGTCGGCGCCGGTGGCGGCCAATCTGATCGCCACCACGATCTGGTTGTGGGGCTTGGCCATCGCCGCGACAGTCGTCGAACTGGCCGCCCACCGCACCTCGGCCACCTACCTGACGAGCTGGCAGTTCGCCGAGGTCGCCTCCAGCGGCCGCTACGGCACCATCTACTGGCCGAGCGCCCTGCTCACCCTGGGCGCCGCCTTCCTGCTCGGCGCGATCGCCGCCGCGCCCTTCGCCCGCCGCGGCGATCTGGGCGCCGGCGCCGCCACCTCCGGCGCCGCCGGCCCGCTCCTGGTCGCCGTGGCCTTCCTGGCCCTGGCCCCGCGCTTGACCGGCGCCCTGGGCCCGATCGAGTCGGCCTACCTGATCGCCCCGTACGCCGTCCTCACCGGCCTGGCCGGCTCCGCCCTGGCCGTAGCCATCACCCGCACCATCTCGGCCCGCCGCTCCCGCCGCACCCCCCACCCGGCAACTCCCACCCCCTACACCCCCGTCCCGGCGCCCACACCCACCCTGCGCCCAGCTCCGGAGTCCGATCCGAAATCGGCGCCCGCCGCCAAGCCCGTTCCCCCTGAGCCCGTAGCGAAGCCGGCCAAGCCCTCAGCCGCGCCGCCTAAGCCCGCTGCAGTCCCTGCGTCCAGGCCGCCCGCAGCTGTTCCGGTGGCCAAGCCGGCTGAGCCGGCGACCGTTCCCGCGACGGGGCCGGACGAGCCGCCCAAGGCCAAGAGCAGGCTTTTCGGCCGCCCGAAGACCCCACCGAGCCCAACCCCCGACGAGGACTCGGCCGAGATCAAGAAGCCCGTGGCCACCGACCCGGAGATCGCCGCCGCGGCCCGCCCCACGCCGCGCCCCCGCCCGAAGAAGGCACCGGCTTCGAAGTCGACGGTCACACCCCCGCCGCCCACCCCCACCGTCGCGCAGATCAACCCGAAGCCGTCAGCCGACGCCTAAGGCCTGTTTCATAACTGGGGTGGGTGCGAGGCGCGGTCCAGATTTCGTCTGGCGGTGGACCGTGGAGGTCTGGCTACCGGTGTTGTAACCAGGCCTCCACGGGACGCCGCCAGGCGGAATCTGGGCCTCGCCGCAGCCCCGCCTCAGTTATGAAACAGGCCTTAGTCGCTGGGCCAGGTGTGGATGGGCTCGTTGGTCTGTTGCAGGGTCCAGTAGCGGAGCAGCATCTCGCGCAGGGCGGCCGAGCGGTCGAGACCCCGGCGCTCCTCGGCGTGGCGGACGAAATCGGTCTGCCAGGTGGCGCCGTTGCGGGCCAGGCGGCAGCGGTCGTCGATGATGGCCAGCAGGCGGTCGCGGAGGGCGGGGTCGACGCCGTAGCGGTCGAGGCCGTCGTACGCCTTCGGGAGCAGGACGGTGCGGACCAGGTCGGTTGCCGTGATCTCGCCGTGGCCGGGCCAGGTCATGGTCGCCTCGATGCCGCCGCGGGCGCCGGCGTGGAAGTTGTCGCGGGCCGCCGCGAACGGCAGGCGGGACCAGATCGGGCGTTCCTCCTCGGCGAGCTGGCGGACCACGCCGAAGTAGAAGGCCGCGTTGGCCAGCAGATCGATCACGGTGGGGCCGGACGGCAGGACGCGGTTCTCCACGCGCAGGTGAGGGCGGCCATCGACGACGTCGTAGACCGGCCGGTTCCACCGGTAGACCGTGCCGTTGTGCAGGCGTAGCTCGCCGAGCCGGGGGACGCCGCCGGCCCGGAGCACTTCGAACGGGTCTTCCGGCTCCAGGAGAGGCAGCAGTGGAGGAAAGAAGGTGACGTTCTCCTCGAACAGGTCGAACACCGAGGTGATCCATCGCTCGCCGAACCACACGCGGGGTCGTACGCCCTGGGCCTTGAGCTCGTCCGGGCGGGTGTCCGTAGCCTGCTGGAACAGCGCGATCCGGGTTTCCGCCCACAGGCGCCGGCCGTACAGGTAGGGCGAGTTGGCGCCGATCGCCACCTGCGGGCCGGCGATGGCCTGGGCGGCGTTCCAGAAGCGGTGGAAGCGGTCGGGCGGCACCTGGAGGTGGAACTGCGCGCTGGTGCACGCGGCCTCGGGGGTGATCGAGTCGCTGGCGCTCTGCAGCCGCTCGACGCCGTGGATGTCGACGCGGAACTGTTCGCCCCGCGCGCCTGCCATCTCGTCGTTGAGCAGGCGGTAACGCTCGTTGGCGGAGAGGTTGCCCAGCACCACGTCGTCGGGGGTGACGGTGGGCAGCGTGCCGATCATCACCAGGCGGCAGTCGGCCTTGGCCCCGGCTCGATCCAGGCTGTCGCGCAGTTCGTGCTCGTAGTCGGCCAGTCCACGGCCGGCGAGCGCGCGTGGCGGGGCGTTGAGCTCGAGGTTGAACTGGCCGAGCTCGGTCTGGAAGACCGGGTCGTCGAGCCGGGCGAGGACTTCGGCGTTGCGCATGGCGGGCCGGGCGTCGGCGTCGATCAGGTTGATCTCGATTTCGAGCCCGGTCATCCCGTCCCGGGTCTCGAAGGCGCCCTGGTCGAGCATCTGGGCGAACGCGTCGAGGCAGTGCCGCACTTTGCGGCGGTAGCGCACGCGATCCTCGGGGGCGAAACCGACGGTCATTTACCCTCCCGGCACGGCCAGGGACGAAACGGACGTCGATCACCACTCTGTGAGCGAACCTGTACGCCCGGTCCACCTTGCCATCCCGGCGAGGGTTAACACCAGTCAAGAAAGAGCCGCCGTCCTGGCATGCGGACGGCGGCTCCACTGAGGATGATCAGGCGCGGCGGACGGCCTCGCCCTCGATCTCGATCTTGATCTTCTTGCTGACCATGACGCCACCGCTCTCCAGCGCCATGTTCCAGGTGAGGCCCCAGTCCTCACGGTCGATCTCGGTGCTCGCGCTGAAACCGAAGACCGACTGGCCGTACGGGCTGGTGCCGGCGCCCTCGAACTCGACGACCAGCTCGACCGGCTTGGTCACACCCTTGATCGTGAGCTCGCCGTCGAGGACGAACTCGGCGCCCGAGTGGCTCTTGATGCCGGTGCTGCGGAACTCGAGGGTCGGGTACTTCTCCGACTCGAAGAAGTCGCCGCTGCGCAGGTGGTTGTCGCGGTCGACCTGGCCGGTCTCGATGCTGGCGGCGTTGATCGAGGCGGTGACGGAGGACTGCAGCGGGTCCTCGGCGATCGTGATGACGGCGCTGGCCTCGGCGAACTGACCGCGAACCTTGCTGACCATGAGGTGTCGAGCCACAAACCCGACGCGCTTGTGCGCGGCATCGAGGTCGTAGGTCCCGGCGGCGGGGATCTGGAGACCCTCGAAGGCGCGAGTGCTGGCGACGGACTCGGTCATGACAATTCCTTCTCTCAGGCACGGGACGTTCGGTGTTTGTGTGACACAGCAACTATATGCCAAGCAATATTCCACCTGTCAAGGGCCGTGTACGATGGTCATGTGAGTACGAACCTGGATGACCCCCGCTTCACCGCCATCGGGCTGTTCGCCGAGGCGTTCACGGGGCTGACCAATCGTTTCGCCGCCCAGTTCGAGGAACACCGTCTCTCCGCCGTCGAGTTCGAGGTGTTGATGAGACTTGCCCGCTCCCCTGGTCACCGGCTCCGCATGACCGACCTGGCCGGTCAGACCTCCCTCTCCACCAGTGGCGTCACCCGCGTCGTGGACCGGATGGACCGCGACGGGCTGGTCGTGCGCGAGGCGTGTGCCACCGACCGTCGCAGTTCCTACGCGGTGATCACCGAGGCCGGCCGGCAGCGGCTCGACGAGGTGCTGCCCGGCCACATGGAGTTGATCCAGCAGTGGTTCATCGGCCAGCTGAGCCCCGCGGAGCTCGACGGTTTGATGACCTCCCTGCGCCGCATCCGGGACGCGGTCAATCCGTGCGCCACGGCGGGCAGCACGGACAGCGCGGAACCGGCCGCAGCGGCCTGATCACCGCCCGTCGCGCGACCGGGGATCAACCGGCAGAACTACCGGCAGGATCGGGCGACCCGGTGACCAAAAGGGACAAATGCCCCCGGTTTTGCGGCGGCGCGCGGCTACTGTGATCCGCGCAAGGGGGATGCGGCGCGACCGAGGCGCGTGCGGGGCTTACGGGGGAGCTTCGTTCTCGCCGCTTAACTGGTGGGGCGCTGCGACGGCCGGCGCGTGGGGGGCACGATCGCCGGCCGTCGCCGCCCCTCCTCCTGCCGCGTGGCCCGCGATGCCGGCCGACGCCGAGATCACGCGAGGAGCCGGGCCGCGAAGAGCCGCGCCAGGTGGGCGCGGAGCCGGGCCGCCGAGAGAGCCGCGCCAGGTGGGCGCGGCTAGAAGAGGCGGCCGAGCCGCTCGCGATCCCGAGGCAGCAGGGTGATTCCCCCGACGCGGCACAGTTCCCGCAGGCGGCGCTCGGTGGCCTCCCGCTCCGCCGGGTCCGGCGTGCTGACGATCAGGCCGACCAGCGCCTCGACGGTGTCGCGAGGATCATGACCCCCGTCGTACGCGTCGGCGGCCGCGGCGAAGCACTCGGCCGCCCGCTTGTTCTCGCCCCGCTGCAGCGCGATCGCCGCCTCGACCACGGCGGCCGGGCCGTCCGGCGGTGAGTCACCTTCGGGGCGCAGCAGATCACGTACCGCCTCGGCCTCGGCGACCCGGCCCGACTCGGCCAGCGCCTGCCCGATCGTGGCCAGCAGCCGGCGCCGGTGGTTGGGATCGCCGAGCTCGATCAGCTCGGTCATCGCGCTGCGCCCCAGCCGCTCGGCCTCGTCGGGCCGTCCGTCCAAACGGGCCACCTCGGCCAGGTTGGCCAGCGCCACCGCCCGGAGCCGCAACTCACCGCAGGCGCCGGCCAGCTCGTCGACCGCGGCCAGGCGGCGACGCGCCGCCGGTAAATCTCCTTCGCGGATCTCGTGCCAGGTCAGATTGTTCTCGGCGATCGCCATGTCCCTGGTCCGGCCGCCGCGACGGGCCAGCACGAGGGCCGCCTCACCGTGGCGGCGCGCCTCACCGAACCCGCCGGTGGTCATCCACAGCGAGGCGAGCTGGGTGTGCGCGGTGAGCTGGCCGGCGGCCGAGCCGAGCCGTTCGAACTCCGCGAGGGCGGCGGCCGCCGAGCCGATCTCCTCCGCGCCCGCGCCGTGCTCGAGCGCGAGCTGGGCCAGGCCGATGCGGGCCCAGGCCCGGACCGCGGGGTCGGCGTCGGCGGTGCGCGGGTCGTCGACGAGCCGGCGCAGCCACTGCCGCCCGGTCACGTCGCGGCCCCGGAAGCGCCACCAGCGCGGCAGCGCGGCCGCGATGCGCAGCGCGGTGTGCGGGTCCTCGCCGGCGGCGAACGCCAGGGCGGTGCCCAGGTCACCGGCCACGCTGTCGAGCCGGTCGGCCGCCTCGGCCAGCCGCACGCCGATCAGGTCGGGCGCGGTGCGCTGGGCGAGATCGGCCAGCGCCATCGCGTGCCGCCGGCGGGCCTCGGTCAGCTCGCCCTCGGCCGCGGCCCGTTCGGCCGCGAAGTCGCGCACCACGTCGAGCAGCCGGAACCGGTAGGCCCGGCGGCCGCGCACGCTGAGCAGACCGAGCTCGAGCAGCCGGTCCAGCAGATGCACCACGTCGGCCCGGCCGTCGTCGATGAGCTGCTCGGCGAGCTCGATCGACCAGCGGTAGCGGAACATGGCCAACCGGCGCAGCGCCCGCTGCTCGTCGGCGTTGAGCAGGCGATAGCTGGCCGCCACGGCCTCGCGCAGCGACACCACCGTCTCGCGGGCGGGCAGCCCGGAGCCGGGGCGGTCCAGGTCGAGCACGCGGTCGCCGTAGCGGTCGAGGATCTCCGGGACGGTCAGCACGCGCCCGCGCGCGGCGGCCAGCTCGATCGCGAGCGGCAGCCCGCCGAGACGACGGACCAGGGCGGTCAGCGCCGGGACCTCGTCGGCCTCCAGCTCACGGCCCAGTCGTTGAAGAAAAAGACCTACAGCGGGGTAGGCCGCCACCTCCGGCAGGGCGTTGGCGGTGCCGGGCGGCGGCGCGGTCAGCGGTACGACCGGCCGGACGCGTTCCGCCCGCAGGCCGACCGGATGCCGGCCGGTGGCGATGAACCGCAGCTCGGGCAGCCGTTCCAGCAGGCGGCCGAGGCTCTCGGCAGCGGCCTCGGGCGAGCGCTCGACCGCGTCGGCGAACAGCAGCGCGGGCCGTCCGCCCAGCTTGTCCCGCAGGTCGTCGGGGCGGCCGACGCCGAACTCGGCGGCGATGCTGCCGAGCATCTCCCCCACCGTGCTGCCGTCGGTGATCACGACGCCGGCCACCCCGCCGGGATAGGCCCGGGCGACCCGGCGCGCGACCACGAAGGCGAGGCTCGTCTTGCCGACGCCGGCGATGCCGACCAGGGTGAGACCGCGGGGGCCGTCGGGGTCGCTGAGCAGGCGGCTGAGCTCGTCGATGTCGTCGTCGCGGCCGATCAGCTCGACGGTCTGCAACACCCGGAGGAACCCGGTCGGCGGCGGCTCCTCCGGTGATTGGCCGCGGGCCGCGGCCAGGAACGTCTCGCGGTCGGCGCCGGCCAGGCCCAGGGCGGCCGCGAGCAGCTCGGCCGTGGTGCGCTGGGGGCGGGACGCCCGGCCCCGCTCCAGATCGCGGACGGTGCGGACACCGATCGCGGCCCGGGCGGCCAGCTCCTCCTGGGTCAGCTTCGCCCGCAGCCGGTGCCGGCGCAGCACGGCGGCGAAGCCGGAACCACCCCGGTCGTCCCCGTCGTCAGCCGCCATGAAACCGACGTTAAGCAGGGTTTCCGCACTCCGCGAGCAGAGATCCGCTCGTGTCGGAAAGCGGACGTATCTATAGAACCGATTAGTCCTATAGGCCCAGACCGCGGGCGATCAGCATGCGCTGGACCTCGGAGGTTCCCTCGCCGATCTCCAGGATCTTCGCATCGCGGTAGAAGCGGCCGACAGCCGACTCGTTCATGAAGCCGTATCCACCGTGGACCTGGGTCGCCCAGCGGCTGTTCTCCATGGCGGCGTTGCTGGCGTTGAGCTTGGCGATCGCCGCATACCGCTTGAAGTCGTCGCCGGCCAGCATGCGCGCGGCGGCGTCGTAGTAGCCGAGCCGGGCCGTGTGGGCGCGCAGCTCCATGTCGGCGATCATGAACTGGACGGCTTGATAGTTGCCGATCGTCTGGCCGAAGGCGGTGCGCTGGCCGGCGTATTTCACCGACTCGTCGACGCAGCCCTGAGCCAGGCCGACGGAGAGCGCGGCGATGGCGATCCGCCCCTCGTCGAGGATGCGCAGGAACTGGGCGAAACCGCGGCCGCGCTCGCCGAGCAGGTTGCCGGCGGGAACCCGTACGTCGTCGAAGGAAAGCTCGTGGGTGTCCGACGCGCACCAGCCGACCTTGGAGTAACCCGGGGCCACGGTGAAGCCGGGCGTGCCGGACGGCACGATGATCGTGGACAGCTCCTTCGAGCCGTCGGGGTTGACGCCGGTCACGGCCATGACGGTGACCAGGCAGGTGATGTCGGTGCCGGAGTTGGTGATGAAGGCCTTGGTCCCGTTGATCACCCACTCGCCGGTGGACTCGTCGAGCACCGCGCGGGTGGTCGTGCCGGCGGCGTCGGAGCCGGTGCCGGGCTCGGTCAGGCCGAAGCCGGCCAGGGCCTCACCGGTCGTCAGCCGGGGCAGCCACTGCTCCTTCTGCTCGGGCGTGCCGAAGCGGTAGATCGGCATGGCGCCGAGCGAGACCGCGGCCTCGAGGGTGACCGCGACCGAGCTGTCCACCCGGGCCAGTTCCTCCAGGGCGATGCAGAGCGCGAAGTAGTCACCGCCCATGCCGCCGAACTCCTCGGGGAAGGGCAGCCCGAACAGGCCCATCTTGCCCATCTGGCGGATCAGGTCGTACGGGAAGGTCTTGTGCTCGTAGTGCTCGGCGATGACCGGAGCGACCTGTTCCACGGCGAAGTCCCGGACGCTGGCCCGCAGCGCCTCCTGCTCCTCGCCGAGCCGGAAGTCCACCATGACGTGCTCCTTCAGAAGTCAGACGGGCGTGACGCCGTGCCGGCGCCGGGCGAAGCCGCGGTCCTTGCCCCGCGCGGCGCGGTAGCGGCGGATGAGCTCGTCGCGCAGGTCGCCCGGCTCGACGACGGTGTCCACGACCAGCTCGCTGGCCAGCCGCATGATGTCGATGTCCTGCTCGTACTCGGCGCGGCGCTCGGCCACGAAGGCGGCGCGCTCCTCGTCGGTGGGCAGGGCGGCGATCTTGTTGGCGTAGACGGCGTTCACCGCGGCCTCCGCCCCCATCACCGCGATCTTGGCGGTGGGCAGGGCGATCGTGGCCTCCGGGTCGAAGCCGGGGCCGGCCATCGCGTACAGACCGGCGCCGTAGGCCTTGCGGACCACGACGCAGATCTTGGGCACGGTGGCCTCGGAGATCGCGGTGACCATCTTGGCGCCGTGCCGGATGATGCCCTGTTTCTCCACCGCCGAGCCGACCATGAAGCCCGGCACGTCGCAGAGGAACAGCAGCGGGATGTTGAAGGCGTCGCAGAGCTGCACGAAGCGGCTCGCCTTGTCGGCCGAGTCGGGGAAGAGCACGCCGCCCTTGAACATCGAGTTGTTGCCGACGACGCCGACCACCTCGCCGTCGAGGCGGGCCAGCCCGATCGTGAGCTCCTTGGCCCACAGGGCCTGGATCTCGAAGTACGAACCCTCGTCGACCAGGCCCTTGATGTAACGCCGCATGTCGAAGGCCTGGCGCTCGCTGGCCGGGACCAGGGCGGCGAGGTCGGCGCCGGTGGTCGCGCGCGGCTCGGCGACCGGCGGGCGACCCTCCCAATTGGAGGGCAGATAGGAGAGGTACGTCCGTACGACGTCGAGCGCGTCCTGCTCGGTCTTGCAGAGGAAGTGGCCGACGCCGGACTCGGTGCAGTGGACCTTGGCGCCGCCCATCGCCTCGAGGGTCGTCTTCTCCCCGGTGACCATCTCGACCATGCGGTCGGAGCCGAGATACATGCTCGCGTTGCCCTCGACCATGGCCACGATGTCGCAGAAGGCCGGCATGTAGGCCCCGCCGGCGGCGGACGGGCCGAACAGGGCGCAGGCCTGCGGGATCGCGCCGGACGCCCGGACCTGGGTGTGGAAGATCTTGCCGGCGCCGCGGCGGCCCGGGAAGAGGTCGACCTGGTCGGTGATGCGGGCGCCGGCCGAGTCGACGAGATAGATCATCGGTACGCCGTACTCCACGGCGCGCTCGATGATCCGGATGATCTTCTCGACCGTGCGGGCGCCCCAGGAACCGGCCTTGACCGTCGAGTCGTTCGCCATCAGGCAGACGTCGCGGCCGTCGAGGCGGGCCACCCCGGTGATCACGCCGTCGGCCGGCAGGCCGTCGGCCAGGCTGTTGGCGAACAGGCCGTCCTCGACGAAGGAACCCTCGTCGACCAGCAGCGCGATGCGCTCGCGGGCGAAGAGCTTGCCCTTGGCCGCGTTGGCCGCGTGGTAGCGCTCGGCGCCGCCGGCCAGCACCCGCTTGCGCGCCTGGGCGAGATCGTCCTCCACCGGGGCTCCCTACCTGAAAGATCAGACTGAACGATCGTTAGGGCTTAACGACCGTTAGGGTAGCCCATCCGTCAAGGTCGCGGCAACGACGGACGGGAGCCTCCGCCGATCGCGGAGACTCCCGTCCGTTTCACTGCCCCGGCGTCGTGGAGGAACACCGGTTACTGCTCGACGCCTCCTGGCGTCGTCGGGTCGCGTCCTGGGACCGGCGCGACCCGGTCTGTGCGGGTGATCAGCGCAGCGTGTTGAGCAGGCCCAGGCCCGTGGCGTCGCTGACCGAGCCGGCCAGGTCGGTCACCGGGGAACCCTCGGTCATCGCCTTGCGGCCACCGGTGGCCTTGCTGTTCGAACCGGTCGCGGCCGGCTTGGTGTAGCCGGCGACCGGCTCCTCCGCGGGCTCCTCGCCCTGGGCCGCCGCGGGCTCCTCGTCGTCCTTGGTGTAGCCCGGCTTGTCGCCGCGGACGCCACCGTCACCCTTGACGCCGCCGGCACCCTTGTAGTCGTTCGGGTCCTCGCCCTGCGCGCCGCCGAAGTCGTCGTCGTCGCCGTGGCCGTGGTGACCCGGGCGGCCGTGGCCGTGGCCGTGGTCGCCGTCCCAGTCGTCGTCGCCGCCCCAGAAGCCGTCCCGGTCGTCGCCCCAGAAGCCGCCACGGTCGCGGTCGCGGCCGTCCCGGTCGCTGAGGTCGTTGACGCAGGCCGCCGAGGACTGGGCGGCACCGAGGATGCCGACCGAGGTGCCGCAGACGTTGATCGGCACGTTGATCGGAACACCGATCTGGGTGCCGTTCAGGATGCCGTTGTTGTCACCGTTGCTCTGGATGAAGTCGTCGTGGTGACCGGTCCCCTTCTCCAGCTTGTTGACGGAGACGGCGCGGGAGCTCGAGGCGCCGAGGACGGCGACCGAGGTGCCCGACAGGTTCACCGGCAGGCTGATCGGCGCGTACAGCTGGGTGCCGTTGGCGATCCCGTTGTTGTCGCCGTTGCTCTGCCAGGCGCTCTCCTTGGTCCGGGACTTGCCCTTGACCGAGCCGCTCTCCAGGCTGTTCACGCACAGCGCCCGGCTGTCGGCCGCGCCGAGCAGCGCGATCGAGGTGCCACAGACGTTGATCGGGACGTCGATCGGCGCGTACAGCTGGGTGCCGTTCAGGATCCCGTTGTTGTCGCCGTTCGACTGGATGTCGCCGTCGCGGTCCCGCCAGCCGTGCTCGGTGGTGCGGCCGCTCTCGAGCTTGTTGACGCCGACGCCCTGGGCCCGGGCCTGGCCGGCGACCGCAGCCGCCGTGCCGACGACGTTCACCGGAACGTTGACCGGCAGGTAGGCCTGGGTGCCGTTCAGGATGCCGTTGTTGTCCCCGTTGGACTGGACGCCGCGGCGGCCGCTCTCCAGGGAGTTGATGCCGGCGCCGCGCGAGTCGGCCACGCCCAGGATGCCGACCGAGGTGCCGACGACGTTGACCGGGACCCGGACCGGGACGGCGAGCTGGGTCCCGTTCAGGATCCCGTTGTTGTCGCCGTTCGACTGGATGACGTCGGCCTGCGCCGCGGCCGGGGCGAACAGCAGGGCGCCAGCGGCCAGGACGCCGACGCTCAGAGTCTTACGAACCCAAGTCTTCATGAGAAAAGAAATGCCTTTCAAGAATGGTCCGGCAAAAATGCATGCGTATTCAATTGAGGGCGATGCGTTTTCGGGCGCAGCGGTGCCCTGGCTCGGTTTCCTTCTGCCCTGACTCCGCTTGTCGACGTGCGCCCACAAGGCGCATCGGTGCGGTGCGAGTGATTTCAGGCGTCTACGATTCGCCGCTTGTTCGCAAGCGGTTCGGGAATCGGGCTGGTCGCCGGCGGCCGGGCGGACCGCCGAGCGTGATCACTCAGTCAGGGGAGACGGTCGGTGCCTCGGCATCGTGCTGCCGGGCCTCGACATCGGACGCGATCGCAGCCAGATGGCTGGCCATCGTGCTGCTCACGATCGCGGCCGGCAGGAAGGCCGCGGAGCCACCTTCCGTCGGAGTCCCCGACCCGCTGGTCGGGGTGCCGCTGACGTCCCCGAGGCGCAGCCGCACAGGAGCGGCCGGCTCGTCACCGCCGGGTGTGCTGTCCCCCTCGACCTTCTCCGGCCCACCGACCTTCGCCGCCTGAGCGGCGCGGGCGTGGTGGTGGTGCCGGCGGGCCGACTTCGTGGAGGAGACCTTGCCGTGCTTGACCGCGACGACGGCGTGATGGCCGGCGTTCGCCGCGCGGAAGGTCTTGGTGCTCGTGACAGGGCTCGCCGTGATGGCACTGACCGGCCGCGGTTCGGGCTGCCGGTCGGCCGTCGAGGGCTCCGGCCGGTCGCCGGCCGGGCTCTCGGTCTCGGTGATGGCGTCCGTCACCGCGGCGAGCCGCTGCGGGGTCTCCGGGCCGCCGATGAGGCGGATTGTGCCGGTGACATCCGAGAGGACCTGGTCGACGTCGCTCACGGCGTCGTCGACGGGGGTCCCGTCGTCCTGCTGCGTGACCTCGTCGACAGTCTCCGCCGGATGGGAGAGAACCCGCCGGGGAACGTCGAGGATGTCGGTCATGTGTCTCTCGTGGTCCGGCCGTTCGGCCTCCAGCGGCTCGACAGCCGCCTGCAGGAGATCGGTGACCGGGGTTGTGGTGTCGGCGCCGATGACGGAGCCGAGCAACGAGCCGTCCGGCCCGTCGACCCGGTCCGCGGCGTGCGCGGCAGCACCGGTGAGCAGCCAGGCCGCACCGGCCAGGCCGCCGACGACGAGGACTCGCAGGCCCCACCGGGATCCGGTGTGCCGGCGTGCGCGGCTCTCCGTACGCCACTCCGCCCCCTGGATGTGAGGCGGCACGGGCGAGGAGTCGCCGGCGGGCGGCACGGACGGCAGTGGGCACGCCGTGCGCGTACGCCCGACCCCCAGTTCCGTCATGATCCGCCCCTCGTCGTTGACCCGATCCGATGGCGGATCCGCCGCATTCGGCGATATCGGCCACTCGGTATTGGTAACGAAACGAAGGGACGGCGGTCACGCCGGCGAATGGGAAAACTGATCGCAACGATCTGCGGCCGAAATCACACCAGTCTGGTGCGTGGTCCGGCGCGTAGAACACCGGACGGAAGGGTACGGCCGAGGAGTTTTTCGGCCAGGGCGGCCGTTTCGATCAGTCTCTCCAGGTCTATGCCGGTCTCGATGCCCATGTCGTGGAGCATGTGGACGACCTCCTCGGTCGCCACGTTGCCCGAGGCGCCCGGCGCATAAGGACAGCCCCCGATCCCGCCGGCGCTGGCGTCGAACTCGGTCACCCCGAGCTCGAGCGCGGTCAGGATGTTGGCCAGACCCGTACCCCTGGTGTTGTGGAAGTGCAGGAGGTCGGGACGGACGGTCGAGAGAAGGTCACGGACCCGGCGCGGAGTCGCCATGCCGGTCGTGTCGCCGAAGGCGATGCGGTCGGCCCCGTCGGCCCGGACCCGGGCCACGATGCCGGCCACCCGTTCGGGATCGATGTCGCCCTCGAACGGGCAGCCGAAACTGGTCGCGACGATCACCTCGACCGTCGCGCCGGCCTCGTGGATCAACGGAATGAGGGAGGCGATGTCGTCGAGCGACTCGTCGGTCGACCGGTTGAGGTTGCGGCGGTTGTGCGTGTCCGAAGCGGACACGACGACCTCGATCTCACGGAAGCCGGCCGCGATCGCCCGCTGCGCGCCCCGGGTGTTGGGGATCAGCGCGGAGTAGCGGATCTCCGGGTTCTTCGTGGCCCGGGACCAGACCTCGTCGGCGTCGGCCATCTGCGGGATGGCCTTGGGGTGCACGAACGAGACGGCCTCGATCCGGCGGACCCCCGTCCCGCTCAGCGCGTCGATCAGCGCGACCTTGGCCTCGGTCGGAATGGGCTCCTCGTTCTGCAGCCCGTCGCGCGGCGCGACCTCTCGGATGCTCACGGACGTCATCGGCGGATCACCTCATCCGGGACACGATGCCGGTGTCGTAGTCGCCGGAGAGGAACTCCGGATTTTCCAGCAGCTCGGCGAAGAAGGGCAGGTTGTTCTTGGGGCCGGCGATCTGGAAGCCGCTCACGGCCACGCGCGCCCGCGCGAGAGCCTCCTCGCGATCGGCGCCGAAGACGATCAACTTGGCCATCAGCGAGTCGTAGTGCTGGGTGACCGCCGTGCCCTCGGCGTAGCCGGAGTCGACGCGGACGCCCTCGCCGGACGGCTCGACCCAGGTGGTGATCGGCCCGGGACCGGGGAAGAACCGCTTCGGGTCCTCGGCGTTGATCCGCATCTCGATCGCGTGGCCGCGGGTGGCTCGCGGTGGGTCCGTCAGCTCGCCCGACGCGATCCGGAGCTGCTCCTCGACCAGGTCGATGCCGTGGATCAGCTCGGTGATCGGGTGCTCGACCTGCAGGCGGGTGTTCATCTCGAGGAAGAAGAACTCGCCGCTGGCCGGGTCGAGCAGGCACTCGACCGTGCCCGCGTTGCGGTAGCCGACGGCCTCACCGGCCCGGACCGCGGCGGCCAGGAAACGCTCACGCAGCTCGGGGGTGACCGCGGGGCTGGGCGACTCCTCCACCAGTTTCTGATTGCGGCGCTGCACCGAGCACTCGCGCTCGGACAGGGCGATCACCCGGCCGTCGGCCAGGCCGAGGATCTGCACCTCGACGTGGCGGACCCGGGGGAAGTAGCGCTCGATCAGCACCGAGCCGTCGCCGAACATGCGCTCGGCGAAGACGCGGACCTTGTCGTACTCGGTGCGCAGGGCGGCCTCGTCGCCGGCGACCGCCATGCCCATGCCGCCGCCCCCGGCGGCGGCCTTGACCATCACCGGGTAACCGATCTCGGTGGCGGCCTCGACGGCAGCCTCCACAGTGGCCGCCGGGTCGTGCGAGCCCGGCGCGACCGGCACGCCGGCCGCCGCCATGATGTTGCGGGCGTTGATCTTGTCGCCCATCGCGGCGATCGCCTCGGGGCCGGGGCCGACCCAGATCAGGCCGTTGGCCTCGACGGCCCGGGCGAACTCGGCGCTCTCGCTGAGGAAACCGTAACCGGGGTGGATGGCCTGGGCCCCGGTCGATTTCGCGGCGGCCAGGATGGCCTCGGCGTTGCGGTAGCTCTGGGCCGGGTTGGCCGGGCCGACGCAGATCGCCTCGTCGGCCTCGGTCACGAACGGCATCCCGGCGTCGGGCTCCGAGTGGACCACGATCGTGCGGATGCCCAGCCGCCGGGCGGTCCGGACGATCCGGCGGGCGATCTCGCCCCGGTTCGCGACGAGCAGCGACTCGATCATCGGCCTCAGCGCCCCGTCAGCGCGTGCATCGTGGCCTCGCGCAGCAGCGCCGCCCGGCGCCGGCGATCGACCTCGCCGCCGAGGAACGGCGTCGAGTTCATCAGGCCGAACGCCGAGTGGGCGAGCACCCGGGCCTCGGCCGCGTCGAGCTCGGGACGCAGCTTGGCCAGCACGCCGACCCACTCCTCGACGTAGAGGCGCTGAAGCCGGCGGATCTGGCGCCGCGGCTCCTCGGGCAGCCGATCGAGCTCGTGCAGGTGCAGAGCGATGACGGCCGGGTTGGCCAGGGCGAACTCGACGTGGAAGTCGATCAGGTCGGCGAGCGCGGCGCTGGCGTCCTCGGGGTGCAGGGCGACGCGGGCCTCGCCGCCGTGCAGCAGGCCCTCGCTGACCGGGATGAGCGCCGCCACCAGCATCGCCTCCTTGCCGGCGAAGTGGTGGTAGAGCGCCGGGCCGGTCACGCCGGCGGCCGAGCCGATGTCGTCCATCGAGACACCGTGATATCCACGGGCCGCGAAGAGGCCCACCGCGATCTCCAGGATCTCGTCCCGGCGCGACCGGCGCCGGGGAGCGGGCGGCCCCGGGCGCTGCTGCTGATCAACCGTTGTCACGAGGTCACTCTAACCCTCTGTCAAGGCATGTGCTTAACGTGCGTTAAGGATCCTACTCGCCGGTAGGACCTCTTTACTCCCCTGAAGGATGGCGGGCCTCCCCCAGCATGGTCTCGATCGTGGCCGCGTCCTCCTCCGCCCCGATCGCCCGCAGACGCTCCGGCAACGGCTCCAGACGAGTCACGGCCTCGGCGTGCCGGCCACGGGCCATCAGCAGGCCGGCCGCCTCGCGGGCGACCATCGAGCGCTGCCAGATCGCGTTCGGCTCGGCCGCCGTCCCGGGCGGAAGCTGAGCGTAGAGCTTCTCGGCCTCGTCGGCCACGGCCAGCCCGGTGGGCGCGTCGTCGGCGTAGTGCAGGGCGCTCACCCGGCGGCGCAGCACCCGCAGCTCGCCGATCAGGTCGCCCGCCTCGTGCAGCGCCCGGGCCGCGGCCTCGAACGTCTGGGCCGCCTCGGCGTCGCGGTCCATGTCGTAGAGCAGCGCGCCCGCCTGCTCGCCGACCTGACCGCGCCCGGCCGGGTTGCCGGCCAGGCCCTCGATCAAGGCGCGATAGAGGGCCAGGGCGCCCTGGTTGTCGCCGATCTCGCGGTAGAGCCCGGCGAGCAGGAAACGCACGTCGTCGGCCGGGGCGCCGAGCTCGAGCCGCTCGAAGCGCAGCAGCGCCTCCTCGGCCACCTCGGCCGCCTCGATCGGACGGCCGGCCTCTTTATAGGCACGGGCCAGGTCCTGCCGGACGAAGGCGCCGGCCTGCTCCTGGTCGTGCTCGGCGGCCAGGGCGGCCGCCTCGACCAGGTCGGCGATAGCGTCGGCGGGGCGGCCGAGATGCAGCAGCGCGCGGCCGCGACCGGCCCGGGCCATCAGCGTCAGGTGGGGCTCGTCGGCGGCCAGCATCTGGCCGAAGGCCTCCACCGCCTGCTCGGGGTCGGTGGCCAGATCGGCGACGATCATGGCGGCCTCGGCCATCCGGCCCGCCGGGCCGTGCTCGCGGAAGAAGTCCCGGGCCCGAGTGGCGGCGGCCAGCGCCTCCTCCGGGTCTTCGAGGGCCAGCGCGACGCGGGCCCGCCAGACGTCGTGCACAGCTTGATGGCGAGGGAGCCCGGCCGCGATGGCCGCCTCGTCGGCCCGGTCGAGGCTCTCGCGAGCGGCGGTGAAGTCGTCCCCGGTGAACTGAGCGATGGCCAGCCGGGACCAGGCGCTGGAGCGCTGCCGGTCGTCGCCGTGCCCGGTCATCCGCGCGACCTCGGCCCGGACCAGGGCGATGCCCTCCTCCTGGCGGCCGGTCAGGCAGCACAGGATGCCCAGGCGACCACCGGCCGCGGCCGCCCGCTCGGCGGCGCCGGCCCGGGTGAGCAGGTCGACCGCTTCGCGCCAGGCCGCCTCGACCCCTTGCGGGTCACGCCGCCAGTCACTGACCACACCCTGCAACGCCGCCCGCCGACCGGCCTCCTCGAGCGACGGCGTGGGGAAACGGGCGTCGAAGGCGGCCAGAGTCGCGATCGCCGCCTCGTCGCGGTCCTCGCCGACGTGCTCCTCGGCCAGGTCGAGGAGCACGGAGGCGCTCAACCCGGCCGGCACCTCGGGCGTCGTGTCCTTTTTGTCCGGTCGAGGCGGCGTGGTGGTGGTCCGGGCCGACGGCGACAGGGCCAGGGTCACCCCGAAGGGCTCACGGACCAGCCACTCGGCGATCCGGCTGCTCTGGGCGGTGGTGCCGTTACGGGCGTCGAACCGGGCGGCCAGCTCGGTCGCCTGGGTCTCGAGCTCGGTCGCCAGCCCGGCCGCCGTGATCTCGGGACGGCCCAGGCGGCGTACGGTCGCGTCGCCGTGGCCGAGGCCGGTGACCCGGCGCAGCAGGTGGCCGCCGGCGGCCGCGAACTCCATGGCCGCCATCGGCGACGGCGCCTTGTCAAGCCAGTCGATGTGCCGCTGGAGGATCTCCAGACCTCGGTGCTCGTTGCCGGTGCGGGCGCAGAAGGCGATGTGGCCGGCCACCGATTCCATGTCGGCCAGGTTGGCGCGCTGCCGACGGTACGACCGGCGGTGCGCGTCCGCCGCGTCGGACTCCCGGCCGGTCAGCAGGTAGGGAACCATCAGCTCCTCGAGGATCGCCTGCGGCTGCTCGATGCAGTTGAGCGTCCCGGCGAGCACCGGGTCGGCGTGCTCGACGGCGTCGGCGAAGCGGCCCCGGGTGGAGAGGTAGGCGGCGACGTCGGTGGGGTCGCAGCCGACGCAGTCGGAGAGCCGGTCGCGCGGGGCGGCCTGCCACTTCTCGTACCAGGCGTCGGCGTCGTCGCGCAGACCGATGTGGTCGGCGACGATGTAGCGGTATTTGTAGAGCGCGCCCAGTCCGGCGCCGTGCTCGCGATAGCGCCGCTCCATGTCGTCGAGCACCGCGTACGTCCGGGCCAGCGGCACCTCGGGGAACTTGGTCAGGGCGTTGACCATGCTCTTGAACAGCCACAGCAGGCTGTGCTGGGCCCGCTGGTGGTACGGCTGCGGGTTGCGGTCGAAGTCGGCGATGCACCAGGAGAAGGTGACGAACGCCTTGGCCGGCTCGCCGCCGTAGATGTAGGCGTTCGTGGCGGTCAACCGGGTCACGAAGGCCAGATGCGGGTCGGCGGGGCCGTCGACGTGGCGCAGGATCTGCTCCACGAGCGCGATCTGGGCGGCTCCGTACGGCATGTCCTCGGCCTGGGAGATCAGCTCCCACAGCTCCTCGGCGGTCTTCATCGCTCCTCCTCCGAGACGGCGCGCTCCAGGAGGCCCAGGAACGAGGTGGTCAGCAGGGCGGCGTCGGCCGGCCGGATCGGGTGGTGGCCCAGCATGAGCGCCTGGCCGTAGAGCGACTCGACCGCCAGACCGATCAGCTCGGGATCGGCGATGCCGATCACTCGGCGCACCAGCGCGTTGCGGTGGTTGAGCACGAGCTGCGGACGGTCGGCCGGCGCCGTGTGGGCCAGCGCGTCGAGCACGCCACCCCACAGGTCGTCGGCCCGGTCGCGGCCGGTGCTGAACTCCTCGTGGAACGCGGCGGACCGGCTCACCAGGTAGAGCGCGGGCAGCGTGGCCGGGTCGAAGGCACGGACCTGGACCTCACAGCCGAGCCGGTCGAGACGGCGCTGGGCGGCGGTGAGGAACGGGCGCAACCGCAGCTCGGTCTCGAGGTCGACCTCGGTGAACCGGGTCGCCAGGTCGGACGGCTCGAGTCGCTCGACCCGCACCTCGGAGTCCACTGTGGCCAGCCGCTCGATCAGGTCGGCGTCGTAGACGTAGCCACCGTTGATCAGGGCGACCTCCTGGGCCGCGGCCACGGCGGCGAGCTGGCGGAACTCGTCCGTGGTGGCGGCATAGCGGATCACGCCCCACCGCTCGCGGAACTCGGCCAGCGTCAACTGGCCCATGTTGGTCTCCATGGCGTACCACTGCTCGACCAGGCGCAGCATCTCGTCGTCGTGCAGGGCGAGGGCCTTGACGCCGAGGTGATGGATGCCGAGGAAGCGGGACAGCTGCCGTGGGTCGGTGGCGGCCAGCCGGACGAGCCAGCCGCGCAGCTGGTCGGCGATGGCCTCCCGGGTGTCGGCGAGCAGGCCATCGTCGTAGAGTGCCTCGCGGCTGGCGGTGGGGCGCAGCTCGGTGCTGTCGACGACGCAGCGGGCGAAGAACGCCCACTCGGGCAGCAGGCCCTCGACGCTCTCGGAGAGCAGCATCCGCTTGAGGTAGACACGGTGGCCGCCGCGGGTGGCCGGGTTGACCGGCGTCGGCAGGATGAACGCGACGCCGGTCAGGCCGGCCTCGGGCACGCTGAGCTCGACCGCGTCGAACGGACGGAAACCGAAGACCTCCTGGGCATACGCCGCCAGGGCCTCATCGCCGCGCTCCCACGGGACGGCGCCGCTGGTCACCCGCGTCCCGTCGACCTCGACGGACACGGGCAGCAGCGAACCGTAAAGCTCGGCCAGCTCGCGAACGGTCGTACCGCTCAGCAAGGACTCGGAGCCGCGGCGCGGCAGCAGGGTGACCGTCGTCCCGGGCTCGCGCTCCTCGCCGGCGCGGACGTCGTAGCGGCCGTCGGAATACCCCGTCCAGAGCACGGGCTCAGCGCCGGCGCGCTTGGTGTGGACGCGGATCTCGTCCGCGACCAGGAAGCACGAGAGCAGGCCGATGCCGAACTGGCCGAGGAACTCGTGGCGGGCGAAGCCCAGCTCGTCGCGTTTCGAGCTGCGGCCGATCGTGGCCAGCAGCTCGTGGACCTGGGCCTCGGTGAGCCCGATGCCGTTGTCGGCCACGCGCAGGCCGTGGTCGCCGGTCGTGATGGTCACCGAGCCCGACGCGAGATCGCCGGTGGCGGTGATCGCATCGACCGCGTTCTGCAGCAGCTCACGGACGTAGACGCGTGGGCTCGCGTAGAGGTGGTGACTCAGCAGATCGACGATGCCCCGGAGATCGACCTGGAACGTGTTGCTCACGGCGGACAAGGTACCGCCCGGGACCGACAAGAACGGGGCGGTTTTCCGGCCGCCCCGTTTCTTGCGCTAGGAGAGGCCGCCCGGCTCGCTGCCCTTGGCGATGGGGGCGCGGACCAGGTTGCCCCACTCCGTCCACGAACCGTCGTAGTTGCGGACCTGCGGGTAGCCGAGCAGGTGGTGCAGCACGAACCAGGTGTGGCTCGACCGCTCACCGATCCGGCAGTAGGCGATGATGTCGTCGCTCGAGTCGAGCCCCAGCTCGTCGGAGTAGATCTTGGTCAGCTCGTCGGCCGGCTTGAAGGTGCCGTCCTCGTTGGCCGCCGACTTCCACGGCTTGCTGACCGCGCCCGGGATGTGCCCGCCGCGCAGCGCGCCCTCCTGCGGGTAGGCCTCCATGTGGGTCAGCTCGCCCGTGTACTCCTGCGGGGAACGCACGTCGACCAGTGGACGGCCGCTGCTGATGTGGGCCATGACCTGGTCGCGGAAGGCGCGGATCTCGGCGTCGTTGCGCACCGGCACCGGGTAGTCGGCCGCCGGCCGCTCGGTGCGGTCGCGGGTCAGCGGACGGCCCTCGGCCACCCACTTCTGCCGGCCGCCGTCGAGCAGCCGGACGTCGCGGTGACCGAAGAGCTCGAAGACCCAGAGGGCGTACGCCGCCCACCAGTTGAAGTTGTCGCCGTAGAAGACGATCGTGTCGTCGCGGCCGATGCCCTTGGCTGACAGGAGCGCGGCGAAGGCGGCCGGGTCGAGGTAGTCGCGGGTGAGCTGGTCGTTGAGCTCGAGATGCCAGTCGACCTTCACCGCGCCGGGGATGTGGCCGGTGTCGTAGAGCAGCACGTCCTCGTCCGACTCGACCACCACCAGACCGGGGGTGTCGAGGTTGGCGGCGAGCCACTCGGTGGTGACGAGCTTGTCGGGGTGCGCGTAGGCCTGGAGGGTGGGCGCCGGATCGTTCGCAACGGACATGGTTGTCACGCTATCCCCTCATCGGGCGGCTCAGCGTCAGGCCGCCATGTCGGCCCTCACCGGGGCCAGTTCCGGGCGCTTGGCCATGACCTGGTCGCCCGACGAGTGGCCGCGCAGGTGCCGGCCGACCCAGGGGGCGAGGTGCTCGCGGGCCCAGCGCAGGTCGGCGCCGCGGGCCAGCAGCCACGGGGTGGGCTCGGGGTTCGGCGGCACCAGCATCCACTGGTCGTCACAGCCGACGCCGAGCGCGTTGAGCACGTGGCCGGCCACCCGGCGATGACCGGCCGGGGAGAGGTGCAGCCGGTCCGGGGCCCACATGTGCGGGTGGCGGAAGGCGTCGTCGGCGAACAGGTCGATGACGTACGCGCCGTACTTCTCCCCCAGCGCCCGGGCCCCGTCGTTGAGCACCGCGGCCCGCCGGCCGAGCACCGCGGGCAGATTGACGGTCACGTCGGCGAAACGGAACAGGATCATGTCGGCCCCCGTGCCCCTTACCCGGGCGACCACCTGCTCCATGCGTTCGACCAGCTCGTACGGGTGGACACGGGGCCGCAGCGAGTCGTTGCCGCCGGCCGCGAAGCTGACCAGATCGGGCTTCATGGCGAGCGCCGGCTCGAGCTGCTCGTCGACGATCTGGCCCATCAACTTGCCGCGGATCGCGAGGTTCGCGTAACCGAAGTCGGGCCCCGAGTCGACGGCCAGACGGGCCGCCACCAGGTCGGCCCAGCCTCGGAACGTCCCGTTCGGGTAAGCATCGTTCAGCCCCTCGGTGAAGCTGTCCCCCATTGCCACGAAGCTCTGCCACGCCATGGCAGCCCCCTTAACGCACCCTGAATTTTGCTCGTAGGGCACACATTTCCACCGATGTAAGGAGCGCGGAAGCGTGACGATGACGACACGACTTAAACCGGTGTCCTTCGTCGCACAGCCTCTCTACGCTGCTGCGCATGCTGTTGCGAATGTCCACCTTGCTGCTCCGCACCCTTCGCGAGGAGCCGGCCGAGGCCGAGGTGCCGAGTCATCGGCTGCTGCTGCGCGCCGGGTACATCCGCCGCGCCGCCCCGGGTGGATACACGTGGCTGCCGCTGGGCAAGCTCGTCCTCGACCGGATCACCGCGGTCGTGCGGGAGGAGATGGCCGCGATCGGCGGGCAGGAGGTGTCGTTCCCGGCCCTGCTGCCCCGCGAGCCGTACGAGACGACCCACCGCTGGACCGACTACGGCGACGACATCTTCACGCTCAAGGACCGGCGGGGCGGCGATTACCTGCTCGCGCCCACCCATGAGGAGATGTTCACCCTGCTCGTTCAGGACATGACCAGCTCCTACCGTGACTTCCCACTGATGCTGTTCCAGATCCAGACGAAATACCGCGACGAGGCCCGGCCCCGGGCCGGGCTGCTGCGCGGCCGCGAGTTCCTGATGAAGGACGCGTATTCGTTCGCGCTCACCGACGCCGAGCTCGCTTCGGCCTACGGCGCGGTCCGCGCGGCCTACCAGCGCACCTTCGCGCGGATCGGGCTCGACCACACGATCGTCTCGGCAGTGTCCGGGGCCATGGGCGGCTCGGCCTCCGAGGAGTTCCTCGCGGCCAGCGACGTGGGCGAGGACACGTTCGTCGGCTGCACCTCGTGCTCCTATGCGGCCAACACCGAAGCGGTCGTCACCCCTGTGCCGCCTACTTCTTCGTCCACGGCCGGCGAGCTCACCGTGCACGACACCCCGGACACCCCGACCATCGCCTCGCTGGTCGACCTGGCCAACGCGCGGGCCCTCGGCGGCCGCAGCGACTGGACGGCGGCCGACACGCTGAAGAACGTGGTCGTCACCGTCCACCGCCCCGGCGCCGAGGACGAACTGCTGGTGATCGGTGTGCCCGGTGACCGTGAAGTCGACCCGAAGCGGCTCGACGCCGCGCTCGCCCCGGCCACGGCCACCCTCTTCGACGACTTCGCGGCCCGGCCCGACCTGGTCAAGGGCTACATCGGCCCGCAGGGCATCAAGGTGCGCTACCTGGCCGACCCGCGCGTGGCGCCGGGCACGGCCTGGCTGACCGGCGCCAACGAGCCCGGCAAGCACGCGATCAACGTGGTCGCCGGCCGGGACTTCACGCCCGACGGCACGATCGAGGCGGCCGAGGTCCGCGCGGGCGACCCCTGCCCGGTCTGCGACGACGGCTCGCTCACCATCCGGCGCGGCATCGAGATCGCGCACATCTTCCAGCTGGGCCGGCGCTATACGGACGCGTTCAAGGTGGACGTGCTGGGGGCCGACGGCAAACCGGTCCGGCCGACCATGGGGTCGTACGGCATCGGGGTCTCGCGCGCGGTCGCCGCCATCGCCGAGCAGCACCACGACGAGCGCGGCCTGCTCTGGCCGGACGAGGTCGCCCCGGCCGACGTGCACCTCGTGGCCGCCGGCAAGGACGGCCAGATCGAGGCGGCGCTGGCCCTCGGCGCCACGTTGCGGGCGGCCGGGCTGCGGGTGCTGGTCGACGACCGGCCGAACGTGTCGCCCGGGGTGAAGTTCACCGACGCCGAGCTCATCGGCATCGCCCGGTCCGTCGTGGTGGGCCGCCGGCTGGCCGAGGGATTCGCCGAATTTCGCGATCGCCGCACAGGTTCCCGCGAAGAGGTGCCGATCACGGACATACCGCGTGTAATCACGGCTGCACTCGGGTAACTCCATTCACAACACGGGAGGTGTGCGCATGGCGAGGCCATCGGTCGCCGATGTCATGACTCGGCAGGTCGTCTATCTGCCCGAGGCGACCATGCTGGACGAGGCCGCTCAGGTCATGCGCGATCGCGCCATCGGCGACGTCGTGGTGACCAAGGGCCCGACGATGATCGGCGTGGTCACCGACCGCGACATCGTGGTGCGGGCGATAGCGGAGAATCTGCCCGTCAAGACGACGTCGCTCGGCGACATCACCTCCCATGAGCTGATCATGGTGGAGCAGTCGGCCACCATCGACGAGGCCGTGCAGGCGATGCGGGAGCGCGGCGTGCGCCGGCTGCTGGTCTGCGACGCCGATCGCAAAGTGGTCGGCATCATCAGCCTGAGCGACGTGGCGCTGCTGCCTACCTCCGCGCCGGCCTGACTTCTCCGCGTAGGGTCGCTCTGTGACCGACATGCCCCCGAAGCTCGCCGAGATCGTCGACGAGTTCGCTTCGGCGCCCCGCGACGTGGTTCTCGAGATGCTGCTCGAGTTCGCCGACTCCATGCCGCCGCTCCCGGCCGACCTGGCCGGGCACGACGGCATGGAGCAGGTGCCGGAGTGCCAGACCCAGTTCTTCCTCAAGGCGACGGTGCAGCCGGACGACACCGTGGTCACCTGGTTCGACTGCCCGCCGGAGGCGCCGACCACCCGTGCCTTCGCCGGCATCCTGGCCGAGGGCCTGCAGGACGCGACGACGGCCGAGATCCTGGCCGTGCCCGACGATCTGTACGCGCGGATGGGCCTGGCCCAGGCGATCAGCCCACTGCGCATCCGCGGCGGCTCGGCCATCCTGGCCCGGCTCAAGCGCCAGATCGCCGCCCAGGTCGCGGCACGTTAGGGTTCCCTCCCGTGGATATTCAGGTCTGGGCCGACGTCGTCTGCCCCTGGTGCTACCTCGGCAAGCGCCGCCTCGAGGAGGCGCTGACCGAGCACCCGGGCGACGTCACCGTCACCTACCGGGCGTTCCAGCTCGACGCGACGCCGGTGCCCGCTCCGCTGCCGATCAAGCAGGCCATGGCGGCGAAGTTCGGCAACGCCGATCAGATGCTCGCCCACGTGACCTCGATCGCCGCCGCCGAGGGCATCACCATCGACTACGACCGGGCCATCGCGGCCAATACGTTCGACGCCCACCGGCTGATCGCGTGGGCCGCGAGCCAGGGCCGCCAGGCCGACATGCTGGACGCACTGCAGCGGGCCCATTTCGCCGACGGTGTCGACGTCGGCTCCCGGAAGGCGCTGGCCGGCGTGGCCGGCTCGATCGGCCTGAACGAGACCGCGGCCGCGGCCTACCTCGACACCGACGCCGGCACGAGCGCCGTCGAGACCGACCTGACCGAGGCCCGTGAGCTCGGCATCGCCAGCGTCCCGTTCTTCGTGGTGGACGGCAAGTACGCCATCCAGGGCGCCCAGGACTCGGCCACGATCCTGACCGCCCTGGAAGAGATCGCCCGCCGTGAGGCCGTTGACGCGGGTCGATGATGTTCCACGTGAAACACGATTGATATCAGTCAATCATCTTGGCCAGGTCCGGAATCACCTCGGCCCCCGGTAGCGCGCCCAGGGCCGGGCCGGCGATCGCGATCTTGCTGTGCCGCACGCCTGATCCGACGATCACGTGCGGCGTGGCCGCCACCCGGGCGTCGACCAGGATCGGCCAGTCGGCGGGCAGGCCGATCGGGGTGATCCCGCCGTACTCCATGCCGGTCAACCGCACCGCGTCGTCCATCGGGGCGAAACTGGCCTTGCGCGCGTCCAGGTAGCGCCGCACCACGCCGTTGACGTCGGCCCGGGTCGTGGCCAGCACGATGCACGCCGCGTAGCGGGTCACCTCGCCGCGCCGGCCGGCGACGATCACACAGTTGGCCGAGACGTCCAGGCCCACGTCGTACGCCTCGCAGAACGCCGCCGTGTCGGCCAGCTCCGGGTCGATCGGGGCGACCAGCACCTGATCGGCGTCGACCGGAGCGTCCTCCGGCCACACAGCCAGGGCCTTGGAGACCGGCGGGGCCAGCAGGTCGGGGCGGGACTGGGCGGGTTCGAGCTTCAGGCTTCCCATCACGCACGCCATCCTCGCTCAATCCGCGGGCGCCAACTAGTCCTCTCCCTCCCGGGTGGCCCACACCTCTCAGACGGCGCCGTTTTCTGCCGACTATCAAACACTGTGAAGGAACGCAGAAGCGCCCGCGTGGGTACCGTCAGTGGCCTGGCCCTACTGGCCGGCGGCACCGCGATGGTGGCTGCCTCGGGCGGCGGGACCCACTCGGTCTTCGCCACGTTCCTGCTGGCCGTCCTCACGGCCGGGCTTGGCCATTCCCTGGCGGTGGAGATCAAGCGACAGGCCCGCCGGGGCCGCCCCGCGCGCTGGAGCCGGTCCGACACGGTCAACGCCGTGCTGCTCGGGCTCTGGGCCGAACTGGCCCTCGACATGTCGATCCTGCAGACCGGCTCGGAACGTCTCGTCGGCCTGGGACTCGCGGTGGCCTACGCCGCCGCCTGCGTCTATTTCGTCACCGAGCGCCGCCGCGCCGGGAAGAGGCCGCCGGCCGAGCCCTCGATGACCTCGGATCAGGCCGCGGCCCGCATCGAGACTGCGACGTCGAACCACGCCGCGGCCGCCTCAGCGCCTTCCGGGACCGCTGGGCCCCGGTAGCCGCCCTAAGCGGCCGGCAGCACGACGATCATCGGCGGGACCGGCACGCCGCCGTTCGTCTCGATCGGCAGCTCCGGCGCGGGCAGCCAGTCGAGCCCCAGCGGCTCCGGCCCGAAGCCGTCGTCGACGCCCACCCGAGGCTCGCCGTCGGCCACGGTCACCGAGAACACCGAGGTCATCCCCGAGGGGTACGGCATCTCGAGGATGTGCCGGGCCTCGCCCACGACCAGGCCCGTCTCCTCGAAGACCTCACGCCGGACGGCCTGCTCGGCGGTCTCGCCGGGCTCCAGACCGCCACCGGGCAGGGTCCACCACTCGCCGCCACCGGATCGCCGGCTCCGCTCGTGCACCATCAGCACACGGCCGTCCCGCACGATCACGGCGGCGGCCCGTTTTCGTTCGTCCACGGTCGCAGGCTAACCGGCCCCACGGGGTTCACGCACGACCAGTGGAAAAACCTGTGGACAACGTCCGGATTCGTTTCTGGGTAATCGAACTGTCACCGACCGAAAAGGACACGCGCCCGGTGACAGCATCGATCACACCGAATAGGCGCTCCGCGTAGCGGGCATATCGCTCGTACCGTCCCGGTGCTCCTTGACCGCTAGCACCTGGTTCACCCCGATTCCGGCCCGCTCGAAGGCCAGCGCCGACGCGGCCATGTACAGCCGCCACACCCTGGCCCGGCCCGGGCTGGTCAGCTCCACCGCCTCGGCCCAGTCCGACTCCAGGTTCGCCACCCACGCGCGCAGCGTGCGGCCGTAGTGCTCCCGGAGCGCGTGCACGTCGCGTACCTCGAAGCCGGCCTGCTCCAGCAGGGTGACCGTCGTGCCGACCGGGGCCAGCTCGCCGTCCGGGAAGACGTACGCGTCGATGAAGGACCGCTGCTGGTGCGGCTGCTTCTCGGCCAGGCGCAGCCGGGAGATCTGGTGGTTGAGCAGCCGGCCGCCCGGCTTGAGCTGGCCGTGGAGGATCTGCGCGTACTCCAGGTACGGCCCCGTGCCGACATGCTCGGCCATGCCGACGCTGGAGATCGCGTCGAACGGGCCGTCGTCGAGGTCGCGGTAGTCCTGCACCCGGATCTCGACCTGCTCGGTCAGACCGGCCTCGGCGACCTGCTTACGGGCGAAGTCGGCCTGCTCGGTCGAGAGCGTGATGCCCAGGACCCGTACGCCGTACTCGCGGGCGGCGTGGATGGCCAGGCTGCCCCAGCCGCAGCCCACGTCGAGCAGGCGCATGCCCGGCTCCAGGCCCAGCTTGCGGCAGATCAGGTCGAGCTTGTCGCGCTGCGCGTCGGCCAGCCCGTAGCCGGGCTCGTCGGAGACCCAGTACGCGCAGGAGTAGACCATGCTCGGCCCGAGGACGATCCGGTAGAAGTCGTTGCCGACGTCGTAGTGGTGGCTGATCGCCTGCCGGTCCCGCCGCTTGCTGTGCCGGCTGCCGGTGACGACCATCTCCTCCGGTGGCGGCTTGGGCTGGGTGCCGAGCACGCCGAGCCGCACCAGGTCGCCGAAGACGGACCGGATCGGGACGTCCCTCAGCTCCGGCGCCCGCCAGATCAGGGCGGCCAGGCGGGTCAGCGCGTCGTACAGATCACCCTCGACGTCGAGCTCGCCCGAGACGTACGCCCGGGCCAGCCCGAGCTCGTTGGGCTGCCAGATGATCCGGCGCAGGGCCCGCCGGCTGCGCAGAATCACCACCGGGGTGCCGGCCGGACCGGCCTCGGTGCCGTCCCAGGCCCGGATCCGTACAGGCATCGGCGCTTGTAACAGCGCTTCGAGCAGATCCTTGAGCCGCGTGGCTGTGTTGAGATGCGGAATGGTCGTCGGCATCGGTACCTCCCGGGGGCGCAGACGATCTCCACTATCTGCCTGCGAACCCGAGATACATAAGGCCCTGATCTACTTTTGTGATCGAGGACTCACACTGCGCGCATGACCCGCTCGAGGGTCTCCAGGCGCATGGGTCTTGCCTGGTCACGGCGGCTTTCGGCGAGGGCCGTCAGGACCGCCCGCCGTTCCGCCTCCGACAGCACACCCGCGAAGGGAGACGTGCTGCGCAACTGAACCGCATACTGCGCCGGAGAAGTCAGAGTGTCTATGACGGCGAGCACTCCGTTGTCCAGCAGACCCTCCCACCGATCGAGCCAAGCCCATTCCTGGCCGGCGGGGTGAAGGGTGCGCAGCCGCCGAAGATTGATCGCCGCGGCGGCCAGAACGGCCGGCGGGTGGGCGGCCAGCTTGGCCGCGATCGCACGATGCAGCCACAGCTGCTCGGTCTGCTCCCTGGTCAGCACAGGGTGAATCAGAGCCTCCACATCGGATCGCCGCACCCGCCGCTGCGGGCCGACATTGACATACGGCAGAAGCCCCCGGGCGCAGAGATCCAGCACGCGGCGTCTCGGGAACCGCAGAAGAACCGCGGCCTCACCGATGCTGAGAAACTCGGCTGTGCGCATCGTCACACGTGGATATTGTCGTGGTCGGTCGGGGACTGCAACAACCGAACGGGTGATGCTTCTTTCAGCGAGGGGCTGAGCTGAAGGCGTAGGTGCGCTCTTTCAGAAGATCCAGGGTCAGCGGTACGCCGGTCAGGCGCTCAGCAAGCGCGAACGAGGCGGCTTGCCGGGTTGCCGGGGTGTAGCCGACGGCGTTGATCATCGGGGCGAGCTCGGAGGCGCGGGTGCCCAGGCGCCGACCGTCGGTGGCGGGGTCGAATTCGAGCTCGACTACGCGGTCGGTCATGACCAGGAAGCGGCTGTGGTTGTCGGCTCCGCGGTAGTTGCAGACGACTGTGGTGCCTACGGAGAGCTCGGAGAGGAGCTGGTCGGCGAGCCCTAGGGTGCCGTTGTCCTCGATGATGAGCGAGCTGTTGTCGACCCGGGTGACGCCGAAGAAGTATTTGTCGGTGGTGATGCGCTGGCCGTCGCCGGCGCCCACCAGTTGCTGCCAGACGATGCGTTCGAGCTCTTTGCCGTGGAGGCGTTTCAGGACCTCGGGGGTTCTGATGGTGGCCGCCCAGACGAAGCAGTAGCCCTTGCTCAGGTCTTTGACCTGGGTGAACCACTCGTAGTCGGCTGCGGTCGGGTGACGGTCGATCGCAGCGGCGGAGGGGGTGGGCTCTGTTTTGGTCGCCGATTTGTCGCCGCAGGCTGACAGCAGGCCCAGGGCTGCTAGTCCAAGAACGTTTCTACGGCGCACGGCGGTTAGTAGATCACGTTGGGGGTGTCTGGGCTGTCCTGGAGGGGGAAGACCCTGGGGCGCTGCCCCAGACCCCGGGCCATCGCTGCTGGGATCTGGTTGAAGGGCAAGGACGGGCTTGGGTGATCCCTGCCCTCGCGGCCCCCAGTCACCGCCGCAGCTCAGGTCCCAGCCGGCCTTCCCCACGGCCCGCGCCACCCGCGTCCTTGGCCTTCCCAACGGCCCCGCGCCGCCCGTGCTCCCGGGCTTTCCCGCACCCCGCGCTCCCGCCTTTGCCACAGCCCGCGCCCCCGGCCTTCCCCAGAACCCGCGCCACCCGCGCTCCCGGCCTTCCCCAGAACCCGCGCCACCCGCGCTCCCGGCCTCCCCCACAACCCGCGCCACCCGCGCTCCCGGCCTCCCCCCAGCCCGCGTTCCTGGCCTTCCCGTCGGCTGTGCCGCTGGCCTGGCGCAGGCCGCCTGGCGGGTTGCTGGCGGGGGCAAGCAAAACGGCTCCCGGCCCGCTAGGCGGGTGGGAGCCGTATCTGTCTTCGGTTGTGGTGGAGCCCAGGGGACTTGAACCCCTAACCCCCGCCTTGCAAAGGCGGTGCTCTGCCAGTTGAGCTAGGGCCCCTCGACCAGCAGTCTACGACCGCTGCCGACCACCGGCGCTAGCGGAGATCCGGCGTGGTCGTCGCCTCGTGCCACAGCGCCCGCTCGTCGCTCGACGCCTTGACCTTCTTGAACACCAGAGCCGCCGCGCCAACAACGCCAGCCACGATCAGAAGCTTCTTGAGCATCACGACCCCCAGAAAAGTTGTCTGCGAGCCCTCCAGCCGCAGAAGAGGCGAGAGCGCAACCAAATCACTCACCGCGCCCACCGCAACGTGGGGGTCTGGGGGTCGCCCCCCAGGCAGATATGACAAGCGACCCAGGTCCGCGCACTTTGCGGACACAGGTCGCCTGTCGCGCGTGGGGCTAGCTGGAATCGAACCAGCGACCTCAGAGTTATCAGCTCTGCGCTCTAACCGACTGAGCTATAGCCCCTCAGAAGCGACACCGAAGGTTACCGCACAGGGTTGGGGGCCGCCAAAACGGGGGTGGCCCCCAACCCGTTGTGCTTGGTGTCAGTCCCTCTCGGCGAGGGTCAGTTCGACGCCGCCGACGAGGTCGGCGCAGACGTTGTAGATGAAGGCGCCGAGGGTGGCCAGGGCGGTGAACAGGACTACGTTCACGGCGCCGATCAGCATGGAGGTGCCGATGACGCCCCAGGCGGTGATCTGGAAGCCGCCGCTGGAGTCGGTGCTGTCGCTGCCGGTGGCGGTGACGAGCTCCTTGAGGCTGGTGTTGACCTCGCCCCAGACGCCCATGGCGTCCAGCGCCAGGTAGAGCACCGAGGTGGCGACCACCACGACGATGAACAGGACCACGGAGACGGCGAAGGAGAACTTCATCACGGACCAGGGGTCGATCCGCTTGAGGTTCAGCCGGGCCCGGCGCGGGCCGCGGGCGGCGGCCGAGGTGACCGTGGTGCGGGCCGAGCGGACCGCTTCGGTGACCCGGGCCGCGCCGACCGCGTTGCCGCCCTGGGGCTGCTGCTGCGGGCCGGCCGGGCGGGCCTTGCCGGAGGTGGTCTGCCCGGGTGCCGGCGCCGCGGCGGCGCCGCCGGGGCGCTGCTGCGGGCCTGTGCCGGCGCCGCCGGGCTTGGCGGCTCCGGGCACGCTGACACGTCCCGAGGTGCTGCCGGGGGCAGCGCCTTTGCCCTTGGTGACGGTCGGCACACTGGCCGAGCCTTTCACGATGCCGCCGGTGGGGCGTTTCGTGTCGTCACTGTCGGCGTTGGGCTCACCGGGGGGCGGGGCCATGCCCGGCGCCCGGGTGAACTTCGGCGGGGACGGGGCTTCGGCGGGGGCCGCCGTACGAGCCGCGGCTGACTCGCGTCCGTTCTTGGCGGCGTCTTTCTTGGCCGCTTCGTCCGGAGTCGCTGAGCTCCCCGTGGCCCCCGACTTCGCCTGTGTCTCCGGCATCAACTAGTCCTGTTCGTCAGGCTCGTCGGCATTGCGAGCAAGCGCCACGATGGTTACACCTTCTGGGAGGTCCATCAGCTTGACCCCCATTGTGTTCCGATCCCTCGTGCGCCGTACAGGCTTCACGGGAGTCCGGATGACACCACCATTGCTGGTGATGGCAAATAGTTCATCCTCCGGGCTGATCACGAGGGCGCCCACCAGTCCACCACGGCGCTCCGTGATCTTGGCGGTGAGCACACCCTTGCCACCCCGGCCCTGCACGGGATACTCCTCGATCGGCGTGCGCTTCGCATACCCACCGTTGGTGGCGACCAACACATCCATGCCGTCGCGCACGACCTCCATGGCGAGCAGCTCGTCGTTGTCGCTGAACCGCATGCCGATCACGCCCGAGGTGGCCCGGCCCATGGGTCGCAGCGCCTCGTCGGTGGCGTTGAACCGGATGGCCTGAGCCTTCTTGGAGACCAGCAGCAGATCGTTCTCCGATGCCGCCAGGGCCGCGCCCACCAACTCGTCGTCCTCCCGCAGGTTGATGGCGATGATGCCACCGCTGCGGTTGGAGTCAAATTCCTCGAGGCGGGTCTTCTTCACGAGGCCATTCTTAGTGGCGAGCACAAGGTATGGCGCGACCTGGTAGTTCGGGATCTGGATGACCTGCGCGATGTGCTCGTCGGGCTGGAAAGCCAGCAGGTTGGCGACGTGCTGGCCCTTGGCCACCCGGGCCGCTTCGGGCAGCTCGTAGGCCTTGGCCCGGTAGACCCGGCCTTTGTTGGTGAAGAACAGCATCCAGTCGTGCGTCGAGATGACGAAGAAGTGCGACACGATGTCGTCCTGCCGCAGCGTGGCGCCGCTGACACCCTTGCCGCCACGCTTCTGCGACCGGTACAGATCGACCTTCGTGCGCTTCGCGTAACCGGTACGTGTGATGGTCACCACAACGTCCTCGCGCGCGATGAGATCCTCCATGGAGACCTCACCGTCGAACGGGATGATCTGCGTGCGCCGCTCGTCGCCGTACTTCTGGACGATCTCGCCGAGCTCGTCGGAGACGATGGCCCGCTGGCGCTCCGGCTTGGCCAGGATGTCCTTGAGGTCGGCGATCTCGAGCTCGATCTTGGCGAGCTCGTCGATGATGCGCTGGCGCTCGAGGGCGGCCAGGCGGCGCAGCTGCATGTCGAGGATCGCGGTGGCCTGCACCTCGTCGACGTCGAGCAGCTGCATCAGGCCCTGGCGCGAGTCCTCGACCGTCGGCGAGCGCCGGATCAGGGCGATGACCTCGTCGAGCATGTCGAGCGCCTTGACCAGGCCGCGCAGGATGTGCGCGCGCTCCTCGGCCTTACGCAGGCGGAACGCGGTCCGCCGGCGGATGACCTCGATCTGGTGGTCGACGTAGTAGCGGATGAACTGCGCCAGGTTGAGCGTGCGGGGCACGCCGTCGACCAGGGCGAGCATGTTCGCGCCGAACGTCTCCTGCAGCTGGGTGTGCTTGTACAGGTTGTTCAGCACGACCTTGGCGACCGCGTCGCGCTTGAGGACCAGGATCAACCGCATGCCCGTACGGCCGGAGGACTCGTCCCGGATGTCGGCGATGCCGGTGAGCTTGCCCTCCTTGACCAGCTCGGCGACGCGCTCGGCCAGGTTGTCCGGGTTGACCTGGTAGGGCAGCTCGGTGACGACCAGGCAGGGGCGGCCGCGCGGGTCCTCCTCGACCTCGACGACGGCGCGCATGCGGATCGAGCCGCGGCCGGTGCGGTACGCGTCCTGGATCGCCTGCTGGCCGACGATCAGGCCGTAGGTCGGGAAGTCGGGACCCTTGACGATCTCGAGCATGGCCTCGAGCGCGGTGGCTTCGTCGGAGTCGGGGTTGTCCAGCTGCCACTGCACGGCGCCGGCGATCTCGCGCAGGTTGTGCGGCGGGATCTTGGTGGCCATGCCGACCGCGATGCCCTCGGAGCCGTTGACCAGCAGGTTGGGGAAGCGGGCGGGCAGGATCGTCGGCTCCTGCGTACGCCCGTCGTAGTTGTCCTGCATGTCGACGGTGTCCTCGTCGATGTCACGCAGCATCTCCATCGCCAGCGGCGACAGCTTCGACTCGGTGTAGCGCATGGCGGCCGGCGGGTCGTTGCCGGGCGAGCCGAAGTTGCCGTTGCCGTCGATCAGGGGGTAGCGCAGCGACCACGGCTGCCCCATCCGCACGAGGGCGTCGTAGATCGACGAGTCGCCGTGCGGGTGGTAGTTGCCCATGACGTCGCCGACGACGCGGGCGCACTTGACGTATCCGCGGTCGGGCCGGAAGCCGGAGTCGTACATCGCGTAGAGGATCTTGCGGTGCACCGGCTTGAGGCCGTCGCGGACGTCGGGCAGCGCCCGGCCGACGATCACGCTCATCGCGTAGTCGAGGTACGAGCGCTGCATCTCGACCTCGAGGCCGACGGGCTCGACGCGCTGGGTCACGCCGCCGGGGATCTCCGGGACGTCGCCGTCGGGGGGCTCTGGAGTGTCAGTCACTGTTAACCCTTACTCAAGGTGAAACCAGACATATACGGCAAGTGCCCACGTATCGCTGTGGATAACGTTGTGGAAAGTAGGGTGACGCTGTGGATACTCGGCAACCTAGATGTCCAGGAACCGCACGTCCTTGGCGTTGCGCTGGATGAACGAGCGCCTCGCCTCGACGTCCTCGCCCATGAGAACGCTGAACAGCTCGTCGGCCACCGCGGCGTCGTCGAGCGTGACCTGACGCAGCGTGCGCGTGGCCGGGTCCATCGTCGTGTCCCAGAGCTCGTGGAAGTTCATCTCGCCGAGACCCTTGAACCGCTGGATGTCGTCCGGCTTGGCGTTCGGCTTCTTCTGCTGGCGCAGCGCGATGAGGCCGTCCCGCTCGCGGTCGGAGTACGCGTACTGCGCGTCGTCGCCGCGCTTGTTCCACTTGATCTTGTAGAGCGGCGGGGCCGCCAGGTAGACGTGGCCCTGCTCGACCAGCGGTCGCATGAAGCGGAACAGCAGGGTCAGCAGCAGCGTCTGGATGTGCTGGCCGTCGACGTCGGCGTCGGCCATCAGCACGATCTTGTGGTAGCGCAGCTTGGCGATGTCGAAGTCGTCGTGGATGCCGGTGCCCATGGCGGTGATCAGCGCCTGGACCTCGTTGTTCTTCAGGACCCGGTCGATGCGGGCCTTCTCCACGTTCAGGATTTTGCCGCGGATCGGCAGGATGGCCTGGATCTGGCTGTCGCGGCCCTGCTTGGCCGAGCCGCCGGCCGAGTCGCCCTCGACGATGAACAGCTCGGAGACCCGCGGGTCGGTCGACTGGCAGTCGGCCAGCTTGCCCGGCATCGAGCCCGACTCCAGCAGCGACTTGCGGCGGGCCAGCTTGCGGGCCTGCTGGGCGGCGATACGGGCCCGGGCCGCCTGCGACGCCTTGGTGATGATGATCTTCGCGTCGGTCGGGTTGCGGTCGAACCAGTCGGCCAGCTGCTCGTTGGCCACGCGCTGCACGAAGCTCTTCATGTCGGTGTTGCCGAGCTTGGTCTTGGTCTGGCCCTCGAACTGCGGGTTGGCCAGCTTGACCGAGATGATCGCGGCCAGGCCTTCGCGGATGTCCTCGCCGGAGAGCTTCTCGTCGCTCTTGAGGAACTTCTTCTCGGCCCCGTAACGGTTGACGATGCTGGTCAGCGCCGCCCGGAAGCCCTCCTCGTGGGTGCCGCCCTCGTGCGTGTTGATCGAGTTGGCGAAGGTGTAGACCGACTCGCCGTACGACTCGTTCCACTGCATGGCGACCTCGACTGCCATGCCCTCCTCGGCCGACTCGGCGCCGAAGTCGATGACCGACTTGTGGATCGGGGTCTTCGTGGCGTTGAGGTGGCGGACGAAGTCGGAGATGCCGTCCGCGTACATGAAGGTGACCTTGCGGTGCTCGCCGTCGTCCTCGACCGAGCGCTCGTCGGTGAAGTTGATGGTCAGCGCCTTGTTGAGGAACGCGTACTCCTGCAGGCGCCGGTAGATCGTCTGGAAGTCGTACTCGGTGGTCTCGAAGATCGTCGGGTCGGGCCAGAACTGCACGGTCGAGCCGGTGGTGGCGGTCGGCTCGCCCTTCTCCAGCGTGCCGGGCTTGGACGCGGTGTAGTCCTGCCGCCAGACGAAGCCGTCCTTGTGGATCTCGACGTGCATCTTGGTCGACAGCGCGTTCACGACCGAGACGCCGACGCCGTGCAGGCCGCCGGACACCTTGTAGGCGGTGCCCTCGAACTTGCCGCCGGCGTGCAGGATGGTCAGGGCCACCTCGACGCCCGGCTTCTTCAGTTTCGGGTGCAGGTCGACCGGGAAACCACGGCCGTTGTCGGTGACCGAGACGCCGCCGTCGGCCATCAGGACCACGTCGACGGTGTCGCAGTAGCCGGCCATCGCCTCGTCGACCGCGTTGTCCACAACCTCCCAGACCAGGTGGTGCAGACCGCGCTCGCCGGTGGAGCCGATGTACATGCCCGGGCGCTTGCGGACCGCCTCGAGGCCCTCGAGGACGGTGATCTGACCGGCACCGTATTCCTGGTTGTTCTCTGTCACCCTCGGCCACTTTCTCGTGACGGGGCGGTGAGGCCCCGTACAGGGAGGCGGGCGCGCGGCGGGCGGCGGCGCGCAGGGTCGGCCACAGATGACAACCCGCGGGGAGAAGCGGACCACCGGTGGAACCGTGCTCGCCGGTCGCCGCGGACGGCCCGCGGATCGTGATCGGCTGGAAAAACCGCGTAGCGTGACCGCAGACGGCCTGATCCGGCCGTCCGCGATCCTGACACTCAAGTTTTCCCGGTCTCCATCGATTCTACTCCGCCGAATCGAGTTGGTGAGGGTCCGGCACCCCTTCCGGGTGCCTCAGATTGCCGTAGCCGGATTTAGGGCGCGTCCTAAGTCCTCCCCTACACGGAACGGGCACCGCCCGCAACGGCAAGTGATCCGGCCGCCGATCGCTGGGGCGCGCCTGCCGGGTCCCGCGGCCACGCGCTGCGACACTGCCTCCCAGCGGCGGGGGTTTGTGTCGTAACCTCCCCGCGCGGGCCGGTGCTTGGCCGGACGGCCGCGAATCGGTCTAGGAGGGATGGCCCCCAATGGCGCACGACAAGGGGCTGGAGAACGTCGCGGTGCATTGGCCGCGGACCAACCAGTACTACGACCCGGTAGCTCCCGCCGAGTTCGTCGACTTCGGGGCGATCGCCGACGCCCCCGAGATCGCCGCGCCCACGGGAGCGCTGGCGCTGCACATCGCCAAGACCGGCACGGTGCGGGCGACCGCGTACACCGAGCTGGTGGATCTGCTCCTCGGGCTGGGCGGCGTGCTGTACGCGACGGAGGCGGCCGCCGAGGACGAGGACCCGGTGATCGACCCGGACGGCTGCGCCTGGATCGCGGGCGGCCTCGAGCGCTTCGTCGAGGGCCACGAGAAGTACGGCGACCTGGTCACCTTCGACACGGTGGCCGAGGTCATGCGCAACGCGGTCTCGGCCGGCCGGCTGGCCGAACAGCAGCTGCGCTGGCTCGATCAGCGCCTGGCCGCCCTGCGCGACGACGCCGGCAACGCGCCGCACTGGAGCTTCGCCCGCTCCGAACTGGCCATCCTGGCCGGGTTCTACCGGCGCTGCGCCGAGCGCGGCTTCGCCGTCTTCGCCGACTACTGAGAGCCAGGGCCAGACCTAGCCGTACGTGTCCCGGGGTCCCCGGCCCTGAACGCGCCGGGGGCCCTTGCTCCAGGACGGGGCGGCCGGGCCGTGGATGTTGAGCTTGGTGACGACGTTGTGGCCGACCTCGCCGGCGATGTTGCGCAGCAGGGTGGCGGCCAGCAGGCGCAGCTGGGTGGCCCAGGCGGTCGACTCGGCCTCGACGGTCAGCACGCCGGCGTCGAGCTTGACCGGCCGGCTGTGCGAGGCGATCTCGGGGCCGACCACCTTCTCCCAGGCCCCGAAGACCGTGGCCTCGGCCTTGGGGCGTTCCCAGCCCCGAGCCTTCATCAGACGGCCGAGCACGTCGCCGAACAACTGCGGGTCACGCGGGTCGGGCCCAGCACCGGAGTAACCGCGCAGCCGTTTCTCGCCCTTGGCGCCGGTCGGGCCACGGCGCGGCTTGCGGGCCAGGTTCTCGCGCCGCCGGGCCAGGGCCGCGTCGAGCACGGCCCGGGCCAGCTCGGGACCCGAAGGGCCTTCAGAGCCTTCCTGAGCCTTCGGTTCGCCGCCACCCTGGGTGGACCCAGCATTCTCGCCTTCTGAAGCCTCAGCGGGCCTGGAAGGGCGTCCGGCGGGATCTTCCGAGCGCCATCGTGACCGTTCCGGGTGCGCCGCAGCCGCGGTCTCGGCCTCGTACCAGCCGTCGTCGGCCACCCCGAGCTCCTCGCGGGTCAGGCTGTCCGGCCGGGCCTGTGGATAAAACCGCTCCGCTGTGGATGGCGGCTGGGGCCGGTCACCGTCCGCGGGCGGACGGTGCTCACGCATCAGGTCGTCGTGCCGGCTGCGCTCCCGCACGAGGTCGTCGTGGCGGGTCCGGTCGTCCCGGCGGGCCGGGTCGTCGTCGCGGTGCGCCCGGTTGCCGTCCCGGCGGGCCGGGTCGTCGTCGCCTCTAGCCGGCACGGGCCACCGACCCGGTGGTGACGTCGTAGCGAGCGCCGCGCAGGGCGGCCGGCACGTCCTCGGGGACGGCACAGGTGACCAGGAGCTGGGCCGCGTCCGAGACGAGGGCGGCCAGGCGCTCGCGCCGGCCGCCGTCGAGCTCGGCGAAGACGTCGTCGAGCACCAGCACCGGCTCGATGCCGTCGGAGCGCAGCAGGTCGTAGGCGGCCAGGCGCAGCGCCAGGGCGAACGACCAGGACTCGCCGTGGCTCGCGTAGCCCTTGGCCGGCAGGTCGCCGAGGTTGAGGGCGAGGTCGTCGCGGTGCGGGCCGACCAGGGTGACGCCGCGCTCGATCTCGGCCGTCCGGCGTTCCTGCAGCGAGTCGAGCAGGGCCTGCTCGAGGGCGGGGCGGTCCGGGGTGAGGCCGTCGCCGAGCTTGGCCGCGTAGGCGATGGCGGCCGAGGCCCGGCCGGCCGCGACGGCGTCGTATGCCTTGGTGAGATGCGGCCCGAGGGCCGCCACCAGCTCCAGCCGGCCGGCCAGCAGCTCGGCGCCGTGATGGGCCAGGTGCTGATCCCAGACGGCCAACGTGGACAGATCCTGGCCGCGGTTCCCGCCGACCTTGCGGGTCAGGTACGCGGTGCGCAGCAGGGCGTTGCGTTGCTTGATCACCCGGTCGTAGTCGGCCCGGACGCCGGCGTAGCGCGGCTGGCGGGCGACGAGCAGGTCGTCGAGGTAGCGGCGGCGCTCCGACGGGTCGCCGCGGACCAGCTCGAGATCCTCCGGGGCGAACAGCACCATGCGCAGCGCCCCGAGGATCTCCCGCGGGCGGCGCACCGGGGACCGGTTGAGCCGGGCCCGGTTCGCCTTGCCGGGCACGATCTCCAGCTCGACCAGCAGCTCGCGTCCCTCGTGGACGATCGCGCACCGGACGACCGCGCTGGCCGCGCCGGCCCGGACCAGCGGGGCGTCGGTGGCCACCCGGTGACTGTCCAGAGTGGCCACGTAACCGAGTGCCTCGATCAGATTGGTCTTGCCCATGCCGTTCTGGCCGACCAGCACGGACACGCCGGGTTCGAGATCGACCGCGACCCGCTCGTAGGAGCGGAAGTTGGTCAGCTCGACCCGGCGTACGTACACGGCTCGCTCAGACGGACTTCACGGCGTGACCGCCGAACTGGTTGCGCAGCGCGGCCACGGCCTTCATCGCGGGCGAGTCGTCCTGACGGGACTCGAACCGGGTGAAGATCGAGGCGGCCAGGACGTGGGCCGGCACGGCGAGGCGGACGGCCTCGTCGACGGTCCAGCGACCCTCACCGGTGTCCTCGACATAGCCCTTGATCTTGTCCAGCTCCGGGTCGGCGTCGAGCGCCCGGTCGAGCAGGTCGAGCAGCCACGACTTGACGACGCTGCCCTCGCGCCAGCTCTTGATCACGGCGGGCACGTTGTGGACGAGCTCGGAGGCCATGAGGATCTCGTAGCCCTCGCCGTACGCCTGCATCATGCCGTACTCGATGCCGTTGTGGATCATCTTGGCGTAGTGGCCGGCGCCGTGCGTGCCGGCGTGCGCGAAACCGAACTCGCCCTCCGGCTTGAGCGCCTGGAAGATCGGCAGGCAGTGCTGCACGTCGGCCTCGTCGCCGCCGACCATCAGGGCGTAACCGTTGGTCTTGCCCCAGATGCCGCCGGAGACGCCGACGTCGAGGTAGTGGATGCCCTTGGGCTTGAGCCGCTCGGCGCGCGGGGCGTCGTCGGTGAACTTCGAGTTGCCGCCGTCGATGATGATGTCGCCCTCGGACAGCAGGTCCGCGAGCTCGTTGATGGTGTCCTCGGTGATCTGGCCAGCCGGCACCATGGTCCAGACGACCCGCGGAGCGGCGAGCTTCTCGACCAGTTCGGCCAGGTTGGCCACGTCGCTGTTCTCCGGGTGGTGGTCGTAGCCGACTACCTCGTGACCGGCCGCGCGAATGCGATCGCGCATGTTTCCACCCATTCGGCCGAGACCGATGAGGCCGAGCTGCATGGTGTTCCCCCTAGATCGTGCGTTTCCCTCAGGCCCAGTATCAGCGGGTTACCCTGATCGGCATGATCAGATAGCGGTATCCGGGGATGATTTCGCCCTCTTCCGTTGCGGGCGAGATCACAGCGGGCTTGAACGCGTCGACGAAGGAGAAGACCGCGATCGGCGCTCCCAGGTTCTGCAGACCGTCGATCAGGTACTGCGGGTTGAAGCCGATGGTCAGCGGCTCGCCGGTGAAGGTGGCCTCCATGGCCTCGCTGGCCCGCGCCTCCTCCGTCCCACCGGCCTCGACGACCAGACCGTCCTCGCTGAAGCTCAGCAGCACCGGAGTGGTGCGCTCGGCCACCAGGGCCACCCGGCGGACGACCTCGACCAGGCCGGAAACGCTGATCTGGGCCTGCGCGTTGCTGCTGGCCGGGAACAGTGAGCGCACCGGCGGGTAGTTGGCCCCGTCGAGCAGGCGGCTCGTGGTGCGGCGGGTGCCACCGGCGAAACCGATCATGCCCTCGCCCGCGTTGCCCTGGGCCAGCGCCAGCGTGACCGAGCCGCCCAGGGGGCCGAGCGTCTTGGCCGTGTCGTTGAGGGTCTTGGCCGGCACCAGCGAGTTGAGGCTGATCTCGGAGTCGTCCGGGTTCCACTCCATCTCGCGCATGGCCAGCCGGTAGCGGTCGGTGGCGAGCATGGCCATCGTCGAGCCGTTCAGCTCGATGCGCACGCCGGTCATCATCGGCAGCGTCTCGTCCCGCCCGGCCGCGATGGCGACCTGGGCCACGGCGGCGGCGAAGGCGGCCGCGTCGACCGTGCCGGTGCTCGAGGGCATCTCGGGCAGGCTCGGGTAGTCCTCGACCGGCATGGTCGGGAGCGTGAAGCGGGCGCTGCCGCAGACCAGCTCCAGATGCGCGCCGACGGCGGCGATGTCGACCGGCTTGGCCGGCAGGGCCTTGGTGATCTCGGCGAGCAGACGGCCGGAGACCAGGGCGGCGCCGTCGGCGTCGGCCTGCACCTCGACGGTCACCTGGCTGGAGACTTCGTAGTCGAAGCCGGAGACCTGCAACCTGCTGTCGGTGACGCGCAGCATGACGCCGGCGAGAACCGGCACCGACGGGCGGCTGGGCAGGCTCTTGGCTGTCCAGGCCACGGCATCGGCGAGTGCGTCTCGCTCCACCCGGAACTTCATGCTGTCCTCCGCGTCGCTTCCTCATGTTGGTGGAGCTTCGACCATGTGGCAGGGCTTGAGACCCCCACGAACCTTATTGCGGGCGACGGAGCGGCGTCGCTCCGGCCCCGGTGCGGGTTTCTCGATCAAGCTGACGAACGACGGCTCGAAGCGGATCACCCACAACATCCACAACGCCGTTCATTGCTTTTTGTTCTCTTAGAAGAGATATCTAGTCGTCTTCATAGGGCCTGTGCATAGTGTGGAAAACCCGCGTTGCTGCTGGTCAGAGGGTTATCCACCTGTGGTTCACAGGTGGGAAACCAGGGTACAAACCCCGGTCCTCATCCACAGTCGCGGACCCGACGGGCGGTTGTCCACCGCTGTCCACCGGTTATCCACCGGATATCCACGGGTTTTATCCCCCGGCCTGTGGACGGCGTAGCAACGCTACCGGCTCGTCGTCCCCAGAACCTTCAACAGGAAATCCACAGCCGTCCACAGGCTGTGTGATCAACTGTGACTCTTCGTGTCTGTCCACATCGATTTCCCCAGGGCTGGTCCACATCTGTGGAGAACGGATCGGGGAGTTCTCCACCGCTGGGGATAAACCCCTGTGGACGGCTGTGGATTAGTGTGGACAACGTTGGCACGAAACGGTTGCGTTCCGGCGTTGACAATCGGGCCCGGGGATGGGTGAGGGCGGCGACGGGTTGTCGGGCGCATCGACGGGTGGCCTGTGGGAAACCGGGGCCGAGGGGTCGCGGAGTTATGCACAGGCTGGGGACAAAGGCTGAGGAATACGGGGAAATCGCCCCTCTGGGCGACACGAATGGGTGTGGATAACCCCGATCGGGTGTGGACAAACGTGGGTCGGGCGGCGGCGCGCACTCAGTCGGCCGCCTTGCCACCTGCGGGCGACGTCGTGGGGAATCTGGGGGCCGCGCCGGCGGTGGGCGTCGGCTTGTGGGTGCCTGTGGACAACCGGTGGATGAGGCGCGTTTGGCCTGGTCGGGGTGCGCCTGTGGGGTTGTGGGTATAGGCCGGGGACGGCAGCGCAACCCGGCGGCGCAGCGCGGAGCCGGACCACCGACTGGCCGGGCTGGCGCAGGCGGGTGGTCGTGGTTGCGGTTGTGGACAGGCGGATGCGTACCGCCGGGGGAAAGCGCGAGAGAGGCCGCTCAGGCCGGGACGATCAGGTGTTCTGCTTGATCCGGTTGGTGAGCTCGGCGATCTGGTTGTAGAGCGAGCGCCGCTCGGCCATGTGCTGACGGATCTTGCGGTCGGCGTGCATGACCGTCGTGTGGTCGCGGCCGCCGAAGGCCTGCCCGATGCGCGGCAGCGAGAGATCGGTGAGCTCGCGGCACAGGTACATGGCGACCTGGCGGGCGTTGACCAGCACCCGGCTGCGGGAGTGGCCGCGCAGATCCTCGAGGCTGACGCCGAAGTAGTCGGCGGTGGAGACCATGATCTGGTCGGCGGTGATCTCCGGGCCGGCCCCGTCGGGCATGAAGTCGCGCAGGACCTCCTCGGCCAGGGCCAGCTGGACCGCGCTGCGCGTGAGGCTGGCGAAGGCGGTGACCCGGATGAGGGCGCCCTCGAGCTCCCGGATGGAGTTGGAGACGCGGGAGGCGATGAACTCGAGGACGTCGTCGGGCGCGTACATGCGCTCCTGAGCGGCCTTCTTCTGCAGAATCGCGATGCGGGTCTCGAGGTCGGGCGGCTGGATGTCGGCCAGCAGGCCCCACTCGAAGCGGGTGCGCATGCGGTCCTCGAGCGTGGCCAGCTGGCGAGGTGAGCGGTCCGAGCTGATCACGATCTGCTTGTTCGCGTTGTGCAGCGTGTTGAAGGTGTGGAAGAACTCCTCCTGCGTGCGCTCGCGGTTCTCCAGGAACTGGATGTCGTCGATCAGCAGGATGTCGACGTCGCGGTAGCGCCGCTGGAACGCCTGCGTCTTGTCGTCGCGAAGGCTGTTGATGAAGTCGTTGGTGAATTCCTCGGTCGAGACGTAGCGGACGCTCCGCGCATGACCGAGGGTGGTCGCGTAATGACCGATCGCGTGCAGCAGGTGGGTCTTGCCGAGCCCGGAGCTGCCATAGATGAACAGCGGGTTGTACGCCTTCGCGGGTGACTCGGCGACGGCGACGGCGGCCGCGTGCGCGAAGCGGTTGGACGAGCCGATGACGAACGTCTCGAACATGTACTTCGGATTGAGCCGGTTGCCGTCGTTGGTGCCGCGCGGGTTGCTCGACGGGCGGATGTCGTGCGGCGAGCGGCCGGGGCCGTTGTCGCCGCCGCGCATCGGGAGCGTGTCGTCGCGCTCGGGGCCGAACTGGGGCTGGCGGTCGTCCGGGCGGCGCTGGTTGTCGCGCAGCTGGGCCGGGTCGGCGGCCATCCGGTGCACGGGCGGCTCGTTCGACTCCGGCTTCTCGGGCGCCGGCGGCCGGGTCATCGCCGGCGGCTGGGGCATCGGGTCGGCGAACAGCGCCTCCTGGCCGCCGCGGGCGGTGGGGACGCCGTACGGACCGGTGGCCGCGGGCCGCTGAGCGGAACCCGGCGGATAAGGGTCGTAGGCCGGGGGGTCGGGCGGGCGGGGCGGCTCGGCGTAGTGCCGGGGCTGGGCCTCACCGGGCTCGTCCGGCGCCTGCTCGACCGGTGTGCCATAAACCTTGCCGGGCAGACCGGTTCCGTCCTCCGGGGGCTTGACAGTGACGGCGACCTGGATCGGCCGGTTCAGCCGGCGGCTCAGCGCCTCGGTGATCGCCGGGCGCAGGCGGGACTCGATGACGTCGCGGGTGAAGGCGTCCGGGACGGCCAGCAGCGCCGTGTCCTCGACGATGGCGCGCAACTGAGTCAGCTGCAGATAGGCGCGCTGCTGACGCGACGAGATCTCGTCGGCCAGTTCATCCAGCGTCGCCTTCCACACACCGCTCAGGTCGACCTGATCGGCCACCGCCGCGCCACCCCCATCGCCACCGACCCCCGGTGGACCTTGTCCGGCTCTACCGCTCGTCGCTGCCCCCAGGCACTCGACGTCTCCCCCAACCCAGCACAACATTTAACGTGCTGAAGACGCTCGGCGCCACCGGCTGTCCACAGGTTATCCACAACCCCTGTGTACGCGTCGGTGGTCGCTTCCCCGGCCGGATGGTCGGCAGACCCCGGAGCCTGAAACGGCGCGGTTTCGCAGGCTCACCGTGCCGAACGATTCACCTGCTTGTCTGGTTTTGGCCGACTCGTCGTGGTATGCGTACACCGCTGATGACCAGCAAACGGGCACGCTAACAGCGAGGTCGCTGCAGCATCAACTCCCGGATCGGCGGGCAAGGGCCCGACCGCAGGAAAAGATTCACAACGCGCGCAGACTCCCATCCCCGGTCAGGGGCGTTGATCTCCCGGTCGGCGTGCCGATCAAGGATATGGTTGACCGGCGCGGTCGCCCTGCGTAGGGTCGAGCGGTTGCTCCGCCGCGTTCTGCTAAAGTGGCGTCTTGCAGCTTTGATGCCCCCTTCAGTGTTGTACGAAGACGGAGTTCTGACGTGAGCAAGCGCACCTACCAGCCGAACAACCGCCGGCGCGCCAAGACCCACGGCTTCCGGCTGCGCATGCGCACCCGTGCCGGCCGGGCCATTCTGGCTGCTCGCCGTGGCAAGGGCCGCGACAAGCTGTCGGCCTGAGCCGACCGCCTGTCGGGCCCGGAAATGGCCAGGTAGTCGTGCTGGCCGCGGCGCAGCGACTGCGGCGTAGTTCCGACTTCGCCGCCGCTATCCGCGGCGGTCGCCGGGCTGGTCGCGGGACGGTTGTCGTCCATCTGCTTATCGAGGAGCCGGTGCAAGCCTCCGCGGCGCGCGCCGGCTTCGTCGTATCCAAAGCTGTCGGGAATGCGGTGGTCCGTAACAAGGTCCGCCGCCGGCTCCGGCATCTGGTCCGGCCCCGGTTGGACGGGCTGCCCGGCGGATCGACGCTGGTGGTGAGGGCTCTGCCCCCGGCCGCCGAGGCGTCCTTCGCGACCCTGGCGGCCGATCTCGACGGCGCGCTGGCGTCGGCGCGCAAGCCCCGGCGGCCGCGATGAGCGTGCTCGCCCGTGTGCTGACGGCGCTGGTGGTCGCGTACCGTCGTTATGTGAGTCCGGTGCTGCCGGCCCGCTGTCGGTTCTATCCCTCGTGCAGCGCGTACTCCCTGGAGGCGCTCCACAAGCACGGCGCCGTGCGAGGGACGGGGTTGACGGTCTGGCGGCTCCTGCGCTGCCACCCCTTCCATCCTGGCGGGTACGACCCGGTACCTGACCCGATCCGTCACCGTCCTGCCGATGTGACTGGAGCCTGAATTGAGTCTCGACTGGATCTACTACGCCATCTCGTGGATCCTCCTGCGCTGGCATGCTCTCTGGGACTTCATCGGAGTCCCGGACGGCCGGTTCCTCGGCACGAACTGGTCGTGGGTCCTGGCCATCGTCTTCCTGGTGGTGACCGTCCGGGTCATCCTCTTCCCGGTCTTCGTCAAGCAGATCAAGAGCCAGCGGGCCATGCAGGCGCTGCAGCCCAAGGTCAAGGAGCTGCAGGAGAAGCACAAGGGTGACCGCGAGACGCTCCAGAAAGAAATGATGGAGCTCTACAAGACGGAGAAGGCCAACCCGCTCATGGGCTGCCTTCCGATGTTCTTGCAGATCCCCGTCTTCCTGGGCCTGTTCCACACCCTGCGCCGGCTCAACCCCGAGAACCAGGGCAAGACGCTGTACGGGTGGACGGTCGAGCAGTTCGAGAGCGCGACCCACGCCTCGCTGTTCACGGCGCCGCTGCCGGCCAAGTTCGGTTCCAGCGCGTCGGAGCTGGCGGCGCTGGAGGCCAACGGCACCACCGTCAAGATCATCGCCGGCATCCTGGTGCTGATCATGATGACGACGACGTACCTGACCAGCCGTCAGATGATCCTCAAGACCGGCTGGGCCGAGGACCCGCAGCAGAAGATGATCCAGCGGCTGATGCTCTACGGCATCCCGCTCTCGCTGCTCGTCTCGGGTTCGCTGTTCCCGATCGGTGTCATCATCTACTGGGTCACGAACAACCTGTTCACCCTCGGCCAGCAGCAGTGGGTGCTCCGCAAGTTCCCGCCGCCGCAGATGGCCAAGAAGAACGCCTCGGCCCCGGCCCGCCCGACCCGCCCCACCGGCCCGCCGGCCAAGAAGCCCGCCGGTGGCGGCACCGCCCCGAAGAGCCCGGTCCAGCCCGGCCGCAGCGGTGGCCTGTTCGGCAAGAAGAACCAGCCCGAACCGCAGCCGCCCGTCGTGGAGACCAAGGCGGTGGCCCCGAAGCCGGGCGCCAAACCGGTGAATCCCAAGAAGGGCGCCCGACCGGCGAGCAAACCCAAGGGATGATCGCGGCTCGGGGCTGTTCCGTGGTCCTTCGGAACGGCGCCCGAGCGCTCCCCTTACCTCGACCTCCCCGCGGCACCCTCAATTACTCGCCGCGGAAACAGCGGACCGAGCAGGTCCGGCCCGATTGACTACGGAGATGAGACCGTGACCGACACCAGCACGCCCGAATCGTCAGTCTCCGGCGACGCGCCCGCGGACGCCGCCTCCACCGAAGAGACCAAGACGTCAGAGAGCGTGGCCTCGGACGGCGACCTGTTCCGCCAGAGCGAGATCGCGGCCGACTACGTCGAGGGGCTGCTCGACATCCTCGACTACGACGGCGACATCGACGAGCTCGTGTCGGCCGGGCGCCCGATGGTCGAGGTGGTGGGCGGCCGGCTGCAGCCGCTCGTCGGCCAGCGCGGGGCGACGCTCGAGGCGCTGCAGGAACTGACCCGGCTGGCGATCTTCCGGGCGACCGGCTCGCCGTCGCGCCTGCTGCTCGACATCGGCGGGTACCGGGCGTCGCGCCGCAAGGAGCTCGCGGCGGTGGCCCGCAACGCGGTGGAGAAGGTGAAGGAGCACGGCGACCCGGTGCGGCTCGAGCCGATGTCGGCCTTCGAGCGCAAGTGCGTGCACGACGTGGTCAACGCGATCTCCGGGGTGCAGAGCGAGTCCGAGGGCGTGGAGCCCAACCGGCGCATCGTGGTGCGGGTGGCGGACTGACGAATGACTGACCCACGCGCCAGCGCGGGGGAAACCGGCCCGGGTGAGGGATCGCCCGGGCCGGTTTCGTTCCCGGCTTCTTCTTCCTCTTCCGCGGCGTCGTCCTCGAGGTCGGCGCCGGCGCGGTTAGGGCCGCGACGGCCGGTCGCGTTTCCGGGGAAGCGTGCCTCTTCGGGTAGCGGGGATGCCCGTTCTTTGTCTTCGGGGTCGGCTTCTGCTCCGGCCTCGCCTGGGACTTCCGCGGCGTCGTCCCCTGCCGTTGCGGACTCTCCGTCCCCCTCCGCGGCGGCCTCTCCTTCCGCGCCGATCTCGCGCCCGGTGGCTTACGAGCCGCCGGCGGAAGTTGCCGAGGCGGCGGCGCGGGTGTTCGGGGATCGGCTGGGGCTGGCGACGGAGTACGCGCGGCTGCTGGTCACCGACGGGGTGGTTCGAGGGCTGATCGGGCCGCGGGAGGCGCCGCGGATCTGGGAGCGGCACCTGGTGAATTGTGCCGTGGTGTCCGAGATCATCCCAATCGGGGCTTCGGTGGTCGACGTGGGGTCCGGTGCCGGTTTGCCCGGTATCGTGCTGGCAGTGGCCCGGCCGGACCTGCGCATCACCCTGGTCGAGCCGCTGGCACGACGCACCGCGTTCCTGTCGGAGGCGGTGACCGCACTGGGTCTCGACGCGGCCGTCACGGTCGTCCGGGGCCGCGCCGAGGATGTCGTCGACGGGCCCCCCGCCGGCGCCGACATCGTCACCGCGCGGGCGGTCGCCCCGCTCGACCGGTTGGCCGGCTGGTGCCTTCCGCTGGCTCGCGTCGGTGGCAGGTTGCTGGCGCTGAAGGGCGCTTCGGCCGCCGAGGAGGCCGCGGAGCACCGGCAGGCGATCGCCGATCTGGGCGGAGCCGAACCGGAGATCCACCTCTGTGGGGAGGGCCTGATCGAGCCGCCCACCACGGTGGTGGAGGTCGTCGTGCAGTCGAGGCCGAAGCCGCCCAGCCGGGCGGCGAGCCCGGCCCGCGGCCGTTCCGGCGACCGCAAGACCGGGCGTGGGAGACCACGGAGGGGATAGATGTCCAGGCGGGGCGCACGCAACCGAAACCCGAAACCGAAGCGTCCCGACCAGCCATCCCCTGATCCGAAGCCCGAATCCGCCGCCCAACCCGGCCGTGGCTCCCAGCCCGGGGCGGCTGGATCCGCTGGAACTACGCCTCGGTCGGGGCCGGCTCCCTCGCCCACGGCCGTCCCTCAGCCGGGGTTGGCTTCTTGGTCTGGCTCCGGGTCTGAGGCGGATCCGTCGGGTGGCTCCGCTTCGTCGTCTGGGTCGGCACCCTCGGCCGTGGTTGGTTCTTCCCCCGGGCGGAGTCCTTCGTCTGCGTCTGGACGAACTTCGCCGAATGGCCCCTCCTTATCCTCTGGATCGGGGCCTTCGTCTGGACGGGGTACGGCGTTCGCGGACGAACCCTCGGCTCCGCCCGTGCTTGCTGAGCAGGATGGGCGCGGCAACGGGGCTTCGGTAGCGCCGGCTCAGCGGAAGCGGCGGCGTGGGAAGAAGGGGCGTGAGGCAGTTCCTTTCGGTCCTTCCGGCTCTTCCAGCTTTCGTGGTCCGTCCGGGTCTCCCGGTTCTCCCGGTCCGTCTGGGTCTCCCGGTTCTCCCGGTCCGTCTGGGTCTCCCGGTTCTCCCGGTCCGTCTGGGTCTCCCGGTTCTCCCGGTCCGTCTGGGCCTCCCGGTTCTTCCGGCTTCTCCGGCGCTCCCGTTCGTTCCGGTTCTCCCGGTGCTCCCGGCTCTCTCGGCTCTCTCGGCTCGGACGTGGCTGCGTCGGTGCCGATGTCGTCCACCGGGCCGCAGACCGAGGTTGAAGCCTCTGGGGCGTCGGTGGGTGGCATGGTCGTCTCTGTGTTGATCGGTCCGACTGATCAGCGGGTGGCATCTCCCTCGTCGGTTGTTCTGTTCGAGGGGCTGAGAGCCCCTTCTCGCGATGGTGTCCGGATGGGGCCGACCGGTGTGGGGGGCGGCGAGCAAGACGCGGCAGCGAGCATCTCGGAGGTGCTAGATCACGGCCTCGATCGGGACGCAGACGATGAGACGGCCCGGCCGGGTGCGGCTTCCCGGCGTACAGCCGAAGAGGGGGACTCGCGAGGAGCGCGAGAGGCGGCAGAGGGCCGTGTCGGCAGCGAGATCGCTGGAGGCGCGGGGTCGGCCGTTGAGTTCCGAAGTGGGGACGGGATGGGGGCGGCGTTGCGGCTCGTTCCCGGGGTGATGGTCTATGCGGCACCGGAGGGATCGTCGCCGGTGCCTCATCGGACGGATGGCCGTGGCGAGGCTCGCCCGACGGCCGTAGGCTGGCCGGGCGTCGATAGTGTGGTCCGGTCTTCTGCCACCGGAACGCACGTGTCGCCGACCGACCCGTTCCTCACTAACAGGGATAAAACGGTGCATGAGTACGGTGTTTCACGTGAAACCGAGTCACCTCTCGATTGCGATCGGACGCCCGACATGAGTCAGCGTGGCGCCTACAACACTTCAGACGGCGTTCCGGCTCCTCGGGCCGGTGGTGGATACCCCGGGCAGATCTACGGAAGGCCGGCGTCACCTCCGGCCGATGTGCCGTCTACCGCCTCGTCGCCGGTGTCCGCTGCCCCGGTTTCGGCCTCTCCGGTGTCGGCTGCTCCTTCTTCGGGTGGCCCCATCGCCTCGGACGAGCATGTTTCACGTGAAACGCCGAGCCGGGATGAAGACGATCCACCTCTAGCCATGGAAGCGTTGCGAGCTGTGCAGATCCTCAACCCGAGCGGCGAGATCACCATGCCGCGCCCGGACCACCCGAGGGTGCTCTGCGTCGCGAACCAGAAGGGTGGCGTCGGCAAGACCACCACGACCGTGAACCTGGCGGTCGCCCTGGCGCTGCATGGCAACCGTGTCCTCGTCGTCGACCTCGACCCACAGGGGAACGCCTCTACGGGTCTCAATGTCCCTCATCATGCTGGCGTCCCTGACGTGTACGACTGCTTGATCGACAATGTGCCACTGTCGGAGGTGGCACAAGGCGTCGAGGGCATCCCGAATTTGTGGTGCGTGCCGGCGACCATCGACCTGGCCGGTGCGGAGATCGAGCTGGTCTCGGTGGTCGCGCGCGAGTCCCGTCTGGCTCGGGCCATCGCGGCCCACCCGGAGAAGTTCGATTACGTCTTCATCGACTGCCCGCCGTCGCTGGGCCTGTTGACGGTCAATGCGCTTTGTGCGGCGCAGGAGGTTCTGATCCCCATCCAGTGCGAGTACTACGCGCTGGAAGGGCTGAACCAGCTGATCAACAACATCAATCTCGTACGGCAGCACCTGAACCCGACGCTCGATGTCTCGACCATTCTGCTGACCATGTACGACCGGCGGACCCGTCTCGCCGACGCGGTTGAGCAGGACGTTCGGAACCACTTCGGCAGCAAGGTGCTCAACGCTGTCATTCCCCGTAACGTGCGTGTCTCGGAGGCTCCGAGCTACGGGCAGTCCGTGATGACCTACGATCCGGGATCAAGGGGCGCTACCAGCTACTTCGAGGCCGCCCTGGAGATCGCGATGCGTGGCGTCAATACGGGAGGCACGGCATGAAGAACCGTCCGCGGGGCGGGCTGGGCCGCGGCCTGGGCGCGTTGATTCCGACGGCTCCGGCGCCGGCTGCGGTTCCGGCGTCGGCACCGGCCTCGGTTGAGCCTGCGGCGTCGCCTGTCTCGGCGCCGCCCGCTTTTGCTCCGCCGGCCCCCTCCCCTGCGGCATCCGCTTCTCCGGAACCATCGGATTCTGAGCTGGCGCCGGTGCCGGGGGCTCGATTCACCGAGCTTCCCGTCGGCTCGATCGAGCCGAACGCCAAACAGCCGCGGCACGTCTTCGACGACGAGGCGCTGGATGAGCTGAAGACCTCCATTCAGGAGGTCGGTTTCCTCCAGCCGATCGTGGTGCGAGAGCTCGGCAACGGCCGGTACGAGCTCGTCATGGGTGAGCGGCGCTGGCGAGCGGCACAGGCTATTGGGCGCGAAAACATCCCGGCGATCATCCGGGAGACCCGCGACGACGCGATGCTGCGGGACGCGCTGCTCGAGAACATCCACCGGGCCAACCTGAACCCGCTGGAAGAGGCGGCGGCGTACCAGCAGTTGCTCGAGGAGTTCGGCGCCACGCACGAGGAACTGGCCAAGCGCATCGGGCGCAGCCGGCCGCAGATCTCCAACACGATCCGGCTGCTGAACCTGCCGGCGCCAGTGCAGCGCCGAGTGGCTGCGGGAGTCCTGTCGGCCGGGCACGCGCGGGCGCTGCTGGGGTTGGACGACACGGAGGCGCAGGAGAAGTTGGCGCTGCGGATCGTCGCCGAAGGTCTCTCGGTGCGGGCTACCGAGGAATTGGTGTCGCTGGCGATTGCGGACGGGCCGGCCAAAAAGGCGGCGCCTACGCGTCGGGCCAAGGTGCACGCGCCCGCGCTGAACGATCTAGCCGATCGGTTGAGCGACCGCTTCGACACCCGAGTGAAGGTCGACATCGGCCGCAACAAAGGCAAGATCACGATCGAGTTCGCCACGGTCGACGACCTGGAGCGGATCGTCGGCATGATCGGCGTTGACGAGGAAGGCGCGGGCGGCGAGGAGTAGACCGCCGACTGGATCGTCTATCGGGGTGCGCGACGGCGGTCGAGCGCCCCGATTTCTTTTTCCGACGTTTGTTGTTGATGGGCGGCGATCTCTTCCGGAGAGTGCCTCCGAATCGGCTCAGATCCGGTTCTGTCAGAGCCATTCTCCTGGGATTTCGAACCTCGGGTGAGCGGGCGGCTGCCCGGTTTCTGACGTCCGACTTAAGTGTTTTGCTAAGGGCAAACAGATTTATATCACAATGTAGGTATGTAGGTATTGATGCAGAAAGCTAGTTTGAGGCGGCGTCCGGGATGAGGATGGTGTATCCAGGTTCTTATCTTCTAGGCGGTCGTCGGCATGAGTGGCGATACGCTGCCGACTAGAACGAGGCGTCGCGATTCCGGGTCGTACATCCTTGAGGCGGTTCGCGATTCGCGGTCTCTCGCATCTGGTCATAGAGGTCGCAGCGTCCGAGTGGACTCGTAGGTGTGTGCGATCGCCGAGCCCGAACGTGTCGGTTGAGGCGGTCGGGATCACGCCGGCGCACTTCACCCTGCCCCGGCGGGCCTTTTCGAGCGTCTCACCCTGGTCCGGATGGCCCCTCCCTTGGGCGAAGGACAGCTGTGCAGGCCGATGCCAAGAAGCATCCGGCGGTTCGCTTACCGATGAAGGCTCCGGGTGCCGTGCCTGGCCGATCCAAGCCGGATGGCCTTCGCTGCCGACGGGGGCAGAGGATTCCTGACTGGCCCTCATGCCGATCTGAATCTACGGCCCAGTCAAGCGCGGACGCCTCGGTATTGCGGTCCACTTCCTAGAGTTCGCGGCGGTTGCGTCAGCCTGCCTCCCGGCAAGATCGCCGAGAGGCCTATCCGAGTCGCCGTCCACGGGGACGGCATGGGGAAGCAGCATGGGGTCGACTTCGCCCACACGAACGATCAGACCATGATCAGCCGGTTCTGGCGCTTCGGTTTCACGTGAAACGAGAGATCATCCCTCTGCTGAATATTTGCCGTCGTTGTCTGAGCCATCCCGTCGACGTCAGCAGTCTGGTCAACAACGCGGGGTTCGAGGATTTATGTGTCGGCTCGGGCGGTGGTCGGTTTTTGCCGTCGGGGCGCTTCTCGCTCATTCGGCATGATGTAGCTGCGGCCTCTAGGCAGAGCTACGGAGTGGCCGACTCAACTTGGCGGCCTCAAGGTGACAGCGGGGACGGGTCGGGTCCAGATGCATGTGCCGCTATAGCGGAGTTGTTGGAGCGCTAGAGCATCGCGATGACGGTGTCGTGGAGCGCTCGACGATGACTTGCGATGCTCCGTCCTGCTGAGGGATCAGACGCAGTGGCGGTATCCGGGTGGCCTGGTTCCACGTGAAACGACCGGCTCTTACAACGCCGCGGCGGGAGAGACACGGCCTGTTGCTCGGTCCGTCTTGTTAATCATTTGCGGCGCAACGCCTTGGCTTCCCCACGCGTTCGACTGGGTCGCCTGGCGCTGGCGGCGAGCGCCACAATCTGAGTGGCTTCCCGTCCCCCGCCGACTCCATTCCCTAATGACGACCCCTTTGGACGAGTCTTCTGGCCGGCCCTTCGTTTCACGTGAAACCGATGAAGGGATGGACGTATCCTCCTTCGGAGCCGGGAGCCGGGAGCCGGGAGCCGGGAGCCGGGAGCCGGGAGCCGGGAGCCGGGAGCCGGGAGCCGGGAGCCGGGAGCCGGGAGCCGGGAGCCGGGAGCG
>NZ_JBFAOX010000016.1:0-32772 GCF_040675435.1 Actinoplanes sp. NPDC049598 | reverse complement strand
GCCGTTTCACGTGAAACGTGGTCCAGGTGTTGACAGTGCGCGGCTCGGTTCGAGGGCGCTTGATCGGGCCGTTGGCGATTATGGCCGGCGATCTCGCCTCCTCGTTAGCCTGCGGTGAGACCTGGACGGCCATGAGGGCGGCTTGCTCGGGAGTGGTGCCCATTGGCCAGACGCCGAGCGCGTCAGCGCTTCGCTTGGGCCACACGTACCCATACAAGGCGCACGGCCGGTACCCGCGAATAGACGTCGCTCGAGCGTCCTCGTCGAAGCCATTCCTTTAAGCGTGCGAGGCGGAGCTGACCGAGAATCAGGACTGCGCCTTGAACATGTCATTAACCCCGATGACGCCGGTCGCCGAGGCAGAACGACGATGCTGAAAGTCCTCTCGGTCGACGCACACAGGAGTGGAGGATGCGCCTGCGTCCACCTCACAACCTCCGGGAAGGAGACCGAACAAGGCAGTAGGCGGCATGGGCCTTGGGGTTGTAGCCGGCATGCAGCGCTCGTTTTGGTCGCCGCTCAGCCAGGCCGTGGAACGGTCCCAGCGTGGTCGCAGCGGCGGTGCACGTTTCACGGGAAACATCAGGGTCCGGCTTACTCGATCTGTGACCGCCAGGCGAGACGGATCCGGGACGACGAACCGGCCCCGACCCAAGGACGCTGAATCTACAAACGAAGTGACCAGACGAGGCCGGCCCGGCGCATCAACTGCGCGCAGCTCCGGCGGTGGACTGGACGGTGGGTGGGGCCACGTCATACCAACAACACCATCCTGCCTTTTGGAAGCGTCCATAGAAGGCCGCACGCTGGGTTGCCGAAAAGGTGAGTCCCTGAGCCGTCGGTGGCCATCCGGGTGGCACTTCGGTCGAACGTTCCAGGTGCGCTGATTCGGTCACCGCCTTGCATGCACTCCCGTTGGCCGCCAGAGTTGGCGGGCAGTGTGACCAGCGGTCCGGAGACGCGCTGTAGCCCTCGGCGGCGTGGGACCGGACGCCGCTCGTGATCTGTGATCTGTTGTCTGCCTCGCATCTGACTAGCCGGACGAGGAAGCGCTGAACGGGTTCAGTTTGCGAGATCGGCTCACGAAGCGGATAAGGCCGCAGACCCTGTGGCTCGACCGCCCTCTATCGAGGGAGCAGCTCTCTGATCGAAGTCGAGGGCAATGTGGACGTCGTCTGGGTTCGGTTGGGGAGTTATCCACAGGCTGTGCGTAAGCCCTGTTGAAAAAGCTGGCGGCCCCGTTTCACGTGAAACGGGGCCGATGGGCCGAACGCTCTCCACCGGTATATCCACAGGGCCCGCAAGCCTCCGACGTCGTGTTTCACGTGAAACGGGGCAGCCTGTGGATAACTTCTGTGGATAACTTTTGCCGTGCGGCCGCGCCCACGTACGGTGATGGCGATCTACGTCGTGGGTCCGGCGGACGTTGACGATGGGGTGCCTCCACAGGTCGGAAAATTGACCCGGGACAGAGGGTCTGGCCTCGGCTAAGGTCACCTCGTGCCCGACAACACCGCCCCTCTGCCGAGCTTCACCCGCTGGCCCTCGTTTCCGTTCGAGGGCGACATGCGAGTCAAGCCGCTGGCCGCTCCGGTCGAGGTGGAGCCACCACGTGCCGGCGAAGACGTCGCCGACTGCGTCGCCTGCAATACGCCCGACGAGTCGTACATCTGGGTGAGCGAACGCTGGCGGGTCCGGGCCATGGACCGGCCTACGGGCCTCCCGGCCGTGGTGATCCTCGAGTGCCGATCGCACCTCGATCTCGGCGATCTGCCGAATCTCCTGGCCGCCGAGCTCGGTGTCATGACCGTCCGGCTCGAGCGCGCGATCCGCTCTCTCGAGGGTGTCGGACGCGTGCACGTGAACCGCTGGGGCGATGGCTCGGCGCACCTGCACATGTGGTTCCTCGCGCGCCCCTACGGCCGCCTTCAGTTGCGGGGCACGTTCCTCTCGCTGTGGGACGACATTCTGCCCGTCATCCCCGAGGCGCAGTGGCGCGAAAATCTGGCCCTTGTGGCCGCGTGGCTGGCCGAGTTCGGCGGCAAGGCGATCGCTGAGCCCGCCCACATCGACTGGGAGTCGCCCTCCACGATCACCTACTCCCCCACCGGCGACGACACTGTGGACAACGCCGACGCCGTCCACCCGGCGCCCCGCGATGACGTCCAGCCCGAGCCGTCGCGGGTTCCGACGCAAAACCCCCGGGTGGACCAGGCCGAGCCGTCCGCTTCCGCTTAGCCAGCTGTACGCGGACTGCACCGTCGCCCCGCTCTCGTGGACGTTGGTTCGCACCTGCCACAGTTCCAACGACATGCTCAGCCCGACGTTCGCTGGCTTATCCACAGAACGCGATTCGGTTCCCTACGAGGCAGCGGAGTGTGCCAGGCTTGAGCTATCAGGCAACCGCGGGAGAAACGCCGGCTCGACCGCGGCGACGGGATCCTGAAGCTCTCGACAAGCCGACGAGCCGGCAAATGGCTGGCCCCGGCAAACGGCCGATTAGTTAGTCGGACGGGCAGCCAGACGGTCGGGCGGTCAAACGGCCGAGCTGTCAGACGGTCAAACGGCCGAGCTGTCAGGCGGTCAGACGGCCGAGCTGTCAGGCGGTCAGACGGCCGAGCTGTCAGGCGGTCAGACGGCCGAGCGGACAGGCGGTCAGCGCCAGCATGAGCGTGCGCACCTTCACCGCCGCGTGGCCGAGCGGACAGGCGGTCAGGTGGCCGAGCGGACAGGCGACCCGGTGGCCGAGCGGCCCGGGTGGCCGAGCGGCCCGGGTGGCCGAGCGACCCGGGTGGCCGAGCGGCCCGGTGGCGGGCGGTCAGGCGGCGACGACCGCGGCTCGAACCGCGCCCATAGCTCATCGCAGTCGACATAGCCCCCACGTGGGTGGGGCGGATGCCGCCACCATTGTTTCCCGTGAAACATGCGGTGAGGATGAGCAATGCTCGGCAACGGCTTAGGTGCTTCCCTACGCGGCCGGTTTGGTGCCACAGAGCCGAACGGTGAGCAGGGCGGGCCTGAAGGACCAACGCGGCACTGTGAAGGCGTCTTAGGAACACCCAGAAGGTCGGCCGGCCCTGCGCGGTTGCGCGGTTCAGCCAGTCGGCATCAAGGCTGTGCGGGGAGACCAAGGCGCCGGGGTTCGGCTTACGTGGGACGATCGCCCGGGTCGGGTTGCTCTCGGGACCCCGACGAACGGACCCCGCACCGCGTCTTGGGGTAGTGGCTTCGGGCGCACGGGGGCGTGCCGGCATGAGCCGTGGGGCGGCAGCCGAATCACACAATGCGGCGGGCGCACAGTGGCGGCAGCACGCGCGGTGCTGCGGTAGTGGGCGTTGGCAAGTGGGAATGGACCAGCATGCGATGCCAATGGAGGTGGGCCTATTAAGAACGCCAAACGGGCCGGCTCGTAGTGCCGAGGCTCGGTCAGGAGAAGGAACGGCGGTCGGCTCAGTAAGCCGGCTGCGGCGGGTGGCGTCATTGGTGAGCCGGATGCCGGTCGCCAGCGGCGCGGTGATGGTGTCGGCACCGTGACCACATTCCGTTCGGTGTGGCCGGGCTGGGTCGGACAGCGGTCGCTGGTGGAACCTCGTGCGGCTCGAGCGCGGCGGATGGTTGTGGCAGGCATCTCGGGGCTCTGGTGCGCTCGGGGCCGGCGGCGGCCAGCGCGGTTGGGGCGTGGGCTGGCCGCTGGGGCGTACGGCTGGAGTCCTGAAGGGTCAGGCGGTGGCGCGGGCGACGGCTCGTTTCACGAGGGTGGCCAGGATGTGACCCAGGTCCAGGCCGGCGGCCTGGACGGCCAAGGGGAGCAGGGACGTCTCGGTCATGCCGGGTGAGACGTTGATGCCCAGGACCTGCGGGGCGCCGTCGTCGGGGACGATGAGGTCGACGCGGGAGAGGTCGCGCAGGCCGAGGGCCTTGTGGGCGGCCAGCGCCGTGTCGGCGACCAGGGCGGCCGTCGACTCGGGTAGGCGGGCGGGGGCGTGCCAGGTGGTGAGGCCGGCGGTGTAGCGGGCCGCGTAGTCGTACACGCCGTCGCGGGGGACGATCTCGACGGTGGGCAGGGCCTGCGGGCCGGAGCCGAGGTCGACGATGGAGACGGCCACGTCCTTGCCGGGGATGAACTTCTCGACGAGTGCGGTCGAGTCGTAGGCGAAGCAGCCGACCATCGCGCCGGGCAGGGCGCTGTCCTCGCGGACCACGGCGGCGCCGAGGCCGGAGCCGCCTTGTGCTGGCTTGACCATCAGCGGGAGGCCCAGGCGGTCGACGATGCGGTCGAGGACCGCCACCGCGCCCAGCTCGGAGAAGCGGTCGTGCGGGAGCGCCACCCAGTCGGGGGTGGGGATGCCGGCTTCGCGCAGCATTGATTTGGCCGACGGCTTGTCCCAGGCGAGGCGGGAGGCGCGGGCGTCGCAGCCGACGTACGGGACGCCGCAGAGGTCGAGCACGCCCCGCAGGGAGCCGTCCTCGCCGGTGGCGCCGTGCAGGGCGATCACCACCGCGTCGGGCGGGTCCTCCTGGAGGGAGGGCAGCAGCGCCACGTCGGCGTCGCGCAGCTCGGCTTGGATGCCGACGTCGCGCAGGGCGTCCACGGCGCGGCGGCCCGAGCGCAGCGACACGTCCCGTTCGTAGGAGAGGCCGCCGGCCAGAACCATCACGCGCACATCGTCACCGGTAACCATGAGGAGATCATGCCAAGTCGGGGCCGGGGGCGTCCGCGGCGGCCGTGCCGCGGCGGCGGTGGGGCTGCGCGGCCGCGGGACCGAAGACCGCGCGCATCGCGAGCTCCTGCTCCATGACGCCGGAGAGGCGGCGGATGCCCTCGCGGATGCGCTCGGGCGAGGAGTACGAGAAGTTGAGGCGCATGTTGCTGCGGCCGGTGCCGTCGGCGTAGAAGCCGGTGCCGGGCACGTACGCGACGCGGGCCGCGATCGCGCGCGGCATCATCGCTTTGGAGTCGAGGCCGTCGGGCAGGGTGGCCCACACGAACAGGCCGCCGGTGGGATGGGTCCAGGAAGTGCCGGCCGGCATCAGGTCGCGCAGCGCGCCGAGCAGGGCGTCGCGGCGTTCGCGGTAGATCTCGCGGTAGACCTTGATCTGCTCGCGCCACGGCATCGTCGACAGGTATTGCGTCACCGCGCCCTGCGCGAACGCGCTCGGGCACAACACGTTGGCCTCGCTCATCATGACGAGTTTCTCGCGCACGGCGTGGGGCGCCAGGATCCAGCCGACGCGCAGGCCGGGCGCGAACGTCTTGGAGAACGTGCTGACGTAGAAAACCCCCTCACGCCGGCGGGCCCGCAGCGGCCGCGGCGCGTCGCCCTCGAAGGACAACATGCCGTACGGGTCGTCCTCGACCACCAGCAGGCCGGCGCGCTCGCAGATGTCGAGCACCTGCTCGCGCCGCTCGTCGGTGAGGGTGACGCCGGCCGGGTTCTGGAACGTCGGAATCGTGTAGAGGAACTTCGCCTTGCGGCCGGAGCGCTCGATCTCGGCGATCGCCTCCTCGAGGGCGGCCGGGATGAGGCCCTCGTCGTCCATCGGCACGTGCTTGACCTGTGCCTGGGCGGCCTGGAAGACACCGAGTGCGCCGACGTAGCTCGGCCCCTCGGCGAGCACCACGTCGCCCGGGTCCAGGAAGAGGCGGGCGAGCAGGTCGAGCGCCTGCTGGCCGCCGACGGTGACCACGACGTCGTCGGGGGACGCGCCGGTGATGCCGGAGAGCGCCATGACCTCGCAGATGCGCTCGCGCAGCTCGATCGTGCCCTGGCCGATGCCGTACTGCAGGCTGGTGGCGCCCTGGTCGGCGGCGAGCTGGTTGAGCATCTCCCCCACCGCGTCGAGCGGCAGGGCGGCGATGTAGGGCGAGCCGCCGGCGAGCGACACGACCTCGGGACGACTGGCCACGGCGAAAAGTGCGCGGATCTCCGATGTGGTCATGCCACGCACTCGGCGCGCATAGCGATCGGTGTAGTCGTCCTGGGTAGTGCCGGTCATGCGGCTCTCACCTCGCTAGAAGAGAACAGGCCTCGCTGAAGGATGGTAGTCGGGCCCGCCACCGCGGGCCCTCGGTTGACCGGCCAGGCTGCCCAACTGGTCCCGTTCATCGCTATTGCGGCGTAGGATCCCCATCGGGGCTCGGAGTTCAAGGGGGACGACTGTGTCGCGACGCCTGGTCAACCTCACTCTGGACACACTCGAGGATCTGCCGAGGCCGTGCCGGCAGTGCGTTTTCTGGGAGCTGGACCCGGTTTCCGCCGAGCGCGCGTGCGCATCCGGTGATCCGGGGCTGGAGAAGGAGGCGTGGGTTTCGCAGACGCTGCTCGAGTGGGGCTCCTGCGGAAAACTCGCCTACGTCGACGGCATGCCGGCCGGTTTTGTGATGTACGCCCCACCGGCGTACGTCCCCCGTTCGATGGCCTTTCCGACCTCGCCCGTGAGCGCCGACGCGGCGCTGCTGATGACGGCGCACGTGGTGGCCGCGTTCGCCGGTGGCGGGCTGGGGCGCATGCTGGTGCAGGGCGTGGCCCGTGATCTCACCAAGCGTGGGGTCAAGGCGATCGAGGCGTTCGGCGATGCGAAGTTCGGCGAGGCCGACGACGAGAAGCAGACCGGCTGTGTCGCCCCGGTCGACTTCTTCCTGTCGGTGGGCTTCAAGACCGTACGCCCGCATCCGCGTTTCCCGCGGCTGCGGCTCGAGCTGCGTACGGCCCTGTCGTGGAAGTCCGACGTCGAATACGCGCTGGAGAAGCTGCTGGGCTCGATGAGCCCCGAGACGCTGCTGCGGCCGGTCCGCCCGGCCACAGCAACGCGCACGGTCGAGAACTAGCCCCGGTTCGACAGGGCCAGGCGCAGCTGGCGCACGTCGATCGAGCCGGTCGGCACGTCGCGCTCGACCGGGAAGTACATGCGCTGGACGGCGGCCAGGATCGCCTCGACGATCTGCTCGCGGAACAGCGGGTTGACCAGCCGGTCGCGGTCGGCCGGCGAGGTGAGGTAGCCGAGGTCGACGCGCACGGCCGGCATGCGGGTCAGGCGCAGCAGCTCCCACGTCTTGGCGTGGATGTGGCAGTCGCGCATCCCGGTGCGGACGACGATCTCGCGCTGCACCAGGTTGGCCAGCCGCTCCCCCACGGTCGAACTGAGGCCGCTGCCGGTGCCGTAGTGGTACGCGGCGACGCCGTCGGCCGCCTCGTTGTCGTGCCCGTCGAGGTGCAGCGAGATCAGCAGGTCGGCGCCGAGGCTGTTGGCCAGGGCGGCCCGCTCGGCGCCGCTCATCGGTTCGGTGGGATGCGGGCCGCGGGTCAGGTGCACCCGCATGCCGGCCGCGGCGAGCCGGCCCTCCAGGCGGGCGGCCAGGTCGAAGACGAGGTCGGCCTCGGACCAGCGCAGCGGGCCGTCCGGCACGACCACGCCGGTGTCGTCGCCGCCGCCGTGGCCGGGGTCGATCACGATCGTCTTGCCGACCAGGTTGGTGCCGGCCTGACGGAACGCCTCGGCCTCGCGCAGCCACTGCGGGCGGCCGCCGACGACCTTGCGGCCGAGCCGGCGCAGCGCCTTGATGGTCTGCGGGCCGCAGGAGCCGTCCGGGGTGAGGCCGACCTCACGCTGGAACTGGGCCACCGCGCGGGCCGTGCGGGCGCCGTAGATGGAGTCGGCGCGGCCGGCGTCGAAGCCCATCTCGAGCATCCGCTCCTGCAGGGTGCGTACGTCCTCGCCGACCAGCGGATCGGGCACCGAGTGGAACAGGGTGCGCGCGCCGAGCCGCCAGCGGGCGGCGTCGAGCGCGCCCCATGTCTCGTCGCCCACCAGGCCGTCGACGCCGAGGCCGCGACCCTGCTGGAAGGCCCGGACCGCCTGGTCCATCTCGTCGTCGAACACGTCCGACGCCGTCGTCAGCAGCTCCAGCCCGAGAAGGATCGATCGGATCTCGGCAACGGCCGGGCCGCTGTCTCCACGCCGGATGGAACGCACGAGCGACTCCCTAGTACGAAGAACAAACTCTGAGGAGAGTACCCCTGGCACGCCCGTGCCCCGCGTCCACGAGGGACGCGGGGCACGAATCAGCGACTCAGAGGGCTGACTCGATGAAGTTGACCAGGGCGCTCTTGGGCTTGGCGCCGGTCACCGAGTTCACGGCCTCGCCGCCCTTGAAGATGGTCAGCGTCGGCACCGACATCACCCGGTACGCGCGCGTCGTCTCCGGGTTCTCGTCGATGTTGATGCTGACGATCCGGACCTTGTCGCCCATCTCGGTGGCGATCTCGTTCAGCAGCGGGTCGACCTTCTTGCAGGGCGCGCACCACTCCGCCCAGAAGTCGACCAGTACCGGTGTGTCCGACTGCAGCACGTCGCTCACGAACGTGGCGTCGCTGATCGCCTTGCCTGCTCCCACTTCGACCCTCCCGGTCTTACAGCTCTACGAATGACGCGATGAAGCGCTCGGCGTCCAGGGCCGCGGCGCAGCCCGTGCCGGAGGCCGTGATGGCCTGACGATAGGTGTGGTCGACGAGGTCGCCGGCGGCGAAGACGCCCTGGACGTTGGTCCGGGTCGACGGGGCGTCGACCTTGACGTAGCCCTCGTCGTCCAGCTCGACCTGGCCCTTGAACAGCTCGCTGCGCGGGTCGTGGCCGATCGCGACGAAGACGCCGGTGACGTCGAGGACCTTGGACTCGCCGGTCTCGACGTTCTGGAGGCGGACGCCGTTGACCTTTCCGTCCTCGCCGAGGATCTCTTCGACCTTCGAGTTCCACTCGACCTTGATCTTGGGGTTGTTCAGGGCGCGGAGCTGCATGACCTTGCTGGCCCGGAACGAATCGCGGCGGTGCACGATCGTCACCGTCTCGGCGAACCGGGTGAGGAAGGTCGCCTCCTCCATCGCCGAGTCGCCACCGCCGACCACCACGATGTGCTGGTTGCGGAAGAAGAAGCCGTCACAGGTCGCACAGGACGAGACGCCGTGGCCGAGCAGCTCCTGCTCGCCGGGAACGCCGAGGGGCCGCCAGGCGGAACCAGTGGAAAGAATCACAGCGCGGGCGAAGTACTCCTTGTCGCCCACCCAGACCGTCTTCAGGCCCTCGGTGCCGGCCTCGGTCGGCTTGTCGGTCAGCTCGACCCGGGTGACGTCGTCGGTGATGAACTCGGCGCCGAACCTCTCGGCCTGGGCGCGCATGTTGTCCATGAGCTCGGGGCCCATGATGCCCTCGCGGAAACCGGGGAAGTTCTCCACCTCGGTGGTCGTCATCAGCGCACCACCGGACTGCACCCCCTCGATCACGAGCGGCTTGAGGTTGGCGCGGGCCGCGTACAGCGCCGCGGTGTAGCCGGAGGGCCCCGAACCGATGATGATCAGATTACGGACCTCGTCCACTGCCGACTCCTCAGTCTGCTCAGCGCCTACGGGAAATGCCCGCTCGGCGACACTGCACGCTAGAACGCCATGCTAGGCACACACCATTCCCGCCCACCGGCCGTGTCCGACCTCACCCGGGGCTGATCAGCGTACCGGGAGTTTGGCCAGGGTGTCCGCGTCGCCGGCGAGCGTGCCGCAGGCCGGGCCGCTCGCCCAGGCCCACAGGCCGTTGGCCGCGGTGAAACGGACGATGACGGCCGGGGCGCCGTCGAACCGGGCGTAGTCGACCGACTCGACCGAGAGGGGGCCGCCGGCGTTCTCCTGCTGGATCGCGTCGAGGCACTCCTGGAGCGCCTCGGGGGGCATGAGGCGGGACAACTCGGGCAGGGTGGCGGCGCTACGGTCGCCGTTCTTCTGCGCCGAGAGCGGCTCATCGGGCGTGGTGGCCGCGGTGAGGGGCTGCACCGGCTCCGCGGTGAGGGTCGAACGGGTGTAGTCGGTGCCGGTCGAGAGGATCTGCGGGGCGGCCGTCGACTGCTCGGCCACGCCGGCGGCGCTGCTGGTCCCCTGGTCGTTCGAATCGGTCCGGCCGGCCAGATAGTCCAGACCGAAACCGACAAAGGCGACAACTCCGGCGGCGATGGCGATCGGGGTCACCCAGCGCCGCTGCCTCCGCCGGGACACAGGAGCGGCGTCGTGCACCAGTTCGAGGCGCGGCGGGGCGCTGAACGCGTCGTCCAGCCGGGCGGCCAGGTCGGCCGGCATGGGCTCGGGGGCCAAGCGGCCCAGCTCGGCGCCGACCATCGCCATCCGGCCGCCGAGGGTCTCGTAGGCGGCGTGCCACCGCGGGTCGTCGGCTATCCGGGCAGCCACCACGGACTCGTCCGGCGTGCCCTCGAGCGCGCCGCCGATGTAGTCCGCCAGCAGGTCGATGTCGACCCCGCTGAAGTCGGCCCCGGTCACCTCTGGTCCCTCCGATCCGCCGCCGGTCCCGATGGGACGGATGTGGACGCCTCCTGGTTCCCCGGCGTGGGGTGAGCGACGTCTCCCCGCGCGGGTTGAGCCGCGGGTTGAACGACGTCTCCCAGCGCCAAGGCCATCTTGGCTCGCCCGCGGGCGCACCGGCTCTTGATCGTGCCGACCGCCACCCCGAGGATCTCGGCCGCCTCGGCCACCGGGTAGCCCTGCACGTCGACCAGGACGATGGCGGCCCGCTGGTCGACCGGCAGGGCGGCGAGCGCCTCACGGACCAGCAGGGCCGTCTCGTGGTCCTGGACGGGGGCGGCCGGCTCCACACCGGACGGCCGGTCGTCGGAACGGCTGCCGTCGGGCATCGGCACCGTCGGGTGGGCCTGGCGGCGGCGGATCCGGTCGAGGCAGGCGTTCACCACGATGCGGTGCAGCCAGGTCGTGACCGCCGAGTCACCGCGGAACCGGGCGGCGTTGCGATGGGCCGACAGCAGAGCGTCCTGCACCGCGTCGGCGGCCTCCTCGCGGTCGCCGATCGTGCGCAGGGCGACCGCCCACAGCCTGTCCCGGTGGCGGCGCACCAGCTCACCGAACGCCTGCTTGTCGCCCTCGACATGAGCACGGAGCAGGTCGGCGTCGCTCGCACCGTCCCCGGAAGTCACGGGAGCAATCTAACCGGATCGCGCCCGGCGGCGGGACCCGCTCAGTAGCCCGACACCTCGATCTTGTTGACGCTGACCTTGTAGCCGCCGCCCTCTTCGGCCTTGGGCAGACTGGTCAGGAAGACCAGGACGTACTGATATTTGGTGTTGGGGTCGAACGGCGAGAAGATCTCGCGGGTGCCGTCGGTCGTGGTGTCGCCGTCGCCGAGACGCTTGTACGTCTGCATGATCTTGGCGTCGCCCTCGGAGCTGTCACCCGGGTCGCTCGTGCCGGCGCGGATGTCCATCGTGACGCCCGACTGCGACAACTCGACCTCGATCTCGGAGAGCAAGCGCGGCGTGCCGAGGTTGATCAGGACACCCATGCCGGGCTTGCGGTTGCCGAAGTTGGCCTGCTTGAAGCGCTGGGTCGTCCAGGCCGTGTCGGGGTCGTTGTCCACCGTGTACTTCGCCTGGCCGGTGTCCTCGCGGTCGCCGTCCGGCGGGTCGACGATGCGCACCATGTCACCGGTGAGGGCGATCTTCTTCGGCGTCGGGGCCGGGGGTTGCTCGTTGTTCGCCGTGCTGTTGTCGGCGCCCGCGTTGGCCTGTGTGGTGTTCGACGGGTTGGGGTCGCTCGACGAGGTGATCGCGCGGATGCCGAAGACCAGGCCGATCACGGCGATGACCACGAGCGCGGCCACCCCGAGGACGATCTTGGGGGTGCTGCGGGTGGGCTCGCTGGTCGTGCTCTGCGCGAAACGCAGGGGGCCGACGTCCTCGTACTCGTCCTCGGCGGCGTCGAGCCGGGACAGCTCGGCGGTCAGCGCGTCCGCCTCGGGGGCGGCCACGCGGCGGTCGAGCAGATCCATCGTCAGGTCGTCGAGGTAGGCCGGGACGCCGGGGCGGAGCTGGCGCGGCGCGGCCGGGTTGCCACTGGCGTCCCGGTTGGCGTCGGGCAGCGTGGAGTCGCGGACCTCGGTGCGCGGCCAGTGGCCGGTGAGCGCGAAGTAGAGAATGCCGCCGATCGAGCGGACGTCGGTCTCGATGTCGTCGGCCGAGTCGGCGCGGGCGTCGGCCAGGACCACCCGGCCGTCGTCACCGATCAGCACGGTGCCGGGATGCACGTTGCCGTGGACCATGCCGGTGGCGTGCACAGCGGTCAGCGCGTCGGCGATCGCGTGGGCGATCGTGGTGGCGCGACCGGGGTCGAGTGGGCCCTCGGTGGCGACCAGCTCGCGCAGCGACTCGCCGTCGACCCACTCGCGCACCACGTACGACCGGGTGCCCTCGTCGATCGCGTCGTAGACACCGACCAGGCTGGGGTGTATCACGCGGCTCGCGTCGACCGCGGCCTGCAGCATCTCGGAGGCGGAGTCGCCGCCCGGGTAACGCAGCACGACCGCGACCGGGCGCCGGAGGATGACGTCGATGCCGCGCCACACCTGCCGGCCGGCGCTGTCGTTGTTGACGTGCTCCTCGAGGCGGTAACGCTCGGCCAGGACCTCTCCGGCAGCGGGGGCACCAAAGGTCATGACCGGCCCGTCCGCATCGGCCGCGGTCTCATGGCCTTCGCCGACCTGGGTCACCCGTCCTCCTCAGTGCTCCACGCACGGACCGTGCTGGGCGCAAGTGGCTGTGCTGGCTTGGTGTGGCTGTGCTGGCTTGGTATGGCTGTGCTGGCTTGTGCTGGCTTGGCTTGTGAAACGTGGCGTGCGAAGAGCACATGCCGACACCGACCATACCCGCCCGGGGCCATGCCGCGGCAGGTCGTCCCCCCGGCGCGGCACCGCGAAATGCCCGGCTTTGTAGATGATCGTCCGCGCCGTTAGGTGGAAAAGCCGCAGCTAGAGAACCGTCTCGACTCAGCGGCCGATCTTGCGGCGGACCATGCCGACAACTTGATTCACCTCGGCCACGCGCAACATCGTTGCCGCACCGAGATAGCCCACGAGGATCACCGCGCCGCCGGCGGCCAGCTGGATCAGCGCCTCCCCCCGGCCCGACGGCGAGCCGGCGCCAGGCAGGAAGTGCACCACGAGCAGGCCGAGGGCGGCGGCGATGGCCGCGGCCACGATGATCTTGACAAGGCCGGCCGCGAGCGAGCCGAGATTGAGCCGGCCGATCCGGCGGCGCAGGATCGCGATGGAGATCAGCGCCGAGACCGCGTACGAGATGCCGTTGCCGGCCGTCATCCCGGCCGCCGACAGCGAACTGTCCAGGACCGCCGCCAGCACCAGATAGGCGGCGATGCGGACGGCCACCACGGGCAGGTTGATCAGGGCGGCGGTCTTGTTGCCCTGCAGAGAATAGAAGGTGTAGGTGCAGAGCTGGCTGATCGAGAACGGCAGCACCGCGAACGCGGCCACGACGAGCACCGTTCCGGTGGCCAGCGCGTCGCCGTTGTCGTAGGCGCCGCCCTGGAAGAGGGTGACCGCGATCGGGGCGCCGAGCACGCCGTAGATGACCGCGATCGGCGCCAGCGCGGTGACCACGAGCCGGATGGCCCGGCTCAGGTCGGCGCTCACCTCCGCGTACCGGCCGTCGGCGGCGGCGGCGCTCATCTTGGGCAGCAGCGCCGTCATCACCGAGACGCCGATGATGCCGTGCGCCATGGTGAGCAACAGGAAGACGTTGTTGAAGGCGAGCACGCTGGCGCTGTCCTGGCCGGCGACCCGGTTGAGGATGCGGACGACGACGAAGACGGCGATCTGGTTGGCCGCGACGTAGCAGAGCATCCAGCCGGCCAGCCGGCCGATCTCGCCGAGCCCCAGCGACCGGGGATCCCAGCGCCACTTCCAGCTGAAGCCGACCTTGCGCAGCGCCGGCAGCAGACCGACCGCCTGGACCACCATGCCGAGCAGCATGCCGCCGCCCATGACGGCGATCCGCGCCGGCGTCATGTCCTCGGGCTGCAGGCCCTTGGCCGTGCCGAAGGCGCCGATGAACACGCCGCAGGCCGCGATCACGACGATGTTGTTGAGGATCGGGGCCCAGGTCGGCGCGGCGAAGTGCCCGCGCACGTTGAGCACCGCGGCGATCAGCCCGGACAGGCCGGTGAAGAAGATGATCGGCAGGATGAGGTACGCGAAGTGGGTGACCAGGCTGCGGTAGGCCGGCGTGTTGTCGCTGCTGGACTGGATGGCGGTGATGAGCGGCGCCGCCACCACCACGATGGCGGTGGCGAGGCCGAGCGACACGACCGCGAAGGTGAGCAGCTTGCGGGTGAACTCGAGCCCGCCGTCCGGGTCGGCCTTGCGCCGCCGCACTAGCAACGGGATGAGCACGCTGGAGAGGATGCCGCCCAGCAGCAGCTCGTAGATCTGGCCGGGCAGGAACTGGGCGCTGGTGAACGCGTCACCGATGCCCGCGCCGAGGGTGATGCCGATCAGCGCGTTGCGGACGAAGCCGATGATGCGGCTGACGAAGCTGCCGATCGCCATCATGGCGCTGTGCGCGGTCGTGTTGCCCGTGTCGTCGCTGGGCAGCGCCTCACCGCCGGTGGCGGCCGCGCCGGGCAGCTGCTCCTCGACCGAGATGATCGTGACGCCGTCCTCCGGCCGCAGCGGCCGGCCGTCCGGCGCCGCGTGCGCGCTGCGGTAAAGACCGCTGTTCACCTGATGCCGCTCCCGACCGTCGTACAACACGTACGTACCTTAAAACTGTCGTCCCAGCAGGGTGCCGGGCGCGGCCCCGGCGAGGGTCTCCACCATCCAGCACGCCTCGGCCGGCACGAGCGGCTCACTCAGGGCGTCCAGCACCGTCGGATGATCGCAGCCGGCCTCGGTCAGTGCAGCCAGAAGGGCGGGAATGCGCCGAAGGTCACCTGTGTCCAGGATTTCCCGGGCCAGGGGCCACGTGTCGGCGTACCACTGCTGGTGGGGCACGAGCTTCAGGTGCTCGCCGGCGCGGCGTACGACATCGGCCAGGGACTCGCGCGGGAAGCGCGACCCACCACGGACCTCCCGAAAGGCCCAATCGGGGCTGGTCATGGCGGTGATCGTGTCCTCGTCGAGGACCTGGGGCGACTCGACCGGCGGGGCCGGCCACCACTCGTCGCTCGCGAACAGCGGCAACGGGGTCTGCTCGGGGCCGGCGGAGACCGCCGGCGCCACCTCCCGCTGCAGCGAGCGGTAGGCGGCGCGGCGCATCGCGGTCGCGGCGGGATCCTCCTCGGTGTCCGGCGCGAAGGGAGACAACAGGGCCACCACCAGGCCCGGATGCGGCAGCGTGGGGTCCTCCCAGGCGATCACCCGGGCGCAGAGATCGAGCTCCGGCCAGCGCAGCGCGGCCGGGAAGGGGCCGTCGGCGGGCGCGGCGCCGAGCTGGATCGGCTCGCTGGAGGCGGGGCCACGCAGGCCCAGGGTGCGCTCGCCGGTGACGAGGTCGAGATCGAGCACGAGCGCGTAACCACCGGTGACTGGAAGGGTCACCCGGAGTTCGCGCTGGTCGGCGTCGTCGGTAATCGCGCTGTCACCCGTCCAGAACGCGGGGTTCGTGGCAAGAAGACGAAGCGCCTCGGATACGGGCACCCGACCATCCTGCCCGCTGTCACCCGGCTCCGCTAACCCCCATCCGACCGCCCCACCCGCCGCCCTTGAACAGACTGAAGGCCGATACCCTGGTAATCCCATGTCTGTGTTGAATTCCGCCCAACAGAACGCGGTCGCCGAGTTGCTCCGTGTGTCCCCCCTCGCGGATGAGCTGGGGCGCCGCTTCCACGCCGCCGGCCACGAGCTGCACCTCGTCGGCGGGTCGGTGCGGGACGCGCTGCTCGGCCGCCTCGGTGACGATCTCGACTTCTGCACCGACGCGCGGCCCGAGCAGACCCTGGCGGTGGTGCAGGGCTGGGCCGACGCGATCTGGGAGACCGGGCGCGAGTTCGGCACGATCGGCATCCAGAAGGACGGTCTCCGGCTGGAGATCACGACCTTCCGGGCCGAGGCGTACGACGGGGTCACGCGCAACCCGGTGGTCGAGTACGGGACGTCGCTGCTCGAGGACCTCGAACGGCGCGATTTCACGATCAACGCGATGGCGGTGTCCCTGCCAGGGCATGAGTTCACCGATCCGTACGGCGGCCTGAAGGATCTTGATCTGAAGCGGATCCGGACCCCGGCCGCGCCCTCGCAGTCCTTCGGTGATGATCCACTTCGGATGCTGCGCGCGGCCCGTTTCGCGGCCAAGCTGCAGTTCACTGTGGATCCGCCGGTCATCGCCGCCATGTCGGAAATGTGCGCCGATCTCGACCGGATCACCGCCGAGCGGATCCGGGACGAGTTCACCAAGCTGATGTGCGGCGCCGACCCCATCGCCGGGATCCGGCTGCTGGTCGACACCGGCCTGGCCGACCGTTTCATTCCCGAGATCTCCGGGCTGAAGCTCGAGATCGACGAGCACGCCCAGCACAAGGACGTCTACGAGCACACGCTGATCGTCGTGATGAACGCGATGCGTCTCGAGGGCGAGGACGGCCCCGACTTCGTGCTGCGGATGGCCGCGCTCATGCACGACGTCGGCAAGCCGGCCACCAAGGCCGTCGGCCGGGACGGCCGGGTCAGCTTCCACCACCACGAGGTGGTCGGCGCGCGCCTGACCAAGCAGCGCATGAAGGCCATGAAATACCCCAAGGACATCACCTCCGACGTGGTCGAGCTGGTCGGGCTTCACCTGCGCTTCTACGGGTACGGCCGGGGTGAGTGGACCGATTCGGCGGTGCGCCGCTACGTGACCGACGCCGGTCCGCTGCTCGAGCGCCTGCACAAGCTCACCCGCTCCGACGTGACCACCCGCAACCGGCGCAAGGCGGCCAACCTGGCGGCCGACTACGACGCGCTCGAGGAGCGGATCTCCCGCATCGCCGCCGAGGAGGACCTGGCCCGGGTCCGGCCCGACCTCGACGGCAACGCGATCATGGAGCTGCTCGGCGTGCCACCCGGCCCGGTCGTGGGCCAGGCGTGGCGTCACCTCAAGGAGCTCCGCCTCGACCACGGGCCGCTGACGCGGGACGAGGCCGAGGCCGAGCTCTACAAGTGGGCCCGCGACAACGGGCACCTGCCCGGTTAGGGCAGTCCGGCGCTGACCGTGCGCTCCCGGAAGTCGCGGGGCAGCGTCATCACCTCGACGACCGTGCCGTTCGCGTCGTACAGGGTGGCCCGTTTGTCGGTGAGCCCGAGGATCTGACCGCTGGGCAGGAAGCGCGCGTTCGACTCGGGGATCTGCTTGATGATCTTTCCGGTCGTCGTGTCGGCGACCCGCCGTCCCGGCCCACCACCCAGCTCGGTGGTCTCGAGCAGGACCCGGCGGCCATCCGGCGACCAGGCGTTTCCGCTGACCGGAACGCCGGGCACGGGCAGGGTGCGTACCTGCCGGGCGGTTGCGACGTCGAAGACGGCGACCTCGGCGACCATGTCGGCCTTGTCCTCGGACTGGGTGACGGTGAGGTCACGCCGGGCGAGGGCGATGCTCTTGCCGTCCGGCAGCCAGGTGAAGAAGCAGTTGTCCGGGCAGGCCGCCATGGCCTCCGGAACGGTGTGCCGGCTGGCCTTGCCGGTGGCCGCGTCGAACACCGTGTAGCCGGTCAGCGTCGAGGCGAGCAGGCGGGTGCCGTCGGGCGACCACTGCGGATCGAGCGTGTAGCCGATCCGCACCCACTTGATGCTGCCGTCGGCCCGGATGAGGCCCAGGCCGCTGGCCCCGTCGCTGACCACACCGCGATTCCTCGCGGGCGCGCCCCACACCGTGTAGTAGTCGTTCTTGAGCGCCACATACTGCCCGGTCGACCGGTCGAGGACCACGTTGCCGGTCTGCAGGGTGCGGCCGGCCTTCCGGTCCCGGCCGACGTCGTTCCTGGTCACCGCGGTGACGATGGCGCCGCCGGGCAATTTCAGAGGCGCTTTGGCCCAGTTCTTGGCCGCGGTGGTCTGGCGTACCGCCGTCGTGGTCGCGGTGGGGGTGGGGGTCGGGCTCACCGGGACCGGTGGGGCTTTGTCGTCTTTCCACAGGACGTACGGGGTGAAGGCCACCGCTATGAGCGCAAGAGTCGCCCCAGCCACGCCCGCGCGCCGGCGTCGGCGGATCTTGCGGCCCTGCCGACGGGCGGCGTCGGCCAGGCCCACCGCCATCGGCGCCCCGGCCGCGAGATCGCCGACGGTGGCGCGCACGTCTTCCTCCAGGGTCATCGCGAGGCCTCCAGTCGCCACGTGCTCTTCTCCCGCAACTTGGCCAGCGCCCGCGAGGTCTGACTGGCCACCGTCCCGGGCCGGCAGCCCAGCACCTCGGCCGTCTCCTCGACGGTGCGGTCCTCCAGGTAGCGCAGGACCAGCACCGCCCGCTGCCGCGCGGGCAGGCTCAGCAGCGCCTCGCGCAGGGCGAGCCGCTCGGTCACGTCGTGTTCCCGATCGGGCCGGTCCGGCACCTCGGCCATCGGGACCTCCCGCCCGTGCCCGGTACGCCGCCAGCCGGAGACCCGGTCGTTGTAGATGATCCGCCGCACATAGGCCTCGGCATCCCCGTGGATGCGCGGCCAGCGGGCGTACGCCTTCGCGAGCGCCCCTTGCACCAGGTCCTCCGCGGTGCGGCGATCCCCTGTCAGCGCATGCGCGATCCGGAGCAGCACCTGCCCCCGTTCCGCGACGAACGCGGTGAACTCCGCTTCCAGCGACTGCTGCACGCGCCACCTCCCCCGTGTATGACGCCCGCGGGCGGGAAAGGCTTGCATGGATTTTCGAAGTTGTCGTACCCCGGGCGCAGAATGAGGCCATGCACGTCATCGACTCGCCGATCGGGCCGCTCGGCGTCGTGGTCGAGGGCGACACGGTCGTCAACGTCCGCTTCGGGGCGCGACCGGGCCCGGCCGGCGACCATCCGGCCCTGTCCGAGCTGCGGGCGTATTTCGCCGGCGAGCTGACCGACTTCACCGTGCCGTTCGAGGCGCGCGGCGGCTCCGAGTTCGAGCGCGCCGTCTGGGCCGAGATCGCCGCAATCCCGTACGGCGAGATGATCACCTACGGCGCGATCGCCACCGCCCTCGGCGACCCCGGCGCCGCCCGCGCCGTCGGGACGGCCTGCAACCACAACCCGATCCCGGTCATCGTCCCCTGCCACCGCGTCGTCGGGGCCAACAACAAGATGGTCGGCTTCGGCGGCGGCCTCGACCGCAAACGGAAGCTCCTCGAGCTCGAAGCCCGGGTCGCCCTGGCCCGCGCCTGGTCCTGAAGTGCAGAAAGGCCGGCCCCGGAAGGGCCGGCCTTTTCAGCTACTCGCTGGGGTCGCTGGTCAGCGCTCGATGTCGCCGCGGATGAAGGCCTCGACGGCCTCCTTGGCGTCGTGGTCGTTGTACTGGACCGGCGGGGACTTCATGAAGTAGGACGAGGCCGAGAGGATCGGGCCGCCGATGCCGCGGTCCTTGGCGATCTTCGCGGCGCGGACGGCGTCGATGATCACGCCGGCCGAGTTCGGGGAGTCCCACACTTCGAGCTTGAGCTCGGCGTTGAGCGGGGTGTCACCGAACGAGCGGCCCTCGAGGCGGATGTACGCCCACTTGCGGTCGTCGAGCCACGGCACGTGGTCCGACGGGCCGATGTGCACGTCGCTCTTGACCATCTCGTGCGGGATCTGGCTGGTGACCGACTGGGTCTTCGAGATCTTCTTCGAGACCAGGCGGTTGCGCTCCAGCATGTTCATGAAGTCCATGTTGCCGCCGAAGTTGAGCTGGTACGTGCGCAGCAGCTCGACCCCGCGGTCCTCGAACAGCTTGGCCAGGGCGCGGTGCACGATCGTGGCGCCGACCTGGCTCTTGATGTCGTCGCCGACGATCGGGAGACCGGCGTCGGTGAACTTCTGCGCCCACTCCGGGTTGGAGGCGATGAAGACGGGCAGCGCGTTGACGAAGGCGCAGCCGGCGTCGATCGCGGCCTGGGCGTAGAACTTGTCGGCCTGCTCGGAGCCGACCGGCAGGTAGGAGACGACCACGTCGACCTGCGCGTCCTTGAGCGCCTGGACGACGTCGACGGCCTCGACCGAGGACTCCTCGATGATCTCGCGGTAGTAGGTGCCCAGACCGTCGAAGGTTGGTCCACGCTGGACGCTGACGCCGGTCGGCGGCACGTCGGTCAGCTTGATGGTGTTGTTCTCACTGGCGTTGATCGCGTCGGAGAGGTCCATGCCGACCTTCTTGGCGTCCACATCGAACGCCGCGACGAACTCCACGTCGGAAACGTGGTAGTCGCCGAAGGTCACGTGCATGAGACCCGGGACGCGGTCGTTGGGGTCGGCGTTCTTGTAGTACTCCACGCCCTGCACGAGGGACGAGGCGCAGTTACCCACACCGACGATGGCGACGCGGACGGAGCCCATCGCGTTTGCCTCCTTGTTCATCACGGCCGGTCCTGATGCGGACGCGGTTGTTCTTGGGGTGACTCCCCGGCCGCTCGCTCTTGTAGCGGTTCGGCGGGCAGGTCGAAGGTCCCGGCGGAGGCCGCCGGGGCGCGGCCGGAGCGCTCGTTGGTGATGAGCTCCTCCAGCCACCGGACCTCGCGCTCGCAGGCGTCCAGTCCGTGACGTTGCAGTTCCAGGGTGTACGCGTCGAGCCGGCCGGCGGCACGTGACAGCACGTCCCGCAGGCCCTCCCGGCGCTCCTCGATCCGGCGGCGGCGACCCTCGAGGATCCGCAGCCGGGTGGCGCGATCGGTCCGTGAGAAGAACGCGAAGTGGACACCGAAGCCCGCGTCGTCGTACGTCTCGGGGCCGGCCTGGGCCAGAAGGTCGGCGAACCGCTCCTTGCCGTCCGCAGTGATCTTGTAAACAACGCGGCCCCGTTTGCTGGTCATCGGGGGGATCATCGACGGATCGGAGGCCGATTCGGTGATGAAGCCGGCTGTCTGCAGGCGCTTGAGCGTCGGGTAGAGGGTGCCGTAGCTGATCGCGGCGCGGATCGTGCCGAGCTTGGTCGCGAGCTCCTTGCGGAGCTCGTAGCCGTGCATGGGGGTCTCCTGAAGAAGGCCGAGGATCGCCAACTCCAGCATCGTCCCCCCTTGTCTGTGCCTCGATGTATCGGCCCGATACATCGCTACCGTAGATCCGTCGGCAAAACTGTGCAAGCTGTTCATGACTGCGCCACCGCCACGCCACGCTCCGTGATGGATATCGCCGCTCGCCCTCGGACCGCGTACTCTCTTCGCCATGCGCACGCAGCGGCAGGTGGTGGACTACTCGCTACAGAAGCGGGCAGTGCTGCGTGACGTGCACAACGGCAAGATCGGGACGCTCGAGGTGTGCGATGCCTCGCCGTACCTGAAAAGCGCTGCTCGATTCCATGGCGAGCCGACCGAAGACCGCTGCCCGATCTGCCGCCGCGACAATCTGACCCTCGTGCACTACATCTACGGCGATGAGCTCAAGCAGTCCGCCGGCCAGGCCCGCAAGCTCGCGGAGCTGCCGGTCCTGGCGATGACGCTGCGTGAGTTCCAAGTGTTCGTCGTGGAGGTGTGCCAGTCCTGCGCGTGGAATCACCTGACCCAGCAGTACCTCCTGGGCCGGGACGCGCTCACCGCCGACGAGCTTGATCAGGTCGAGGCCATGGCGGCCTCGGCCACCGCGGGCCGCCACCGCGATTCGGCGTCGTCGTTCCCCCGCTGGGACGGCCGCTGATGATGTGGCTCGATCCGGCTACCGTGAGCACGACCCCGACCGAACCGCGCATCCAGCGCCATGTTCGGTCATTCACGACATCCGACAGGGCGGCTGCCGGTACGCAGCCCATATCGTCCGCTCGTGGCGCAGACACAGGGGGCCCCTCCAGGGCTCCTTTTGTCTGCGCCCCCGCGACCGAGGTGTGACCGAATGAACTCGTACGGCGATCCGCAGTCTTCGCGCGCCCGGGCCCGGGTGCCCGGGTCCGCGAGCTCCACGCCTGACGACGACCAGTCCTCTTCGTACTCGGCCTCGGCCCGGCCGGCGCCGGACGCCTACCGGCGCGGTGCCGGAGGGCGCGCGTCCGTCGGTGGCAGCGCCTCGGTGGGCTCGGCCACACCGGGCCGTGCCTCGGTGGCCGGCAGCGCCTCGGTGGGCTCGGCCACACCCGGCCGCGCCTCGGTGGGGAGCGCTTCGGTGGGCTCGGCCACTCCGGGCCGGGCCTCGGTCGGCAGCGCGTCCGTCGGCAGCGCCTCGGTCGGGTCGGCCCGGGTCGGCGCGGCCGGCGCCTCGGCCCGCGCCGCGGTCCGCCCGGTCAGCACGCCGCCCGGCGACGAGGGCGCCATCGGCGGTGGCGGACGCTCCGGTCGCGGCAAGGACAAGTCGAAGGCGGCCAAGCGCCGCCGCCGCACCAACATCCTGACCGCTGCGGCCGCCGTCATGGTCATCCTGCTCGGCGCCGGCGTCGTCGGCGGCACGTACTTCTTCGACGACGTCGACCTGCCGCCGCCGGTGTCCGAGGAGCAGTCCAACGTCATCAAGTACTCGACGGGTCAGACGATCGCCAAGCTCGGCGAGCAGAACCGTACGGTCGTGCCGGAGAAGGACATCAACAAGGTCGTCGAGCACGCGGTCGCCGCGGCCGAGGACAAGAACTTCTACAGCCACCACGGCATCGACATGAAGGGCATCGTCCGCGCCGCCTGGAACAACTTCACCGGCGGGGCGACGCAGGGCGCGTCGACGATCACCCAGCAGTACGCGCGGCACGCCGCCGACCTGAAGGCGATCAGCATCAACCGCAAGCTGCGCGAGGCCGTGATCGCCCGCAAGCTGGAGAGCCAGTACAACAAAGACCAGATCATGGGCATGTACCTGAACTACATCTATCTGGGTGAGGGCAGGTACGGCATCGAGGCCGCGGCGCAGGGCTACTTCGGCAAGTCGGTCAAGACGCCGGCCGGCCAGAAGAACGCCATCACGGCGTCCGAGGCCGCGGTGCTCGCCTCGATCATCAAGCAGCCGGAGCCGGAGCCCGGCAACGGGCACAAGGGCTACGACCCAAACTACAACCTCACCGCCGCCAAGGACCGGTGGGAGTACACGATGAAGAACATGCTTGAGATGAAGTGGATCACTCAAGCGGAGTACGACGCCCGGAAGTACCCGAAGGTGAAGCCGATCGCCAAGGCCGGCTCCAGCACAGCCACCTCGGGACCGGTCGGTGTGGTCATGCGCCACGTCCGCGCCGAGCTGGCCGAGATGGGCATCAGCCAGCAGGAGTTCGACAAGGGTGGCCTGACCGTCACCACGACGATCAACCCCGCGGTGCAGAAGGCGGCCGAGGAGGCCGGCTCGCGCAAGAGCGAGACGTCGCCGATGAACTCCAAGCCCGCCACGTACCAGGCGGCGGTGATCGGTATCGACCCCAAGACCGGTGCGGTCCTCGGCTACTACGCCGGTGACGACGCGAACGGCCTGGACTACGGCGGCTACATGGACGGCCAGACCCTCAAGATCACGGGTGGCCAGTCGCCGGGTTCGACGTTCAAGCTCTACACACTGGCGGCCGCGCTGAAGGAGGACATCTCCTTCAAGACGACCTGGGACGGCACGAAGCTGCGGCCGAACGGCAAGAAGATCAGCAACGCCGGCGCGGAAGACTCGGCGGTCTGTAAGGGCAAGATCAAGTACTGCGATCTCGAGTTCGCGACGATCAAGTCGTACAACTTCCCCTTCTACTGGATCGCCGACGGCATCGGCCGTGAGAAGGTCATCCAGGCCGCCGTGGACGCCGGTGTCGAGCACATGTTCCCGGACAAGGGCCCGATGGTCGACCTGACCAAGACCGACGCGACCACCTGGAAGAAGAACTTCGACAACGAGGTCGCGTTCGGTCAGTACCGCGTCGTGCCGCTCGAGCACGCCACCGGTGTCGCCACGATCGTCAACGGCGGTGTCCGCAACAACACCCACTTCATCAAGGAAGTGCGCAAGGTCGACTCGGACACCGGCAAGGTGACGATCATCAACAAGCAGAAGGCGGCCGGCAAGCGGGTCTTCGACGAGGCCCAGATGTCGAACCTGCAGGGCGTGATGAAGGAGATCGTCGACGTCGACGAGCGCGACCTCAAGGGCGGCCGCGAGTCGATCGCCAAGAGTGGTACCTGGGAGTTCAACGGCGGCAGTGGTGACACCTGGTTCGCCGGCGGCATCCCCCAGCTGGCGGCCACGGTCTGGGTCGGCGGCAAGGGCAACAAGGTCGAGCTCAAGGACGGCAAGAAGGACATGTTCGGCGCCGGCACGCCGTCCAAGATCTGGAAGAAGTTCCTCGACGCCTCGGCCGAGGCGATGAAGTGGGACAACGAGGACTTCCCGAAGCGTGTCGAGACCGGCAACGCCGACAGCCCGTACGCCAACGGCCAGGAGCCCCCGCCGCCGCCGGTCCAGCAGCCCGACCCCAACCAGCAGTGCCCGCTGGGTGCGATCTTCGGCTGTGACAACAACCAGCCCAACAACAACGGCGGCACCCCGGGCACCAACAACGGTGGCAACCCGGGCGGCAACAACAACGGCGGCAACAACAACGGTGGTAACAACAACGGCGGCGGCAACAACAACGGTGGAGCGGGAGGCAATACCAACCTGCCCACCACCCAGGGCGGCGACTAGCCGCCCGGCGTAAGACGCCACAGCCGGCGCGCATCCGTCCAGGGTGCGCGCCGGCTTCGTCTTTCCAGGGATTCGGACGATTTTGGGCGTAGGTCGTAACCGAAGTCGCTTCCGGAGTACGGCATGATGCCATGACATGAGCACGCAACGGTCAGAGGACATCGACCGCCCCGAGGAACCGAGCGCGCCCGCGACCTCGGACGGCTTCGTGCGCGGCCTCTCCCAGGCGATCGGTGGCCCCCTCGGCTCGCACGCGGTGCGACCAGGGAACCGGCCCGGCCGGTTCTGGACGGCGACCCGGATCATCCTCGCGCTGACGTGCCTGACGCTCGCCTTCTCCTGGGTGCAGAAATCGCCCTGCCAGAGCGGCGACTGGCAGCAGAACGTCCAGTACACGAGGTTCTGCTACACCGACGTGCTCGCCCTCTACTACGCCGAGGGCCTCAACGAGGGCAAGGTCCCGTACGTGGACCATCCGGTCGAGTACCCGGTCGTCACCGGCTACCTCATGGGCGCCCTCGGCCTGCCCGTGCACGCGTACGGCGAATCGCACCCCGAGATCAACCAGGGCACCTGGTTCTACAACGCGAACGCGCTCGTGCTGTCCGCCCTGGCCGTGGTGACCGCCGCGGTGATCCTCGCGCTGCGACGACGACGGCCCTGGGACGCGGCGATCTTCGCGGTGTCCCCCATCATCTTCTTCACGGCCACGGTCAACTGGGACTTCCTCGCGATCGGCTTCGCCGCGATCGGCCTCTACCTGTGGGCGAAGAAGCATCCGGCCTGGGCGGGTGTGTTCCTCGGCCTGGGCGCGGCGGCGAAACTGTGGCCGCTGTTCATCATCGGGCCGCTTTTCCTGCTGGCGCTGCGGTCCCGATCATTGCGCCCGTGGTTCTGGGCCGCGGGCACCACGGCGCTCACCTGGGTCGTGGTCAACTTCCCGGTCTTCTGGTGGTACAGGGAAAGCTGGCTGCGCTTCTTCCGGCTCAACGACGAACGCCCGATCGACTGGGGCACGTTCTGGTACGTGGGCCGCTACCTCGACGGCAAATGGTTCGCCGGCACCCCGGGCGATCAGGGTCCGTTCCAGTGGCTGAGCAATCATGTGCCCACCCTCAACTACGTCTCGTACGCGTTGTTCGCGCTCTGCTGCGCCGGCATCGCTGTGCTGGCCTGGCTGGCGCCGCGCCGGCCCCGTCTGGCCCAGCTCGCCTTCCTGGTGGTCGCCGCGTTCCTGCTGACCAGCAAGGTCTGGTCCCAGCAGTACGTGCTCTGGCTGCTCCCGCTGATCGTGCTGGCCCGCCCGAAGTGGGGCGCGATCATCGCGTGGACCGTGGCCGAGTTCGGCTACTTCACCGCCTTCTACGCCGAGCTCCTCGGGGCCGGTGGCAAGCCGGTCATCCCCGAGGGCACGTTCGTGCTCGCCTCCGGACTGCGGCTGATCACCGTGGCCGTCCTGTGCGGCCTGGTGGTCCGCGAGGTGTGGAAGCCGGAGCTGGACGCGGTACGGCTGAACTACGCCGACGACCCCGACGGCGGCACGCTCAACGGCCCGGACGCCCCCTGGATCGGCCGGCTGCGCCGGGCGTTCGGGCTGGACCGCTCCCCCGCCCCGGCCGACCCGCCGCCACCCGTACTGGAAACCGCCAAGGCCTGACCGGTCAGCGCGTCGCTGGGCCCGGCGTTGCCGACGGTTGTGGCCAGGCCCCACCCTCTCGCGCTGGCCGGCCCGCCGCTGCCGGCCATGTTGGGGACGGCCCAGGCCTGACCGGGTCAGTGCCGCTGTCGGGATAAACCGTTCTCCGAAACGCCGGGCAATTCGGCCGATCGGCTCAGCCGGTGACGGAGGTCGGGGTTGTGGCGCCGGCCGGAGCGGCGGTTGCGGGCAGGGTCGCGCCACCGGCGGGGTTGGTCTGCTGGGGTATCGGGGCGCCGTTGGGGTTGGTCGGTTGGCCGGCCAGGCCGCCGGGGACGGTTTGCTGGCCGGCCGGGCCGGTGGGGACGGCACCTGGCGGCAGGGAGGGGTTCGCGGGCGCGGACGGCTGGGTCGGCGGGTTGGCCGGAGCCGCGGGGTCGGTCAGGTAGAAGACGACGGCGTCGTCGAGGTCCTCGCGGCGGATGCCCAGGGCGTCCACGGGGACGTCGCCCGCGCGCTCCCAGGGGGTGCCGACGGCCTGCGAACGCAGCAGCAGCACCTTGTCGACACGGAGCGACCGTAGGTATTGGACAGTCTCCGTGGACGGGAACGACTCGACGTTGCGGCGCAGGATCGTCTGACGGCCCGCGGCGAAGCCGCCCGCGCCGTTGGCGATCGGCTGGAAACGACTGGTGGACCACAGCATGACCGTCTGGTCGGTGAGGGCGCTGGTCGGGAGCACCAGCATCGGGCCGGTGACGGTCCGCATGGCCAGCGGTTGCGTGGGCGCCACCGGGTGGGCGGTCGCGTTCCAGCCCTCGAGCAAGACCAGCAGCAGCGGGATGAAGGTGGCCAGGCGCAGCCACGGGCCGGGCCAGGGCGGGATGCGCTGCTCGGCCAGCTGCTCGGCCCGGCGGACGAACTCGGCCACGGCGCCGGCGGCGAGGATCGCCAGGAGCAGGGTGGCCCAGAGCATCAGGCGGCCGGGGATGCGCAGGCCCAGCGAGGCCGGCAGGTGGCCGAAAAGCGGGAGATACGTCCAGCGGCCGTCGAAGAAATTGGTGCCCAGGGTCAGGATGATCGTGACGACCAGCCCGGCCAGCAGGAGCAGGCGCTGGCGCAGGGTCCAGATGGAGAACGCCAGACCGGCCAGGGCCAGCGCGTAGAGCACAAAACCGGGCAGCAGGCCCATCTCGGCCGGCCAGCTCAGCGACGATCGCGGCACCTCGTGCGGCGCGCCCCAGATGCGCGACTCGGCCGGGCCGATCAGCAGGCTGCGCAGCGGGGGCGAGAAGAAGGCGATCTCGGTGGTGGCCGGCCCGCCGGCGGGCGCCTTGAAGTACGGATAGGCGATCAGGGCCGAGACGCCGAGGAGAACGAGCGGGCCCAGCGTGTCGGTGAGCAGCAGGCGCCAGCCGAGGACCGGACGATCGGCCGGGCGGCGCCACCAGCGGATCGGCACCACGACGATCAGCACCAGCAGGATCAGGCCGAGGACGAACAGGAAGGGCACACCCAGCGAGAAGCCGAGGCTCATCTGCCAGATCGCGAGGAGCCAGCCGGCCGCGGCCCAGCCGGTGTGCCGTCGATGCCGGCGGTAGCCGTGCCGCAGCGACCAGCCGTGGCCGCGGGCCAGCATCGCCAGGGCGAGTGGAATGGCGCCGGCCGAGACGATGTCGAGGTGGCCCTCCTGGGCCAGGCGCCACGGCGCGTAGGCGAAGGCGACCCCGGCCACGGCGGCCCCCGTACGGCCCGCGCCGAGCTGGCGGACCAGGGCGTAACCACCGATGGCGAGCAGCGCGTGGGCCAGCACGAAGAGGATGTTGTAGCGGAGCACGGCCGCGACGGGACCCTCGCCGATCATGCCGAACGGGGCGTACCCCAGCAGGCTGTCGCCGTAGGCGAAGCTGTTCGCCTCGGGGAAGAACGCGTTGGACTGCCAGAGCAGGGCCGGGTCGCGCAGCAGGATGTGGCCGCCCCAGGCGATCTGCCAGGCCTGGCGGGACGGATCCCAGATGTCCTGGGGCAGGGTGTGCAGCGGGTAGCGCAGGGTGGGCCAGGTCAGGGCGACGGCGAGGAGCAGGCCGGCGTAGATGACCAGTGCGTACTCGTGGACGAGGGAGCGGAGGCCGGCCCGGGTGGTGCGCCGGAACCAGCCGGGCGGGCGCTCCGGGGTGGTGGCGAAGGCCGTCCACGGGTCGGGCGGGACCCCGGGTGGGCGCTCAGTCGGCAGCGGCTCGTCCGCTTTGGAAGCCTTTTGTGGACCTTTGACCGGCGTCGATGCGGGATCCTTAGCCGGCTTCTCATCCGGCTTGAGCTCCGTCGCCTGGGTGCTGGCCGGCTTGACCTCGGCCGGGGCGGGCTTCGGCGGCGTGGCGCCCGCCGGCTGCTCGGCGCCGGCCGGCTTGCCGGGCGCTGGGGTGGCCGGGGTGGAGGCGGGCGCGGTCGAGTCGGCGTCGGAGGGGCCCGGTTGCCGTGGGATGGCGGGCGTCGCTTCTGTCGGCACCGCGGGCCGCAACGTGTCGGCCGGCGGCGAGGTCGGCTGCCTCGACTGCTCGCTGGTCATGACCTCTCCCCGTGCTGCCGGCGTGTCAGCGACCCGTCCCCGCCCGGAGGAGAGCGATGTCCGCGGTCTGGCCCTCGGCGCCGCCCGGCGTCTCGACGACGGCCGGCGCGCCGGCGGCCCGGATCGCGGCCACGACGAGCTCGGGGTCGATCTTGCCATTGCCGAGGTTGTCGTGGCGGTCCTGACCGGAGTCGAAACCGCCCTTGGAGTCGTTGGCGTGGATCAGGTCGATGCGGCCCGTGATCGACTTGACCCGGTCGACGATGCCGACCAGGTCCTCGCCGCCGGCGAAGGCATGACAGGTGTCCAGGCAGAACCCGGCGCCGTAGGAACCGACCGCCTCCCACAGGCGGGCCAGATCGTCGAAGCGGCGGGCGCACGCGTTGTCACCGCCGGCCGTGTTCTCGATGAGGATCGGCAACGGGAGGCCGCCGTCGGACTCGGCATAGTCGAACGCCTTGCGCCAATTGTCGAAACCGGCGGCCAGATCGGCGTCCTTACCGACGTGACCGCCGTGCACGATCAGGCCTTTCGCGCCGAGCTCGGCAGCGGCCTTGGCGTGCGCCATCAGCAGCTTGCGGCTGGGGATGCGGATGCGGTTGTTCGGCGAGGCGACATTCACGATGTACGGCGCGTGGATGTAGATGTCCACCTCGGACTCGCGCAGGGCCGCCGCGTCGTCCCGCGGTTTGGGTGATTTGTAGCCCTGCGGGTCGGTCAGGAAGAACTGCACCGCCTCGGCGCCGCGTTCGCGTGCCGCCTCGAGGGGGTCGGTCGGATCGACATGGGCTCCGATGCGCATGGGGTCGAGACTACGACGAGGGTCCGACACTCTCGCCCCGGCGTCACCGGGCTCCGGCGGGCCTCGTTACCTCCATTGATCACGTTCACGGACCGGCACGAGCCGGTGACGAAACTGGGAGATGGTGCATGTCGCGGCAGTTCCGGCAGCGGGTCACGGCGTTGGCGCTGGGCGGCCTGATCTTCGGCGCTCCGATGCTGGTCAACGGCACCGCGAGTGCCCAGCGGATCCCCGAGGGGGCCCGCCAGGTGACCTTCGCCGGGGGCGGCATGCTGGGCGTCTCCTGCGAGTCGAGGCCCGACGTCGAGTCGATGACGGTGCCCGCCCAGAGCACGATCCGCGTGGTCAACCGCACCGGGTACGCGGCGAAGCTGCTGCTCGGCGGCGACTCGAAGGGCACGCTGCCGGACGACTCGGCGACCGACGTGGTCTTCCGGCGGGGCACCACGGCGGTGACGTTGAAGCCGAACTGCCCGCTCGGCGACGACGAAGCCGAGCCGATGATGGTCACGGCCTCGCCCTCGGCGGCGGCGGCGATGCCCGATCCGAGCCCGGGGCCGTCGTCGGCCGATCCCGAGCCCGTCTCCATGGCCCCGTCCGGTGGCGACGAGCCGTCGAGAACCCGGCGGGCCGACTCCGCCACGCCGGGCGAGCGACCCTCCCGGGTGAAATCGGCGGCCTCGCGTCCGGGTGGGCGGCCGCCGGCGGCCCCGCCGACCTCGGCGGTGACCCAGGCCGCGACGGACGCCGTCCAGACGATGCCGCACGGCGGGGCGGACAACCTTCCTAAGGTCAAGACCAGGGTCCCGGGCGGTACGGCGGGTGGCAGCGCGCCGGCGTTCGCGGGCATGCCGCCTGGTGACGAGCGGGCGCTGCTGCACGGCGTACCGCCAATCGACCTGGAGCCCGTGGCCGCCGCACCGGCGGCACCCACCTCGGCCCCGACGGAGGCCGCGGCGGCCGAGCCCGTCGCCGCGATGCGGCCGATGAGTGACGGCGGACCGATCGGCCTGCTCGCCGTGATCGCCGCGGTCTGCGTTCTGGGAGTCGGCGCCGCCACTATTCGGGCAATCGTGTCGCAACGTGCAAATCGGGCGATAACGGCGTAGGCTACGGCCACAAGCTCCGCGGGGCGGCCGCGTCCAACCTCATCGGTGTGGTCGTTCCTCCCCAGGTCCCACCCAGCGAATGCGGATCGGGCGCCCCGCGGCTCCACCAGGAAGGACCCCGTTCACAGACGGGGTCCTTCTTTTTGGTACGGGGCGAGTGGTGGGTATGCTTGCCCGGTTCGCAGTGCGGCCGTGGGTCAGCTCAGCTCCCACGGCTTCTTGCTGCGAGCGACACAAGACCTCCTGCCACGGAGAGACCGTGGCCGCAAAGCCCACAGGAGGTGAGAACGTCTTGCGTCATTACGAACTCATGGTGATCCTCGATCCTTCGCTCGAGGAGCGCACCGTCGCCCCGTCGCTCGATCAGTACCTGAACGTCATCAGGACCGCGGGTGGCTCGGTGGAGAAGCTCGACGTCTGGGGCCGTCGCCGGCTCTCGTTCGAGATCAACAAGAAGGCCGAGGGCATCTACGCCGTCGTCGACCTTCAGGCGACCCCCGAGGCCGTCGCCGAGCTGGACCGTCAGCTCCGGCTCAACGAGAACATCCTCCGTACCAAGGTCATCCGGCCCGAGACCCGCTGAGTTCGTTTTTTGTCGGGGGGTTCTGAGAACCTCCTACGAACGAGCAGAGCGGCGAGGAGAAGATCATGGCAGGAGAAACCACCATCACGGTCGTCGGCAACCTGACCGACGACCCCGAGCTGCGCTTCACCCCGTCGGGTGCGGCGGTGGCCAAGTTCCGCATCGCGTCCACGCCGCGGACCTTGGACCGGCAGTCGGGCGAGTGGAAAGACGGCGAGCCACTGTTCCTCGCGTGCAACATCTGGCGTGACGCCGCCGAGCACGTCGCCGAGTCGCTGCAGCGCGGCGCTCGGGTGATCGTGCAGGGCCGGCTGCGCCAGCGGTCTTACGAGACCCGCGAGGGAGAGAAGCGCACCGTCTACGAGCTCGAGGTCGACGAGATCGGCCCGTCGCTGCGGTACGCGACGGCGAAGGTGCAGCGCATGAACCGCTCCGGCGGTGGCGGAGGTGGCGGCTTCGGCGCCTCCGGTGGTGGCGGCGGCGCTGGCGGTGGCAACCGTCAGCAGTCCGGTGGCGGCGGTGGCGGCGGAGGCAACAACTTCGACGACCCGTGGGCCACGGCTGCTCCGGCCTCCGGCAACCGCTCCGGTGGGAGCGGTGGCGGCAACTCCTCGTTCGACGACGAGCCTCCCTTCTAGCCCGTCCAGGGCTTACCGAGTTCAGGAGTAAGAGCAATGGCTAAGGCTGCGGCGCTTCGCAAGCCGAAGAAGAAGGTGAACCCGCTCGACAAGGACGGGATCACCTACATCGACTACAAGGACACCGCCCTGCTGCGGAAGTTCATCTCCGACCGGGGCAAGATCCGTGCCCGCCGGGTCACCGGGGTGACCTCCCAGCAGCAGCGGCAGATCGCCCGCGCGGTCAAGAACGCCCGTGAGATGGCGCTTCTGCCGTACACGGCGACGGCGCGCTGAGGAGGATCACCAATATGAAGATCATCCTCACCCAGGAAGTCTCGGGCCTCGGTACGCCCGGCGACATCGTCGAGGTCAAGAACGGCTACGGCCGTAACTACCTGCTGCCGCAGGGCTTCGCGATCCAGTGGACCAAGGGCGCCGAGAAGCAGGTCGTGGTCATCAAGCGGGCCCGCGAGGCCCGTGAGATCCGTGACCTCGGCCAGGCCAACGAGGTCAAGGCCCAGCTGGCCGGTCTCAAGGTCTCGCTGAGCGCGCGCTCCGGCCAGGGTGGCCGCCTGTTCGGCTCGATCACCCCGGCCGAGATCGTCGAGGCCGTCAAGGCCGCCGGCGGTCCGTCGCTCGACCGTCGCCGTCTCGAGCTCCCGAGTCACATCAAGACCACGGGCTCGTACAACGTGCAGGTCAAGCTTCACCCCGAGGTGACCGCGACGTTCCCCGTGAACGTGGTGGCCGCCAAGTAAGCAGCTCCGCCGAAAACGGCGCGCCGGGACCAGATCCCGGCGCGCCGTTTCGCGTTCTAGCTGTGATGTCCGGGGACGTTGGTCGAGGGAGTGCGACCACTCGATCTGACGATCATCTTTGTGTTCTGTGAACGGATGAAGGCCTCCAACG
>NZ_JBFAOX010000015.1:0-229167 GCF_040675435.1 Actinoplanes sp. NPDC049598 | reverse complement strand
CAGAAGATCCTGACGCTGCGCTTCTACGGCAACCTGACCCAGTCGCAGATCGCCGACCAGGTCGGCATCTCCCAGATGCACGTCTCCCGGCTGCTCACCAAGGCCCTGACCAAGCTGCGCGCGCAGCTGTCGGCCGACAGCCTCTGATTCACAGGACTTTCGTGGCCGGCCCGGTTCGGGCCGGCCACGACTGTGTCCGGGGTCGAGGGTTTAGGCCAGGGGCGCGAGGGAGCCGAAGCCGGTGCCGATCCGGATCGCCGGGCGCAGCTTGGTGCCGTTGCCGGGCAGCAGCATCAGGGCGCCGTCGGCCTTGCGGACAGCAGCCAGGTCGGGGTAGCCGTCCCGGTCGAAGTCGCCCGCGCTGATCAGGTCGCGCAGGCCGTTCGCGGTGGCTCCGAGCGCGAGCCGGGTGCCGGTGAGGCCACCCTTGCGGCCGGTCCAGAGGTAGAGGTTGCCGTCGCCGGCCACCCGGGCCGCCAGGTCGGGGAAGCCGTCGCGGTTGAAGTCGCCCGCGCCGGCCAGCTCGGTCTTGTCGGCCCAGCCACCGCCCACGAGCTTGGCCCCGCCGAGCTTGGCGCCCGCCTGCCCGGCGTACAGGTAGAGGTTGTTGCTCTTGGAGACGGCCAGCACGTCCGGGTAGCCGTCGCCGGTGAGATCGCCGATCGCGGTGATGTCCCGCAGCACCTGCCAGCCACTGCTGATCTTCTTGCGGGCGCCCAGGCCCGAGCCGGTGCCCGGGTAGAACCAGAGGTCGCCGTTGCTCTGCCGGGCGAGCACGTCCTCCCGGCCGTCGCGGTTCAGGTCGATCCGGACGAGCGCGTTCATCGCGGCCAAGCCGCTGCCGATCGTGCGCCGGTACGCGAAGTCGACGCCGCCGCCGTTACCCGGGAACATCGTGACGGCGCCGGACGACGACCGGGCGATGACGTCCGGCCAGCCGCTGACGTTGAAGTCGGCGCCGCGCGTGCGGGCCATCGGGGCGTAATCGACGTAGTTGCTGTCGACGTTGATCGTGACGCCGCCCCACGTCTCCTTGTGACCACCGCGATACTGCTTCATCCGGCGGTGGCCGGGCCACGCGCCGGACGGGATGACCGGGTCGCCGATCGTGACCACCTGGTCCCAGCGGGCGAAGTCGACGAAGTCGGGCCGGGCGTAACCGGCGGCCGAGTACGCCGCCACCTGGTCGGCCACACCCGAGCCGGCGCTGCTGTAGAAGCCACTGAAGTAGCCGCCGTCGTGCAGCCGCGACGTCCAGCCGTGCATGAAGGCAAGCACGCCGGCCCGGCAGGCGGCGTCGTTCGTGCGGTACGCCTCCATGTCGTAGATCAGCACGGAGTCCCGGGCCAGACCCAGCGCGCCGGCCTTCAGCAGCGCGTCCGCGGCGGCCGACCGGCCCTGGGCGCCCGCCTGCGCGTTGTTGATCAGGTTGCGGCCGCTGCCGACCGTGGTGCAGGAGGCCTGCGGGCCGACGTAGATCGGGAGCAGCTTCCAGCCCGCCTGCACCTGCGTCTTGACCCAGGCCGCGGTGAGCTGCGGCTGGGCGCACCCACGGTTGACGCCGCCGATGTAGATGCCGATCGCCTTGTACGGCGACGCCCGCCAGGCCTTCATCGCCGCACTGGTGGGAGCGGTGCACGCGTCGAACGCGTACCCCTTGAAGGTTCCAGGCTGGACGGTGGCGAACGCCGCGGCGTCGGCCCGGGTCAGCGCGAACGCCGACAACCCGACCACCACGGCGGCCATGACGCCGCCGGCGAGCAACTTGCGGCGCGCACGCAACAGAACCTTCACGGCGCAACAGCCAAGCAACTCGGCCCTTCTTTCGCCAGGTCCGAACGGGTCGTCTATTCAGGCCGGTCATTCACAGATGGGTCACAGGGGCACGAACCCCACTCTGTGCGCTGCGCCACCCGAACCCCGGCTACCGTAGATAAGCGATGCCTCCTTCAGCCGACCTCCCAGGATTCCTGCACGGCGTCGCTCCCTACCTCGACCGGTGGGGCTACCTCGCCGTCGCCGGTTCCATCGGAGTGGAAAGCTTCGGGATCCCCGCACCCGGCCAGACCATCATGGTGGCCGCGGCGATCTACGCCGGCGCCGGCCGGCTCAACATCTTCGGGGTGGCCGCGATCGCGTTCATCGCGGCCGTGATCGGCGACAACATCGGCTACTGGATCGGCGTCAAGGGCGGTCGCAAGGCCGCCCTCCGCTGGGGGAAGTACGTCTTCCTGACCCCCGAGCGGCTGGCCCGGGCCGAGGACTTCTTCGCCCGCCGGGGCGGCCGGATCGTCGTGGTGGCCCGCTTCATCGACGGGTTGCGCCAGTTCAACGGGGTCATCGCCGGGATGACGGCGATGCCGTGGAAGGCGTTCCTGCTCTACAACGCGATCGGCGCGGCCCTGTGGGTCGGGTTCTGGACGACCGTCGCGTTCGTCTTCGGCACCCATCTCGTCGAGATCATCGAGCACGCGATGAAGTACAAATGGTGGGCCATCAGCATCGGCGCCGTCGCGCTTGTGTCCTACATAACCCTGCACGTGCGTCACATTCGCCGCCGCCGGGCTCGCGCGGCCGAGGTGATCGAGCAATCCTCGTAACTCCGCAGACACCTTGATGTCGCTCTACGCCTATGCCGTGGCGCGAGATTGCCGCGCCGGAGCCGGGGTACGGCCAAAGGTGAGACGAAAGGAGACAGCGTGAGCAACAACCAGCTCGACCGCCGCCGCGACGCGTCCGGAGCCGCCCACGAGGCCGCGGAGCGCGCCCGGACGACCGTCACCGAGCTCGAGAACCGCCTTCGTACCAACGCCGACCTCTCCCAGCGCCAGAAGCAGGCGCTGCGCAACGCCGAGGCCGAGGCCCGCCGTCTCAAGCGCTCCCTGAAGACGCAGGAGCGCGACAAGGCCCGGCTCACCAAGGCCCACAAGAAGGCCGTCGCCAAGTCGGAGAAGGCCGCTTCCCGGGCCGCCGCGCTCGAGGAGAAGTACAGCAAGGCCGTGCTGGCCGACCTGGTCGCCCGCGAGAAGGCCCGCGACCGCGCCGCCGCCACCACGTCCCAGCCGTCGGCCGACACCGCCCCGTCGCGGCCCGCGGCCACGACCGCCCCGTCGCGGCCCGCGGCCACGACCGCCCCGTCACAGCCGACGGCCGACACCGCGCCTCAGACGGCGCCCGCCGCGGCCGCTCCGGTGGCCGAGGTCGCCGAGATCCCCGCCGCCCCAACTTCCACCCCGGCTCCGGCCGCGGCCTCCACCCCGGCCGACGAGGGCGCCGCCGAGGAGGTCGCCGCCGACGAGGGCGCTTCGACCGCCCGCGCGACGGCCGCCCGCACCACCGCCCGCAAGGCCGCGACCGCCGCGTCCACCCGGACCCCGGCCGCCTCCCGCCGGGCCGCCACGCCACGGAAGGCCGCCACCCCGGCGCCCGAGGTGCCGGTGACAGCGACAGCCCGCAAGACCGCCGCGCGCAAGACCGCCGCCCGCTCGGCCTGACCGCCCACCCGTCCAGCCCGGGCTCGCTCATCCAGCCCGGGCCGGCTCGGCCTGACCGCCCACCCGTCCAGCCCGGGCTCGCTCATCCAGCCCGGGCCGGCTCGGCCTGACCACCCGCCCGGCCCGCGGCTCGCTCGGCCCGACCATCGGTCCGGCCGGCCGGGGCCGCTCAGGCTGATCGCGAAGCCGCCCGGCCCCGGCCCCCGGTCCGCCCGGGGCCGGGCGGGCTTGTGCACCTTTCAGGTGGACTTAATCCGTTCGGCGGCTGGTTTCGCCCGGGTCGACGGGCCGAACGCGGCTGGACGAAAGCCTAGACAAGCGATAATTCGGGCATGCGATCTTGTTGGTTCGGCGCTGCCCTCGTCGCCGTGTCGACGGCGGCCGTCGCCCTCGCCGCCAATCCGCTGCCCGCGCACGCCCCGCTCGCCGCTCCCCGCCCGGCCCTCGCGGCCGAGCCCACGCCCGGCGCGGGCGGGGTGCTGGTCGCCCGGTATGCCTTCAACGGCCGGGCCGGCTCGATCATCGACGAGTCGGGGCGGGGGCACACCCTGACCGTCATCTCCGGTCACGGGGGCGCGGTCCGGCGGGTCGCCCACGGGCCGGGCTCGGCCCTCGCCTTCCCGCCGCGCTGCACCGCGCGGGTCTGCCCGCACGTCGCGCTGCAGACCGGTAGTTCGTCGGCCGACCTCAACCCGGGCACCCGCAACATCGCGTTCGGGGCCCAGGTGAAGTTGACGCCCGGGCAGACCAGCAAGGGCCAGAACGTCGTGCAGAAGGGCTACTCGACCACCAGCAGCCAGTGGAAGCTGCAGATCGACGGCGCCGCCGGCCGGCCGAGCTGCGTGCTCGTGGACGTCAAGCGGCCGCCGATCCGGATGGCCACCAGCTCGGTCAGCGTGGCCGACGGCCAGTGGCACTCGGTGGAGTGCCGCCGCGTCGCGACCACCCTGTTCGTGCTGGTCAACGGCGTGTTGCGGGGCCGCACGACCGTCCCGGCCCAGCTGTCGATCACCAACAACCGGCCGATGAGCATCGGCGGCAAGGGCGCCTACGCCGACAACGACCAGTTCAACGGCGCCCTCGATAACGTGTGGGTGCAGATCGGCTGATCAGGGGGCGGCTAGGCCCGCGCTGACGGCCGCGAGCAGGTCGCTCTTGGCGGTGTCGCCCGACAGCTCCCACGCGAAGGCCCCGCCCAGCCCTTTGCTGCGGGCGTACTCGGCCTTGGCCTTGATGGTCTCCGGGGTGTCGTAGGACCACCACTGGGAACCGCAGAGCGCGTAGGCGGTGCCGGCGATCGTGCCGGTCGGCGGGCAGCGCTGGGCCAGGACCTTGTAGTCCTCGAGGCCCTTCTCGTATTTGCCGGGCGCGGGACCGGTGGCCTCGCCGCCCGGTTCGCCGTCGGTGACCCCGGCCCAGCCGCGGCCGTAGAACCCGACGCCGAGCAGCAGCTTCGACGGCGGGACGCCGAGGTTGAGCAGCTCGTCCACGGTCGCCGTGGTGGTGGACGACTCGCGCGGTATGCCGGGGTAGGCGGTCAGCGGCGAATGGGGCGCGGTTTTCGGAACCTTCTGGGCGTCGTCCCCGCCCGCGCCGAAGTAGTCGTACGTCATGGCGCCGAGCCAGTCGGCCGAGGCCGAGGCCGTCTTGTAGTCGGTCGCCCGCAGCTTCGAGATGTCGGCCGGCACGGCCGCGGTGATCAGGGCGTCCGGGCCGAACGCGGTGCGCAGCGCCGAGAGCATCTTCGGCAGCGCGTCCGGACCGCTCTCGTCACACTGTTCCCCGCACGCGTTCGGGTACTCCCAGTCGATGTCGATGCCGTCGAAGACCCCGGACCAGCGCTGATCAGTGATCAACTTATGGCAGGACTCGGCGAACGCGGCCGGGTCGCGGGCCGCCTCGGTGAAGCCGGCCGAGCCGGTCCAGCCGCCGAACGACCAGAGCACGCGCAGGCCGGGGTGGGCCTGCTTGAGCTTGCGGAGCTGGCCGAACGTTCCCCGCAGGGGGTCGCCGGGGTCATCGGCGGCACCGTCCACGCTGTCGGCGGCGGCGATCGGCTTCTGGTAGTCGGCCCACGCGTCCGAGGCGGCGCAACGGCCCTGGTCGACCTGGCCGAAGGCGTAGTTGAGATGGGTCAGGCGGCCGGCCGCGCCGCTGGTGTCCAGGTCCTTGACCTGGAAGTCGCGGCCGTAGACGGCCCACCCGGCGAAGTAGCCGACGACCTTGGCCGGCGCCCGCTCTTCCGGGGCCGGGTCGTCGCTGCAGGCCGTCAGGCCGGCCAGGATAAGGATGATCAAGACTAATCGGGCGCGCACCGCTCCGAAGCTATCCGTAAGGGTCAAATAAACTCCACGTGATCACACGAACGGGGAGCCGGTGATTCCGGGCACGCCCGGGGCTTCGCCCAGCAAGCTGTGACATCGTTTTCCGGTGGCCATCAGCCTGCACGAGCCCCCGCCGACCCCGGCCGCCCGCGACTGGCGCGCCGATCTCCGCGCGCTGCTGAGCTGGCGCCGGGTCCTCAACCGGCTGCGCGCCGTGCTCCGCAGCGCCCTGGTCACCTTCGTCGTGCTGACCGTCACGCTCTGGCTGATGCCCGGTGTGAACAGCAACGACATCGTCGACACGCTGGGCCTGGTGCTGGTGGTGGCCGGTGTCGGCGCCGTGCTGCGCCCGCTGCTGCTGGTCGGCATCGTGGCCCTCGGCGGCTGGGGCGCCATGCTGCTCGGCATCCTGGCCCAGATCGTCGTCATCGTGATCGCCCTAGAGATCGACCCGGCCAACCGGATCAGCGGCCTGCCCTCGCTGGTGCTCACCGCGATCCTGGCCATAGTCTTCGCCGCCATCGTCGACTGGATGCTCGACAGCGGCTCCGACGACACCTTCGTGCGCGAGTCCAAGCGGCTCATGCGCGGGGTGCGCCGCCGCCAGGCCCGGCTCGCCGGCGGCCCGTTCTTCACGCTGCGCCGTCCCCGACCCGGCACCGACCCGGGCCTGCTGATGATCCAGTTCGACGGCCTCTCCGAGCCGGTGCTGCGCTGGGCCGTACGGGCCGGCAATCTGCCGACTCTCGGGCACTGGCTGCGCTCGGGCAGCCACAAGATGCGCGGCTGGCACACCGGTCTGCCCTCGACCACGCCCGCCTCGCAGGCCGGCATCCTGCACGGCGCGACCCGGCAGGTGCCGGCGTTCCGCTGGTTCGAGAAGGACACCGGCAAGCTGATGGTCACCAACCGCCCGCGCGACGCGGCCGTGATCGAGCCGCGGCTCAGCGACGGCCGCGGGCTGCTGCGAGACGGCGGGGTCAGCATCGGCAACGCGTTCAGCGGCGACGCCGCGGTCAGCCTGCTCACGGTCAGCCACGCGGCCCTGCCCGGGCGCTCGGCCCGCGGCTGGGCGGCGTTCATGGCCTCGCCGTACGGCTTCACCCGGGCCCTCGTGCTCGGCGTGGGCGAGGTCATCACCGAGCTGCACCAGGCCCGCCTGCAACGCCGCCGCAACCTGCAGCCCCGGGTCAGCCGCTCCGGCTCGTTCCTGGCCCTGCGACCGGCCTCGATGCTGCTGCGCGACGTGAACGTGTCGCTGATCGCCGAGCAGATGGCCCGGGGCGCCCCGGCCGTCTACTGCGACCTGGTCGACTACGACGAGGTGGCGCACCACGCGGGCCCGGCCCGGCCCGAGTCGATGCGCCAGCTGGAGAGCCTGGACCGGATGCTCGGCGTCCTCGAGCGGCTCGCTCCCGAGGCGGCCCGCCGTTACCACCTGGTCGTGCTCTCCGATCACGGGCAGAGCCAGGGCGCCACGTTCAAGCAGCGCTACGGCGAGACGCTGGACGAGGTGGTCGAGCGGTTCTCCGGCCCCGACCCGGCCGACGCGCCGCAGACCCCGGCCGAGGAGGAGGCGACCCGGGAGCCCGACTTCCCGGAGCCGCCGGTCGCCCCGCTGCTGGTCGTCTCGTCGGGCAACCTGGCCCTGGTCTACCTGACCCGGTTCCCCGAGCGGCTCGACCGGGCCGAGATCGACCGCGCCTACCCGCGGCTGGTCAACGGGCTGGTCGCCCACCCCGGGGTGGGTCTGGTCATCGTCCGCGACGCCGACGGGCCGGTCGCGATCGGCACGTCGGGCCGGCACCGGCTCGCCGACGGCGAGGTCGAGGGCATCGACCCCCTGCTGCCGTACGGACCGAAGGCCCGCCACGACCTCCTCCGCCACCAGGAGTCCGTGCACGTGGGCGACCTGGTGCTGATCAGCTCGGTCGACCCGGTGACCGAGGAGGTGGCGGCGTTCGAGGAGCTGGTCGGCTCGCACGGCGGGCTGGGCGGCTGGCAGACCGACGCCATGCTGGTCCACCCGGCCCGCTGGCCGATCACCCAGCCCGAGCTGGACGGCCCGGACGCGATCCACCGCCAGCTGGTCGAGTGGCTGGCCATGCTGGGCCTGCGCACCCAGACCCAGGCCGCCGACGACGAGCAGCAGCGGGAGCTGGAGCGTCACGAGCTCCAACCGGAGGAGACGGCGAGACTTTCCCGGACGCACGACGGTTAGGCACTGCGTGCCTCTGCTGCCCTTCCTCACCGCCATGCTCGTCGCGGTCCTCCCCGCGCCCACCACCCCGCGCTCGGCGCCGACCTTCAACGGGGGCGTCTACGCGATCGCCCACCGCGGCGACACGGTCTACGTCGGTGGCACTTTCACCAGCGCGACGTCCGGCGGGAAGACCCACCAGCGGATGCGGCTGGCCGCCTTCGACAGGCGCACCGGGGACCTGCTCGACTGGGCGCCGGCCGCGGACGGCACGGTCCGCGCGCTCGCCGCCACCGCCGACAGCGTCTACGCGGCCGGCGACTTCCACAAGGTCGACGGCAAGGTCCGCGACTCGCTGGCCCGGATGGACCTGTCCTCGGGCTCGGTCCGCTCGTTCGCGCACGAGATCACCGGAACGGCGTACACGCTCGGCACCGCGGGCAACCGTCTCTACCTGGGCGGCAGCTTCACCGCGGTCGACGACGAGCGGCGCGGCAACCTGGCCGCGTTCGAGCTCGACACCGGCCGGCTCGACAGCCGCTGGCGCCCGCTGGCCGACGACACCGTGCACGCGCTGACGGTGGCCGGGCCCAAGGTCTACCTGGGCGGCGGTTTCCACATCGTCAACGGGGTCAAGGGCACGCTGCGGCTGGCCGCGGTCAGCGCCTCGAGCGGCGCCGTCGACCCGGTCTTCCGCCCGAAGGTGCCGGCCGAGGTGCGGGCCATCGCCGCCGACGCCACCGGGGTCCAGGTCGCCACGGCCGGGGTGGGCGGTCGGGCCCTGTCGTACGCGTCCACGGGCGCCCTGCGCTGGCAGCGGGTCTTCGACGGCGACGCGGCCGCGATCGCCACCGACGGCGGGATCACCTACGTCGGCGGCCACTTCGACGCCATCTGTCTCACCGAGCGCAACGGCGCCAAGGGCGGCTGCGTCGACGGTTCCCAGCCTCGCTTCAAACTGGCCGCCCTCGCCAGCACGACCGGCGCGCTGACGAGCTGGGCGCCCAGGGCCAACGGCGTCATCGGCGTCCGCGTCCTGACCGCGCGCAAGGGCCGGGTCGAAGCCGGTGGCGACTTCACCATGATCGACGGTCGCGACCGCCGGCGCTTCGCCGCGTTCTAGGTCAGCCGCTTTCCGGCCCGCTGGGCGATCTTCCAGTAGCGGGTCGGGGTGATCCGGGCCAGCACGTCCGCGGCCCGGGCCACCCCGCCGATCACCAGGCGGGGCCGGCGGCGCTGGATGGCGGTCAGGATCTGCTTGGCCGCCTCCTCGGCCGGCATGGTCAGGGCCCGCTCCTCGAACTTCGCGGCCTGCGCGGCCTGCTCCCCGGCCGGGTCGCCGCCGCTGAGCCGGGCCCGGGCCGCGATGTTGGTCTTGATGCCGCCGGGGTGCACCACGGTCACCCCGACGCCCCGCGGCTCCAGCTCGTTGCGCAGCGCGTCGGTGAACCCGCGCACGGCGAACTTGCTGGTCACGTACGCGACCTGGCCGGCCGGGGCGATCAGCCCGAACAGGCTGGACACGTTGACCACGTGCGATCCGGGCCGGGCCAGCAGGTGGGGCAGGAACGCCTTCGTCATCCGTACGACCGCATGGAGGTTGATCTCCAGCAGCCAGTCGAAGTCAGCCATGCTGTTCTGCTCAAAGGAGCCCATCAGGGTCACCCCGGCGTTGTTGATCAGCAGGTCGACCCCGCCGTGGCGGGCCACGACCTCGGCCGCCAGATCCAGCCGGTCGCCGCCGTCGCTCAGGTCGATGTCGTACGCCGACACGTCCGGCGCCCCCAGCTCCCGGGCCGAGCCGGCCACCCGGGCCATCCCCACCGCGTCCCGGTCCACGAGCACCAGCACCGCCCGGCGCCGCGCGAGCTCATGCGCCAGCGCCGCCCCGATCCCGCTGGCCGCCCCGGTCACCACGCACACCCGCCCGGCGAAGGCGAACACGTCACGCCGATCACTCATCGAGTCATTATCGGCCCCGGAAATCGTAGGCTGCTGACCATGACAGCGCCCCGCTCCGTCGCCCCCACGGTCGAATCGCAGGCCGTGCTCGCGCCGCTCACCGACGCGGCGATCTTCCTCGTGATGACCGTCCGGCCCGGCGGCGAGCAGGCCGTCCGCGACCTGCTGGAGGACGTGAGCGCGCTGCAGCGCACGGTCGGTTTCCGGCTGCCCGCGGCCGGGCTGTCCTGCGTCACCGGCATCGGCTCGGAGCTGTGGGACCGGCTCTTCCCGGGCGGCCCGCGCCCGGCCGAGCTGCACCGGTTCCGGTCCTGGAAGGGCGCGAAGCACCTCGCTCCCTCCACCCCCGGCGACCTGCTGTTCCACCTGCGGGCGGGGCAGATGGACGTGTGCTTCGAGATGGCCTCGAAGATCGCCCAGCGGCTGGCCGGGGTGGCCGACGTGGTCGACGAGACGCACGGCTTCAAGTACTTCGACGAGCGGGACCTGCTCGGCTTCGTCGACGGCACGGAGAACCCGACCGGCGCCAAGGCCGCGCAGGCCGTGCTGGTCGGCGACGAGGACCCCGAGTTCGCCGGCGGCAGCTACGTCATGGTGCAGAAATACGTGCACGACCTGACGGCCTGGAACGCGCTGAAGGTCGAGGAGCAGGAGGCGGCGATCGGCCGCACCAAGCTCGACAACGTCGAGATCGAGGAGAAGGCGGCGAACTCGCACGTCGCGCTCAACACGGTCGACGACCCGGACGGCAACGAGCTCAAGATCCTGCGCGACAACATGCCGTTCGGCTCGATCAAGGAGGGCGAGTTCGGCACCTACTACATCGCGTACGCGTCCACACCGGACGTTCCCGAGCTGATGCTGCGCCGGATGTTCCTGGGCGAGCCGTACGGGAACTACGACCGGATCCTCGACTTCTCGACCGCGATGACCGGTTCGCTGTTCTACGTGCCGACCGCCGACTTCCTCGACGACCTGCCTTCGGCTTCAGCTTCGGCGGAGTAACGCCGCCAGATCGGCGAGCGTGTCCAGGCGTACGTCGCCGTCGAGCCCGCGCAGCGCCGCCGTGTGCGCGCCCGCGGCCCGGGCCGCCTGCAGGCCGACCTCGGCGTCCTCGACGACGATGCACTCGGCCGGGTCGACGCCGAGCAGCTCGGCCGCGCGCCGGTAACCCTCCGGGTCGGGCTTGCCGGCCGCGATGTCGTCGGTGGTGACCAGCACCGGCGCCACGATGCCGGCCGCGCCCAGCCGGGCCTTGGCCAGCCGCGTGTCGGCGCTGGTGACCACGGCCCAGGGCAGGCGCCGCTCCTCGATCACGGCGAGCGCCTCGAACGCCCCCGGCGTCGCCGTGACGTCGCCCAGGTCGTCGTACTGCAGCTCGAGCTGACGGGCCGAGGCGGCGAGGAGCGCCGCCTCCTCCAGATGCGGCAGCAGCTTACGGACGGTGGTCTCGCTGGGCGCGCCGTGCGCCATCTCGTACGCCTCGTGGCCGTTCACGCCGTACTCGGCCGCCCAGGCCAGCCACGAGCGCTCGACCGCGCCGTCCGAGGCGACCAGGGTGCCGTCCATGTCGAACAGGACCGCGCGGATCTCGTCCGGGTTGATACCGGGCACCTAAAACCTCCACAGGCCGTACATAGTCACGCTGTTCAAAGTCCTTGGTAGCGCACGAGCGAACCGAGGGAGAACCGAGACGATGACCGTTCACGACCATTCCACCCGTTCGCCCGCCGAGCCCCCGCGGGCCTGGCCGCCGGTTGCCAACTCCCCCGATGATCACACGGCGTTCGCCGGGCCCACAGCGACCTATCCCACGACGCCGGCCACCGACGCGGAAGGCACCTGGACGCCGCCCGAGAACAACGGCAACGGCGGCGGCCGGAAGAACGCCAAGCTGGCGGTCGCGGGCGCGCTGGTCGCGGTCGCTGTGGCCAGCGCCGGCATCACGGCCGGGGTGATGGCCGCGACCGGCGGCGACAGCTCGTCGTCGGCCCAGGGCGGCCCCGGCGGCGGCCAGTTCCCCGGCCGCGGCGCAATGTCCGGCGGGGGCGGTGCCGGCCCTTCAGCCGCCCTGCACGGCGAATACGTCGTCTCCGACGGCAACGGCGGCTACACCACGCAGCTCACCCAGACCGGCACGGTCTCGGCCGTCAGCAGCAGCTCGATCACCGTCAAGAGCACCGACGGCTACAGCCAGACGTACGTGATCAGCAGCTCGACGACCGTCGACAACGGCGCCGACCAGATCTCCTCGGTCGCCACCGGCCACACCGTCCAGGTCATCGCGACCAGCGCCGACGCCAAGGCCACCGCCACGTCGATCACCGACACCGACCTGGCCGCGACCGGCACCCAGCAGGGCGGCGCCGGCCAAGCCCCGGGCGGTGCCCCCGGCGTCGGCCAGATGCCAGGCCAGGCGCCTAACTGAAGAACTCCTGGATCTGGGCCAGGGTCAGATGTTCGGGGTCGTCGCCGGCGGTCTCGGGCATGGTCCTGGTGGTCACCGGGACGTCGGGGACGTCGGAGGGCAGGCTGGGCACCGGTGGGGTCGGCGGTAGCGCGGGCATGGTCAGGGCCTGCCGGATCACCTCGAACATGGCCCGGATCTCTCCCGCGGCGGTCCGGGTGGCCATCTCGGAGCCATCCTCGACGGCCGGGGCGCGGGCCGGCAGGGCGCAGGTGAAGTTGGCCTGCAGGCGGTCGTCCAGGCGCCGGATGTCGGCGCTGGGCCGCGGGTGGTCGAGCGGGCCCTCGGCGACGATGCCCAGCTCGCAGGCGGACAGGCCGGACTGCCGCCACCAGGAGCGCCAGCGCGGGTCGGCGTCGAGCGTCAGCGCCACGTGCCGCAGGGCGACCACGTACTCGCGTGGCGCCGGGCCACCGGTCGTGGTGGCGCCCAGGTGGGGATGCAGCCAAGAGTCTCGAGCCGTGCAGAGTGTCTGCTCACCCATACCTGCATGGTGACATTCCGGGCGCGCCGGGACCCGTTGGACGACCGGGCACGTACGGGCGAATTGCGAATTTGTGACCTCCGGGTTAGGGGGCTGTGGGCCCGCTCACTCCATCGGTTATTTCCATAAGGTGGTGATATAAACGGGGAGTGCTGACCGTGGATCACCCCCGCTACAAGTGGGTTGCGCTCTCGAACACCACCCTCGGAACCCTGCTGGCCACGATCAACTCGTCGATCGTGCTGATCTCGCTGCCGGCCATCTTCAAGGGCATCGACATCAACCCGCTGGAGCCGAACAACGTCAGCTACCTGCTGTGGATGCTGATCGGCTACATGCTGGTCACCGCGGTCCTGGTGGTCACGCTGGGCCGGCTCGGCGACATGTACGGCCGGGTCCGGATCTACAACGCCGGCTTCGCCATCTTCACGGTCACCTCGATCATCCTGTCCCTCGACCCGTTCGACGGCGGGGGCGGCGCGCTCTGGCTGATCGGCTGGCGCGTGGTGCAGGCGATCGGCGGCGCCATGCTGATGGCCAACTCGGCCGCCATCATCACCGACGCCTTCCCGGCCCGGCAGCGCGGCATGGCCCTCGGCGTCAACATCGTCTCGGCCCTGGCCGGCTCCTTCATCGGCCTGGTGGCCGGTGGTGTGCTGGCCGAGTGGGACTGGCGCTCGGTGTTCTGGGTCAACATCCCGCTGGGCCTGCTCGGCACGGTCTGGGCCTACCGCTCGCTGCACGACACCGGCGTGCGGCGCAAGGCGAAGATCGACTGGTGGGGCAACGCCACCTTCGCGGTCGGCCTCACGGCCGTTCTGGCCGCGATCACGTACGGGATCCAGCCGTACGGCGGACACACGATGGGCTGGACCAACCCCTGGGTGCTGACCGGCCTGATCGGCGGCGCGCTCGTGCTGGTGGTCTTCGGCCTGATCGAGACCCGGGTGGCCGAGCCGATGTTCCCGCTCGGCCTGTTCAAGAACCTGTCGTTCCTCAGCGGCAACCTGGCCAACCTGCTGGCCAGCATCGCCCGCGGCGGCCTGCAGTTCATGCTGATCATCTGGTTGCAGGGCATCTGGCTGCCCCAGCACGGGTACGACTACGAGTCGACCCCGCTCTGGGCCGGCATCTACCTCGTGCCGCTGACGATCGGCTTCCTCGCCGCGGGGCCGCTCGCCGGCACCCTGTCCGACAAGTTCGGGCCCCGGCCCTTCGCGACCGGCGGCCTGCTGGTGATGGCGGTGTCCTTCGGCGGCCTGTTGCTGTTGCCGAGCGACTTCAACTACTGGGTCTTCGCCGTGCTCATCTTCGTGAACGGGCTCGGCGGTGGTCTCTTCGCGGCGCCGAACACCTCACTGGTCATGTCGAGCGTCCCGGCCAACATGCGCGGCGCCGCCTCCGGCATGCGGGCGACCTTCCAGAACGCGGGGCAGGTGCTCTCCATCGGCGTCTTCTTCTCGCTGATGGTGGCCGGCCTGGCGTCGTCGCTGCCGAGCACGCTGAGCAGCGGCCTCACCGCTCAAGGGGTCTCGGCCGACACGGCGGCCCAGGTGGCGGCGACCCCACCGGTGGGCACGCTGTTCGCGGCGTTCCTCGGCTACAACCCGATCGGCGAGCTGCTGGGTCAGCCGACGCTGAGCTCGCTGCCTCAGGAGAACGCCGACCGGCTGACCGGCCTGGACTTCTTCCCGCAGCTCATCTCCGGCCCGTTCCACGACGGCCTGGTCATCGTCTTCTGGCTGGCCATCGCCATGTCGGTGGTCGGCGCCCTGGCCTCGTTGCTCCGCAGCAAGCCCGTCGCGCCGGTGACGGAATCGTTCGTCGCCCACGAGGCCGAGGTGCAGGCGGAGTTCGCCGACGCCCAGCCCCTCGCCCCGGCCACCGCCGTCGCGGAGCCGCTCACTCCCACGGCCGACCTCACTGAGCCGGTGGACGCTCCCGGCCCCACGCCCACCAACCGCGCCGGATAGGCCGGCCTGGCCGGGGTCGCTGGTTCGGCGGCCCCGGCGCTTCTGCTCAGGCGAGGGCGGCGTCGAGGAGGGTCTCGGCCATGGCTCGGGCGACCTTCGGGGCCATGGCCGGGCGGTCCATCCGGGCGCCGACCGAGGCGCCGTCGTAGAGGACGACCATCTGGGCGGCGAAGGCGGCCGGGTCCTTGGCGCCGGCCTCGCGGGCCAGCTCGACGAAGAGCCCCCGGGTCCAGGCGCGCGAGGAGTCGGAGACCTCCTGGACCGGCCCGCCGGGGACGCCCTCGGCACTGGCGTTGTAGAAGGGGCATCCGCGGAAGTCGGGTGACCCGGCCAGCTCGTCGAGCACGTCGAAGACGCCGAGCACCCGCTCCCGCGGATCCTCGAACCGCTCCAGGCCCTTGAGCAGCCGGCCCCGCCTAAGGCCGTGCCGCCCCTCCAGGTAGGCCCGGACGAGCTCGTCCTTGCTCCCGAAGGTGCTGTAGAGCGAGGCCTTGGCGACGCCGGCCCGCTCGATGATGCGGTCGATGCCGACCGTATGGATGCCTTCGGCGTAGAAGAGCTCGTCGGCAGCCGTGAGAAGTCGCTCCCGCGCCGAAGGCTTACGGGCGGTGGAGGGTGACGCAGCGGACATGCGGTTGACGATACCAGACAGATCTGTCTAGTCTCTAGCGGTCAGACAGACCTGTCTGTTCACAGTCTGGTAAGGGATCCGCGCATGACCGCCGTAGCCGAAGCCCCGCCCGCCACCACGCGCCGTCGCCACTTCTCGCGACCGCTGGCCTTCGCGGCGATCGCCGCGATCTTCCTGACCTTCACCTCCGCCTCCGCCGCGCCCTCACCCCTCTACGTGGTCTACCAGCACCTCTGGAATTTCTCGGCGACCACGCTCACGGTCGTCTTCGCGATCTACGTGGTCGGCCTGGTCGGCGCCCTGCTCACCCTGGGCGCCCTCTCCGACCACCTGGGCCGCCGACCGGTGCTGGCCGCCGCCATCGCCCTCGAGGTCGTCTCCCTCATCCTGTTCCTGACCGCCGGTGACGTCGGCGTGCTCGCCGCGGCCCGCTTCCTGCAGGGCATCGCCACCGGCGCCGCCATGACCACGCTCGGCGCGGCCCTGGTCGACCTCAACCCGCCGCACGCCCCCGGCCGGGCCGGCCTGGTCAACGGCATCGTCCCCAGCGCGGGTCTCGCGCTCGGCGCGCTCGGCGCCGGCGCCCTGGTGCAGTACGCGCCCGCGCCCACCCACTTCGTCTGGGCCCTGCTGCTCGGCGCGATGGTGATCGCCGGCCTGGTCGTGCTGCGCATCCCCGAGACCTCGGCCCGCCGCCCCGGCGCCGCTGCCTCGATGACCCCCAAGCTGGGCATCCCGGCCCGCATGCGCGCCGACGTGCTCGCCCTGGTCCCGATCATCGTGGCCAGCTGGGCCATCGGCGGCCTCTACCTGTCGCTCGGCCCGTCCGTGGCGGCCGGCGTCTTCCACCTCGGCAGCCACCTGATCGGCGGCCTGGTGGTCACCCTGCTCTGCGGCACCGGCGCCGTGACCTCGTACTTCATGCGCCGCCAGCCCACCCCGCGGGTCCTGGCGATCGCCGCCACCCTGCTGACCGTGGGCGCGGTCGTCGCCGTCGCCGGCGTCGAGGCCGACCAGGTCGTCGTGGCCGCCGTCGGCACCGTGATCTCGGGCATCGGCTTCGGCGCCTCGGCCCTGGCCTCGTTCGGCACCCTGGCCGTCCTGGCCGACCCGCACGAGCGCGGCAAGCTGCTCTCGGTCGCCCTGGTCATCGCCTACATCGCCTTCAGCGTCCCGGCCGTGATCGCCGGCTTCGCCGCCACCTCGGCCGGCCTGCAGACCACCGCCGTCGCCTACGGCATCGTGGTCGCCGTCCTGGGCGCCCTGGCCCTGCTCGCCCAGCGCCTCCGCACCCGTCGCGTGGCCGTCGTCTGAGCGCTTCTTTCGTGGTTCCCCGGCGTGGGCGGTCCCTTTGGGGCCGTCCACGCCGCAGCATATGGGGCGAACCGGACACGAGAGGCAGGCATGAGAAAACTTCTGGCGGCGGCCGGCACCATCGCCCTGGCGGCGACCGGGCTGATGGCGAGTGGGGCGCGGGCGGCTGAACGTGACCTGCCGGGCGGCTACGAGCGGGCGGCTCAGTCGATCAAGTGGACGGCCTGTACCGATGCCACGCTGTCGGCGCGGAAGGCCGAGTGCGGCTTCCTCACCGTGCCGATGGACTACAAGCGGCCGCAGGGCCGGACCGTTCAGATCGCCGTCTCGCGGGTCAAGCACACGGTGCCGGAGAGCAGGTACCAGGGCGTCGTGCTGGTCAACCCGGGCGGGCCGGGCGGCAAGGGCCGGGGGCTGTCGATTCTGGGCTCCCTCGTGCCGAAGAAGGCCGGCGAAGCGTACGACTGGATCGGTTTTGACCCTCGGGGTGTGGGTGAAAGCAAGCCGGCGCTGAGCTGCGACAGCGACTACGCGGGCTACAACCGGCCGCCGTACGTGCCGACCGGCGCCGAGATCGAGAAGCGGTGGCTGCAGCGGGCCGAGGGTTACGCCAAGGACTGCGCCAAGGCCGGCGGCCGGCTGCTCGACCACCTCAAGACGCTCGACACCGTCCAGGACATGGACCGGCTGCGGGAGGCGCTGGGCGCCCGCCAGATCAACTACTACGGCTTCTCGTACGGGACGTATCTGGGCCAGGTCTACGCGACCCGCTACCCGGAGCGGGTGCGCCGGATGGTGCTGGACGGCAACGTGAACCCGGCCCGGGTCTGGTACGACTCGAACCTCGACCAGGATCTGGCCTTCGACAAGAACATCAAGACCTACTTCGCCTGGCTGGCCAAGAACGACAAGGTCTACCGGCTGGGCCGGACAACGCGTGAGGTGCAGCGGACCTTCGACGCCGAGCAGCGCAAGCTGACCGCGAAGCCGGCCGGTGGGGTGATCGGGCCGTCCGAGCTGACCGACGTCTTCCTGCAGGCGGGTTACTACGTCTTCGGCTGGGCCGAGATCGCCCGCTCGTTCAGCCTGTGGGTGCACAAGCGCGACGCCTCGGGTCTGCGGAAGCTCTACGACGACAACAACCCGCAGACCAAGGGCGGGGACAACGGGTACGCCATCTACCTGGCCACCCAGTGCACCGACGTCGCGTGGCCGAAGAGCTGGACCAAGTGGACCGCCGACAACTGGGAGGTGCACCGCAAGGCGCCGTTCGAGACGTGGGGCAACGCCTGGTACAACGCGCCCTGCCGGTCGTGGCCGGCCCGGGCCGGGATCCCGGTCACGGTCTCCGGCGCTCAGGTGCCACCGATCCTGCTGATCAGCGAGACCTTCGACGCGGCGACGCCGTTCAGCGGCAGCCTCGAGGTGCGCAAGCGGTTCCCCCGGTCGGTGCTGGTCGAGGGCGTCGGCGGCACCACGCATTCCGGTTCGCTGTTCGGCAACAAGTGCGTCGACGACACGGTCGCCGACTATCTGGCCACGGGCGAGCTGCCCGACCGGGTACGGGGTGAGCGGTCGGACAAGCGCTGCAAGCCGATCCAGCCGCCGACACCGGGTGCGGACGCACCCTCGGCCAAGCGCGCGCCCGCGTACGCCCCGAGGCTGGAACTGACCCGCGAGCGATGAGATGCGCCACGGCCCCCGCGGGAAAGCGGGGGCCGTGGCCTATGCTCGTAATCGCGAAGGGGAGTAGCTCCCAATGTCGCGGTCGACATACTGATCTTGTCATCAAGATCCGGCCGCGCGGCCTCGAAAAGAGGCGAGCGAGACCTTCGACCATGGCTGTTCGACACGGCCGGGTCGAGGTCGCCCTGAGCCGCCTCCGCCCGGTCCGACATACCGGGAGCACTTTCTGTGGATGGTTTCCTCGCCGCGACGGCGCTCAGCTTCGCGGTCATCTTCGTGGCCGAGCTGGGTGACAAATCCCAGCTCATGGCGCTGACCTTCGCCACCCGCTTCAAGCCGGCGCCGGTGCTGATCGGCATCACGGTGGCCACGGCCGTGGTGCACGCCGTGTCGGTCGGCATCGGTTACGGTCTCGGCGCGACGCTGCCCACCGGCTGGATCTCGCTGGTCGCCGGCATCGCGTTCCTCGCCTTCGGCGCCTGGACCCTGCGCGGGGACAAGCTGACCGAGGAGGAGAAGAGCAAGGCCGAGCGCACCACCAAGTCGGCCATCATCGCCGTCGGGGGCGCGTTCTTCCTGGCCGAGCTGGGCGACAAGACGATGCTGGCCACCATCACCCTGGCCACCCAGCACGGCTGGTTCGGCACCTGGCTGGGCTCGACGATCGGCATGGTGGCGGCCGACGCGCTGGCCATCCTGGTCGGCCGGATGCTCGGCCGGCATCTGCCCGAGAAGACCATCAAGTGGGGCGCGGCCGCACTCTTCGCTATCTTCGGCATCTGGTTGATCGTGGAAGCGATCATCGAGCTGCGATAGGGGACTCGCCATGCTCCAGTACCGGGCGGAAGTGACCGCCGCCGTGACCTTGACGACCGGCGGCGGCCTGCGGGCCGAGGGGCTGCGGGTGGACGTGCCGCATCCCGACGTGACCTCGGCCGAGATCGAGGCGCTCCTGGTCTCCTCGCTCGGGCTGCGGGACGTGGAGCGGGTCGAGCTCACCGGGGTACGCGTCTTCGGCGAGTCGGCGCCGGTGGCCGGCGAGCCCGGCCCGGGACGGATGCGGTTCGTCGAGCTCGGCCACGTCATCGAGGCCGGCATGACGACCTACCCGGGCCTGCCCGGCCCGGTCGTGTCCCCGCACCTGACCTGGGCCGGCTCGCGCTCCCAGTACGCCGAGGGCACCGAGTTCAGCATGGAGCGGATCGAGATGCTCGGCCAGACCGGCACGTATCTCGACACGCCCCGGCACCGCTACGAGGGCGGGACCGATCTGGCCGGGATGCCGCTGGAGCGCCTGGCCGACCTGCCGGTGGTGGTGGTCCGTACGGCCGGCAGTGGTCGCCGGGCGGTGACCAGCGACGACCTGGAGCCGCTGACCGTGGCCGGGCACGCCGTGCTGCTGCACACCGGCGGCGACCGGGGCTGGGGCACCCCGGATTACGGAACCGACGCGCCCTACCTGACCGGCGAGGCGGCCGCGCTGCTGGTCGAGCGGGGGGCGACGCTGGTCGGCATCGACTCGGTCAACCTGGACGACAACACCGAGGCGGCGGCCGGGGAGCGGCCGGCCCACACCGTGCTGCTGGCCGCGAACATCCCGATCGTCGAGCACCTGACCGGCCTGGAGAACCTCCCGCCGCACGGCGCCCGCTTCACCGCCGCCCCGCCCCGGATCATCGGGATGGGCACGTTCCCGGTCCGGGCCTACGCCCAGGTGCCCTTCTACGAGGCGCACGACCACCGGCGTTCCGCGGGCTGGCAGCCTTCATGATCGACACCGCCGGCTCGATAGCCCGCGCCGCCGCGCAGTTCCAGCGGGGCGACGCGGCGGGCGCGGCCGAGCTGCTGGCCCCCGTGCTCGCGGCCGAACCGGACAACGTGCGTGCGCTCGTGCTGATGACGCACGCCCAGCTGGCCCTCAAGAAGCCCGAGCTGGCCCACGAGGTGGCCCACCGGGCCGTGCGGACCGCGCCGGAGTCGGCCGAGGCGCTCAGCGCGCTGAGCCGGGCCCTGACCGGGCTCGAGCGGCACGGCGAGGCGGTCGCGGTGGCCCAGGCGGCGGCCGGGATCGAGCCGCACAACGCGTACCGGCACAACCGGGTGGCGTGGGCACTGCTGGGCGCCGGCCACCGGGCCGTCGAGGCCGAGCACGCGGCCCGCCGGGCGGTCGAGCTGGACCCGCACGAGGCCGACTTCCGGATCACCTACGCGATGGTGATGAAGCAGCTCAACCGCACCGACCGGGCCCGGCAGGCGCTGCGCGACGCGCTCGCGCTGGAGCCGCAGAACGCGGTCGCCCAGCACGAGCTGGCCACCCTCGACGTGGTGCACCGCAACCCGTTCGCGCTGGGCCGGCTGGCCCGCGGGGCGAGCGGCCTGGCCGGGGCGCTGCGGGCCGACCCGGGTCAGCAGGCGAGCAAGTTCATGCTCGACGTGGCCCTGCAGCGGTTCCTGGTCTACACGGCGATCGTGCTGGCCCTGCTCGCGTACATCGGGTGGCGGGTGCTGGACTTCTCGGTGCCGGGGGCCCGGCTGCTCGCGGCGGCGGCCGCGCTGGCTCCGATCGGGGTCGCGGCGTACTTCGTCCTTCGGCTGGATCGCCCCTTGCGGGCGTACCTCCTGACGGTCTTGACCTTCGGCCGGCAGCGCGTGGCGGCCGTGCTGGCCGCGGTGAGCATCGGGCTGCTGCTGATCGCGACCGCCGCGCCCCGCCCGTGGATGGGGTGGCTGCTCGGGCTGGCCGCGGCCGGTGGGTTCGCGGCCCGGCTGCTGACCGTGTCGGCCTCGAACGCGCACGTGCGGGCGGCCGGCATCCCGGTGCCGCGCGGGCTCAGCTCGCCGACCTTGTGGATCATCACGGTGGGCTGCGCCGTGATCGGCACGATGTGCCTGGCCGGGGGTGACGACCTGCTGCTGCTCGCCATCGGGCTCGGACTGTACGCCGGCGCGGCGGTGGCCCTGACGACAATCGTCCGGCGGAAGCGAAAAGTCTCATCGGCGAGCTGAATCTGCCGAATATCACCATGTGACCCCCGACCTCCAGCGTGCTTTCGGCGGGCCCACCGAGGTAGGGGTGGCGCGCGCCGCCACCCTCTTCGAGCAGCTCGACCTCGAGCAGGCCGTGAGCGTCCTGAAACCGGTGCTGACCGCCGACCCGGCCGCCATCGAGGGCTGGATCCTGATGGCCCGGCTGCGGCTGGCCCTGGACGACGCCGCGGAGGCGCTCGACGCGGCCGACCACGGGATCAGCCTCAACCCCGGCGAGCCGCGGTCGCTGGCCCTGGCCAGCCGCGCCCTGACCATGCTGGGCCGGCACGAGGAAGCGGTCACCATGGCCTACCGGGCGGTCATCGCCGACCCGCGCAACCCGCTCTGGCACGACCGGGTCGCCTGGGCCCTGCTCTCGGCCGACCGGCACGTGGCCGACGCCGAGCAGGCCGCCCGCACGGCGATCGGGTTCGACCCGAACGAGGCGCACTACTACTACACGCACGGCGTGGCCCTGGAGACCATGGGCCACGTCGACCAGGCCCGGCAGGCACTGCTGACCTCGCTGCGCCTGGAGCCGGAGAACCCGGTCGCCCAGCACCGGCTGGCCGTGCTCAACGGCGAGGCCGAGCGCGAGACCACGGTGAAGAAGAAGGGCTGGCGGCTGTTCAGCCGCCGTTAGCGGGTGTAGGCGATCAGGTCGAACCCCCGGACCGACGCGGGCTCGGTGGCCTGGACCTTCAGGGTGTTGTCCGGCCCGAACAGCGACAGCTTGGTGACGTCGTCGTCATCGCGCGTGCGGACCAGCAGGTTGCCGTCGGCGTCGAAGACCGCGCCGACCACCGAGCCCGGGACCGGCAGCCGCACCAGGTCGCCGGTGGCGGTGTCGACCACGGCGTCGGCCGTGTCGGTGCCGACCGCGTCCTCGCCGGTGGTCTGCAGCGGCACGGTGACCCGCTCGCCGGTGGCGTCCACGCTGGTCGCCTTGCAGGCGGCCAGCCCGTCCGGGTTGTCGGCCACCTGCGTGTCACCGAGCACCGGCACCGCCGTGCCCGACTGGTCCTCGCTGCCGGCCACGCCCAGGCCGCAGCCCGAGGTGGCGTAGACGAGCTTGTTGCCGTCGCCCGACCAGCGGAAGTGCTGCCCCGCGGTGAGACCCTCGGGCAGCGGGGTGATCTCACGCGAGGCCAGGTCGAGCACGCCCGGCCCGGCCAGCGTGACCAGCAGCCGGTCGCCGGTCGGCGACCACGCCGGCGCCTGGTCGGAGGCGGTCACGCCGGTGGCGACGGGCTGGGCCGGCCGGCCGGGGGCGGCCGGGCCGACCATCAGGGCGCCGTCGGCCACGTACGCGAGGTGGTCGCCGTCGGGCGAGATGCCGACGGCCGAGGTCGTGCCGGTCAGCACCGTCCGGGTCCGGCCGTCGGCCGGGGACAGCTTCACCACCGTGCCGCCGGCCCGGTAGAAGGCGTGCCCCGGAAGGTCGGTGATGATCCGGGAGAGGGGCGTGGCCGTCGTGGCGCTGGGCTGCGGCCGGTTGCCGCGATGCGGCGGGCGGGTCTTCCCGGTGGTCCGGCTCGGGGCCGCCATCGACGGCAGTGGATGCTGCTGAACGCTCGCGGCCCAGGACGGCTCGGCCGTGGCGGACGGCGAGGGCGCCGCCGCGGGGGACGAAGCGCCGGAGCCGTGCGGCAGGCGCCAGAGGCCGCTGCCCAGCGCGGCCAGCACGACGACAGCGGCGGCGGTGCCGACGGCAGCCTCGCGGCGTGCTATCCGGCGGGAGCGGCGCACCGCCCCGTCGTACAGGTCGGCCGGCTCGACCTGATCGGCGAGATCGCGCAGGGAGTCGCGCAGCGCGTCGCTCATCGGCCACCCGCCTCCCGCAACATCCGCGCCTCGGGCAGCACCGTCCGGAGCCGGTCGAGGGCGCGCGCCGTCTGGGTCTTCACCGTGCTGACCGAGACGCCGAGCAGCTGGGCCGCCTCGACCTCGGTGCGATCCTCGAAGAAACGCAACACGATCACGGCCCGCTGTTTGGCGCTCAGCGTGAGCAGCGCCCGGCGCAGCAGCAGCCGCTCCACCGCGGCCTCGGCCGGGTCGTCGGCGCCGCGCCGCTCGTCCGGCGCGAACTCGGCCGGCAGCACCTCGGCGACCTTCGGCCGCCGCCAGAAGGAGACCTGCGCGTGATACATGACCTTCCGGCAGTACGCCTCGGCGTGCTCCGGCCGCTCCAGGCGCCCCCAGGCGCGGTGGGTCCGGGCGAGCGCTTCCTGCACCAGATCCTCGGCCAGATGCTGATCCCCGGTCAGAAGGTAGGCCGAGCGCAGCAACGCGGGCGAGCGGGTGCGGACGAAGTGCGCATAGTCCGCCTCACGGGCGTCCATCCGGGAGAGTCCGTTCGCCGGAGACGAGGGAGACGTGAGCGTACCGAGGCGGATCAACACCGTGGCCCCGGTCGTCACGTCTTCCCCTCTTCCCCTTCACCGCTCGGTGCCTCCCCGTGTGGGCACCGTTCGGCGCTTAGAAGGACGCGATCGCGCGGTGATCCGGATGACGGCTGTTCGGGCCAAATCGCGATCAGCCGAACGGGCATCGAGGTGTCACGCCACTCACACGCCTGATCAGGCGTGTTTTCGGTAGCGTCGAGGGGGCATGGTCTGCTCGCGGGCGCGCCGCGCCCATGACGGAAGGACCCGCATGGCACGCCCTCGCATCGTGATCGTCGGGGCCGGGTTCGCCGGCTTCACGGCCGCCCGGACGCTGAGCAAACTCGCCCGCGGCGGCGCCGAGATCATCGTGATCAATCCGACCGACTACTTCCTCTACCTGCCGCTGCTGCCCGAGGTCGCGGCCGGCATCCTCGAGCCGCGCCGGGTGACCGTCTCGCTGGCCGCCGCCCTGCCCGACGTCAAGGTCGTGCTGGGCGAGGTCGAGGGCTTCGACTTCGACGGCCGCAAGGTCACCTACCGCGACCCCGACGGCGGCGCCGGCACCATCGGCTACCACCGGCTGGTCATCGCGGCCGGCAGCGTCAACAAGCTGCTGCCGGTGCCCGGCGTGAACGAGTACGCGCACGGCTTCCGCGGCATCTCCGAAGCCCTCTACCTGCGCGACCACATCATCCGGCAGATCGAGATGGCGGCCAACGCGTCCGACCCGGCCGAGCGGGACGCGCGCTGCACGTTCGTCGTGGTCGGGGCCGGCTACACCGGCACCGAGGTGGCGGCGCAGGGCGTGCTCTACACCGACGCGCTGGTCAAGGGCCGGCCCGAGCTGCAGGGCCGGGTGCGCTGGCTGCTGCTCGACACGGCCGACCGGGTGCTGCCCTCATTGGACGGCCGACTGGCCGACGCCTCCGACGCCGTGTTGCGCTCGCGGGGGGTCGAGCTTCTCCTGCGTACGAGCGTGAAGCAGGCCACAGAGGACGGCGTGCACCTCTCCACCGGCGAGTACGTGCCGACCAAGTCGCTGATCTGGTGTGTCGGCGTGCGCCCGGACCCGCTGGTGGCCGACATCGGGCTGCCGATCAAACAGGGCCGGCTGGTGGTCGACGAGTTCCTCACCGTCCCCGGCCATCCGGACGTCTACGCGATCGGCGACGCCGCCGCCGTGCCCGACCTGACCCGCCCCGGCGAGATCACCGGCATGACCGCCCAGCACGCGACGCGGCAGGGCACCGCCGCCGCCAAGAACATCGCCGCCTCGTACGGCACGGGCCGCCGCCGCCCGTACCGCCACCACGACCTGGGTTTCGTCGTCGACCTGGGCGGCCTCGACGCCGCGGCCAACCCGATCGGCCTCCCCTTGTCCGGCCTCCCGGCCAAGGTCGTCACCCGCGGGTACCACCTGATCTCGATGCCCGGCAACCGCATCCGCGTCGCCGCCGACTGGCTCCTCGACGCGGCCCTGCCTCGTCAAGGCGTCCAGCTCGGACTGGTCCGCGGCGCGGCAGTCCCGCTCGACAGCTCGGCCGCCTGACAGCGGTCACGGCGTCTGTCCAGAAACCTACGAGCCCCGTGCCCGACTTGCAGGCACGGGGCCACGCCGCCAATGGCAACCGCAGGTCGCCTGTAGGTTGGCGATCGTGAGCCGGCGACCGGTACGCACCGACGGACCCGTGCCGGTCTACGTCCAGATCGCCGACTACATCGAAGACGACATCAAGACCGGCCGGCTCCAGCCACACGACCGCATCCCCACCGAGAGCGACATGCACGCCGAGTGGGGCGTGGCCAGAACGACAGCCCGCCGAGCAGTCAACCTGCTCCGCGTTCGAGGCCTGGTCCACACCGTCCCGCAGCGAGGCACCTTCGTTAACCCGAAGTAGCCACTCGCTCGGACCAGATACAGCTCAGTTGGTGAAGGTGTAGTAGCGGTAGGCGCCGTAGGTCGTGTAGTTGACGTTGTCGCCGGAGGTGCCGGTCAGGTAGGCGGCCCGGACCCGGTAGCGCAGGCCGACCGAATGCGCGCCGGTCAGCGTGTAGGACGCCTTTCCGGCGCTGGTCAGGGGTACGTCGACCGTGCGCGAGGCCGTCCACTTGCCCTTCCACAGCACCTCGAACTGCAGGCGCTGTTTGCGGCCCGGGTACGGGGTCATCGTTGTGGTGAAGACCGGGTGCACCGTCTTGCGGTAGAACGACGTCGACACCCCGCCCAGCGGCGCGGTCTTGTACTGCCGTGAGTTGGCGAGCGAGACGGCGACCCGGGTGTAGAGCATCTGGACCGGGCTCGACACCGCCGCCGTCCGGGTGTCGCCGGCGAACTTGGCCACCACGCCGGTGGTGCGGGTCAGCTTGACCGAGGCGGTGAGGTTGCCGCTGGCGTCGACCTTGGCGCTGCGCAGCACCCGCGCCGGGTCGGGGCCGGCCGGGTCGGCCCAGATCGCGACCGTACGGTTGCTGAAGGTCGTGCCCAGCCGGGCGGTGACGGTGGCCGTCCCGCCGTAGTTGACGACCGTGCCGCCCTTGAGGGTGAGCACCGGCATGAGCTTGCCGACCGTGACCGAGATCTTGGCGGTGGCCGGCGCGGCGAGCTCGTTGCCGGCGTACCGCACCGTGTAGGTCACCGTGCCGCCGGCCGCGGGGTAGTCGGAGAACTCGAACGAGTAGTAGTTCGGGTCGTACGGAGTCACCTGCGGCAGCGCCTTGCCGGCCGGCGACTCGGCGTCGGTGCGGGTCACCGACAGGCCCGGCAGGGCCACGCCCAGCGGACCCGAGACGGCGAGCCGACCGGAGATCTGGACCACGCCGTTGCGGGCGATCGAGGTCGAGGCCGCCTTCAGGGTGATCGCCGTGGTGACCGGCTCGAAGAACGTGTGCAGGTAGTACGAGCTGGAGAAGTGGGTGACGGCGAACAGCCGCGTTCCCCCGGGCTGCCAGGCGAGCCGGTCCACGGTGTATTGGTGCATGGGAATCGAACCGTTGAGAGCGTCCGCCGCCGCCGTGACGAAGGTGATCTGGTTGCCGTGGCCGACGGCGACCCGGCCGTTACCGGGGCTGATCGCGACGGCCCGGCCGTCGCAGAGTTCGCCGGTGATCGTGGTGCGCTGGGCGGGATTCGACGTCGGCGCCACGAAGGTCGAGCAGGCGCCGCCGACTCCGATCATCTTGGCGCCGTCCCGGGTGAGGGCGGCTTCGGCGACGGGCCCGGGAGCAGCGGTCGTGGACGCGGTCATCACCGGCGTGTCGCCGGAGACGTCGTAGACCCAGGCGTTGCCGCCGGTGGTGGTGTCACTGGACGCGTCGAGGACGACCAGCCGGCCCGGAGCGGTGAGCAGACGCGGCGCCCCGTGGGTCTTGCCACCGGGAGTCGTGAAGAGATTCGACTGGATGGCGCCGGTGCCCAGGTCGAGTGAACCGAAGACGCCGAGCGGGGTAACGGCGGGATCCTTGTCCCACCCGAAGAAGAGCGTGGTGCCGACCCGGGCCAGCGTCCGGGGGTAGGCGGTGGCGCCGACCGGGTAGCGGGTCGTCTCGGAGAGGGTGGTGGCGTCCAGGGCCAGGATCGCGTGCTCGCCGGGCACCGCGGCGTAGACGGTCCGGCCGTCGGCCGAGAGCTCGAGGTCGCCGATGCCCTCGAGGCCGGCCCGGGTCTTCACGACCTCGGAGCCGTAGTTCGTGGCGACCAGGCGACCGGTCTTCGCGTCGCTGACCAGGACGCGCTGGTGGCCCGGATCGACCAGCACGTCACTCACACCCTCGATCGGGAGGGACCCGACGGGTTCGGCCGAAGCGGTGCCGAGCGAGGTGCCGACCGCGACCAGAGCGGTCGCCCCCACAACGGCAGAAATAAGGACAGCACGCAGTTTTGGCATGAAATTCGGACTCCCCGTGAGCGCAGCCGGCACATCGTAAGCGATAGATCATCGCGAGGGGAGTCCTAATAGGTGAGCGCGACCAGATCCCGCAGTTGGGCTAAAGCATCCCGTTTGGCCGGCGTGTCCGGTAGCTCCTGCTGGGCCGCGGCGACCAGGCCCGAGCGCAGCAGGGCGTAGATCTCCCGTTGGCCCTCCTCGGGGAGGTCGGGGATCCAGAGACTGCCGAGATTCTCCGTGACCACCATACGGAGCCAGTCAGCCGTCTTCGGGTCGCCGATCCTCGGAATGAGGAATTCCAGCGTCCATTCGAACAGGCCGCCCGTCGACTGCCAGTCCATGCCCGGCCGGACCATGATGAGAGCCGCCATTGCCGCCGCCCCAGGATGAAGACACGCGGAGCCAATCGGCGCTCCGCGACGAATCGTTCCACTCGGGCCACCTGTTCCGGGGTGAAGCGTGAGACGTCCACCGGAACGAGGTCGGCCTTTTTCAGGTGCAGCACGATCTGCAGGGAGAATCGCGCCCATTGCTGGTCGAACCGATGGGCCGCGAACGGTCCCACCGCGTCGTAGGAGAGGCCGTTCTGGTCGAACCAGTCGGCCCGGCAGCCGGGCTCGGCCCGGGTCAGCCGCACGCCGAGCTCGGTCTCGATGCGCAGGGCGGTCTCCGATTCGTTGGGGCGGTACCGGCCGGTGGCCGGGTCCATTCCCAGCGCACGGATCCGTCGCAGCTCTCGCAGCGGACCCGGCGCGCTCATCAGCGGTTCACCCGCTCCGGCCGGTGCGCACCCGGTTCCCGCGGGCTGTGATCCTCGGGACCCGGCTCGGAGTGCTCCGTGGCCTGGGCTTCGGGGCGTTCCGGGGCGGGCCGGGGGCGGGGCAACGCGGGCGGCGTCACCACCACCGGCACGCCGCCCTGACCGATGCCCGCGTAGACGACCGGATGGATCCGTCGCAGGATCAGGGCGTGCAGGACGCCGAGGACGGCGACGCCCGCGATCCCGGCCGGCACGATCCACCGCACCGGGGACGAGCCGGGGACCGCGAGCAGCGTTCCCACGTCACGCAGCGCCAGGTAGCCGAGCACACCGAGGGCCACGATCGACAGGACGGGTGCGGCGAAGCGGGTCCACAGGCCCTCCCCGTTCGGCACCTGGTTGAGATGCAGCAGCGCGGCCAGCGACGTGGCCAGCAGCAGAACGAGCACCCCCAGACCGCCCACGACGATCAGCCGGCGGCCCAGGGCCACGACGTCGGAGACCCCGAGTACGAACGCCGTCAGCAGCGCCACACCCGCGACGAGCGACTGCACGAGGGACGCGTTGCGGGGGGCCCAGGTGCGCGGCGAGGTGCGGCCCAGCCCGGCCGGCAGTACGCGTTCACGGCCGAGCGCGAACAGGTAGCGCGCGATGGTGTGGTGCAGCGCCAGCATGGCCGCGAGGAGCCCGGTGAGCAGCATGAGCCGCCCAAGCGTGACCGCCCACGGCGCGAGCCGCGCGGCGGCGAGGTCGAACAGCAGCCCGTCGCCCCGCTCCCGGGCCAGGGCCGCGATCCGGCTCGGCCCGGCGGCGGTGGCCAGCGACCAGGACCCGCCGGCCAGCAGCAGCGACACCGCGATCACGACACCGTAGGCGGCCCGCCCGGCATCGCGACGGGGCAGGATCGCCTCCTCGGCGTAGGCCCCGGACGTCTCGAATCCGATGAAGCCCAGAATGCCGGCCGACAGCAGCAGGCCCAGCGCCGACATGTCCACGTCGGGCGGGAGGATGGTCGCCGGCGCGATCGCCCCGTCCGACGGGTCGATCGCGTTGGCGGCGGCGAACCCGGTCACCACCGCGATCTCCACGAGCACCAGCAGCGCGACGATGCCGCTGCCGATCTCGACGCGGATGGTGCCGGCGAGCGCCACGATCAGCCAGCAGGCGGCCGCGACCATCCACCACTCGGCCGTCACATCGAACCAGGCGCGCAGCAACGGCGCCGCCGCCGCGCCGGTCAGGCCGTACAGACCGAGCTGGATGACCTGGTAGGACACCGGCGCGAGCCAGGCTGCGGCGACCCCGCCCGGCCGGCCCAGGCCCTTCGCGACGTAGGTGTACATCGCACCGGCGAACGGCGCGCGGTGGGCCATGGCCGCGTAACCGGCCGAGAAGAGGATCAGGACGATCCCGGCGGCGAGGAAGCTCAGCGGGACGAGCGGCCCACCGCCGGCGGCGTAGGCGGTGGGCACGACGTGGACGAGGACGACGATCGGCGCGGTCGCGGCGAGCGCGAAGAAGGCTACGGCGGCCGCGCCGACGCGGCCGGGGGCGAGGGTGTGCTGCGAGTCCTCGGGCGTACCCACGGACCTATTTGATCCTGAAGCCCGCCGATTGACAACTGGCCGTAGCGGTTCACTCACCAACCGTGGAAGAGGTTGGCACGAACCGCTTCTGACCTAGGGTTCTATGAGAATCTTGCGGCCCACACCCGCCCGAAACTGGTCCAAAGCGGCGGCGTACGAGCCGAGCGGGAACCGGTGACTCACGAAGATCGACGGGTCGAGGACGCCCGCGGCGAGCATCTCCCCGGCCCGGTCGAAGCTGTGCAGCACGGCCATCGACCCGGTGATGGTGATCTCCCGGCGATAGATCTCGTACGGCTCGATCGCCACCCGCGCGTCATAGTTCGCCACGCCGAACTGGAGGAAGGTGCCGCCGCGGCCGACCCGGCCCAGGCCGTCGCGGATGGCCGCCTCCACCCCGGTGCAGTCGATCACCACATCGAAACCCCGCGGCGCGTCGATCTCGTCGGCCGAGGTGACGGCGGCCGAGCAGCCGAGCAGCCGGGCCGTCTCCAACCGGGCCGGGTTCAGGTCCACCACGGAAACCGACTCGGCTCCCGCCCGCAGCGCGAGGGAAAGCATCATCAGCCCCATGGTTCCCGAGCCGTAGATGAGGTAGGAGCTGGCCATCGTCCGTGGCAGCACGTCGAAACCGCGGACCGCGCACGAGAGGGGCTCGATCAGGGCGGCGTCGCGCGCGGCCAGGTGCGGGGGAAGCTTGAAAAGGTTGGCCATCGGGGCGGCCACGTACTCGGCGGCGCCGCCGCTGACCGTCACCCCGATCGCAGCCCAGTTCTCGCACTGGTTGCCCCGTGCCCGTTTGCAGTAGTAGCAGTATCCGCAGTACAGCGACGGGTCGACGGCCACCTGATCACCGACGGCGTAGCCGGTGACCGCGGCGCCGACCGCGACGATCTCACCGGCGAACTCGTGACCGGGGACGATCGGGAAGGCGGGGGCGAACTCTCCGTCCATGATGTGCAGGTCGGTGCCGCAGATGCCGACCGCGGCCGGCTTCACCACCACCTCGGTGGGTCCCGGGGTCGGATCCGGGACCTCTTCCACCGAGATCGTCCCGGGCGTGAGGACGACGGCTGCTTTCACTTGACGGCTCCCATCGACAGGCCACGGACCAACTTGTTCTGCGCCACCCAGCCGGCGATCAGCACCGGCAGCGAGACCAGCGTCGCCGCAGCGCAGAGCCGGGCCAGGAACAGCCCCTCGGAGGAGATGAACCCGACCAGGAAGATCGGCGCGGTGCCGGCGTTGGTCGCGGTCAGGTTCACCGCCAGGAAGAACTCGTTCCAGGCGAAGATGAAGCAGATCAGCGCCGTCGCCGCCAGGCCGGGCGAGACGATCGGCAGAATGATCTTGCGGATGGAGGTGAGCAGCCCGGCGCCGTCCACCTCGCCGGCCTCGAGCACCTCGCGCGGCACCTCCAGCAGGAAGGACCGCATCATCCAGACCGCGAGCGGCAGGTTCATCGAGGTGTAGAGGACGACCATGGTCCAGATGTTGTCCAACATGCCGAGGTGCTTGACCAGCAAGTAGAGCGGCAGCAGCGCGGCCACGGCGGGCATCATCTTGGTGCTGATGAAGAAGAACAGCGTATCCGTCCACTTTGCCACCGGGCGCAGCGACAGGGCATAGGCGGCCGGGGTGGCGAGCGCGATCACGAACAGCGTCGAGAAGAGGCTCGCCATCAGCGAGTTGAGCAGGAACGGCGTGATGTTGCGGTCGAAGACCTGCTCGTACTGGGCCAGGGTGGGGGTGAAGACCCAGCTCGGCGGATTGCTGGCGGCGTCCTGCTCCTGCTTGAAGCTGGTCAGCACCATCCAGATGACCGGGAAGACGAAGACGATCCCGGCGATCCAGGCGACCACGCCCCATAGCCGTTTCATCGACTCTCCTCCATCTTGAAGAGGCTGGAGATGACCCGCAGGGCGAAGGTGGCGACGATGATCGTCAGGATCACCACGATGACGCCGGCCGCCGACGCCTCGCCGTACTCGAACTTGCGGAAGGTCGTCAGATAGATCTCGTACGGCAGGTTGGTCGTGGCCGTTCCGGGACCACCCTGGGTGATGCTGAAGATCGCGTCGAAGGTGTTGACCAGGTAGATCGAGCCCAGCAGCGCGCCCAGCTCCAGGTACTGCCGCAGGTGGGGCAGGGTCATCCGGCGGAAGATCTGCCACGCGTTGGCCCCGTCGACCCGGGCCGCCTCGATCACCTCGGTCGACTGCGACTGCAGGCCGGCCAGCAGGATCAGCATCATGAACGGCGTCCACTGCCAGACCAGCGTGGCGATGACCGCGCCCTTGGGGTACGACGAGATCCAGTCGGTCGAGCCGCCGAAGATGCCGTTGATCAGGCCGTAGGCCGGGTTGAAGATCGCGTGCTTCCAGAGCAGGGCGGCGGCGATCGGCATCACCAGGAACGGCGTGATCAGCAATGTCCGTACGACCGACCGTCCCAGGAACTTGCGATCCAGGAGCAGGGCCAGCAGCAGGCCCAGGATCATCGAGAAGATCACCGCCCCCGCGGTGAGCAGCACCGTGTTGACCAGCGCCGACCGCAGCCGGGTGTCGGTCAGCACGGTGGCGTAGTTGTCCAGCCCGACGAACGGCTTGTCCCCCGGCCGCAACGCATTCCAGCTCAGCGTGGAGAGGTAGAGCGTATAGAGGAACGGGATCTGGGTGATCACGATCGCGAAGATCAGCGCGGGCAGCAGCGGGGCCCGGCGCACCCAGCGGTCCTTGGCTCCGCCCTTGGTGGGCCGGACGGGCGGCTGGGTCCGCGCGTCCGGCCGGGCAACCATGGTGGTCACTACTTGTACTTCTTCGCCACGTCTTCGGCCTGCTTCTGACCGTCGGCCAGGGCCTTGTCGACCGTGCTGCTGCCGGCGATGGCCGCGCTCACCTCCTGCGACACCTTCGTGCCGAGGTCGGCGAACTCGGGGATGCCGACGAACTGCACGCCCAGCGCGGGCCGCGGCTGCACACCCGGGTTGGTCGGGTCGGCGTGCTCGATCGAGCCCAGCGTGATGTCGGCGAACGCCTTCGCGGACTCCTTGTACTCCGGGATCGAGTAGGTCGAGGTGCGCTTGCCGGACGGGACGCGGGACCAGCCGAGCTGCTTGCCGACCAGCTGCTCGTAGTCCTTGCTGGTCGCCCACGAGATGAACTTCCAGGCGGCGTCGGCCTTCTTGGTGGTCTTGGGCATGGCCCAGGCCCACGTCCAGAGCCAGCCCGAGTACTCGGTCTTGTTGACCGGGGCGTAGACGTAGCCGACCTTGCCCGCGACCTTGCTGGCGTTCTTGTCCTCCAGCGTGCCCGCGGCCGAGGTGGCGTCGTACCACATCGCCGCCTTGCCCTGGCCGAACGTGTTGAGGCACTCGGTGAAGCCGGACTGCGGAGCGCCGGACTGGCCGTGCTTCTTCAGCAGGTCGACGTAGAACTGGGTGGCCTGGGTGAACTCGGGCGAATTGACCTTCGCCGTCCAGTCCTTGTCGAACCAGGTGCCGCCGTACGTGTTGACGACCGTGGTCAGCGGCGCGAACAGCTCACCCCAGCCGGGCAGGCCGCGCAGGCAGATGCCGGCCACGCCCTTGCCCTTGTCGTCGAGCTTGGCCGCGAAGTCGGCGACCTGGGCCCACGTCGGGTGCTCGGGCATGGTCAGGCCCTTGGCCTGGAAGAGCTCCTTGTTGTACATCAGGAACGACGACTCGCCGTAGAATGGGGCGGCGTACATCTTGCCGTCCTCGCCGGTCAGCGACTCCACCATCGGCTTGAGGAGATCGGCCGAGTCGTACGCGGAGTCGGCCTGGGCCTGCGTCGACAGCTCGTGCAGCCAGCCGTTCTTGGCCCAGATCGGCACCTCGTAGGCGCCGACGGTGGCCACGTCGTACTGCCCGCCCTGGTTGGCGACGTCCTGGGTGACTTTGTCGCGCAGCTCGTTCTCCGGGAGGATCGTGAACTTCACGGTGATCCCGGTCTGCTTGGTGAAGTTGTCGGCGGTCAGCTTCTGGATGTCCTCCATCTGCGGGTTGCCGACCATGAGGGCGGTGATGGTGTTGTCGGCGGAATCGCCGCCGCTGCCACCGGTCGAGCCGGCGCCCGAACAGCCGGCGGTGGCCAGCAGCAGGCACGCTGCGGCCAGGGCGAGTTTTTTGGGCATGGTGGAACCTCCGTTTTATTGCGAAAACGGCTGCGGTTTTTTAGACCCGGATGACTTGCGGTCCCATTCGGGAATAGCGGTTCGCCTCGGACGCCGGGAGCCCGGTGTCCGTGACCAGTGACTCGAAATCGGATATCTCGGCGAATCGGCAGAACGTGCGGACGCCGAATTTGGTGTGGATGCCGACGAAGACCCGGCGGCGGGCCGCGCGCACGGCCCGCGCCTTGACGTCGGCCACGGCCGGGTCGGGCGTGGTCAGCCCGACCTCCCGGGAGATGCCGTTGGCCCCGATGAAGGCCAGGTCGAGCACGAAGCCGGAGAGCATGCCGGCCGCCCAGTGGTCGACCGTGGCCAGCGTGCGGCCGCGCACCCGGCCGCCGAGCAGCAGAACCGTGGCCGGGGTGGAGCCGGCCAGCCAGGCCGCGGTGTTGAGCGAGGCCGTGACCACGGTCAGCGGCCGGTCGGTGGGCAGCGCCTCGGCGATCAGCTGCGGAGTGAAGCCCTCGTCGATGAAGATCGTCTCGGCGTCGCCGATCAGGCCGGCCGCGGCGGCCGCGATCCGCCTTTTCTCGGGGACGCCGCGAACGGTGCGCATCGCGAGGTCGGTCTCGAATTTGGCGGTCTCCACCGGATAGGCGCCGCCGTGCGTACGGCGGATGAGACCGTGTTTCTCCAGCAGCCGCAGATCGCGGCGAATGGTCTCGGCGCTGACGGAAAGCTCGGCCGCCAGTTTCGCCACCTCGACCTCGCCGTGCCGGCGGGCCAGGGCGACGATCTGGTGCTGCCGCTCATCAGCGTTCATGGCGATATTTGTAACACCGGGGAAACTTGTGGTCGTCATCACAAAGTCATCGACTTCGTTGTTTGTTTGCCCGCTTGGATTTCGCTCCCGGTCGCCTCAAGATCCTCTTTTCTATGGCGAACCGGGCAAATCATCTGACCGTTTCCGCGGAAAACGTGACCGCCTCCTGCCCGGCCGTGTGAGCTCGGGCGTTCTTCTCATGTCCGGGCCGGGCCGGACGACAAGGATGCCGTGCTAGCGACGGAGCAACTGACAGAATTCCTGTCCGCGGTGGCGGACCGGCCCGCCGGTCCGGCCGCGCAATACGCTGCCGTCGAGTGCGCCGCCCGCGCCCTCGACGCCGACGTCGCGGTGCTGATGATCGACGACGGGGTGGTCGCCACCATCGGGCTCACCCCGGACGAGGTGCCCGCCTACGCCCTGGCCGAGGTGTCCGCCGGCCGCCGGCACACGCTCGAGCTGGGCGGCGGCCGCTACGCGGTCACGCACGCCCCGATCGGCGGGCCCGCCCCGGGCGTCCTGGTCCTCGGCCGAACCGGCGCCCCGTTCACCGCCGAGGAGATCACCCTGCTGCGCGGCATGGCCCGCGTCCTCGAGCTCTGCCTGCACTCGCTCTACGTCGTCGAGTCCGAGCGCCGGTACGCCGAGGAGAACGGCCGCCTGCTCGGCTACCTGGACCAGGGCCGCCGGGTCTTCTCCGAGCTGGCCCGGGTGCAGCAGGCCATCGGCCGCCGCCGGCCCCTGGCCGAGGTCTACGACCTCGTCACCGTGGCACTGCGCGACCTGCTCAATGTCGAGATGGTCTCGATCAGCCTGGTCGAGCGCGACGACCCTCAACTGGGCAGCACGGTCGCCGCCGTCGGCGTCAGCCCCAAAGTGCCGGCCCCGGGCCGGCGGGTGCCGGTGGCCGCGGCCGGCGTCACCGGTCTGGCCATCCTCGGCGACGAACTGGTCGCCGTGGAGGACTACGCCACCTCCCCCATCGCGATGCCCGCGCTGGCCGCGGCGAACCTGCGATCGGTCATGGCCGTGCCCGTGCACGAGGGCGACAAGTCGGTCGGCGCGGTCACCGTGGGCACCTACAACGCCCGCCGCGACTGGGACAAGGCGACCTGCGACATCGTCACCGCCTTCGCCGAGCACGTCAGCCTGGCGCTGACCGACGCCCGCACCCAGGAGCAGATGAGCCGGGCCTACCTCGACTCGCTGACCGGCCTGGCCACCCGGGCCCTGTTCCAGACGCGGATGGAGGAGGCGCTCGGCCCCAAGGGCCTCGGCGGCGCCGTGCTCTTCGTCGACCTCGACCGCTTCAAGGTGGTCAACGACTCGCTGGGCCACGCGGCGGGCGACACGCTGCTCACCGGCGTGGCCGAGCGCATCCAGGCCTGCCTGCGCGACGGCGACACGGCGGCCCGCCTCGGCGGCGACGAGTTCGCCGTGCTGCTGCCCGGTCTGACCGGCACCGGCGAGGCGATCCCGGTCGCCGAGCGGATCCTGGACGCGCTGCGGCAGCCGTTCGACCTGGGCGCGGAGACGTTCGTCAGCTCCAGCATCGGCATCGCCTTCGGCCGGCCGGGCGACCATGACGCGGCCGAGCTCATGGTCCATGCCGACCTGGCGATGTACCAGGCCAAGAAGCACGGCAAGGACCGGTACGAGGTCTTCGAGCCGGCCATGCGCGAGGCGTTCCAGGCCAACATCGCGATGGAGGCGGACCTGCGCCGGGCCGTTCTGCGGCACGAGTTCCAGCTGCGCTACCAGCCGATCGTCCACCTGCACACCGGCGAGATCACCGGGGTCGAGGCTTTGATCCGGTGGCAGCACCCGGACCGCGGCGTGATCCCGCCGATGGAGTTCATCCCGCTGGCCGAGGAGACGGGCATGATCGTCCCGATCGGCGAGTGGGTGCTGCGTGAGGCCACGACCCGGGTCGCCGAATGGAACCGGCGCCGGCTCGGGCCGCCCCTGTCGGTCAGCGTGAACATCTCGGCGGTCCAGCTCGACCAGACGTCGCTGCCCGACGTGGTGCGGGACGCCCTGGCCACGGCCGGGATGCCGGCCGACCGCCTGATCCTCGAGCTGACCGAGTCGCTGCTGGTCGAGCACCGGCCGGCCACGCTGGAGCGGCTCAACGACATCAAGAGCATCGGCGTCCGCCTGGCCATCGACGACTTCGGCACGGGCTACTCGTCGCTGGCCTACCTGCGGCGCTTCCCGGTCGACATCATCAAGATCGACAAGTCCTTCGTGGACGACGTCGTCGACGAGCCCACGGCGGCCGCCCTGACCCACGGCATCATCCAGCTCGGCCGGGCCCTGCAGCTCTCGACCATCGCCGAGGGCATCGAGCACGCCAGCCAGCTGACCTCGCTGGCCGGCGGCGACTGCGAGCTGGGCCAGGGCTACTACTTCGCCGAGCCGCTGACCCACGGCGACCTCGACGACCTGCTCTTCCCGGCCGACGTCCCGCCGATCGAGTGCGAATAGGCCACACTGCTCCCCATGCGGGAGCGTCCATGCGACCTGAGCGACGAGGAACTGGCCTCGGCGCTGGCTGACGGCTGGGGCATCGAAGCGTCCCGCCTCGCCCACCGGCCGGTCGGCGCGGGCGGCCACCACTGGTCGGCCGGCCCCTTCTTCGTCACGGTGGCCGAGCGTTCGGCCGGGCTCGAACAAGCTCTCGAGACGGCGTTCACGCTGCACACCGTCCTGAATTCGGTCGTCGCGCCGATCCGGGCCCGCGACGGCCGCCTCGTGCGCCCTCTGAAGGACCGCTACGCCCTGTCGCTTTTTCCGCGGCTACAGGGCCGGGGCGGGGAGTTCGGGCCGCACCGGCCCGCGGACCGGACGGCCGTGCTCGATCTCCTGCGCGACCTGCACCGAGCCACCCCGGCGGTCGCCGCCACCGCGCCGCGCGCCGATCTCCGGCTGCCCGGCCGCGCCGATCTGACGGCCGCCCTGGCCGGACTCGACAACCCGTGGACGGCCGGGCCGTACGCCGAGGCGGCCCGCCGCCTCCTGATCCGGCACGCCCGCCGTGTGGTCGAACGGCTGGCCCGCCTGGACGCGCTGACGGCTCTCCTACCGCCCGTTTCCGACTGGGTCATCACCCACGGGGAGCCGCACCCCGGCAACATCATGTGGACCGCCGAGGGACCCCGTCTGATCGACTGGGACACCGTCCAGCTGGCCCCGGCCGAGCGCGACCTCTGGATGCTCACCGGCGCCATGATCGACGCGCCGGAGCCGGCCGGGGCGGAGCTGCCACCCGGCGTCGAGTTCTACCGGCACTGGTGGATCCTGGCCGACATCGCGAACTACACCGGCGATCTGCGCCGCTCACACACCGAGGGGGCGGACAACGCGGCCGCGCTCAGTTATCTGGCGGCCAACCTGCGCGGCCCCTGGTAAGGGTTCTCAGCCCCGCGCCCCACGCGAAAGAGGCGCAACGGCCGCAAGCACAACGGTGGCCGCCCGCCCAGAGGCGCGTGCTGAAAACGACGCGTACCTCTGGCGGACGACCACCGATCAAGCGTGACGTCAGGACTTGAAGGCGTCCTTGATGTTCTCGCCGGCCTGCTTGAGCTTGGAGCCGGTCTGGTCGGCCTTGCCCTCGGCCTCGAGACGCTCGTCGTCCGTGGCCTTGCCGACACCCTCCTTGACCTTGCCGCCGAGCTCCTCGGCCTTGTTGTCGATCTTGTCGTCGGCGCCCATGGCTACCTCCGGTGAGGGGACTTGTGCCTACGCCATCTGATGTACCCCGGTGCGGCGTGGCCAATCACCGGGTTCGCCGAGCCGGCGGCCGAAGTCCTCGGCCGGCATCGGGCGGGCGAACAGGAAGCCCTGCGCGGCCTGGTAACCGAGGTCCCGGAGCCGTTCGGCCTGTTCAGTGGTCTCGACGCCCTCGGCCACCACATCGAGGCCGAGCGCACCCGCCACCTGCATCACCGCGGCCGCGACCGGCGCCCGCTCCCCCGGCACGGCCTGGGTGAAGCTGCGGTCGAGCTTGACCTCGTCCACCGCGACGTCGTGCAGCATGGTCAGCGTCGAGGCGCCGGTGCCGAAGTCGTCGAGCGAGACACGCACCCCCAGGGCCCGCAGGGCGGTCAGGTTGTCGGCGGCGGCGACCGGGTCGAGCGGCATCGACTCGGTGACCTCCAGGGCGATCCGGGACCCCTCGATGCCGTACGCGTCGAGCAGGGCCCCGACGTAGAAGGCGAACCCGGGCTCGCGCAGGTCACGGGCCGACACGTTGATGTTCAGAACGGTGCCGGGACCCCAGCCGGCCAGGTCGCGCACGGCCCGGCGGAGCACCCAGCGGTCCATCGGGACGATCAGGCCGGTCCGCTCGGCGACCGGGATGAAGGCGTCCGGGGCGAGCGGGCCGTGCACCGGGTGCGACCAGCGGACCAGCGCCTCGGCGCCCAGCACGTGGCCGTCGGCCAGCGAGACGATCGGCTGGTAGAGCAGGAACAGCTGGTCGTCGCGGATGGCCTCGCGCAGCTCGGCCCCGAGGTACGACTGGTCGGTCGCGGCCATGCCCGGGTCGTAGTGCAGGAACGCGGTGCCGGGCAGGGCCTTCGCGGCGTACATGGCGATGTCGGCCCGGCGCAGCAGCAGGCTCGGGTCGTCGCCGCTGCGGCCGTCGGCGATCCCGATGCTGGCCCGGATGGGCAGCTCGTGGCCGTCGGCCAGGACCGGCTCGCGCAGGGCCGCCATCATGCGGCGGGCCGCGAGGTCGGCCGCGGCCGGGTCGGCGCCGTCGAGGACCAGCACGAACTCGTCGCCACCGAGGCGGGCCACCGTGTCCTCGGCCCGGATGCAGCCGTTCAGGCGCTGGGCGACCGCGATCAGCAGCAGGTCGCCCACCTCGTGACCGAGCGTGTCGTTGACCTCCTTGAAGTCGTCCAGGTCGATCAGCGCGACCGCCACCGGACGGTCGCCCGGGCTGGTCAGGGCCTTGTTCAGCCGCTCGTGGAAGAGCACCCGGTTGGGCAGCTGGGTCAGCGCGTCGTGGGTCGCGCCGTGATCGAGGCGGCGCAGCAGGCGCCCGTTGTCGCGGAAGGCGGTGATCTGGCGGACCACCACGAGCGCGGTGAGCAGCACGGCGCTGGCCACCACGATCCGGCGGTCGTCACCGTCGGCCGGCCAGGCGACCACCAGCAGCAGGCCGTCCACCGCGGCCACGGCCAGGTAGGGCAGGAAGCTGAAGCTGCGGCGGCGGTCGGGGGTGGCGCCCCGGCGCGGGCCGTACGAGGCCCGGCGCTGCCGCTCGGCGGCCAGCACCCCGAAAAAGTAGACCGCCGGCATGTCGAAGAAGTCGGCGTAGAGATGCGGGTCGAGGGCCGAGAGCAGCGGTTGCAGGACCGGGCCGACCGCGCCGACGAGCACCGCCAGCGCGATCATCCGCAGTGCCCCGCGGTCGAAGAGCGACTGGCTGGCCAGCATGAACTTCGCGACCGCGAACACCGCGAGCAGGGCCAGGGTGCTCAGCGTGAGGGAGACGTAGACCATGCCGGTGTCGGTCTGGTGCAGCGAGTAGCGGGTGGCGAAGTGCCAGACGAAGACGGCACAGGCCAGCATGACCGTGCCCGCGTCGAGCACCAGGCGGAACGTCTCGCCCCGGGTCTGCGAGCCGAACGGCAGCCGGATCAGGGCCCACATGATGATCACGATGGCCAGGCCGTCGAAGACCATCTGCCCGGCACCCATCGGCATCCCGGGCCGGTTGCCCGCGCCGACCACCTGGGCCGCCTGCGCGGTCGCACCCAGCCCGACGAGCAGGCAAACCACCCAGATCTGCCGCCAGAAGCGGCGGATGGGCCCGGGCAGATGCTCGGCCCGGGCGGTGCGCGAGCAGCTCACGGCGAGCACACCGGCGCCGGCGATCGTGGGTAGCCACAGCACGGCCCAGGGCAGGACCGGGCTGATCGCGTTCACGCCGATGGCGACGACGCTGACGAGCAGCAACAGGGCGTTCACCCTGAGCAAACGGTCGGACAGAACAGTCACGCCGGTCGCATCGGCCGCAGCGGACCCGGGGTGAGAATTCGCGCTGTGACCTAGGTCCCCGGCCGGAAGTTTGGCGGGGCGGCCATACTTTGACACTGTGCTGCGACCCGCGACCTACGCCGAACGCGACCTGATCCTGCCCTGGCGGAACCATCCGTCGGTGCGGGCGGTCAGCCTGACCACCCACGAGATCAAGCCCGAGGAGCACGCCGCCTGGTGGGAGAAGCGCTGGCAGAACGTGCTGATCTACGAGGACGATCGCGGCGTGCCGGCCGGGGTCGTCATCTTCGACGGCAACACCTGGTCCTTCTACCTGGACAGCGAGGGCCTGGGCGACCGGCAGCTCGCGGCCTGGATGCGGCTGGAGAAGGAAGCCGTCGAGTACGCCTTCGGCCCGCTGGGCCTGGAGACGCTCGGCGGCGAGACCCTGGAGGAGAACAAGCAGGTGCTGGCATTGCACCGGCGGTTCGGCTTCAAGGAGACGCGGCGCTACGAACGACTGGTCGACGGGGTTCCGAAGACGGTCGTCTGGACTGAGAGAGGGAAGTAATGACTAAGTTCGGGCCCGACAAGCGGCCGTACATCGTCGCGGAGATGTCGGGTAACCACAACGGCTCTCTCGACCGCGCGCTGGCGCTGGTCGACACGGCGGCCGACAACGGCGCGGACGCGATCAAGATCCAGACGTACACGGCCGACACCATGACCGTGGACGTGAAGCACCCCCGATTCCAGATCTCCAAGGGTCACGAGCTGTGGTCCGAGGCCTACCTCTACGACCTGTACGAGCGCGCGCACACCCCGTGGGACTGGCACCAGCCGATCTTCGAGCGGGCCCGCGAGCGCGGCCTCACGCCGTTCTCCAGCCCGTTCGACCGCACCGCGATCGAGCTGCTCGAGAAGCTCGACGCGCCGATGTACAAGATCGCTTCCTCGGAGATCACCGACCTGCCGCTGATCCGGATGGCCGCGAGCACCGGCAAGCCGATCATCATCTCCACCGGCATGGCGTCGGTGAAGGAGATCGCGGCCGCGGTCGAGGCCGCTCAGGGCGCCGGCGCGACCGACGTGACCGTGCTCAGCTGCACCGCGTCGTACCCGGCCCCGCCGCAGTACACCAACCTGCGCCGCATCCCGGTGCTGGCCCAGATGCTCGAGGTGCCGATCGGGCTCAGCGACCACACGCTGGGCATCGGCGTGCCGATCGCGGCCGTCTCGTTCGGCGCCTGCCTGATCGAGAAGCACATCACCCTCGACCGCGAGGACGGCGGCGTCGACTCGGCCTTCTCGCTCGAGCCGGCCGAGCTCAAGGCCCTGCGCATCGAGTCCGAGCGGGCCTGGGAGGCGCTGGGCACCACGCACATCGGCCCGACCGAGGCCGAGAAGGAGGGCCTGCGGTTCCGCCGGTCGCTCTACGTGGTGACCGACGTGAAGGCCGGCGACCCGGTGACCGAGGAGAACGTCCGCTCGATCCGCCCGACCGGCGGGCTGGAGCCCGACGCCATCCGCACGGTGATCGGCCGGACCTTCAACCAGGACGCGGCCAAGGGCACGCCGCTGACCTGGGACTTGATCTGATCTGAAAAAGGGGGCCCCGACCGGGGCCCCCTTTTTTCACTGTCCTCTGCGCCTCAGCTTGCCGAGGGCCTTGCGGCCGTCACGGCCGACGATCTTGTAACCGGCGCGGGCGACCATCAGGGCGCGGCCGGCCCACGACTTCTTGTAGAACTGGACTTCCCAGTCCATCTTGCTGACGGCCAGGTCACGCGACCTGATCATCTGCTCGGTCCACTCCATCATCGCCAGCAGGTGACTCGCCTCGTACCGCTGGCGCCAGAGCGCCTCGGTCAGCTCGCGGAAACCCTGCACGTCGACCGAGGCCGAACCCGGCGACACCGACAGCAGCTGGAGCCGGCGGTCGTGCTGCTCGGCCAGGCTCAGCCCGAACTCGGCCGTCTCCAGCCGCACCTGCAGGTCGACCGCGCGGCGGATCTCCTCGGCGTCGACGCCCTGGCCGATCATGCCGAGCAGGACGGCGGTCAGGTCGACCGCGTGCGAGGTGATCGGCCACGGGTGCGGCTGACCCGACGTGATCAGCTGGACCGCGAACGCCCACAGCGCCCGCACCTCGGCCGTCTCCAGCGAGACGGGCTCGAGCGGCGCCCAGCGGGTCGGCAGCAGCACCGGACCGTCCGGGGTGACGAAGACGTCGGCGAAACCGGCCAGCGCGATCGGGCCGGTCAGGACCCCGTCGCGGGCCTGGGCGCGCAGCCACGCGTCGAACTGCGCGAGCTCGACCCGGATCTGCCGCAGGTTGTCGGTGGCGGCCAGGTGCAGCAGGCGCTCCTCGAGCACGTACCCCAGGTCGGCCCCGGGGGCCGCCGGCTCGCCGACCCGGCGCAGACCGGCCCGCTCGACCGGGGTCTCCAGCGGCTGCAGGACGGTCGTGCGAACCTCACCCGCGGCCGCGGTCACCTCGTAGGCGAAGGGGCCACGCGGGTCGCCGACGAGCAGCTCGTGACCCGGGCCGGCGGGCGCGGCACCGGCCGCGCGGGCCACGACCAGCCAGGCCGCGGCCACTGTGCTCTCGGCTCCGGCCCGCACGGCCCGGCTGATCAGGCGGCGCGGGTCGCTCAGGACCGGGCGGTTACGGAAGGCGGAGGCGTACGCCTGCGAGAGCGCCGTGCCCAGCCGGGGGCGCAGCGGCGACGAGACCTCACCGAGCAGCCCCTCGCCGACCAGCACCGTCGGGGCGGCGGGCTCGGGGAAGGCCGCGTAGGAATCGGAGACGGCCAGGCCGGCGTCGGTCAGCCGGGCCACCAGCTGCTCACGCGAGGCCGGGCGGTGGGCGTCGTGCTCATCCACCGGGTACCAGGCCGAATCCTGGCGCTCGCGGGCGCCCGGCTCCAGCCGCAGCGTGTGGTGCAGGGCGAAGTTGTTGTCGTGGAGCAGGATCAGCGCGCCCTCGGCCCGGACGGCCGTGGCCAGCCGGTCGATCAGCTCACCGGCCGAAAGCTGCTCACCCTCGGCCGAATTGAGCCGGCCCACGCCGTCGACCGCGACCACCACGTCGAACGTGGCCGCCGGGTCCAGCTTGATGACCGAGCCACCGAGCACCGTGACCTGCGGGTGAAGGCGGGCGGCCTGCTCGGCGTCACCGAGCGAACGCAGCAACCAGGTGACCGCGGCGCCACTGTCGGCCAGGGCGGCGACGATCTCACCCGAGTGCGGTCCGGCGATCAGCACGCTGCGGCCCGGGCCGGCGTGCTGGCGGAGCAGGTGCAGCAGGACGGCGCCGCGGGGCAGGCCGGGCCCGCCGCTCTGCTCGTCGAGGTCGCTCCAGTTGAACATCTCGCCGCCGATGCGGCGCAGATTGTTCACCGGCGGCGCGGTCAGTGCGGCCGTGAAGTCCGTGCCATCGGTGGGGAGCAGAGCAGAGGCGCGCTCCGACATCACTCAGACCTCTCTGTTGCAGCGGGCCGGCCCGGCGCCCGGCTCGTAAGTGCCCAGCTCGCCGGGGGTCATCTCGGCCCGTCACTTCGACGCCTCGGCCCGTCGGTTCGACGCCGAAAGGTACCATTCAAGGTTAGTAACCGCCCGGATCGCGGGGGCGGCAATTGCCCGCCGTGCCCCTTTGGCGGCACGACAGCAATGGGCGATTTGTCCGCAAAGCCCCAGCCCGCGCCGGTAGTCTCCGGTCGGCAGAGCTTATCACCTGTGTCACACATCACCGTTTGCGCCGCGCTCCCCGCTCACGCGGCACCCCGCAAGATCATCGCCTACAGTGGACACCAGAGAGACCGGCCGGGGCCGGCGCCGCCACGCCGCCCCGGCCACCTAGCCTTCCTCCAGGCCACCTCGACTCTCACCCGCGGCCGCCTCCGCCTTCCCCCCGGGCCACCTCGACTCTCGCCCGCGGCCGCCTCGCCTTCCCCCGGGCCACCTCGACTCTCACCCGCGGCCGCCTCGCCCTCTCCCCGGGCCGCCTCGGCCCTCACCCCGCCCTCCCCGGCCACTTTGGCCCTCACCCGCCCTCACCCACCCTCCCTCGGCCCTCACCCCGCCCTCCCCGGCCACCTTGGCGCGATCTTGGCGTTACCGTGGTCGGCGTGGTGCTCGCGGTGGTCTCCTTGGGCGGCGTGCTCGGCGCGTTGACCCGCTACGGCCTGACCATGGCCTGGCCGCACCACGCGGACGGCTTCCCGTGGGCGGTCTGGACGATCAACGTCTCCGGCTGCTTCCTGATCGGCTTTCTCTACGTCTGGCTCGGACGTTTCCGCCCCCAGCAGCGCCTGCTCCGCCCGTTCCTGGGCACCGGCTTCCTAGGCGGCTACACCACGTTCTCGACGGCGATGACCGACGCCCTGACCGCCCCGACCCCGATCGGCGTCACCTACTTGCTGACCACCCTGACGGGTGCGCTGCTCGCCGTCTGGACCGCCACCCTGCTGGCCTCCTGGCTACCCCGATGACCGCCACCCTCCTGCCGACGCCGCGGCGCAACCTGATGACCTCGGCCTTCCTGCCGACGCCGCGGCCCAACCCGATGACCTCGGCCTTCCTGCCGACGCCGCGGCCCAACCCGATGACCTCGGCCTTCCTGCCGACGCCGCGGCCCAACCCGATGACCTCGACCTTCCTGCTGAGATCGCGGCCACCCCGATGATCACCGTCCTCCTGATCGCCGCCGGCGCCGCGGTGGGCGCGCCGCTGCGCTATCTCGCCGACCAGGCATTTCGATCACCATCGGACTTCCCCCGCGGCACCCTGATCGTCAACGTCGCCGGCTCCCTGCTGCTCGGCTTCCTCATCGGCCTGCCCACCTCCCCCACCCTGACCGCCCTGCTCGGCACGGGTTTCTGTGGAGCCTTGACCACATATTCGACCTTCAGCTGGGGAACCCTCACCCTGGCCCGCTCGGACCGCCCCCACCGGGCTCTCGTCTACGCCCTGACCAGCATCATCCTGGGCCTGACAGCCGCCGCGCTGGGCCGCTACCTGGGCCACCTGGCCTGACCGGCCCGGCCGGCCCGGGCGGGCGTCCACAATATGGGGATGGAGCTCGCGAAGATCCTAGAAGCCGCGGCCGAGGGCTACTTCCCGCCCCCGAACGGCGGCGTCACCGTCGTCCCCCAGCCGAGCAAGCGCGACGCGGGCGTGCTCGCCTTCACCGCCCACACCGTGATCTTCCTCGATGAGGACCCCGACTGGATCACCGCCACGCTGGCCACGATCGACGCCGACCCGCTGGCCCGGACCATGCATCCCGCCTTCCTGACCGCGGTGATGGCCCGGACCGGCCGCTCCACCGACACGATCGACCTGCTGACCGTGGCCCCCGCCCGGCCCGGCCCCTCGCCGCTTCCCCTGACCCGTCAGGATGAGGATCATTCCCGCGTGCGCAGCGCTCAGGCCCGGCGCGACGACGTCCAGGCCTGGCGGACCCCCGGCGGCGTGGTCACCCTGGGTCGCGGCGTGGCCGGCCGCTGGGAGACCTCGATCGAGGTCGACGAGACCGCCCGCCACCACGGCCTGGGCCGCGCTCTGGCCACCGCCGCCCGCCACCTGATCCCACCCGGCTCCTGGCTGTGGTCCCAGCAGTCCCCCGGCAACGCCCGCAGCGTCCGCACCTTCCAGGCCGCCGGCTTCCGCCCCGTCGGCTCCGAGCTCCTCCTGCACCCGTAGGCGCACCGAAGCGGCGCCGCTCGGGAGGAGCGGCGCCGCTGTCGTCCGGGTGTGCGTCAGGCGTTGATCAGCTCGCGCTCCGGGCGGCGGGTGCCGGGCGTGGCCGGCGGCTCGTGGGCGATCTGGGGCAGCCAGCCCAGCCAGCGCGGCAGCCACCAGTTCTTCTCGCCGAGCAGGGCCATGACGGCCGGAAGCAGGACCGCGCGGATGATCGTGGCGTCGAGCAGGACCGCCGCGGCCAGGCCGATGCCGAGTTGCTTGGTCGAGGCCAGCGGAAGGGTCGCGAAGAGCGCGAACACCGCCACCATGACCACGGCCGCGCTGGTGATGACGCCGGCGGTGCGGCCGATGCCCTCGCGGACCGCCTGCCGGGTGGACAGGCCGCGGTCGTGGCCCTCACGGATGCGGCTGAGGACGAAGACGTGGTAGTCCATCGACAATCCGAACAGGATGATGAACAGGAACAGCGGCATCCAGTTGATGATCCCGTCGGCCGCGTGGAAGTCGAGCTGCTTCTCGAAGTGACCGTACTGGAAGACGAAGACCAGCATGCCGTACGCGGCGGCGACCGACATCAGGTTGAGGACCACCCCGGTGATGGCCACGACGACCGACCGGAACGACACGAGCAGCAGCAGGAAGGCCAGGCCGAGCACGAAGCCGAACACCCACGGCAGGGAGGACTGGAGCCGCGCGTTGAAGTCGGCCTCGCCGGCCGCTTCGCCGGTGACCAGGGCGGCCGGGCCGAAGGCGGCCGGCGCCACGTCGTTGCGGAGCAGGTCGAGGTCGCTCTTGTCGGCCAGGCCGACCGAGACCACCGCGACCGTGCCGGCCGGGTTGACGTCCACGTCGACCGGCCCGACCAGGCGGCCGTCGGAGGAGGAGACCAGCTTCTTGAATTGCGCCACGCCGGTCTCGAACGGCGCCCGGACGACGACCTGCGCCGGGGAGACCTCGCTCGGGAACGCCTCGTCGATCGCCTTGTAGGCCTGCACGATGGCCGCGTCCGGCGGGAGGTCCTCGATGCCCTCACCCTTGGTCTTGAGGTCGAGGGCGGGCCAGGCCAGCGCGCCCAGCGCCGCCACCGCGAGCACGGCCGAGACCAGCGGCTTGGCCAGCACCACGCCGAGGAACGCGTTCCACACCCGGCCGTCGCTGCGCTTGCGGTAGAGCCCGGGGATCTTGATCGCGTCGACCTTGTCACCCAGGGCGGAGAGCAGGGCCGGCAGGACGGTCAGCGAGCCGAGCACGGCTGTCGCGACGACCAGGATGGTGCCGACGGCGAAGCTGGTGAACGTGGCGTCGTAGGTGAGGAACATGCCGGCCATGGCCACGATGACGGTGAGGCCGGAGACCCAGATCGAGCGGCCCGACGTCTGGGCGGCGATGACCAGGGCGCGGTGCGGGTCGGCGCCGTTGCGCCGCTCGTCGCGTTCGCGGCGGATGTAGAAGAGGCAGTAGTCGACGCCGACGGCGAGGCCGACCAGCAGCATGACGTGCATCGTGGTGTCGACCGTCGGGGCGAAGTGGCTGGCGAAGGCCAGCAGCCCGATCGCCGCGACCACCGCCATCACGGCCAGCAGGACCGGCAGGAACGCGGCCACCACGGCGCCGAAGGCGATCAGCAGGATGCCGAGGGTCACCGGGATCGACAGCAGCGACAGCGTGTGCAGGCCCTGGTCGAGGTCTTCCCCGATCAGCTTGTCACCGCTGGCGTCGCCTCCCTCGGCGATGTAGAGGTCGGGATGCGCCTTCTGGACCTCAGCGACGGTGTCGAGGGCCGGCCCGACCCGGTCCGAGGCGGTCTCGGAGTCTCCGCTGATGCCGAAGGAGACCAGCGATGACCGGCCGTCGGGCGACTGGATCGCCGGCTGCACGTCGACGACGTTCGCGGTCTTCTTCAGCGCGGCCGTCACGGCGGCGACTGCGGCGGCACGATCGGTCGACGCCCGGTTCTGGACGATGACCATCTCGCCCGCCGGCTGCTCCGGGAACCCGGCCGCCTCGACGATCTTGTCGGCCCGGCGCGAGTCACCGTGCCCCTGATCGGCCCCGGTCGCCTCGACCGTCTTGATCTGTCCGGCGAGGACGGTCACGCCCACCACGAAAACGATCCACCCCAGGATCGCGAGCGTCCGATGCCGGGCGCTCCACAACGCGGCCCGGGCCGCGATTCCCTTCACGTTCCCCCTGTGATTCATGAGGAGAACGCTATGAAGAACGGGGCCACCGAAGAATCCCGATGACCCCCGAGTTGAAGGTGGGGTTTTCCCTACCCTTGGAGGTAGGCCAGCACTGCCATGACGCGGCGGTGCTGTTCGTCGTCCTGGTGGAGGCGGAGCTTGGTGAAGATGTTGCGGACGTGCTTCTCGACCGCGCCGTCGGTGACGACCATTTTGCGGGCGATCGCCGTGTTGGACATCCCCTCGGCCATCAGGCCCAGCACCTCGCGCTCGCGCGGCGTCAGCGTGCGCAGCGGGTCGTCGCGGCGGCGGCGCACGAGCAGCTGGCTGACCACCTCGGGGTCGAGCACGGTGCCCCCGCCGGCCACCCGCTGCAGGGCGTCGAGGAATTCGCCGACCTGGGACACCCGGTCCTTGAGCAGGTAGCCGACCGCGCCCATGCGGTCGGCCAGCAGGTCGTCGGCGTACGAGACCTCGACGTATTGGGAGAGCACCAGGATCGGCGTGCCGGAGACCAGGGCGCGGGCCTCGACCGCGGCCCGCAGGCCCTCGTCGGTGTGTGAGGGCGGCATCCGGACGTCCACGATGGACACGTCCGGCTTGTGCTCGGCGATCGCGGAGACGAGGGAAGGCCCGTCGCCGACGGCCGCCACCACTGTGTGACCGTTCTCCTCGACGAGCCTCACGAGACCCTCGCGCAACAGCACCGCATCGTCGGCAATCACCACCCGCATGCAGCCATGCTGTCAGATGCGGCCGCTCCTAGAGGGGAAGGGCCGCGGTGAGCTGCGTTCCTCCCGTGCTAGGGCTGCTGACGTCGAGCACTCCACCGGCCGCCTGGACCCGGTCGGCCAGGCCGGCCAGGCCGTGCCCCTTGGCCAGGCTGGCCCCGCCGACGCCGTCGTCGAAGACCTCGACGAGCAGCCCGCCCTGGATGCGCTTGACGTTGACCTGGACCTCGCTGGCGTGGCTGTGCTTGGCGACGTTGGTCAGCGCCTCGGCCACCACGAAGTACGCGGTGGACTCGACCAGCGGGTCGAGCCGCTCGGTGACCGGCGCGTCGAGGTCGACGGGGACGGTGCAGCGGCCGGCGAGCGCGGTGAGCGCCGCCTGCAGGCCGCGGTCGACCAGGATCGGCGGGGCGATGCCGCGGGAGAGAGCGCGCAGCTCGTCGAGGGTTTCGCGGGTCTGGGCGAGGGCCTCGGCCACGGTGGCCCGGGCCGCTTCGGGGTTGGTGGCGAACTGCTGCTCGGCCCGGCCGAGGTCCATGGCGAGGCGGACCAGGCGCTGCTGGGGCCCGTCGTGGATGTCGCGCTCGAGCCGGCGCAGCGCGGTCGCCTCGGCCGAGACGGCGGCCGCTTTCTGCTGCTGGGCCACGTCGCGGGCGGCGTTGGCCTGGGTGACCTGCTCGCGCAGCTCGTTGACGCCGGCCAGCAGGCCGCGGGCGAACCAGGCCTCCATCAGGGCGGCGCCGCGGACCACCGGGTAGAGCGTGCCGGCGAAGAAGACACCGATCGCGAAGTAGAGGATCAGGCGGGTGCTGGTGGCGTCGCCCATGCCGAGCAGCTCGGGCAGATCGTGGCTGTCGGCGCCGCGCGGGATGGCCCAGTCCCAGAGCGGGACGGTGAGGCCGGTGAGCGCCGTGATCCACCAGGTGGTGACGAAGCTGAAACCGATGGTGTTGGGGATGAAGCGGAAGATCCCGTGCAGCAGGTCGAGCCACGACTGGCCGTCGGTGAGCGGCGTCAGGGTGCGGCGCACCAGGTCGGCGTGCGGGTTCTTCTTGTACATCGGGTGCGGGATCTTGCGGCCGAAGACCGGCCCGATCCGGGCGCGTTCGATGGTGGCGAAGCCGCGGGAGACCATGAGCGTGGCGACCAGCAGCGGCAGCCCGACCCAGATGATGGCGAGCCCGACGCCGGTGAAGAAGCCGGTCATGCAGACGACCACGGTGACCAGGCCGAGCGGGAAGCCGAGCAGGACATATTGCGTGTCGATGCCGATCCGGCGCAGAAGCCGGAGGGCGGGGGCCGGCGCGTGCTCGGGCGTGGCGTACGTCGTCATGTCCGTAACGTTAGGCATCGGCGTCCCCTGTTCCGATCCCGCTGACCGCCGTCTGTTTGGTAGGGCTGGCCCTACCGTCACCGTAGTTCATAGATGCTGACGGGCCCGGAGCGGTAACGCAGCGTCGCCACCTGGGCCAGTTGGGCGGAAACGCCTCCGGGTGCTCGCGAATCACCGAAAAGCCACCGCACTTTGTAACGTCGCTGGAGTTCGGCGACATCGGAGGACAGCCCCGAAGCGAAAACCCGCTGGTTGAGCTGGAAGGCGGCCTGATCGGGCGCCGGCTGGTACATGTAGCGCTTGCCGCCGACGCCCTCGGCCGCCACCGCCGCGTCGGTGTAACCCCAGCTCTCGACCAACGTTCGGCGCCCGCCGAGCCCGCTGACCCAGAACGCCCGGGCGTCGCACTCGGGTGTGCCGGCGATGGGCCGGCAGTGCACGTTGGTGGCGACCAGGTCGTAGCGACCGGCGTGCTCGTCGAGCCAGGCCGCGGCCGCCATCTCCTGGGGCTGGATCACCTTTTCCCGGTCCTGGGCCGGCCGGGCGGAGTCCTGCCAGCGGACCGCGCTGACCGCCTGCCGGGCCTGCTGCTCGGCGCTGCCGGCCAGGCCGGCCACGAGCACCGCCGCGATGAGCCCGGGGAAGATCGACCGCCAGGCCAGCCGGCCGGTCCGCAGCCGCCACAGGTGCAGCGCGAGGAGGGCCACCACCAGGGCGACGGCGGCCGTGATCAGGATCGGCTCGGCCAGCGCACGGGCCCACCCGGCCATCGAGGGAGGCCGGGGCGCGGAAGAGGACGGGGCGACCACCGCCCACACCCCGCCCGCGATCGCGCCGGCGATGACCGGGCGCAGGCTGCGGGCCTGGTCGGCCAGGAGCCACGCGGTCAGCACGGTGCCGAACGGCAGTGCGCACAGGTAGAAGTAGTTCTGGCTGGCCGAGGGGTGCCAGAACATGTAGGCGGCGCCCGCGCCGGCGACGACCGTGCCGGCGAGCAGCCATGAGGCGGGCTCGCGGCGGGTGCGGCCCAGGCCGAGCGCGGCCACCCCGAGCATCCGCGGCGCCTGCATCACGACCCACCACGCGAGCAGCCCGATCAGGAAGACCCAGCCGGTCAGCCCGGCGTGCTCGACCCCGGTGGCCTGGGAGATCGTGTCCTCCCGGCCGAGGGTCTGCCGGTACGGCGCCACCCAGAACAGCACCGCGAGCGGCTGGAGCTTGAGGGTGCCGGCGCCGCCGCCCGCGAACAGCTGGAAGCCCACCACCACAGCCGCGAGCACCAGCCCGAACAGCGCGAGGACGGGCCGCAGCCGGCCCCGCTCGCGGATCAGCACGATCAGCAGGGCCGCGGCCAGCCCGGCCAGCAACGGCGGCAGGGCGCTCGATTTCGACCCCGCCACGGCCAGGGCCAGCGGGAAGATCAAGAGCCAGCCCCAGCGCAGCGGCCGCCCCCGCAGCACGTCGACGGCGAGCAGGATCAAAAGCCCGAGCAGGCCCAGGACGTACGTCTGTGAAGGGCTGATGAAACTGATCGGGATCACGCCGATCGGAGTGACCGGGCTCCCGAGCAGCAGCGGGAACGCCAGAATGGCGGCCACCCCGCCGCCCGCCCCGGCCCACCACTTGCCGCCGAGCTCGCGGACGAGCGCGGCGCAGACGAAGATCGCGACACCGGCCACCGGCACGAACCACAGGCGCAGCAGCACCACGGCCGGGTCGATCCCGGTGATCATGCTGCCGGCGGCGATGTCGGCGTCGGAGAGGTAGTGGTAGCGCAGCGTCTCCCCGGCCACCTGCGGCACCTGGAACGGCATGGCCCGGGTCATCTCGTGCACGAGCCCGAGGTGGTAGAGCAGGTCCTGGTAGGGCGCGCCCCCGGCCGGCGGCAGCGGGCTGCGGATCCAGTTCGGGTAGGCGACGACGACCAGCATCAGCAGGCCGCCGGCGACGATCCAGGACCAGAGCGCGGGCAGCGGCTTCGGCTCGCTCACCCGCCAGTGCCGGCGCAGGCGCGGCACGGCCAGGAACGGCAGCACGATCAGGACCGGCCAGCCGGGCAGCAGCGGGAAAGCGTCGACGGCGGCGGCGAGCGCCCACCCGGCCAGCAGGAGCAGCATGCCGGTGGCGGCGCCGAGACCGAGATCCTCCGGCAGGTTGCCGCGGCTGCCCCGCACGGCACGCAGCACCAGCGTGCCCGGCACCACCACACCCAGGGCGAAGTACGCCGCGTAGAGCGCGATGTCCCGGCCGGAGACGCCGGTGTCGAGCAGGCCGAGCGCGAGCGCCGCCGCCGGGAACAGCCACGGCAGCAGGCGTACGGCGGTGGCCAAGGGCTTGGAATGCGTCGAGACCGCCGGGGATCCGGCGGTCTCGAGAACAGCTGTCACGGGGAGAGAGTAGTCAGCCCGGGGAAATCCCGGAGGCCCGTCACACGGAAAGCGTCGTCAACCGGGTGAACTCGCGCGGCAGGTCGTAGCCGTCCCAGAGGGAGCCGAACGTCAGCGCCTGGCCGAACGGCACGATCCGGTCGACACCCCGGCCGCCCAGCGCGAGACCGAACTCGCGCAGCTGCTCGGCCGAGAAGCCGAAGTGGCTGAACGTCTGGTCCTGCCGGTTCATCGCCGGCACCAGGTCGAGCAGCGAGCCCACCTCGGCGAACGGGAACGCCCCGGCGCCGATCCAGTGCCGCGGCGCGTCCGGCACGGTGATCAGCGACATCGCGGTGACCGAGTTGGCCGGGAACTCCATCGAGGAGATCGCCCCGGTGGCGGCCAGCCCGTACGCGTTGACCCGCTTCTCGACCGCCATCGCGGCGTCGATCTCCCAGCCGCGCTGGCCGGAGACCTCGATCAGCAGCTCGATGAACTCCTCGCGCACGTCGCTGGTGTCCGTGCCGACGAGGAAGACGGTCCGCGGCGACGAGCAGGCGGCCTGGTCGAACCAGTACGCGTCGTTGGTGAACCCGAGAACCGCGGCGCGCTTCTGGGCCGGGTCGGCGGCCCGCCAGCCGTCGGCTGAGAGCGCGGCCCACGACGTCCGGTCGGGGAAGGTCAGGTCACGTGCGGACGGGCGCAGCGGGTGCTTGCGGATCGCCTCGACGGTGTTGTCGCCGCCCCAGATGACCCGGACGTCGGCCCACTTGCTCAGGGCGCCGGTGATGGCGTCGTCCCGGCCGTAGGTGACCATCCGCTGGGTGCGGCCGATGATCGGGTCGGACTCGGCCAGCACCTCGTTGAGCGCGCCCAGGATGGTGTCGGCCGCGGTGGCCGAGCGCTCCGAGATGCGCACCACGTTGTGGTTGCCGGCCAGCGCGGAGAGCGCCCACGAGTAGACGAAGATCGTGTCGACGTTCGCCGGCGGCACGTGGAACACGTTGCCGCGCGGGAAGACCAGCGCGTCCTCGTGCTGCATGTGCTTGACCACGCGGTGCAGCTCGGCCGGGCGCAGGAAGAAGCCGAGCGAGCCCAGCTCGGGGTGCCGGCGGGCGACCGCGGGGACCAGCAGCTTGCGGGCCAGCTTGCCCAGGAAGTCGATGACCCGCGGGTCGCCGACGGTGAGCCGGTCGTCGGAGGGGGCGGTGAGATCGCCCTCGGCCCCGAACCTGTACCTGATCGTGCTCACGCCGCCTCCCGGTATGTGTCGGAGCAGCCGCGGGCCTCGGCCCGCGGGAGCCGGCCGAGCACCGAGAAGCGCTTCCCGGGCCAGTCGCCGTCGTCGATGCCGTGGACCACGCCGAGGTCCTCGGTGAGGATGATGTGCCCCGGGTAGGAGGTGGGCAGCGTGCTGATCACTTCGATCAGGCCGGGTTCGCCGACCGGCTGCTCCGCCCACGTCTGCGGGTTGCGGATCACGATGTCGGCGAAGTCGGGGGCGTAGAGCGAGCCGCCGGACTTCCCTTCCAGGAAGACCGTGCCGATCTGCTCGATCATGCCGTAGTAGTTGTGCACGTTGGTCAGGCCGACGCCGGCCAGCCGGGCCCGGAACTCCTCGGGCGAGACGGCCTGGTCGATGAGCTTCTTCCAGCCGCCCGAGTGGATCAGGATGCCGTTGCTCAGGTCGAGGCCGTTGTCGCGGGCCACCTCGTACAGGTGCAGCCAGACCAGGTAGGTGAAGCCGAAGATGAGGAACGGCTCGTCGCCGTACTTCTCCAGGAACTCCTTGAGGGCCGGCAGGTCGACGTGGCCCTCGTTGTCGAGCGCCCAGACGTGGTTGCGGCCGAAGTTGGACATGCCGAGCACGCCGGCGCCGCGGGCGCTGAACGACTTGCGGTCCTTCAGCATGGCCTTGGTGTCGACCAGGATCATCGGCAGCCGCTTGGGACCGAGCACGCTCTGCACGGTCGCGCCGAGACGGCGGGTCTGCTCGGCGGCCGACTCCTTGTCGAGGTAGATCTTGCTGACCTCGCCGGTGGTGCCGCTCGAGGTCAGCACCTTGTAGATCTCGTCGTCCGGGATGCTCTTGAGCTCGAGGTTCTTGAAGAGCCGGACGGGCAGCCAGGGCAGGCCGGCGATCGAGTCGGCCGGGGTGTAGCCGGAAGCGGCGAGGATCCGCTCGTACGGCTCGCATTTTTCCCGGTGATGCTCGACCAGCGCGGAGAGCTCCTTGAGAAGGACCTCCTCCTTGGCGGCCTGAGGGAGGGTGAAGACACTCACAGCGAAGACTCCAACGCGCGATAGTCGATCTTGCCGTTCGGCAGCAGCGGCAAGGCCTCAACACTACGCACGTTCACGCCGGTGAAGTGTGTTCCGAGCCACTCGGCGATCTTGGTACGGAGACCGCGGGCCTCGTCGTCCGAGACGCCGACGGCGAAGACCTCGAGCTTGTCGTCGCCGGCCACGGCGGTCACCGGGAAGTTCTTCTCGACGTCGTCCAGGTTGATCCGGACGCCGAAGACCTTGGCCATCCGCTTGATCCGGCCGGTGATGAACAGGAAGCCCTCGTCGTCGAGCCGGCCCAGATCGCCGGTGCGCAGCACCCCACCCTGCTCGTCGCCCTTGGCCAGGTCGGCCGCGACGTCGGCGTAGCCCATCATCACGTTCGGCCCGTGGAAGACGACCTCGTCGTCCTCGATCGTGAAGTGCGAGCCCGGCAGCGCGCGGCCGACCGAGCCGAGCTTCTCCTCGAGCCGCTCCGGGGGCAGCGTGGTCATCCGCGGCGCGGCCTCGGTCTGCCCGTACATCACGTAGAGCTTGCCGCCGACGGTCGCCATCCGCTGGGCGAAGTCGGTGACCAGGTCGGTCCGCAGCCGGCCGCCGGCCTGGGTGAGGGTGCGCAGCGTCGGGTATTTCGCCGGGTCGAAGCGCAGCCGGCGAAGCATCTCGTACTGCGACGGGACGAACGCCAGGGATGTGACGCCGTGCTCGTTGACCGCGGCCCAGAAGTCGCGCTGCATGATGCCGGTGCGCTCCAGCACGAGGGTGGCCCCGCGCCGGAGGTACGAGTTCAGGACCGACATGCCGTACGAGTAGAACAGCGGCAGCGTCGTGATCGCGACCGAATCGGCCGTGATGTCGAGAACCTGGGCGATCTGGTCGGCGTTGGTCTCGACGGCGCTCGCCGAGAGCCGGACGAGCTTGGGGTTGCCGGTCGACCCGCTCGTGGTCAGCAGCACCGCCAGGTCGGGGTGGACCTCGGTCGTGCTGAACCGCTCGACCAGGTCGCTGTGGTCGGCCTCGGGGTCGAGCAGCACGACCGGGCGGCCCAGCCGCAGGGCCGCGAGGTAGCGGGCGATCGAGGCCACGGTCGTCTCGATCGGCAGGAACACCACCCCGCCGGGCTCCTGGGCCAGAACGGCGGCCGCCGCCTCGATCTTCTGCTCGGTCAGCGTCTCGCCGGTGACCGCGTCGACGACGCGGGCACCGGGGTGGAACAGGTTCACAGCGTGAGTCCTCCGTCGACCCCGATCACCTGGCCGGTGACGAAGCGGGCCTGGTCGGAAAGAAGGAAGGCGATCACGTCGGCCACCTCGTCGGCCTCGCCGAGGCGGCGCAGGGCGGTGTCGCCGATGCGCTCCTCGCGACCCTTCTCGTCGAGGGTGTCGAGCATGTCGGTCTGGATGAAGCCCGGCTCGACCGCGTTGACCCGGATGCCCTGCGGGCCGAGCTCCTTCGCCGCGGAGCGGGCCAGGGCCGCCACCGCGCCCTTGGAGGCCGAGTAGACGGCCTGCCCGGCGATCCCGCGGCTGGCGGTGATCGACGAGAGCAGCACGACGGCCGGGTTCTTGCCGCGGGCGAGCAGCCGCGCGGCCCCGCGCAGGGTGAAGACGGCGCCGGCCGCGTTCACCGCGAAGAGGCGCTCGATGGTGGCGTCGTCGGTCATGCCGAGCATGCCGGCCGCGTGCGTGCCGGCGTTGACGACCAGCGCGTCGAGGCGCTTGAAACTCTGGAAGGCGAGCTGGACCAGGGCCTTGCTGGTGGCCGGGTCGGCGATGTCGCCGTGCGCGTGCAGGACGGTGACGCCGAACTTGTCACCGAGCTCGGCCGAGACCGCGGCCACCGCGTCGGCGCCGTGACCGTGCAGGACGAGGTCGTAGCCGCGCTCCGCCAGCTTGGTGGCGGTCGCCTTGCCGATGCCGCGGGAGGCGCCTGTGATCAGGGCCGCCCGGTCACTCATTGAAGCTGACCCCGTACTTACCGAGGATGCTGATCGCTTCCTGGAAGCTCGACATGTTGATGACGTCGTCTGTGTCAATCATCACCGAGAACTCGTCCTCGATGGTGGCCACCAGGGACATGTGCGCGAGCGAATCCCACTTCTCGTTGTCCTGGTACCGCAGGTCGTCCACGGGGGCGTCCGCCGGAAGGTCCAGTGCGGTGCGGAACGCCTCGCGCAGTCTCTGCAGTTCGCTCACGGTGTAACTCCAAGGGGGCTGTGGACAGAGGATTCTAAAACTGACGATGTGTCATGAAGGCGGGGCCAATGCTAGCTGAACACCGGGTGAACTACGGTGATCGTTTGAGCTAGGCCCGCGAATCGGCAGGTCGGCTGGTTATGCTTCCGGCTCGTACCGCGTCCTGTCCCACCCCCCGGGAGAAAATTAAGTGTCTGTTCTGAGCGGATCGTCGATCCTGGTCACCGGCGCGACCGGTTCCTTCGGAAAGGCGTTCCTCAACTACGCCCTGACCAACCTGAACCCGCAGCGCATCGTGGTGTTCTCCCGGGACGAGCTGAAGCAGTACGAGCTGCGGCAGATGTTCAACGACGACCCGCGCCTGCGCTTCTTCCTGGGCGACATCCGGGACAAGTCGCGCCTGGAGCGCGCCATGCACGGCGTCGACTACGTCGTCCACGCGGCCGCGCTCAAGCAGGTCGACACGGCCGAGTACAACCCCTCGGAGTTCGTCGAGACCAACATCAACGGCTCGCAGAACGTGATCGACGCCGCCATCGACAAGGGCGTCAAGAAGGTCGTCGCGCTCTCCACCGACAAGGCGTCGAGCCCGATCAACCTGTACGGCGCGACCAAGCTCGTGGCCGACAAGCTCTTCATCGCCGGCAACCACTACGCCGCGACCCACCCGACGCGCCTGGCCGTCGTTCGTTACGGAAACGTTATGGGCAGCCGCGGCTCGGTCGTCCCGCTGTTCCGCAAGCTCGCCGCCGAGGGCAAGAGCCTGCCGATCACCGACAAGCGGATGACCCGCTTCTGGATCACGCTCCCCCAGGCCGTGAAGTTCGTCGTCGACTCGTTCGACGTCATGCAGGGCGGCGAGCTGTTCGTCCCCCGCATCCCCAGCATGCGCATCCTCGACCTGGTCGAGGCCGTCGCCCCGAACTCGCCGACCCACGAGATGGGTGTCCGGCCGGGCGAGAAGCTCCACGAGGAGATGATCGCCTCCGACGACAGCCGCCGTACCCTGCGCTTCCCCGACCGCTACGTGGTCCAGCCGGTCGTGGCCAGCTGGGGTTACGAGGCGCCCGAGGGCGGCGAAGAGGTCGCGGACGGCTTCAACTACCGCTCCGACAACAACGACCTCTGGCTCTCCGTCGAGGACATGCGCAAGCTGCTCGAGGAGAACTGATGCTGCCGTACGGCCGGCAGTCGATCGACGAGTCGGACGCCGAGGCGGTCGTCGCCGCCCTGGGCAGCGACTGGCTGACCACCGGCCCCCGCGTCGCCCAGTTCGAGGCGGACATCGAGGCCGTGGCCGGCGCGCCGGCCGTCACGGTCACCAACGGCACCACCGCGCTGCACACGGCGTACGCGGCGGCCGGGGTGGGCGCGGGCGACGAGGTGGTCACCACCCCGATGACGTTCGTGGCCACGGCCTCGACCGCCATGATGCTCGGGGCCAAGGTCGTCTTCGCCGACATCGAGGACGACACGGCCAACATCGACCCGGCCGCGGTCGAGTCGCTGGTGACCGCGCGGACCAAGGCCATCGCCGCGGTCGACTACGCGGGTCACCCGGCCGACTACGACGCGCTCCGCAAGATCTCGGAGGGCGCGGGCGCGGTGCTGCTCGGCGACGCCGCCCACTCGATCGGGTCGTCGCTGAACGGCCGGCCGGTGGGCACGCTGGCCGACCTCACCACGTTCTCGTTCTTTCCGACGAAGAACCTGACCACGGCCGAGGGCGGCGCGGTCGCCTCGATCCGGCCCGACCTGCTCGAGCGGGCCCGCACGTTCCACAACGTCGGCATGCTCAAGGATCCCGCCAAGCTGCGCCGCCCCGACGAGGGCGGCTGGTTCTACGAGGTGCACGAGTTCGGGCTGAACTACCGTCTGCCCGACCTGCTGTGCGCGCTCGGCAGCTCGCAGCTCAAGCGGCTGGGCGCTTTCAAGGCCCGCCGGCAGGAGCTGACCGCGCGCTACGACGAGCTGCTGGCCGGCGTTCCCGGTCTGCGGCTGCCGATCCAGCGTGAGGGTGTCGACCCGCTGCGTCACCTGTACCCCGTTCGGGTGCTCGACGGCCGCCGCCGCGAGGTCTACGACCGGCTGCGCGAGGCGGGCATCGGCGTGCAGGTCAACTACATCCCGGTGTACTGGCACCCGGCCTTCGAGGAGCTGGGCTACCGCCGCGGGATGTGCCCCGTCGCCGAGGCCTTCTACGCTGAGGAGCTATCGTTGCCGCTCTTCGTCGACCTCAGCGATGCCGACCAGGACCGTGTCGTCGAGGCGTTGCGGACCATCCTCGGGAGCTAGCGGGTGCACCACGCCAACCACTTCTACGGCCATGCGCACATCCTCGCGGAGTACTGCGGACTCGATCCGGAGAACCCGCCCCGCATCGACGGGTATGTGCAGCACGGCTGGAACGTGGTGGACGGGCTCGGCTACGGCACGCCCTACGTGCCGGGCCGGCCCATCCTCGTCTATTCGGAGCGCACCCGGCGGCGGGCGTGGTCGATGGGGCGCCGGCAGGCCACGGTCATCGGCGCGCCCTTCCTCTACCTGCTGACCATGCGGCCCGAGGCCGCGGACGCGCCGCCCCGCGAGGGCACCATCTTCTATCCGTTCCACGGCTGGGAGAACCAGCAGGTCCTCGGCGACCACCAGCGGCAGGTCGAGGAGATCCTGGAGACCGAGCAGGGTCCCGTGACCTTCTGCCTGTACTGGAACGAGTACCGCAACGACCAGGTCCGGGCCTCGTACGAGCAGTACGGCCGGGTGGTCTGCCACGGTTACCGCGGCAGGCAGTACGTCGGCACCGACCGCCACTTCCTCGACAAGCAGCTGACCGAGCTGCGCCGGCACAAGCGCGTGGCCTCGAACAGGCTGAGCAGCGCCATCTTCCACGGCGTGGCCGCCGGGTGTGAGCCGGCCGTCTACGGCGACCCGATGCACCTCGACAAAGAGGATCTGCCGATGGCCGAGCGGATCCGCCGGGAGTGGCCCGAGCTGCACGGCAAACGCCTCGATCTGAGCGCCGCCCGGCCGTCGGCCCTGAGCGAGCTGGGCGACGGCTACCTCGCCTCGCCGGCCGAGCTCCGCGCGATCCTCGGGTGGAGCGCGAAGGTTAGGGTGCCCGCGTGATGGAGATGATCGGGGGCGAGATGCCCTCCTTCACCGAGGATCAGCCGCCCGCCGGGGGCGCCCTCTTCGGTTATCTGGCCGACCAGCTGCCGGCCGGGGCCGAGGTGCTGATCGCCGGGCCGCACGACGACGCGCTGGTCGGCGCCCTGGCCGCCCGGACCACCGTGACCTGTCTGCTGCGCTCCCAGCCGGAGGCGATCGAGCGGGCGGCCGGCGACGTCCGGGTCCTCTGCGGCACCCTGCCCAAGCTGACCGAGCAGGAGCGCTACGACGTCGTCGTCGCCCTGGACGGCCTCGGCCGGCTCTGCTCGGTCGAGGGGCCCCAGCTCGACTGGACCGCGAGCCTGCGGGCGCTCAAGCGTCTCCTGCGCCCCGGCGGCACCCTGCTGCTCGCCGTCGAGAACGAGCTGGGCGTGCACAAGCTGGTCGACCCGGCCTCGGCCACCGCGTCCCAGGACGACAGCGCGTGGCGGCCGCTCGGCGAGTACGACACCAAGCCCGGCAATCCGGAGCGTCTCGCCGCCCGGCTCGCGGCCGAGGGGATGGCCGTCGACTGGCTCGGCGCGGCCTGGCCGGTGCCGCACGCGCCGACCCTGATCGCCACGCCGAGCGCGCTGCGCGACGGGCCGGCCGACGCGCTCGCCGCCGTGGCCGCCGGCGCCACCGCGAAGGCGTACGCCCGCCGGTCTGTCCTGAGCGATCCGCGCCGGCTGGCCGCGGCCGCCGTGCGCGGGGGCCTCGGTCCCGAGCTGGCCTCCTCCTGGCTGATCGCCGCCCACCGCGCGCCGCGCCCGGCCGCCGCCCTGAGCCTGCCGCCGCTGCTGTCCGGCGACGGCCCCGTCGTCGAGATCGGCCCCGGCCGTGACGGCGTGTGGATCCGACGCGTACTCCGCGAAGTCCCTGGTCGGGACCTCTCCGCGCTGAACGGGCCGCTGCCGGAAGGTCGCCTGTTGGAGGAGTTGCTCTTGGCCGCCTGCCTGCGGCACGATCTTCCGATCGTGCGGCGGCTGCTGACCGGCTGGGCCTCCGCGCACCCCGGGGCCGCCGCCGACAACGTGGTGGTCCACGAGGACAACTACACAGTGCTGGACCCGAGCGTCCCGCCGCAGACCGACGTGATCCGCCGGTTCGCGCAGACGCTGCTCGGCGGCGGCTACGCGCACCCCTGGCCCGCCGCCACCGACCTGGACACGCTCACCTCGATCCTGCACGCCGCCGCGGGCCGGCCCGGCGACGTGCCGGCCGGGGAGGCGCCCCCGCTGCCGGACGCGCGCCGGGAGCACGAGGAACAAATCCGGGCGCTGCGCCGGCAGCTGGCCGACGCCGCGTCCCGCGCCCAGTGGTTCGAGCGTGAGCTCGACCGCCGGGACTCCGAACTTCGCAAGGCCCGCATGCAGATCGCGGCTTTCAGCGGCTCCATGGGTTTCCGGGTTGCAAAGCTCGGTTACGGGGTAGCCCGCAAGGCTCGCAATCGCCTTCGAAAAGGACTTTCATGACAACCCTCGGCATCATCCAGGCCCGGATGGGCTCTTCCCGGCTGCCGGGCAAGGTGCTGCGCAAGCTGGGCAGCCGTACCGTGCTCGAGCGGGTCGTGCTGGCCGCCCGGCAGAGCGGTGTGCTCGACGACCTGGTCGTGGCCACCACCACCGAGCCGGACGACGACGCGGTGGCCGCCGAGTGCGCGGCGATCGGTGTCGCCTGCTATCGGGGCTCGGTCGACGACGTCCTCGAGCGCTTCCTCGGCGTGCTGGACGAGCACGAGAGCGACATCGTGCTCCGCTTCACCGCGGACTCGCCGCTGCTCGACCCGGAGCTGATCGCCCGCGCCTACCGGGTGTTCACCGCGGCCGAGGCCGACTACATGACCACGTCGATCGTGAAGACGCTGCCGCGCGGCCTGGACGTCGAGGTGGTGCGCACCCCGATCCTGCGGGAGATCGACGCGCTGGCCACCGAGCACCACCGCACCCACGTGACGTCGTACATCTACACGCACTCCGAGGACTACGACGTGATCGGGCTGACCATGCAGCCCGACCTGTCGCACCTGCGGCTCACGCTGGACACCGAGGACGACTGGAAGCTGATCGAGGCGATCGTGGCCCAGTTCGGCGACGAGCCGATCTCGGTCCGCAAGCTCACCGACTGGCTGGCCGGGCGGCCCGACCTCACCGAGCTGAACGCGCACGTCCTGCAGAAGGCCCTGGTACAGGCGTAACCGTGACGATCGTCGGAATTCGCTGCGACGCCGGTGCCCGCACCGGCGTCGGGCATCTGGTCCGTTGTGTGGCGCTGGCCGAGGAGCTGGTGTCGCGGGGAGTGTCCGTACGGTTCCTCAGCGACCTGGGCGGGGTGGAGTGGGCCGAGGCCCAGCTGACCCAGCGCGGCCTGCCCTGGCACCCGGCCCCCTTCGACGAGGTGGGTCTGGTCGCCGCGGTCGAGCGACTGCAACTCGACGCGCTGGTGGTCGACTCGTACACGCTGCCGCCGCAGCACACCGTGGCGGTCCGCAAGACCGGGCGGCCGGTGCTGGCCATCGTCGACGGCGACTTCCGCGGGCAGTCGGCCGACATCTACGTCGACCAGAACCTGGACGCGGTGATCGACGTCGAGGACGCGATCGGGCTCGCCGGTTTGGACTACGCCCTGCTGCGCGGGTCGGTCCGGCAGCTGCGGCCACTCGCTCCCCCGGTGCACACCTCCGGGCGTACGCCCAAGGTCGTGGCCTTCTTCGGCGGCACCGACGCCTACCGCGCCGCGCCGGCGATCGCCCGCCTGCTCGCGGCCACCGAGGCGCCGCTGGACGCGACGATCATCGGCGCGAACGACGAGCTGCGCCGCGAGCTCGGCGAGATCCCCGCCGGTCCGGGACAGCGCTTCGAGATCATCGCGCCCACCGACGACCTGCCCAAGCTGCTGGCCGGAGCCGACCTCGCGGTCAGCGCCAGCGGCACCTCGACCTGGGAGCTGCTCTGCCTCGGGCTGCCGGCGGCGCTGGTCTGGGTCGTCGACAACCAGATCCTCGGTTACGACCGGACGCTCGCGCGCGGCTTCGCGGCCGGCATCGGGCAGCTCGGCCACTTCGGGCCGGAAGCCGTCACGACGCTGCGCACGCTGCTGACCGACCCGGCCCTCCGCACCGATCTGGCGCGGAAGGCCTGGGCCGCGGTCGACGGTCAGGGCGTCGCCCGGGTGGCCGACGCCCTGCTGGCTAGGGCTGCGTCACCTCGATGACCACCTTGCCCACCGCGTGGCCCTCGACGGCCTCGTGGGCGGCGCCGGCCTGCTCGAACGGGTAGCGCAGGATCGGCAGGCCGGCCTCGTCGCCGACCCGGAAGGCGCCGGCGTTGACCGCCTCGGCCACCGCGGCCACCGCGTTGTCCTTCTCCTCGTCCGTGGTCGTGTAGGTGAGCACGAAGTCGAGGCTGACGTTCTTGAGCATCGCCTTGAAGCTCGGGATCGTGACCTTGCCACCCACGTAGAGGGCGATGTTGCCGCCGGGCGCGACCACGTCCAGATCCTGGGCCAGGTTGTCGGTGTTCACCTCGACGATGACGTTGGCGCCGCCCTCGGCCAGCTCGGCCACCCGCGCGACGACCGCCTCCTCCCGGTAATTGATCACCGCGTCGGCCCCGGCGGCCGCGGCCAGATCGCCCTTCTCCTTGGACGAGACGGTGGTCAGCACCCTCGCGCCGGCCCACTTGGCGAGCTGGATGGCCGCGTTCCCGACCGCGCCGGCCCCGCCCGCGACCAGCACGGTGCGCCCCGCCAGGGCGCCCGGGGCCAGCCGTTGCGGCCCGTCGCTGGCCAGGGTGAGGCAGCGGTGCGCGGTCAGGGCCGGAATGCCGAGCGCGGCGCCGACCTCGAACGGGACGTCGTCGTTCATCCGCACGACCTGCCGGCGGGGCAGCACGACGTATTCCTGGGCGGTGCCGTTCTCCCGGCCGTAGCCGCTGTCCCACACCCAGACCCGGTCGCCCGGCTCCAGCCCGGTCACCCCGTCCCCGACGGCGTCGACCAGCCCCGAGCCGTCCTGGTTGGGCACCCGCGGCGGCGACACCCCGTCCGGCACACCCTTGCCGGCCCGCGTCCCGGTGTCGGTCGGATTGACCGCCGACAAGACGATCCGGACCCGCACCTCCCCCGGCCCCGCGGGCGGCAGCTCCCGCTCCTCGATCTTCAGAACGGACGCCGGACCGGGCTCGTGGAACACAGCAGCACGCATTTCCCCACCCTAGAACTACCCGGCGGCCAGCGCCCCGCGACAACGTGTGACGTGATCCGCGACCACCGCCGCCAGCCGCTCCGGCAGCGGCGACCCGAGCGCGGTGACCGCGTCGGCGCTCGCCGCCTCCCGTAGCGCGGCCGGCAGCCGTACCGCCAGGCTGCTGGCCACGTCGTAGAGCGGCGCCAGCCGCACCTGCCCGGGCATCAGAAGAAGCGAGTAGTTCTTCGCGTGCGCGTCCGTCCCACCGAGCAGCCAGTTGAGCGCCACTGCGTCCACGAATCGGTCGACTTCCGCCTCCGCCACCACAACCGGCCGCACTGCACCGCGGATCAGGGTGATGATCTGCTCCGGCGTCGGTCCGCCTTCACTCTGGTACTTGGCCGAAGGAGGCAGACCCAAGGCCTGGCACATGTCCTCCTGGTGCAGCCGCGTGATGGTGCCGTCACCCCGGGGGAAGCGGTCGTAACGGTCCACCACCACCGCGCGCTCCCCTTCGAAGGAGATCGCCCGGGAGACGGCGACCCGCAGCCCGAGAATGCCCGCCGCTCGCAGGCACAGATGTTCGTTGAGATCGTGGTCGTCGTACCCGGTGATCGCCGGCTTGACCCTGGCCGAATGCCCGCACGCCCGGCCCGGTGTGATCGCCCTGAGTGAGCCGCATCGACAGGGAAAGTGGCAACGCGGACCCCAGATCCCGGTATGAGGGAGCGTAGGTCAAGGACAAAGAGCCGCTGTCATCCTGCAGAAGCTGTGCGCCAAGGCGGCCTCCTAGGAGCACCGCCAGCGACTTGGTCATCGCGAGCCCCCCAGGGCGTCGAGGTAGGCGTCCAGATCGATGTCATCGCTGGACTCCGGTCGCACGTCGAGATAAAGGCCCAGTGCGGCGATCACCTTGAAGATCAGGCCCAGCTCGGCTGTCGCCTTGCCGGACTCCAGCTCCAGCAGCCATCGCCGGCTGACCCCGGCCCGGCGTGCCAACTCCACCTGCGTCAAAGCGGCGGCCGTTCGGCGTTCACGGACGAATCGACCGAGGTCGTCGGCATCGTTCAATCTCATGGCTCTCCCGGTGTGCACGTACGCGCACTACGGTAGTGGGTGTGCACGTACGTGCACATTAGCCGAACGGCTCAGCGAAATGGCGGGGCGTCCGAACAGCTTGGTATTAGCTGTTGCTCTCTGCTCCGGGAGGTTCGCGTGCCCACCGTGCTGATTGCTGACGATGACGCCGACCATCTCGAGCTGATGAGCCTCGCTCTGGAACGGGCCGGCCACACGGTGCTCCGGGCCCGGGACGCGGAAACGGCCCGGGCGGCACTGAGGCGCGGTGGAGTGGACGCCGCCCTGCTCGACGTGCGGATGCCGGGCGAGGACGGGCTCGAGCTGTGCCGGCGGCTGCGGGCCGAGCCGGCCACGGCCTTCCTGCCGATCATGGTGATCAGCGCCGACGTGAACGACGAGCGGATCCTGCACGCGGTTCACGCGGGGGCCGACGATTACCTGGCCAAGCCGTTCCAGCGGGAGGAGCTCTGCGCGCGCCTCGACCGGCTGCTCCGGCCCCGGCCCGGCGTGAGCCGGCCGCCGGCCTCGGTGGTCGCGGCGGCGTTGCGGCCGGAGCGCCGGCCGACACAGCGACAGACAGTCAACTGACTGATCCCGGCCTGGCCGGGCCGGGGATAGTGTCGGCCCATGAATGCCACGATGGTGCGCTACAGCACGCCGGCCGGTCGTTGGGTGCTGCTGGCCACGGTGCTCGGTTCCAGCCTGGCCTTCATCGACTCGACCGTGGTCAACATCGCGTTGCCGGAGATCGGGCGTGATCTCAATGCGGACGCCGCCGGTCTGCAGTGGACGATCAACGGGTACGCGCTCAGCCTGGCCGCGCTGGTGCTCCTGGGCGGCACCCTGGGCGACCGTTTCGGGCGTAAGCGGATCTTCATGCTGGGGGTGGCCTGGTTCGCCGTGGCCTCGCTGCTGTGCGGCCTCTCGCCGAACATCGGCTGGCTGATCACGGCCCGGATCCTGCAGGGCATCGGGGGCGCCCTGCTGACCCCGGGCTCGCTGGCCATCCTGGAGGCGTCGTTCGACCGGGACGACCGGTCCAAGGCGATCGGCGCCTGGTCGGGTCTGGCCGGCATCGGGGGCGCGCTCGGCCCGTTCGTCGGCGGCTGGCTCGTCGGCATCGGCGACTGGCGCTACATCTTCCTGATCAACGTGCCGCTGGCCGCGATCGTGCTGCTGGTCGCCGCGCGGCACGTGCCCGAGTCGCGCAATGCGCAGGCCAGCGGCCACATCGACTACGTCGGCGTGCTGACCGGCGCGATCGGGCTGGCCGGGCTGACGTACGGCTTCACCGCCTGGCCGATGCGCGGCCCGGGTGACCCGGTGGTGCTGGGCACGCTCGCGCTGGGCGTGCTCGGCCTGGTCGCCTTCGTGCTGGCCGAGCGGCGCGCGCGGCAGCCGATGATGCCCGTGACGATCTTCAAGAGCAAGGCGTTCAGCGGGGCCAACCTGGTCACCTTCCTGGTCTACGGGGCCAACGGCGGCGTCTTCTTCCTGTTCGTCATCAACCTGCAGGTCGTCGCCGATTTCTCGCCGCTGCTGGCCGGTACGGCGTTGCTGCCCTCGACGGTGCTGATGCTGCTCTTCTCGGCCCGCTCGGGCGCGCTGGGCCAGCGGATCGGCCCGCGCATCCCGATGACCGTGGGCCCGCTGGTGTGCGCGGCGGCGCTGGTGATGATGTCGCGGATCGGGGCCGGCGCCGAGTACTGGACCGGCGTGCTGCCCTCCGTGATCGTCTTCGGGCTGGGCCTGACGTTGCTGGTGGCCCCGCTGACCTCGACGGCGCTGGGTGCGCTGGACGACGCGTACGCCGGCATCGCCTCCGGGGTCAACAACGCCGTGGCCCGGGCCGCCGGTCTGCTCGCGGTGGCGGTGCTGCCGCTCGCGGCCGGTCTGGGCAGCGGGAACCTGACCGACGCGGCGCAGCTGTCGCCGGTCTACCGCAACACGATGATGATCTGCGCGGGCCTGATGGTGGCGGGCGGTGTGCTGGCCTGGTTCCTGATCCCGGACCGGCTGCGCGGGCACACGCCGGTCAAGTCGTTCTGCGACCCGGGCGCCCCGCCGGTGCACCCGAGCCGCTCGGAACAGATCAGTAGTGCGCGATGATCCGGCGCCCCGGCCCGTCCACGGTCATCCGGCCGCCGTACGGCAAGATCCATTGCGGTCCGGTATGCCCGAATTCTACGCCGAAGACGGCCATGGCCGAGGAGTTGTAGGTCTCCAGAGCTCGTAGGACGGCCGCCCGCTGATCGTCGCGGTATTTGTCCCGGTCGGCGCGAGCTGGCCGGGAGGCGCGGAAGCTGGCCTTGGCCGCGGCCATCACGACGGCTGGGAACTGAGCGAGCAGGCCCCGCTCCCCCGCGTTGCGCAGCATGCGGAAGACCTCGTCGTCCGGCGGCATCTCCTCGGAAGTCTCGAGCAGCAGGATCGACCCGGCGTAATCGGCGTTGGGCCGGATCCAGCGGTTGGCGGCGAGGTTCCAGTGCAGGATCTCGAGGTTGCCGCCCCAGGTCGGCCCGGTGACCACCCGGTCGGCGTTGTGCCACACCCAGCCCGGGTTCGGCTCGGCCGGCGCCGAAGACGTCAGCGCCCGCGGGTCGGCCCAGTCGATCTCCTCGTCGCGGAAGCCCGCCACCGGCGTGATCGGCAGGTCGACGGTCTCGAAGAGGGCCGCCCGCAACGACGTGAGGTGTTCCTCGTCCACCGCCGGCCCGTGCGACAGGTGCACCATGGTCGAGCCGCCGTGATAGCCGGGCACCCCGTGCATCCACAGCCAGTTGAGCAGATTGGTGTTGTCGGAGTAGCCGAAGTACGGCTTGGGGTCGGCCCGGAACGGCGCCGGGTCGAGGTGCGGCAGCACCGTGATCTGGTCGTCGCCGCCGATGGTCGCGAAGACGGCCCGGATCGACGGGTCGGCGTAGGCGGCCATCAGGTCGGCTGCCCGCTCGGCGGGAGTGCCCGGCACCCGGGTGAACGGGAACTCGACCGGCTCGAGGCCGAGATCCTCCCGGATGCGGCGCATGGCCTGCTCGTGCACGGCCGGGAAGACGCCCGGGCCGGCCCAGGACGGGGAGACGACGGCGATGCGATCGCCGGGCTTGACCTTCATGCCCGTGGAATCTAACTAAATCATCCCGGCTCGCAACGCATATGCGACCGCGTGCGAGCGGTTGCGCAGCTTGAGCCGGTGGGTGACGCCGTAGATGACGTTCTTGACGGTCCGCTCCGAGTAGCACAGCTTGCCGGCGATCTCGTTGGTGTCGAAGCCGTCGGCCATCAGCCGCAGCACGTCGATCTCGCGCGGGCTCAGGCCGGAGGGGTTCAGCCCGTTCGGCGCCAGCACGTCACGCTGCATGCGCTCGACGTGCTTGAGCAGCTCGCCGATCAGGTTCGGGGGCATCACGCCGCCGCCGGCGGCCGCGGCCCGCACGCTGTGCGCGAGCCGGTCGGCGTTGACCGCGCCGCGGGGCAGGATCGCCATCACCCGGCACTCGACCGCGGTGAGCAGGTCGCCCTCGTCGATGTCCTCGACCACGAGCACGACCGGCGCGCTGGTCTCACCGGTGGCCCGGCGCAGGCCGGCCACCACCTCGGTGCTGAGCCGCTCGGCAGCCACCACGAGCACGTCGGCGTCGGCCCGCTGGGCGTTGCGCACCACGGTGAGGTCGCCCCGGAACTGCAGCAGCGCGGCGAGTCCGGCGTGACTGAGCGGGTCTGTCGCCTGCACGGCGACCCGGATCTGGTCCACTGGCTGCTCCTCCCTGTTCAAGGTGCAGCCAGTCTCGGAGAAGCGCCTTCAGGGAACCTTCACGGAACCTTCATCGGGCGGCAAAGGCCGATGAAACAGTTCAGCAGAGGCCGGCGAGGGTGGGAAGCGCTCACCCCCATCAGTGCCCGTCCGTGCCGTTTGTGTTATCCATTGACACCCGGCCCGTCTCCCTTGAAGTTGACAGTCACCGACCTGGGAGGACACGTGGCGAAGGCTTTGCGCGTCGGCGTGCTCGGGCCGGTGCGCGCGTGGATCGGTGACGACGAGATCGATCTGGGCCCGGCGCGCCAGCGTGCGGTCTTCGCGGTGCTGGCCGCCCATTCCGGCCGCACCGTCGGCCGCGATGAGCTGATCACTGCCATCTGGGGCGACTCGCCGCCGGCCACGGCGGTCGGCAGCGTCTATACGTACGTGTCGGGGCTGCGCCGCTCGCTCGCGCCGGAGATGCTCGGCACCGGGGCCGGCGGTTATCTGCTGCGTCTCGACCCGGACGAGCTCGATTCGGCGCGGTTCCAGCGCCTGCGGGCCTCGGCGAGCGCGTCGCTGGCCGCGGGCGACGCGACCACCGCGGTGGCCCGGCTCGACGAGGCTCTGGCGCTGTGGCGCGGTGACGCGTACGCCACCCTGGCCGGCCCTTTCCTGGAGCTGGACCGGCAGCGGCTGGCCGAGCTGCGGCTGGCCGCGGCCGAGCAACGGGCCCGGCTGCGGCTGGAGGCTGGTGGCGACGACGGCCTGGTGGCCGAGCTGACCGCGCTGGTCCGCGACCACCCGCTGCACGAGCCGCTGCACGAGTTGCTGATGCGCGCGCTGCACGTGGCGGGCCGGCACGGCGAGGCCCTGGAGGTGTTCCACGCGGCCCGGCGCACGCTCGTGGCCGAGCTGGGCATCGAGCCGGGTCCGGGGTTGCGGGCGGTGCAGCGGCACGTGCTGTCCGGCTCGGTCGACCGGGAGCCGGCCGTGCAGGTGCCGACGCCGATCGCCAAGGCGCTGCGGGACGGGCTGGCCGGCCGGTCCTGGGTCGGCCGCGTGGCCGAAATTGATCACCTTCGAAGCCTGGTCCGGTCGGTCGCGGCCGGCGTCGGCAGCGCGGTCTGGATCTCCGGGGAGCCCGGCATCGGCAAGACCGAGCTGCTCACTCACGCCTTCGCCGACGCCGCCCGGGCCGGGTGCCGGGTGGCCTGGGGAGCGGCTGACCAGCTGGGCTCACGCGTACCGCTGCAGGTGTTGTTCCGGGCCCTGGGGCAGCCGTGGGATGCCGACGGGCCGGAGCCGGCGGACGACCAGATCGTGGCCGCCGTGCGCTCGGCCTGCGGCACGGCCCCGCTGATCCTGGTCGTGGACGACATGCAGTGGGCCGACAGCGCGACCGTGCGGGTCTGGGAGCGGCTGCTCACCCTGGTCCCCCGCATGCCGTTGCTGCTGGTCGCGGCGGCCCGGCCGGACGCCCACCAGGCCGGGCTGCGCAACCGGGTCCGGGCCCGGCAGCGGATGGCGCTGGACCTCGGCCCGCTGGCCCCGGCCGAGCTCGACCGCCTGATCGGCGCGCTGACCGGCGCCCCGCCCGGCCCGAACCTGCGTGCGCTGGCCGCCCGCTCCGGTGGCAACCCGCTGTTCGCCCGGGAGCTGGTCGAGGCGCTGCGGCAGCGGGACGCGGTCAAGATCTCCGCCGGCCGGGCCGACATCGGGCCGGACGTGACCGTCGACCCGCCGCAGACGCTGCTGGACGCCGTGCACGCGGCCCTGGACGTGCTCTCCGGGGAGACCCGGGAGGTGCTGCGGCTGGCCGCGCTGCTCGGTTCCGAGTTCTCGGTCAGCGAGGTCGTGGCGGTCACCGGCCGCTCGGCCCTCGATCTGGTCGGCGCGCTGGAGGAGGCGCTCTCGGCCAGCGTGCTGGTGGACAGCGGCACCGACCTGGCCTTCCGTCACCCGTTCCTGCGCCAGGCGCTGGTGGCCAGCGTTCCGCCGGCGCTGCGGGCCGGCCTGCACCGGCACGCGGCCGAGGTGCTCGCGGCCGGGGGCAGCCCGCTGATCCGGGTCGCCGAGCAGCTCAACGCGTCCGCCCCGGTGGTCGACACGTGGGTGCTGTCGTGGCTGATCGAGCATCACGCCGAGGTGGTCCGCCGGGCCCCGCAGATCGCGGGCGATCTGATCCGGCGCACGCTCGCCACCGACCTGCCCTCGGCCGGCCAGCGCGGCGTGCTGCTGGTGGCGCTGGTCCGGCTGGAGTTCCGGCGCGAGCGTTTCCCGATGACCGAGGCCGAGGAGGCCCTGAGCCTGGCCACCGACCCGGGCGACCGGGCCGAGATGCGCCAGCTGCTGGCCACCATGCGGCACCGGCGGGGCGAGGAGGCCGAGGCGGTCGCGATGCTGCGCGACGCGCTCGACGACCCGCGGGTGCCGCCCATCTGGCGGACCCGGCACCGGGTGCTGCTGGCCAACTTCCAGCGCGGCGACCTGGACGACCTCGACCGCACCGAGGAGCGGGCGCGCCGGGTGCACGACGAGGCGGTGGCGGCCGGGCAACCGTTCGAGGCCGCCTTCGCCCTGCAGACGATCTGGCTGACCAGCTCGATCCGGCGCGACCACGAGCGGGCGCTGGAGCACGCCGACCGGGCGCTGGCCGTGGTCGGCGGTGACTCGTCGCTCTATTTCGACCTGGTCGACAACCGCCTGTTCTCCCTGCAGAACCTCGATCGCCTGGAGGAGGCGCAGGCGACGCTGAAGACCGCCGAGCCGCCGCTGCCGGCCGGGCTGCGGGTCACGGCGGCGGTGCAGGACTACTGGCTCGGCCGGTGGGACGAGGCGCTGGCCGAGGTGGGCGAGGCGAGCGGCGACATCACGTTCCACGGCCAGCGCGAGCCGGGCGCGATCACGATGCTGCTGCACGGGGTGGCCGCGCTGATCGCGCTCCACCGCGACGCCCAGGACCTGGCCGCGGCCCACCTGGGCGCGGCCGACGCCGTGCCGGCCAGCGAGGCCGAGCGCGAGAACTGCGACTTCCTGCTGGTGGCGCGGGCGCTCGCGGCCGAGCAGCGGGGCCGCCCGGACGAGGCCCTGGAGTGGCTGCAGCCGATGCTGCAGCCGGCCTACGCGCCGATCATGCTGCGCCATCAGTGGCTGCCCGGCATCGTCCGGCTCGCCCTGGCCCAGGGCCGCCGCGACATCGCCGAGCGGGCCGCCGCGATCTGCGCCGCCGAGGCGGCGCGCGAGGTGCGAGCGGCCCGGGCCTATGCGGCCGACCTGCGCTGCCGGGCGCTGCTCGGCGGCGACCCCGGCCCGGCCCGGACGGCCGCCGCCCACTACCGCCGGGTGGGCCGGGTCTTCGAGCTGGCCCAGGCCCTCGAGGACGCGGCCGCGCTCAGCGGCGAGCGGCCGGAGGAGGCCCGGCGCCTCTACGCCGCGGTCTCGGCGCGCTGGGATGTCGCGCGCACTGACCAATTCTGATCATCACCGTCAATGCCTCCGGTAGTCCACGTGCGTTCCTGATCGGTTGTATCGAGAACCCTTGACAGGAAAAGTTCGTTAGTGCAGGAATGTGTTTCCAAGCGGTTACTCCCCGATGTCACATCCACCGCTAAGGAGCACCTTCATGAGCCGTGTACGCCCGGCGGCCGCGATCCTCGGCGCGGCCCTCATCTTGATCAGCGCTTGTGCCAAATCGGAGGACAACGAGCCGGCAGCCGCCTCCGGCGGCGGCGCTCAAGTCGCCCAATCGGCCGCTCCCGACGCCGCCACCTGCACGATCGACCAGTACGGCGGGTCAAAACTGGATCTCAAGACGGCCAAGGTGGGCTTCTCCCAGTCGGAGAAGGAAGCGAACCCGTTCCGCATCGCCGAGACCCGATCGATCAAGGACGAGGCGTCGAAACTCGGCATCACGAGTTTGACCACGACCAATGCGAATTCGCAGTTCAACAAGCAGATCAGCGACGTCGAGCAGATGATCGACTCCGGTGTTCAGCTGCTCGTGATCGCACCGCTGAACTCCGACGGATGGGATTCGGTGTTCGCCAAGGCGTCGGCCAAGAAGATCCCGATCATCACGATCGACCGGAAGATCAACGCCAAGCCGTGTCAGGACTATCTGACCTTCATCGGTTCCGACTTCGCTGAGCAGGGCAAACGGGCCGCGACGGAGATGGCCGAAGCGCTCGGCAACAAGGGCAAGGTGGCGATCCTGCTCGGCGCGCCCGGCAACAACGTGACCACGCTGCGGACGAGCGGCTTCAAGGACGAGATCGCCAAGATCGCGCCGGACATCCAGATCGTGTTTGAACAGACGGGCAACTTCGCCCGCGAGGACGGGCAGAAAGTCACGGAGCAACTGTTGCAGTCCAACCCGGACATCAACGGGATCTACGGCGAGAACGACGAGATGGCTCTCGGCGCCATCACCGCTCTCAAGGGCGCCGGGAAGAAGGCCGGCGACGTCAAGGTGGTCTCGATCGACGGCACCAAGGGCGCGGTCCAGGCCATCGTGGACGGCTGGGCGTCGGCCGTCATCGAGTCGAACCCGCGGTTCGGCCCGCTGGCCTTCGAGACCGCTACCAAGTTCCTCAACGGCGAGGCGGTCGGCCAGGACATCATCATCGAGGACCGGCAGTACGGCACCGACAACGCCAAGTCCGACATCAGCTCCGCCTACTGAGGAGCGTCGATGTTCAGTTATGTGCGTACCGCCCTTGCCTTGATCGTCGCCGTCACCGCCGGCACGCTCGCCGTCACCGCGAGCCCGGCCTCGGCCTTCGCCCCGAAGACGCCGCCGCTGACCACGCCCTGGACCAACCAGGTCTCGACGAGCAACCCGCTGCCGGAATATCCCCGCCCGCAGCTCACCCGCCCGGACTGGCAGAGCCTCAACGGCATCTGGCAGTTCGCCGGGGCCTCGAACCTCACCACCCCGCCGACCGGGCAGACGCTCGGCGAGGAGATCCTCGTCCCGTACCCGATCGAGAGCGCGCTCTCCGGGATCATGCGGCGGCAGGACTACTCGTACTACAAGCGCAGCTTCACCGTCCCGGCCGGCTGGTCGGGACGCAACGTCCAGCTCAACTTCGGCGCGGTCAACTGGCAGTCGAAGGTCTGGGTCAACGGCACGCTGCTGGGCACGCACGAGGGCGGCTACGACAAGTTCTCGTACGACGTCACCGGCGCCCTGCGCGCCGGCAGCAACGAGATCATCGTGGGCGTCTGGAACCCGGTCGAGACGCAGGACATCCCGGTCGGCAAGCAGCGCCTGAGCCGCGGCGGGATCTTCTACACGCCGTACTCGGGCATCTGGCAGACCGTCTGGCTGGAGCCGGCCAACCCCGCACGGATCACCCGGCTCGACACCACGCCGAACGTCGCCGCCGGCGGTCTCGACCTGGTCGTGCAGGCGGCCAACGCGAGCGGCCAGCCGGTCACCGCGCAGGTGCTCTCCGGAGGGACGGTGGTCGGCACCGCCACCGGCACGGTCGGCTCGTCCTTCCGCGTCCCGGTGCCCAACGCCCGGTTGTGGTCACCCGACGACCCGTACCTGTACGACCTGCGGGTCACCCTCGGCAGCGGCGACTCGGTGGGCGGGTACTTCGGGATGCGGTCGCTGGGCAAGGCGATGCTGGGCGGGGTGCTGCGGCCGACGATCAACGGCAAGTTCGTCTTCCAGCTGGGCACGCTCGACCAGGGCTACTGGCCGGACGGCATCTCGACCGCGCCCACCGATGCCGCACTCCGCTTCGACCTGGAGCAGCAGAAGGCGCTCGGCTTCAACATGGTCCGCAAGCACATCAAGGTCGAGAACGACCGCTGGTTCTACTGGGCCGACCGGCTCGGCCTGATGGTCTGGCAGGACATGCCCGCCCTGGCCAGCGGCCGGGAGCCGTCCACGGCCGGGCGCACGCGCTTCGAGAAGGAGCTGCGCGTGATGATCGACCAGCACAAGGGCATCACCTCGATCGTCCAGTGGGTGCCGTTCAACGAGGGTTGGGGCGAGTACGACGCCGGGCGGATCGCCGAGGAGGTGAAGAGCCTCGACCCGACCCGGATGGTCAACCACAACTCGGGCTCGAACTGCTGCGACTCCGATCCCGACCCGGGCAACGGCGACGTGATCGACGACCACGCGTACGTCGGGCCCGGCATCTCGCGCCCGCCGACGGCGACCCGGTTCGTGGTCAACGGCGAGTACGGCGGCCTGGGGCTGCGGACGCCCGGGCACGAGTGGCCGACGAGCGGCAAGTTCGCGTACGAGTGGCTGCCCGACTCCAATGCTCTGACCAACCGCTACGTGCAGATCACCTCCCGCCTGGTCGACCTGGCGAACGGCAACGGGCTCTCCGGATCGGTCTACACCGAGCCGACGGACGTCGAGGAGGAGCTCAACGGCTTCTACACGTACGACCGCCAGGTGCAGAAGATGGACTTCGCCCGCGTCCGTGCGGTCAACCAGCGGGTGATCAGCGGCGCCCTGTCGGTCAACCGGCTCGCCTCGCTGCGGGTCACCACGCCCGGCTACACCAACCGTTACCTGCGGCACGCGGCCGGCGCGGCCCGGACCGACGCGATCAGCACGGCGAGCTCGACCACCGACCGGCAGGACGCCACCTTCTGGGTGCGGCCCGGTCTGTCCAACACGGCGTGCTACTCCTTCGAGTCGCGCAACTTCCCGGGCCAGTACCTGCGGCACCGGTCCTACCGCGTCTACCGGGAGGCCGACACCGGCGGTACGTTCGCCGCCGACGCCACCTTCTGCGGGCGTCCCGGCCTGTCCGGCGCCGGCACGTCGCTCGAGTCGGCCAACCTGCCCGGCTACTACCTGCGGCACCGCGGTGAGGAAGTGTGGGTCGACGCGCCCTCGGGCGGCTCGTTCAACGACGACGCCACCTGGGCCATCGGCGCTCCACTGTGGCGCAGCGGCGCGGACCTGACCGTCGGTCAGAACCGGTCGTTCCGGGTCACCACGCCCGGTTACGACACCCGCTACCTGCGGCACCGGGACGGCCTGGCCCGCACCGACGTGATCACCACGGCCAGCCCGGCCACCGACCGGCAGGACGCCACCTTCACGGTCCGCGCCGGCCTGGCCGACAACAGCTGCTACTCGTTCGAGTCGGTCAACTACCCCGGCCAGTACCTGCGGCACGCCAACTACCGGCTGCAGAAGGCGTCGAGCGACGGCACGGCGGTCTTCCAGCAGGACGCCACCTTCTGCGGCCAGCCCGGCCTCAGCGGGGCCAACGTCTCCCTGGAGTCGCTCAACTATCCGGGCTACTACTGGCGGCACTACGCCGAGGCCGTCTACATCGCCACCAACGGCGGCGGCAACACGTGGGACAACGCCGCCAGCTTCAATGCCGACGCCACCTGGACCAACGCGGGGCCGCTGGCGTGACCGCCTGCACCGAGCGGCACCCGGCCGCACCTGACGACGGCATCGTAGGCGAGGGCCAGAAGGGCACGCCAAAGGAGTGCTCAGCATGACTTTGCTCGACATCACCGAGGTCTCCAAGACCTTTCCCGGCGTCCGCGCTCTCGACCGGGTCTCGTTCACCCTGAGACCCGGCGAGGTGCACGCGCTGGTCGGCGAGAACGGCGCCGGCAAGTCCACTTTGATCAAGGTGCTGACCGGCGTCTACCAACCGGACGAAGGGCTTGTTCACTACCGCGGGGAACATGTCCGTTTCGGCACTCCGATGGACGCCCAGCGTGCCGGCATCTCGACCATCTACCAGGAGGTCAACCTCGTCCCGCTGATGAGCGTGGCCCACAACCTCTTCCTGGGTCGCGAGCCCCGCAACGCCCTGGGCCTCGTGGACAAGAAAGCAATGGAGCGCGAAGCCCGGGAGATCCTGGTCGACTACGGGGTCACCACGGACGTACGCCGTCAGCTCGGCACCCTGGCCCTCGGCGCGCAGCAGATGGTCGCGCTGGCCCGGGCCGTGATGATCGACGCCAAGGTCGTCATCATGGACGAGCCGACCTCGTCGCTCGAGCCGCGCGAGGTGCGCACCCTGTTCGAGGTGATCCGCGACCTGCACGCCCGCGGCATCGGCATCGTCTACGTCAGTCACCGGCTCGACGAGCTCTACGAGATCTGCGACGCGGTCACGATCCTGCGCGACGGCCGGGTCGTGCACACCGGGCAGCTGGCCGAGCTGTCCCGGATCAAGCTGGTCTCCCTGATGCTGGGCCGCGAGATGACCGAGGGCGCGACCGCGTTCTCGGGCGCGGCCACCGGCGACAGCGACGCTCCCCCGGTGCTGCGGGTGCGCGAGCTCAACAGCCGGCACAAACTGCACGACGTCAGCTTCGACGTACGGCCGGGCGAGGTGGTCGGGCTCGGCGGCCTGCTCGGCGCCGGGCGCAGCGAGACCATCAAGGCCATCGGCGGCGCTTACCACCTGGACAGCGGCGAGGTGCGGGTCGACGGTCATCTCCTGCGTCGCTCGTCGACCGTGCGGGCCGTCAAGGCCGGCATCGCCGTCCAACCCGAGGACCGCAAGGCCGAGGGGATCGTTCCGGCTCTGTCCGTACGCGAGAACATCGCGCTCGCCATCCTTCCGCGCATGTCACGGCTGGGCCTCGTCTCCGACAAGCGCATCGATGAGATCGTGGCCACCTACATGCGGCGGTTGCGGATCAAGGCGGCGAGCCCGGACCAGGCCGTCGGCGACCTCTCCGGCGGCAATCAACAGAAGGTTCTGCTGGCCCGGCTGCTCGCCACCGGGCCCAAGGTGCTGCTGCTGGACGAGCCGACCCGCGGCATCGACGTCGGGGCCAAGGCCGAGGTCCAGTCGCTGATCGACGAGCTCGCGGCCGAAGGGCTCGGCGTCGTGCTCGTCTCCTCGGACGCGGAGGAGCTGATCGAAGGCTCGGACCGGGTGGTGGTGCTGCGCGACGGCGTCGTCGTCGGCACCCTGACCGGAGCCGCGGTCACGACCGAGGATCTGATGGCCGCCATCGCGGGGGAACGCTGATGACTGTCGCTGCTTTTTCCTCGGACAAGATCAAGTTTCGAAACTGGCTTCCCCAATACGGCGTCTACCTGGCCATCGTGCTGCTGGTGCTCTACAACATCTTCTTCACGCCGTACTTCCTGACCTGGAGCAACCTGCGCATCCAGCTCATCCAGGTGGCGCCGATCGTGATCGTCGCGCTCGGCATGGCCCTGGTCATCGGCACTGAGGGCATCGACCTGTCGGTCGGCTCGGTCATGGCCCTCGCGGCCGCGCTCATCCCTCTCTACCTGGGGTACGGGGTGGTCGCGGCCGTCCTGGTGTCGCTGCTGGCCGGCGTCGCGGTCGGCCTGATCAACGGCGTCCTGGTGGCGCGGGTCGGCCTACAGCCCATCGTGGCCACGCTCGCGCTGTTCGTCGGCGGCCGTGGCCTGGCCGTAGTGATCAGCGAGGGCCAACTCAAGGACGTCCGGAACGGGGATCTGCTCTATCTCGGCTCGGGCGACCTGCTCGGCATCCCGGTGCTCGTCTGGATCGCCGCCGCCTTGGTGCTGGTCGTGGCGTTCCTGGTCCGGCGCACGGTCTTCGGCCGGCGGATGCTGGCCATCGGCGGCAACCGCCGGGCCACCGAACTGGCCGGCCTACCGGTCAAGCGGGTGCTGATCACGGTGTACGTGGTGTGCGCGGTGCTCGCCTCGATCGCCGGTCTGCTCTCGGTGGCCCGGATCCAGTCGAGCGACGCGTCGGCGGTCGGGCTGCTCATCGAGCTGTCGGCGATCACCGCCGTGGTGGTCGGGGGCACCCCGCTGACCGGCGGCAAGGTGCGGGTGCTGGGCACGGTGGCCGGCGCCCTGCTCATGCAGCTGGTCATCGCCACGATGATCAAGCACAACCTGCAGCCCTCCACCACCGAGATGGTCCAGGCCGTGATCATCCTGATCGCGGTCTACGTGGCCCGAGAGAGGAAGACCCGGTGACCGTCTCCGAGGCGCCCGCCATCGTGGTCGAGGACGTTCGCAAGGCCGAGCGGACCGACCGCGTCGTCGCCGTCATCCAACGCCAGGGCGCGCTGGCCGTCCTGGTCGTCGTCGTCCTGATCGCGTTGGCGGCCTTTCCCAACTTCCGCAGTTTCGACAATGCGGCCACCATTCTGGTCGCGGCCGCGCCGCCGATGCTGATCGCGCTCGGCATGACTTTTGTGATCATTACCGGCGGGATCGACCTGTCGGTCGGGTCGCTCTATGTGCTCGGGGGCGTCCTGGCCGCATGGGCCTCGCAATACGGAATTCTGGCCGCATTCGCGCTCCCGCTCGCGGTTTGCGGCACCATTGGAGTGGCGAATGGGCTCTTGATTGCGTACACCCGAATGGCGCCTTTCATCGTGACTCTGGCCGCGCTGCTGGGCGCGCGGGGGCTCATGCGGGCGATCAGCTCCGAGGGCTCGCAGACCTATCTGGTGCGCGACGACGCGTTCCGGCGGCTCGGCAACGGCGCCTTCCTCGACATCGGCTACCAGGTGTGGCTCGTCGCCGGCCTGGTCGGGCTCGGCATGATCCTGCTGGCCCGGACCCGATTCGGCGCGTCGGTCTACGCCGTCGGCGGCAGCGAGGACGCGGCAGCGCTGATGGGGCTGCCCGTACGCCGGACGAAGGTCTGGGTCTACGTCCTCTCCGGGCTGCTGGCGGGCCTGGCCGGTGCGATCAACGCGGCCAAGCTGGGCTCCGGCGTCACCGTCCTCGGCACCGGCATGGAGCTCGACGCGATCGCCGCCGTCGTCATCGGCGGAACCCTGCTCACCGGCGGGGCCGGCACGATCGCCGGCACCATCGCCGGTGTGCTGCTCCTCGGCGTCATTCAGAACCTCATCAACCAGGTCGGCAACGTCAACAGCAATTGGCAGCAGGTGATCAGCGGCGCTTTCCTCGCGCTGGTCGTGGTGGCCCAGACCTACCTCGTACGGCTGCGCCGGGTCACTTGAGAGTGGCCTTGCCCAGCACATGGCCGTTGTGATCGGCCACCTCGATCGACCGGACGTTACGCAGCTGGAGGGAGCTGGCGCCGATCACCTTGGCGTTGCCGCTCGGCGTCGGCCCCCACACCATGGCCTGCTCGATCTGGCCCGACGCGCCCCGCACCTGGCAGTGGAACGGGCCGTCGCCGCGCAGCTTGGTCACGTCCAGAGCGACCGAGACACCCCACGTCTTCGGAGTGAGCACAGCCTGCCCCGACATGCCGCTGCCCTGCTCGGGCTCGAACTGGGCGGTGACCAGCTCGGCGCTGGGCAGGGTGGTGGGCCGGTCGTCCGGCCGGCTGCCGCGGATCACGCCGATGCCGATCGCCACCGCGATCAGCACCACGGCCGCCGCGGTCAGCCACCGGACACCGGCCCGGCGGGTCTGCCGGTGGCGCTCGGCCCGCATGCGCCGGAGCAGGCCGTCGATGTTCGCCTGGGTGGGCCGGGCCGACAGGCTGACCGGCGGCCCGTCCTCCTCGGCGGCCGGCACCCCGGCCGCGGGCAGACGCTGCAGCAGCTCCGGCACGGGGGCGAGCCGGTCGAGCTCGTCGCGGCACTCGTCGCAGTCGCGCAGGTGGGCGTCGAGCCGGTCGGTGTCGGCCTCGTCGAGACCGCCCAGCAGGTAGCCGCCGAGCAGCCGGCGCAGGTCGTCGTGGCTCTCGCGGGGATCCACGCTCATCGGAGCACCCCCATCTCCTCGAACGCCGTCCGCAGCGCGCGCACCGCGTAGTAGGCCCGGGACTTCACCGTGCCCTCCGGCACCGACAGCTTCCGGGCCGCGTCGGCCACGCTCTGCCCCTCGTAGTACATGGCCCGGACCACGGCCTGGTGCTCGTCGGAGAGCCGCTCCAGCGCCTCGGCCACCAGCCAGCCCTCGACCAGCTGATCCACGTTGTCGGCCGAGGGCATCGCGTTCACCGCGGCCTCGTCGGCGACCAGGTGCGGGCGGCGCTGCTCGGCCCGCCAGGCGTTGGTCACCACGTTGCGCGCGATCGTGAGCAGGTAGGACCGGGTGCGGCCGGTGTCGGTGTCGAGGTGGTCGATGTGCTTCCACGCCCGCAGCAGAGTCTCCTGGACCAGGTCTTCCGCGCGGTGCCGATCGTGCACGTACCGCAGCACGAAGCTGAGCAGGACCGCATAGTGCTCGTTGTAGAGCGCGGTCATCAGCTCCTCGTCGGGGCTCACCCGTCGCTTCATCGCGCCCGCCCCTCCGTGCCTGGTCCGCCACCAGTTTGTACACCCTGGCGGTGAACTCGGTTCGACGACGCGACGAGAAAAACGATGCCCGGCCCCCCTCGCCGGGACCGGGCATCGCGTCTGGTCGTTCCCTTTACTGCTCGTCGTTCCTTTTACTGCTCGTCTTCCGGATCCTTCGGCTCGCACGGGCCGGGCCCGCCGAACTGGAACGTCCGCAACGTGGTCGGAGCGTTGTACGGCTTGTAGGCCGGATTGTTGGTGCGGATTGCCAGCTCCGGCACCAGGGTCGTGTTGACGTAGGTCACGCTGGCCAGCTTGGCCGCGGAGCCGTTCATCTTGGGCTTCTTGCCGTTGCCCATCTGGGTCCAGCAGGGCGTCGTGGTGGTCGAGGCCACCTCACCGAAGACCTGGATCAGGCCCGACTTGTTGAACGTGATGCCCTCTTTGTTCCACAGCGACTCGGGGAAGAAGCCGACCCACTCGCTGTCGTACGCGATCCACCAGGCGTTCTTGAAGTACTGGATGCCGAACTTCTTGACCGTGTCCTGCGGGAGGGTGTCGCCGGGCTTGATGTTGGCGCTGTACTGCTGGAAGCCACAGGCGTTGTAGCAGGTGCTCTTCTTGTCGACCCAGTGGTAGACGAACAGGTGCGGGTCGTCGTCGCCGTTGACCACCCGGTCGACCGTCCAGCCGACCTCGACGATCTGCTTCTTGTCACCCGACTGCAGGGCCAGCTCGGCGAGCGTGTGGTAGTCGCTCTCCTCGAGCTTCGGCTTGGAGATCGTCACGTTGGCGTGGACGCCGTCGGTGACGGCCGCTTGCGCGCCGACGTTGTACAGGTAGTGGACCTTCTGATCGGCGTCGGAATCGTCGTCGGACGGCGGCTCGGGCGGCGCGATGTCGGTCGTCTCGGTCGTCAGTTGGTCGGTGAGCGAAGCGAAGCGGCCCTTGGGGCCCTCCTTCGGCTTGGCCACCACGGAACCGCTCGTGTCGTTGGCCGCGGCCGCGAGACCGGCCGTACGCAGCGACTTGGCGCTGGCGCCGGCCTTGCCGCGCTTGATCGGCTTTGGACGGTCGCCCCACGGCAGGGTGGCCGGCGGGGTCGGCGGGGCCTCCACCGCGGCCGACTTCTCGGCGGCGGTCGGTGGCGCGATCTGGTCCGCGTCCGCCTGCAGCGTCGAAGCGACACCGAAGGCGCCGGCCACGGCAACGGCTAGACCGGCGGCAAGAAGACCGCGGCGTGACTTCAACACGTGTCCGTCCTCGTTCGTCGGGGGTCGATCGTCGGAACTCGTTCATCGGGTATCCGAGGAGGCGGGCGAGGTGACCTCCGGACCGAGGTCACCATATAGCTTTCTCGATAGAGGAGAACCTGCTCAGAGCGATTTCCGCCTTAACGGCTGAGTCGGAGAACCGATCCGGTGAGGGTTGCCCGCAATTCCGCGACGCAGCGTGTCGGCCCGACTGCGGAGGGCGGTTCCGAAAGAGGCTAAATGCCGTGAGCTTCTTTCAGATACCGCCTCTTTGATCGACACTCCACATTGCCGTCGCATGCGTCGGAGTGCGGACCGTCCGGGCATCTCGACCTTTCCGCGTCCCACTCCATGGATGCCGGTTGACGATCACCCCCGCCCGGGCCAGCATGGTCGGCATGCAGCTGCCCCTCATCGCCGACCTGGCGATTGACCTGGCGCGGTGCGCCAGTGCCTGCTGTCCCAGCTGACTAGCGCTTCCGCGACTTGTTCGGCTGACTTCCCGCCACTCACCCGCGAGTCCCGCTATCCTTGACCCCGTTGTGGCGGTAAACCTATAGGACTGATAGGCAATGTATGCAAAGCGAGGAGCTCCCATGACTGTCGTCGACACCCGTCTCGACCATCTCGCCATCGCCAACCAATTCGCCGCCGCCCCCGAGCAGTGGTCCGTGGCCCCGCGCTTCAACCCGGTCGACCGCTGGTACCACCGCCTCCACGTGACCGACGAGTACGAGGTGTGGCTGCTCACCTGGCTCCCCGGCCAGGGCACCGACCTGCACGACCACGGCGGCTCGGCCGGCGCGTTCCACGTCTTCAACGGCACCCTCACCGAGGACACGGTGTCGGTCGCGGCCGGCCGCCCCCCGCGCGTCACCTCCCGCGAACTCGGCGAAGGCGCCGGCCGGCGCTTCGGCACCCACCACATCCACCGGATGACCAACCGCTCCAGCCGCCCCGCCGTCAGCGTGCACGTCTACGGCCCGGCCCTGACCACGATGACCCGCTACCGGGTCGGCGCCGAAGCCCTCGAGGTGCTGACCATCGAGCGGGCCGGAGTCGAGTGGTGACCGCCACCCTGCAGGCCCCCGCACCCCCACCCGGCTCCGCCGGCATCGACGAGATCCTGGCCCGGGCCCGCACCCGCCTCACCCGGGTCGGCCCCCACGAAACCCAGGCCGCCATGACCCGCGGCGCCATCCTGATCGACATCCGCCCCGCCGCCCAGCGCGCCCAACACGGCGAGATCCCCGGCGCCGTCATCATCGAACGCAATGTCCTCGAATGGCGCCTCGACCCCCGCAGCGACGCCCGCCTCCCCTTCGCCGGCCGCTACGACCTCGAGGTCATCATCACCTGCCAGGAGGGCTACACCAGCAGCCTGGCCGCCGCCGCCCTGCAGGACCTGGGCCTGTACCGGGCCACCGACCTGGCCGGCGGCTACGCCGCCTGGGAAGCCGCCGGCCTCCCGGTGAGCCGATGAACCCACAGGCGGCACGCCGCCACTCGCGGTAGCCACGTTCTCAGCCGCCGGTGCCAGGCCGCGACGCACACAGGCGCGCCCAGCCGGCCACCCCTCGTGGCCGGCCGTCGCGCACCATCGTTCGCCCGGCCTCCGGCGCCCCTACGGCTCCGGCTCGCCGCCGTGGTCACCCGAACGAGGGAACCACCTGACTAGCCCCACGCCTAGGTGCTTCTTGTCAACCGATCATCTTCGCGCCATCTGGGTCTTCGTGCGCGTTTCAACTCTTAGCGCCCGCTCGAAAAAGGCGGGAGACTCTCCCGCCATGAGTAGCGTGGAGAACGTCGAGCGGCGTGTGACAGTGCTGGAAGCGGAGATCCCGGAGGTGCGTGCGTTGGCGGCCGGAGCAGACCGGAAAGTAACTGATTTGCGCGAGTTGGTGCGAGCGAACGGCTCGCTGCTCCAGGCCGTGCGGAAGACCCAGGTCGAGCACCACAACGAGCTCACAACCGAGCTTCGCGGCCTGCGGACCGAGTTCCGCGAGTACAAGGTGGACTTCCAGGAGGTCCGAGCCGACGTCCGGCGACTCGGCACCGACGTCATAGTCCTCCAGACCGACGTCGCCGGCCTGAAGACCGACATGACCACCGTCAAGGCCGACGTCGCAGTGCTCAAAACCGACGTGGCCGAGCTCAAAACCGACGTGGGCGAGCTCAAGACCGACGTGGCCGAGCTCAAGACCGACGTGGGCGAGCTCAAAACCGACATGACCGCAGTCAAGGCCGACGTGGCCGAGCTCAAGACCGACGTGGGCGAGCTCAAAACCGACATGACCGCAGTCAAAACCGACATGACCGCAGTCAAGGCCGACGTGGCCGAACTCAAGACCGACATGACCACCGTCAAGGCCGACGTCGCGGAGCTCAAGACCGACGTGGGCGAACTCAAGACCGACGTCGGAGTACTCAAAACCGATGTGGCCGAGCTCAAGACCGACGTGGGCGAGCTCAAAACTGACGTCGCGGTGCTAAAAACCGATGTGGCTGAGCTCAAAACTGACATGACCGCAGTCAAGGCCGACGTGGCCGAACTCAAGACCGACATGACCGAGGTCAAGCAGGGCATGGATCGGGTGGTGCGTCTGCTCGAGGGGATGAACAACAGCGCCCGGCCGCGGGACTCCTGACGCCGCGAGGCGACGGCGCCGCCCTCCCTCGGTCTCGGCCGGGGAGGGGCGGCGCCAGAACCGCTCGAGCGTAGGGGTCAGTGGGCCTCGCCTTCCGGCCGGGCCTTGCGGGGCAGCAGGAAGGACAAGCCCAGAGCCAGCAGCAACAGCGCGATCGTCACGCCGGTGGTGCGGATGGTGGCGTCCTCGAATCCGGCTCGGACCTGTTCCTGGGCGTAGGCCTGGACAGGGGTGGGCAGCGCAGCGGTCGGCGAGTTGGGCTGGGAGCAGCTCGGCGGGGTGATGTCGGGGTCGTCCTCGGCTGTGCGGTCGACGAGGCAGGTGCGCAGGCCCGCGGCGACCGCGGGCCGGGTGTCGGCCGGGACGCCGGCAGTGGTCAGAGCCGCCGTGAGCTGGGTGGCCGAGTGGTCCACATGGGACGCGACCTGGCCCGGCAGGATGGCGAAGAAGATGGTGCCGAGGACGGCGATGCCGAAGGCGCCGCCGAGCTGCTGGACCGACGTGAGCGCGCCCGAGGCGGAGCCGGTCTCCTCGTCGTCGACGCCGGCCAGGACGATGTTGAAGAACGGGGCCATGGCCAGGCCCATGCCGGCGCCGACCAGGACCAGGCCGGGGATCAGCTTGTACGGCGTGACGTCGGCGCCCGTGAGGCGGACGGAGAGGGCGAAGACCGCCGTGCCGACGATCATGATGATGGTGCCGAGTTGGAGGAGGCGGCGGCCGAAGCGTTCGGCCAGGCCGGCGCCCGCGGCCACGAAACCCGCGACCGTGCCCAGGGCCTGCGGCAGGGTGGTCAGGCCGGCCTTCAGCGGTGAGTAGCCGAGGCCGATCTGCAGGTAGAAGGTGAAGACGAGGCCGGTGCCGATGAGGGCGGCGAAGAAGACCAGCCCGACTGTGAGGCCGCCGGAGAAGGCGCGCTTGCGGAACAGGCTCGGGGTGACCAGCGGGTCGAGGCCGTTCCGTTCGCGGCGCGCCTCGTAGATCGCGAACAGGCCGAAGACCACGACGCCGAGGGCGAGCAGCGCGAAGCACCACACCGGCCAGTCCAGCTCGCGGCCCTGCACCAGCGGGTAGAGCAGCAGGAAGGCGCCGACGGCGGCGAGCACGACGCCGAGCCCGTCGAGGCGGGGCGCGCGGGCGGAGCGGAACTCGGGCAGGTATCTGATCGCGCCGAAGATCGCGAAGAGGCCGAGTGGCAGGTTGATGAAGAAGATCATGCGCCAGCCGGCGCCGAGGTAGTCGGCGTCGACGAGCCAGCCGGCCAGGATCGGGCCGCCGACCGAGGACAGGCCCATGACCGGGCCGAACGCGCCGAAGGCCTTGGCCTGCTCGGCCGGGGAGAACATCTGCTTGATCATGCCGAGGCCCTGGGGCAGCATGACCGCGCCGAACAGGCCCTGCACGGCCCGGGCGGTGATCAGCTGGGCCGGGGTCTGCGCGAGACCGCAGACGAGCGAGGCCAGGGTGAAGCCGGCCGCGCCGATGAGGAACATGCGGCGGCGGCCGAAGATGTCGCCCAGCCGGCCGCCGGTGAGCAGGCCGATCGCCATGGCCAGGGTGTAGGCGGCGCCCAGCCACTGGATCAGGCTGTACGTCCCGCCGACCTCGTCGCGGATGACCGGGCCGGCGATGTTGGTGACGAGCGCGTCGAGGAGGTCCATCACCTCGACGGCGAGGATCACGAAGAGCGCGACCCAGCGATATCGGTATGCGGTGTCAGGTAGAACGGTGTTCGTCAGCACGAACACCGTTCTACTAGCGAACGCTGTTCGCCGCAAGGTAAATTACGCGACGATGACCTGGCCCGCGGAACGCCCCTCACGTAAAACGATCACTCGCGCCGAGATCGTGCGGATCGGCCTGCGCCTGGTGAAACAGGACGGGATCGACGCGCTGAGCATGCGGCGCATCGCCACCGAGATCGGCACCGGCCCGTCCAGCCTCTACGCCCATGTGGCGAACAAGGACGAGCTGCTCCGGCTGATGTTCGACGAGATGTGCGCCCTGCTGACCATCCCCGAGCTCGACCCACCGCGGTGGAAGGAGCAGATCAAACAGATGGCCCGGGCCGGCCACCAGGTGATGATCGAGCACAACGACCTGGCCCGGGCCGCCCTCGCCACCATCCCGACCGGGCCCAACGCGCTGCGCATCTCGAACGCGATGTTCGGCATGCTGCTCGCCGGCGGCATCCCGCCGCGGATCGGCGCCTGGGCGATGGACCGGATCTTCCTCTACATCACCGCCGACGCATACGAATACTCGATCTGGCGCCATCAGGTGCACAACGCGGGTTCCGACAAGGACACGTTCATCAGCGATCTGGGCCGAGAGACGCTCGCCTATTTCGAACAGCTCCCGAAGGACATTTACCCCCACATCACGACGTACGCCACGGCGCTGGTGGGCGGCGGTGTGGACGCGCGATTCGAGCTCGGTCTCGACTTGCTTGTGGACGGTCTCGACAAGTACGCCGGCGTTAGTTGATCTGAGAACTTTTGTTGATACTGGGACCATGCTTCCCGTGCCGGTCACCGCGTTCGGGCCGCTCCACCTGTTCGCGCTCCGGGTCCACCGGCTGGCGACGACCGGCAGCGGCCACGACGCGCTCGAGGCCGCCGACGCCTACCTGAGTCTCGCCCGGGCCATGGGCGACGACCGAACGATCACTTTTCTCCTGCAGGGCAAGATGTACGCCTATCTGCACATGGGCCGGATCACCGAGGCGGCCGAGCTGGGCGAGCGGGTGCTGCGCCGGCAGCGGGCGGCCGGTTCGGTGCTGGGCGAGGCCAAGGCGCTGTGCGATCTGGCCCAGTTCGACGTGCTGCGGGCCCAGTACGTCGACGGCATGCGCAACCTCGCCCGGGCCGCCGTGCTGCTCGACCGCGAGCCGGGCGACCGCGACCGGTGGATCTCCGCGCTGTGCTCGTTCGCCGAGGCGGCGGCCGCGGCCGAGATGTACGAGACCGCGACCGAGGCGTACGAGCGGCTCAGCGTCACCCACCCCGAGTTCGGCCTGGTCCATGCGGCCACCCTGCTGCACTGGGGCCTGCGGCTGAGCCACGTCGGCCGGCACGACGAGGGCGCCACCCGGCTGCGCCGCAGCGCCGCCATCACCCGCCGGCAGGTCGAGCAGCGCCCGGACGACATGGCCGCCACCGCGATGCTGGCACTGGCCCTGGCCAAGCTGGGCGACGTCGTCCTGGCCGAGAAGACGGTCCGCGACGCCGTGCTGCCGCTGCGCCAGACCGAGAACTACCGGTACGCCCGGATGGCCCACCTGGCCCTGGGGATCAGCCTGCGCCAGCAGGGCGCGCTGACCGAGGCCCGTACCGAGTTCGTCGCCGCCCGGGAGCTGTGCGCGTTCGGCCCGCGCCCGGACGAGCAGACCATCATCCGGTTCGAGATGGCGCTGACCGCGCTGGCCGCGGACGGCGGGCCGGCCGGGCGCGACCTGTTCGAGGCGGTCGAGGGGCAGACCGGTGAGCTGTGGCGGCTGCGCCTACAGCGGCTGGCCATGCTGCGCCAGGCCCGCCAGCGCGAGGAGTCGGAGGCGGCCCGGGCGCGCGCCGAGCGGGAGGTGCTGCGGGACCCGCTCACCGGGCTGGACAACCGCCGGCGTTTCGACCTGCTGCTGGACCGGATAGATCGGGGGCGGCTGGCCGCGCCGCTGGTGCTGCTGCTGGTCGACGTGGACCACTTCAAGGCGATCAACGACGTCTACTCGCACAGCACCGGCGACCGGGCGCTGCGCGAGGTGGCCCGGATACTGCGCGCCCACTGCCGGGCCGAGGACGTGCCGGTGCGGTACGCGGGTGACGAGTTCACCGTCTTCCTGCGGGGCGATCTGTCCGTCGGCCGCGAGGTCGGCGAGCGGATCCGCTCGGCGGTGGCCCGCTCCGACGTCCTGCCCGGGGTCCGTCTGACCGTGAGCGTGGGCCTGGCCGCCCTGAACGAGGGGATGACCGGCGAGGAGCTGTTCCGGGCGGCCGACAACCGGTTGTACGCGGCCAAGTGGAGCGGCCGGAACACTATTTCGGCCTGACCACTCCCGACTTGCCGCTGTAAAGGCTCCGGGAGCCGTCGGTGCCGCGCGGGGTGTCCGGGGCGTCGAGCCAGACGACGTACGGCTTCCCCGACGCCAGCCCGCTGATGGTGGCGCTGGCGTTGCACTCCGCCCCCGTGGTCACGGTCTGCCAGACCGGGTCGGGCTGGGACCCGGAGACGATCTCCTGCGGTACGGCCGTGATGCGGTACGTGTGCCCGAACCGGTTGGGCCACTGCACGGAGAACGAGCCCGCGCCCGGCGTGACCACCATCGGGATCAGCACCTGGTCGGCGTCGGGCCAGCCGATCGCGCAGGCCGTGCTGGTCGGCAGGAAGGAGACCGGCGGCAGGGCGGGCTTCGGCGAGCCGGTGTAGGCCGTGCTCAGGCTCGGCGTCCGGCTGCCCGATTCCACCCGGACCCAGGGCTCGCCCGGCGCGGCGCTCGGCTCGGCGGTCGGCGAGCCCGATTTGCCGCATCCCGCCGCCAGGAGCAACAGCGGCAGCACCGCCAGGCGCGCGACCCTCATACTCTGAACGTCGGCGCGAAAAGGGACGAACTTAGTCGAGCTGGCCGGTAGTCCCCCGAACGATCAGCCGCGGCGGGATCACCACCTCGCGGTTGGCCACGGCCGCGCCGTCGATCCGCTCGACCGCCCGGGCCACCGCCAGCGTCGTCATGGTCTCGATGTCCTGGGCCACGGTGGTCAGGTCGATGTGGGCCATGGAGCTGAAGCTGCTGTCGTCATAACCCACGACGCTGATGTCGCCCGGCACGGCCAGCCCTTCCCGGCGCAGCACGTCGAGCAGTCCGGCCGCGCTGAGGTCGTTGAAGACGGTCACCGCCGTCGGCGGGTCGGCCAGCAGCTCCCGGGCCGCTCGCGCGCCGTCCTCCTCACCCGAGCCACCACCCACCACCCGGGTGTACGCCTCGAGGCCATGACGCCGCATCGCCTCGCGGTAGCCCTTCTGCCGCTCGGCCGAGCTGGGCTGATAGCGGCCGCCGTCGACGTGCGCGATACGGCTGTGCCCGAGCGCGACCAGGTGATCGACCGCCAGGTGGAGCCCGCGGGCGTCGTCGGTGCGCACCACGTCGACCTGGCGCTGGCGCACCGAGCGCATCATCGCCACCACCGGCAACCGCCCGGCCAGCGTGGCCAGCTCGGCCGACGGGATCAGCGGCCCGAGCAGCACGAGGGCCGCGCACCGGTCCTGCAGCAGGCCGGCGATGGCGGCCCGCTCGTCGCGCCGCGGCGTGATCGCGCTGAGCGTCAGCTCGTAGCCGACCCGCTCGGCCGCGTCGTAGAGGCCGGTCAGCAGGTCGTCGTGGAACGGATGCTGCACGCCGAAGACCACGCCTAGCAACCTGTTCCGTCCGCTGCGCAGCAGGCGGGCCCGGTTGTCGGGCTGATAGTCGAGCCGGCGGGCCACCTCGAGCACCCGCTCCCGGGTGGCCGCGCTGGCCCCCGGCGCGTCGCGCATCACGATCGACACCAGCGCCACCGAGACTCGCGCCTCGGCGGCGACGTCGGCCAGCGTGGGCCGGCGGTCCCCGACGGTCATGACCGAAGATTTTACCTGTGATGACTAGAACGTTCTAAGACGCCGGCACCTAGAACGTTCTAGAGTCGATCACGTGGAACACCTGACCTCCGGTCGCCGCTGGGCGGCCCTGTTCGCGCTGGCCCTGGGTGGTTTCGGCCTCGGCCTGACCGAGTTCGTGGCCATGGGCCTGCTGCCGAACCTCGCCCAGGATCTGCTCCCCACGGAGTACGCGCAATCCGCCGCGGACGCCGTGGCCAAGGCGGGCTGGATGATTTCGATCTACGCGCTCGGCGTGGTGGCCGGGGCGCCGACGATCGCCGCCCTCACCGCCCGCTGGCCGCGCCGTCGCCTGGTCGTGGGTCTGCTCGGCCTGTTCGTGGCCGGCACGGTGGCCTCGGCCCTCGCCCCCACCTTCGAGCTCGTGCTGGCCGGCCGCTTCGTGGCCGCGCTGGCCCACGGCGCCTACTTCGGCGCGGCCGGCCTGCTCGCCGCGGCCATGCTCGGGCCCGGCAGCGAAGGCAAGGGTTTCGCGCTCGTGCTCGGCGGACTGACCGCGGCCAACGTCTTCGGCGTCCCGCTGATCACCGGGCTCGGCCAGGCCGCCGGCTGGCGGGTGGCCTACCTGGCCGTGGCCGGTGTCTTCGCCCTGACCCTGCTCGCCGTTCTGGCCACCGTGCCGGAGATTCCGGCCGCGCCGGGCGGCTCCCCGCGCAGCGAGCTGGCCGCCTTCCGCTCGACCCAGGTCTGGCTGGCGGCCGCGGTGGCGGCCATCGGCTTCGGCGGCTTCTTCGCCGTCAACAGCTACATCGCGCCGGTCACCACGCACGTCACCGGCCTCTCCGAGTCGGCCGTGCCCTGGGTGCTGGCCGTGATGGGCCTCGGCATGACCGTCGGCAACGCCCTAGGCGGCGTCGCCGCCGACAGGAACCTGCGCCGCAGCGTCCTGCTCGGTTTCGCCGCCATGATCGCGACGATCGCCCTCTTCGGCCTGATCTCCCGTCACCCGGTCGGGTTGTTCGCCGGGGCATTCCTGGTCGGGGCGGCCGCCCTGTTCATCGGCCCGGCCCTGCAGGCGCGGCTCATCGCGGTCGCCCCCGGCGCCCAGCTGATGGGCGCGGCCGTCAACCAGTCGGCCTCCAACGTCGCCAACAGCGCCGGCGCCGCCCTGGGCGGCGCGGTCATCGCGGCCGGCTGGGGCTACCTCTCCTCGGCCTGGATCGGCGTCCTGCTCGCCGCCACCGGCCTGGCCCTGGCCGTCGTCAGCTTCCGCCTGGACCGCCCCGCCACCGCCGAGCCCGCAGCCCGCCAGCCCGAGCCCGCAACTCTTTGACCGGCCCCAGCGTTCAGCCCGCGCGGCCCGCGCGGCCCGCCCTCCCTTGGGGGCCCCCGCCGACTCCAGTCTGCCGCACTCGCCAAGATCGTGCGGGACCGCCTGTGGACAGCCCACGCACTGTGGACAACTCCGAAGAACCCGACCGAAGGCCCTAGGATCCCGCCCGCCCGAGACGGTGGCCGGCCATTTCCAGGACGCCCGGGCCGACGGTCACCGGCGTCCGCAGGCCGGATTCGTCCCGGAGCGTCATCGTCGCGCCGTCCAGGCGATATGTCCCCCGGGCGGGCTGCTTGCGGCCGGCGACGCTCCCCGCGTACGTCCCGTCTGTCCTGATCTCGAGACGGACCGTGCCGTCCGCGCTGAGCCAGGAGCCCACCGGGGTGGTGACCTTGACTGGCGCCACCCCCAGGGAGCCGTCGCCGGCCTGGAGGCCGCGCATGGCGATCGCCAGGAGCGCGGCGGTGTCGAGGACGGTCAGGTCGACGTGCTGGGGGTGTGCGCGCATGACGGCTCCGGGATCGGGGGCGGGGCCCCTACCTTCGGCGGGTCCGGGGCCGACCCGAGCGCTCGACGGGTTGCGAGCCGGTAGCCGTTACGCGACGGTCGACTTCAGGGCGGCCGTGACGGCCGTGGTGAGCTTTTCGAGGTAGTCGTCCGGCATCGGGCTCCGGGAGACCGCGAGACGCCAGTACAGCGGGCCGAGGATCATGTCGACGGCGACCTCGGGGTCGGTGCCCTCGGGCAGCTCGCCGCGGGAGATGGCCTGGCCGACCAGTTTCTCGCCGACGGCCTGCTGATGGGTGCGCAGCGCCGTCTGGAGGGTCTCGGCGATCTGCGGGTTGCGGGCCGCCTCGGCCATCAGGTCGGGAATGATCTGCGACGCGATACGGTGTTGCAGGGCCCGGTGGACGATCATCATGATCAGTTGAAGGTCACCCGCGAAGCTCCCGGTGTCGGGCAGCGGGACGCTGCGGCCCGCGACATCCGAAACTATCTCGAGCACCATCTCGAGTTTGTTGCCCCAGCGGCGGTAGATTGCCGTCTTGCCCACCCCGGCGCGGCGCGCCACGGCTTCGATGGAGAGCCTGCCGTAACCGACCTCGGCGAGCTCGTGCATCACGGCGTTGCGAATAGCTACGGTGATGTCGCCTCGGAGCACGGCCGCTCCGGCTGGTGCGCGCTTTCCTGTTGCCACCCGGTCACTATACGCCAGGACGTAACGGTTGCGTTCCGCCGTTCGGTCGGATAGCCTTCCGCACGTCGATACGAAGGCGTTCCATCGACAGCGGCTTGACATGCTGCTTACGTGTTCTCGCGCAAAGTTCCAGGGCCCGGCACCCCCGACGGGCCGACGAGATCGGAGCACCACCCCATGGCTCAGACGGCGGTCGCCGATTCCGGGACCGGGCAATCGCTCAAGGAGCTGGCCCGGCGGAACGGCTTGACAGCGGCCGGGCGGCTCCCCGGCCTGGCCGAGTACACCCGGCACCTCTGGTCCTACCGTCACTTCATCGCGGCGTTCGCCAACGCCAAGGTGAGCGCCTCGCTGGGCACGACCAAGCTGGGTGTCGTCTGGCAGGTGCTGACCCCGCTGATCAACGCCGGCGTCTACTACGTGATCTTCGGCGTCCTGCTCAACACCAAGCAGGACACGAACAACTTCATCGCGTACCTGTGTGCGGGCGTCTTCATCTTCGGCTTCACGCAGTCGGTGGTGCAGGCCGGGGCGATGGCGATCACCTCGAACATCAACATGATCCGGGCCCTGCACTTCCCCCGGGCCAGCCTGCCCATCGCGATCGCGCTGGTCGAGGTGCGCAACATGATCGCCTCGATGATCGTGCTGGTCGCGATCATCCTGCTCACCGGCGAGCCCCTCACCGTCCAGTGGCTGCTGGCCATCCCGGCCCTGGTCCTGCAGGCGATCTTCAACGCCGGCCTGGCGCTCTTCGTGGCCCGGCTCTGCGCCAAGGTCACCGACATTCGCCAGCTCATCCCCTACATCATGCGGATCTGGATGTACGGCTCGGCCGTGCTCTACCCGGTCACCTTCTTCTCCGACCGGCTGCACGGCTGGCAGCTCAAGCTCGTCGAGGCCAACCCGATGCTCGTCTTCATCGAGCTGATCCGGCACGCCCTGATGGAGAACGTGACGCTGGCCGCCTCCCCGCTGCGCCTCTGGACGTATGCGGTGATCTGGTCCGCCCTCGTGGGCATCGGCGGATATGTGTACTTCTGGCGCGGAGAGAAGGGCTACGGCCGTGGCTGACGAGCGAATCCCCACTGTCATCGCGGACGACGCGCACATCGTCTACCGCATCTACGGTTCGGTCGCGCCGGGGGCGAACAGCCCGCTGGCCAGCTTCAAGCGGATCGTCACAGGCAAGAAGAGCGCGGCCGTGCGCGAGGTGCACGCGGTCAAGGGCGTCAGCTTCGTGGCCTACCGCGGCGAGGCGATCGGCCTGATCGGCACCAACGGGTCCGGCAAGTCGACGCTGCTGCGGGCGATCGCCGGCCTGCTGCCGGTCGAGCGGGGCGGGGCGATCTACGCGGCCGGCCAGCCCTCGCTGCTGGGCGTGAACGCCGTGCTGATGAACGACCTCTCCGGCATCAAGAACGTCGAGCTCGGCTGTCTGGCCATGGGCATGACGCCGGCGCAGGTCAAGGAGCGCACGGCCGAGATCGTCGAGTTCTCGGGCATCGACGAGCGGGGCGACTTCAGCTCGCTGCCGATGAAGACCTACTCCTCCGGCATGGCGGCCCGGCTGCGGTTCTCGATCGCCGCCGCCAAGAAGCACGACGTGCTGCTGATCGACGAGGCGCTGGCAACCGGTGACGCCAAGTTCCGCAAGCGCAGCGAGCAGCGGGTGCGCGACCTGCGCGAGGAGGCCGGCACGGTCTTCCTGGTCAGCCACAGCGAGCAGTCGATCCGGGACACGTGCGAGCGCAGCATCTGGCTCGAGTCGGGCGTGATCCGCGCCGACGGCCCGACCGAGGACGTCCTGAAGGAGTACGAGACCTACGTCCGCAAGTAAAGGTCTCGCACTCCCCCGGCTCAGCTAGCGCATCGAGAGATGCACGTGGTTGGTGTGGTCGCTGGAAGGGTCGCCGTTTCCGCGGGTGTACGCCTTCCAGCCACTGCTCGGCAGCCAGATCCGCTCGAACCAGATCACGTAGAGCACGCCGAGCCGGTCCGAGTTGTTGATGAAGTAATTCGCGAGATTGGTGCCGTACGTCTTGCTGGCACCCGTGGCGACGCCGCCGAAGCCGTTCTTGTCGGCGGCGAAGTCGCAGGCCTTGCCCTTGGGATGCTCACCGCTGTTCTGCTCGCGGAAGCAGGCCACGAAGCGGGTGAAGCCGTCGGCCTGGGCCTGCTTGAGGGCGTTGAGCGTGCGCGGGCTCAGGCAGCCACTGGTGGTCGGGTCCTTCTCGGTGCAGCCCTCGGACGGCAGTGAGCCGTCCGAGTCGCGGGGCGCCGCTCCCGCCTTCTTCTTGCTGGAGCTGCTGGGGGCGTTGTCGCTCGGCTGCGGGGCGTCCTCGCCGGTCTTGTCCTCGCCGCCGGTGTTGGCCGCCTTGAGGGCGCTCTCGGCCTGCACCTTGCGCTTGGCCATCAGCGCGACCTGCTTCTGCTCGTTGCGCACCTCGGTGTCGATGGCCACCTTGGCCGCCTGCTGGGCGTCCCGGGTGGTCTTGAGCGCCGCGACCGCCGTGTTCTCCTTGACCGCGATCGTCTCCAGGGTCTCGGCCCGGTCGAGGAAGCCCTCAGACGAGCCGGCCGCGAGCAGCGCGCTCATCGGGCCGAGGCGCCCGGTGCGGTACGACTGCTGGATGATGTCGTCCAACGCCGCCTGACGCGGGCCGATCTGCTGGTCGAGCTCCTTGAGCTTGGCCGCGAGCTCGGCCTGGCGCTTGCGTGAGCGGTCCAGCGCCTCCTTGGCCTCGACGAAGCCCTTGGAGGCGGCCTCGAGCTGCTGGATCAGGGTCTTGGGAGCGCCCTCGCCGTCGTCGCCGGTGTCGCCCGGCGCGGCCGAGGCCGGGGAGGCCAGCGCGAGGCCGGAGAGCGCGACGAGCAGCGCCAGGGTGGCTGCTAATCGTCGCCGGACAGTCTTGTGCCGCACACCTGTTCCTTCCGTCGGCCGCCGACCGAGTTAGCTGACGGGTTCGGGACGGAAGTGATCCCTACCGCGGATGCGGATTCACCCCGGAAAGATTGGTTCCCCGGCTCGTTCGGAAACGATTAGGCGGCGATCCCCGGGGGGTGGGGATCGGCACCGACCATACCGAAGACATCGAACGATCGACAGTTATCGCACGCGACGCAATTGAATGGCGACACACCGTGACTGCAATTACGGAATGTTACAAGTGGACTACGCGAATACTGTTTCGCGAGGCCTGAAGGGCGGCCCGTTGTCGGGTAAACTCGCCGTCGGCCCGCCCAACCAGGCACCGCCCCCGAGGTGCCGGCGGCCACCGCCCAATCGCCGCGAGGCGAGCCGGGGAACCAGGTCAGTGTGGGGTGAGTCCGCGTCAAGCGGTAGGGATCGCTTCCGTCCCGAACCCGTCAGCTAACCCGGTCGGCGGTTTACTCGGAAGGAACCTGCATGACCGTACGACCCCGCCGGTGGCTGATGCTTGCCCTGGCGCCGATCGTCTCTGTCGCTTTCCTGGCCTCGCCCATATCTCCGGCTTACGCCGAGCCCGGCGACGGGACCTCCGCGACCCCGGACGAGTCGGCCGGCAAGGAGAACCAGACCCTCGACGAGTTGATCGAGTCCTCGAACCGCCGGTTCGTCCAGGCCAAGGGCGCCGTGGCCAAGTCGACGGCCGCGCAGAAGGCCCTCGCCACCAAGATCAAGACGGCCGAGGCCCGGCGCAACGAGCTGATCCCCGAGGTCAACGCGATCGCCAACCAGCAGTACCGGTTCGGCCAGCTCAACGCGGCCAGCTTCCTGCTCAGCAGCAAGGGCTCGGACGACTTCCTGCGCCGGGCCATGTCGCTCGAGGAGATCAACACCGAGCACGACCGGAAGCTCGGCGAGCTCAACAAGGCGATCGACGAGGTCACGAAGTCCAAGGTGGCGCTGGACGCCGAGGTCAAGAAGCAGCAGACCAACCTGGTCGCGATGCAGAAGCAGAAGGAAGCGGCCAGCCAGGCCCTCAACCTGGTCGGCGGCGAGGGCCTCACCCAGGGCCACGTGCTCGCCAAATCTCCCGTCGCCAAGGCCGCGCCCCGCAATTCCGACGGCGGTTTCTCGCCCGAGTCGTGCACGGTGAAGGACCCGACGACCAGCGGCTGCATCACCGCCCGGACCTTGAACATGTACAAAGAGGTCAAGAAAGCGGGCTTCGACAGATTCGTGGGCTGTCACCGTGACGGCGGGCCGTTCGAGCATCCGAAGGGCCGGGCCTGCGACTGGTCATTGCAGGACAGCGGTTTCGCGGTCGCGCACAACGCGGACATGAAGGAGTACGGGAACAACCTGATGGCGTTCCTGGTCCGCAACGCGGACCGGCTCGGCATCTATTACGTGATCTGGTACAAGCAGATCTGGTTCCCCTCCGAGGGCGAGTGGAGGGCGTACCACGGGCCGAGTGACCACACCGACCACGTGCACGTCTCGATGCTCTGATCCGCCACTCAAACGTGAAACGGCCCCCGGTTCGCACCGGGGGCCGTTTTCGTCATTCGGTGAATCAGGCGGTCGCGCGGCGCACCGGAGCACGGCCGGCCGGCTGGGCCGGCGCCGGGCCGACCTGCGACGGGGCCGGGTTGGGCACGGTCACCGGCTTGACCTGGGTGACCTCGACCTCCTTGCCGTGGTGCAGCAGCACGAGCCGAGCCGAGCCGCCGCCGTTGCGCAGCGAGTACGTGGTCTCCTCGGGGGTGACGTTGACCCGCAGGCGCAGGCCCCGCCAGAGCATCGAGAAGTCCAGCGCGTTGATCCGGCTGGGCAGCCGCGGCGCGAAGGAGAGCTCGCCGTTGAAGTCACGCATGCCGCCGAGCCCGGCCACCAGCGAGATCCAGGTGCCGGCCAGCGACGCGATGTGCAGCCCGTCCCGCGAGTTCTGGTGCAGGTCGTGCAGGTCCATCAGGGCGGCCTCGCCCAGGTAGTCGTGCGCGAGCTCCAGGTGGCCCGTCTCGGCCGCCATCACGGCCTGGACGCAGGCCGACAGCGACGAGTCGCGGACGGTCCGAGCGTCGTAGTAGGCGAAGTTGCGCGCCTTCTCCTCCGGGGTGAACGCGTCACCGCGGATGTACATCGCCATCACCAGGTCGGCCTGCTTGACCACCTGCTTGCGGTACAGGTCGAAGTACGGGTAGTTGAGCAGCAGCGGGTACGCCTCGGGCGGGGTGTTCTCGAAATCCCACTCCTGCAGCCGGGTGAAGCCCTCCGACTGCTGGTGCACGCCGAGCTCCCGGTCGTACGGGATGTGCACCGAGGCCGCCGCGTCGCGCCAGCTCGCCGTCTCCTCGTCGTCCACGCCCAGCTTGCGGGCCAGGTCCGGGTGACGCTTGGCGGCGTCGGCCGCGGTCAGCAGGTTCTGCTGGGCCAGCAGGTTGGTGTAGATGTTGTCGTTGACGACCGCCGTGTACTCGTCCGGGCCGGTCACGCCGTCGATGTGGAAGCGGCCGTGCCGGTCGTGGTGGCCGAGCGAGCGCCACAGCCGGGCCGTCTCGACCAGCAGCTCCAGGCCGAACTCCCGCTCGAAGTCGTAGTCGCCGGTGGCCTGCACGTAACGCCGCACGGCGTCGGCGATGTCGGCGCCGATGTGGAAGCCGGCGGTGCCGGCCGGCCAGTAGGCCGAGCACTCCTGGCCGCGGATGGTGCGCCACGGGAAGGCCGCGCCCTGCAGGCCCAGCGTCTGCGCGCGCTCCCGGGCCAGGTCGAGCGTCGAGTGGCGCCAGCGCAGCACGTCGGCCGCGGCCGAGGGCTGGGTGTAGGTCAGCGCGGGCAGCACGAAGGTCTCGGCGTCCCAGAACGTGTGGCCGTCGTAGCCGGGGCCGGACAGGCCCTTGGAGCCGATCGGGCGCTGCTCGGCCCGGGCGCCGGCCTGCAAGGTGTGGAACAGGCCGAAGCGGACGGCCTGCTGCACCTCGGGGTCGCCCTCGACGCGGACGTCGGAGTGGTCCCAGAACGCGTCCAGGTATTCGCGCTGGGCCTCGACCAGGCCCTCCCAGCCGTCCAGCCGGGCGCTGGCCAGAGCGGCGCCGACCTGGTCCCGCACGGCCGGCAACGACCGGTGCGAGGACCAGCCGTACGCGGCGATCTTGACGACGCGCAGCTTCTGGCCCGGCTCGAGCTTGCAGGCCACGGTCGTGCGCAGCCAGTCCGGGTGGCCCTCGGTGGTCACCGCGTGCTTGCCCGGCGTCTCCACCAGGTGCTCCATCGCCGCGGCCATCCGCAGGTCGCTGGCCTTGGTCCGGTGCACCAGCAGGCCACCGGTGGCCTGCTCGAGGACCTCCTCGGACTGCAGCGGGTGGTCGAGCACGGCCGCCACCCGCGGGTCCTTGCTCATCGCCGGGAGCTGCTCGTTGGCCACCAGCTCGGACTGCAGGATCAGCCGGGCGGTGCTGTCGAGCGGCTCGACCTCGTAGAGGAACGCCACGACGGAGCGCTGGGTGAACGACACCATGCGCACGGTGCGGACCCGGATGGCCTGCCCGGACGGGGAGACCCACTCGACGGTGCGCTCGAGCGTGCCCGCGCGCAGGTCGAGGACGCGCTCGTGCGAGCGCAGCTCGCCGTAGCGGACGTCGAAGGGCTCGTCGTCGACCAGCAGCCGCATGAGCTTGGCGTTGGTGACGTTGACCATGGTCTGGCCGGACTCCGGGAAGCCGTAGCCGGCCTCGGCGTAGGGCAGCGGGCGGAGCTCGTAGAACGAGTTCAGGTAGGTGCCCGGCAGGCCGTGCGGCTCGCCCTCGTCCAGATTTCCGCGGATCCCGATGTGTCCGTTGCTCAGCGCGAAGACCGATTCGGACTGGGCCAGCAGATCCAGGTCGAGGCGAGTCTCCCGGATGTGCCAGGGGTCGACGGGATATGCCCGTTCACGGATCACGGTGGTGCCTCTCGTACCTATGAGGAAGGAGAAAAGTCTTAATGACGTACGTGCATCAGCGGGTCAGGAGTTCGGACAGATCCGAGACCACAACGTCGGCCCCGTTGTCCAGAAGTGCCTGAGACTGGCCCACACGGTCGACACCGATCACGATGCCGAAGGCTCCCGCACGACCGGCCGCCACACCGGCCAGGGCGTCCTCGTAGACGGCGCAGCTCTGCGGGTCGAGCCCGAGCATCTTGGCCGCGTAGAGGAACGTGTCGGGTGACGGCTTGCCCGGCAAGCCTTGCTCGCGGGCGGTCACCCCGTCCACCCGGACTTCGATGTAGTCGGCGATGCCCGCCGCCTCCAGGACGTCCTTGCAGTTGGCGCTGGCCGACACCACGGCCCGGCGCAGGCCGGCCTGCTGAGCGGCCTTGAGGTACTCGACCGAGCCCTCGTAGACCTGGACAGCGCCTTCTTTGATCTTCTGCAGGACGAGGATGTTCTTGCGGTTGCCGAGCCCGTTCACGGTTTCGAGGTCGGGACCGTCGTCCGGGGTGCCCTCGGGCAGGGTGATGCCGCGGGACGCCAGGAACGTGCGCACGCCGTCGGCTCGTGGCCGGCCGTCGACGTATTGGTGGTAGTCGGCGCCGGAGTCGAACGGCACGAATTCCTGATCGTGCTGCGCCGACCACGTCCGCAGAAACGTGTCGAACGTCTGCTTCCACGCAGCATTGTGCACCAGGGCGGTCTGCGTGAGCACGCCATCAAGATCGAAAAGGCATGCGGTTACTTGAGGAGGTAGTCCGAGCACGCGCCCAATGTAGTCGCACCGCGCGGCCCGTGAGCCCGGAAGGGCACCTTCACATTCCTCAAATGGTTTACAAGCTGTTCAAAGTCTGTTGCCGCGTCGTGTCGGGCGGCGCGCCGAGGGAGATCCGCAGCCCGATCGTGGTACCGATCGGGCCGGTGGCCACGGTCACCTCGTCGCACAACTGGTACGCCAGCCAGATGCCCCGGCCACCGACCTCATAGGTCTCGGGCACCTCGGGAGCGGACAGATACCTCGCCGGTATGCCGGCGCCCGAGTCGGTCACCGAGCACCAGGCCGAGCCGCCGGCGGTCCACAGCAGCAGGCGGCCCTGGCCGCCGGCGTGCAGGACGACGTTCGTCACGATCTCGTTGACGGCGAGGATGAAGCCCTGAAGACGGTCGCCGCCCAGACCGGCGACGCGCAGCCCCGCGGTCACCTCGTGGCGCACCAGAGCGATCTCGTCCCGGCCGAAACGGCGGTCGAGCAGGTGGGGGGCGGCGGTCGATGGAGAGACAGATGGGCCCGCCGGCTCCGTGCTCGGAGCCGAACGCACTCTCTGGCCCAGTCTCTCCTCCACCGTCGTGCAGCCTACGCGGTGGGCCAACTTAGTGGCACCACGCGTCTGCGAAGAGAAGCACACCGGCGCACGGACGAAACGGTAGCGTCGCGAGGTCAGCGCCAGCCCACGTCGATCCGGGCGCCGCCCCGGCCGTCGAAGAAGTGCAGGGCGTCCATCCGGACGGCGACGTTGAGCGGGTGGCCCGCGGAGATCGCCGGGTAGGGCGCCAGCCGGACGGCCAGCTCGGCCGGGCGACGGGAGTGGCGGCCCGGGTCCAGGACGCTGTGCGGCTCGGAGTCGCGGGTCTGCACCGCGCCCCCGCCCGAACGGCCGCTGAGACGGCGCTGGAGGGCCCCGCTGAGCCGCTTGAGCGCGCCCGGCTCCTCCTGCTCGTTCTGGACCGCCGCGCCCAGCTCGTCGACCAGGATCGCGGTGGCGCCGATGTCGAGGTAGGCCAGCGACTCGTGCCCGTGGTGCTCCAGGTAGCGGATGCGGCCGCGCAGCACGTCGCCCGGTACGTCGGGCGCGACCGGGGTGAGCGCCTCGGCCCGCAGGCCGACCACGATGCGCTCGCCGTGGTAGTGCGCCACGGCCCGGCTGCGGATGTCGTTCCACGGCAGGTAGAGCGACTGCTCGCCGAAGTTGAGCTCGATGGCCCGCTCGAGGTGGACGTAGACCGAGGCCTCGAGCAGGTTCATCCGCGGCGAGCCGAGGAACGCGGCGACGTAGAGGGTGGCCGGCCGGCCGTACACCTCGGTCGGGGTGCCGACGTCCTGGAGCACGCCCTTGCGCATGATCGCGACACGGTCGGCCATGGTGAGCGCCTCGGCCTGGTCGTGCGTGACGTACATCGTGGTGACGCCCAGCTCGCGGGTCAGACCGGTGATCTCGGCCCGCAGCTCGGCCCGCAGGCCGCTGTCGAGGTTGGACAGCGGCTCGTCCATCAGGAACAGGCCGGGGCGGCGCACGATGGCGCGGCCCATCGCCACCCGTTGGCGCTGGCCGCCGGAGAGCTGGCTCGGCTTGCGCCGCAGCACGTCGCCGATGCCGAGGGCGGACGCCACGTCGCCCACCCGCTCGCCGCGCGGCTGCGGCTCCACTCCGGACAGCTTCAGCGGGAAGCCGATGTTGTCCCCCACCGACATGTGCGGATATAGCGCGAAATCCTGGAAAACCATGGCAATACTGCGATCGCGCGGCGCCAATTCGAGGACCGGATCGCCATTGAGAAGAATGTCCCCTTCGGAGGGATCTTCCAGGCCGGCGATCATTCGCAGGACGGTGGACTTGCCGCAGCCCGACGGGCCGAGCATGACCAGAAATTCACCGTCGTTGACGTCAAGGCTCAGGTTGTTGACGGCGATCGTGCCGTCGGGCCAGACCTTGGTGACGTCCTTGAGCGAGACGGTCGACACCGTCTACCTCCCCTACCGGGCGCAAGAGTGTGATCCCGGTCCCACTACGGTCCGCGACCCGCCCTATTCGACGAGGAGTATCGATGTCACGCCATCGGGTGAACGTGCCATTTGCTGAGGGTAACTGCGCGATTACCGGTTTTCGTCCAGAAATACCCGGCGAACGACGCGTTCCGCCGCGTGTCCGTCGTCGAGATAGGCGAAGCGGGCACGGAAATCTGCCCGGGCCGCTGTCGCCGTCTCATCGGCGTACGCACCTGACCGAAATATCTCGACAAGCGCGGCATAGTCGGTCGCCACGGCGCCCGGCGGCTGAGCCAGCAGATCGAAATACGTGCCCCGCAACTCCCGGTAGACCTGCCAGTCCGGCACGTAGACGACCACCGGCCGGTCGAGGACGGCGTAGTCGAACATGGCCGACGAGTAGTCGGTGAGCAGCACGTCGGCCGCCAGGTAGAGATCCTCGACCACCGGGTGGCCGGAGACGTCGACGATGCGGCCGCCGCCGGACGGCGTCTGCCCGCTCATCGAGGCCGGCACGTGGAAGTAGTGCTCGCGCACCAGCAGCACCGTCTCCGGGCCGAGGGCGGCCGCCAGCTGCTCCACCTCGAGCACGTGCTGCCCGGCCGGCAGCCACTCCCGGTGGGTCGGCATGTAGAGCACGACCCGGCGGCCGGGCGCGACGCCGAGCCGCTCGCGCATCGCCGCCGTCTCGGCCGGGGTGGCCCGGGCCAGCCGGTCGTTGCGCGGATAGCCGACCTCGAGCGTCTCGTAGTCGCACGGATAGGCCGAGTCCCACGCGATCGTCGTGTGCGCGTTCGCGGTGACGCTGAAGTCCCAGCGGTCGGCCCGGCGCATCTGACCGGCGAAGTCGTGGTCGCTCACCGCGGCCGGGTGGTCGAGCTGGTCCATCCCCATCATCTTGAGCGGGGTGCCGTGATGGGTCATCACGTGCGTGGTGCCGCGCCGCTTGACCATCCGGCGTGGCCAGTTCACGTTGTTGACCAGGTAGCGGGCCCGGGCCAGGGCCTTGTAGTACGGCAGCGTGCCGGCCACGACGTGCGGGGTGCCGGGCGGCAGCGCGCCCGCCCGCGACGGGCCGACCACCCAGACCGGCCGCAGATGCGGCGCCAGCTCGGCCGCCTTGGCCGCGATGGCGGCCGGGTTGCAGCTGACCCCGCGGAACCAGTACGCGGCGAACAGCGCCAGCGACGGGTCGACCGGCAGCCGGAGCTGGATCTGGTAGTAGAGGTGCCCGAACGCCTGCCGGCCGCGCCGGCCCAGATAGCCGGCCGAGCGCCGGACCAGCCGTTGCCCGCGCCGGACCACCTTGACCGAGGTCTCGAAGAGCCGGAAGACCCGGTACGACCCGCGGGCGACCAGCTTGTACCGGATGCCCTCGCCGCCGGACGGGATCGGATAGCCCGCCGGTGGGAGGTACTTGCGGTACATCTCAGTCATCCGGGCGAAGAACCGGGCCCGCGACTGGCGTGGCACCCGGGCGTCGTGCCGCAGCACGGCCAGGAAGTGCCAGATCATCCGGCGGAAGAGCAGCCCGCGCACCTCGTCGCCGGGCGACGCGTACTGATCGACCAGCGCCAGCGCGTGCTCCCAGTGGTCGAAGACCTCGAAGTGCCGGTCGCCCTTGGTCCGGGTGATCGCCCCGGTGCGCCGCTGGCGGTAGTGCACGCACGTGCGCGGCAGCGTGCTGATCCGCGGAGCGGCCAGCAGCACGGGGAAGCTGAACGACACGTCCTCGTACCAGCCGGCCTCGAAGACGAAGCCGAGCCGCACCAAGAAGTCCCGCCGGACCACCTTGTTCCAGGCCACGTGGAGGATCTCCAGGACCTTGGGCCACTCGTCGGCCGAGAAGACCTTGGGCGCGGCCGCAAGCTTCTTGCGGGCCGAGCCGGTCTGGACCCGCCCGTTCCAGTAGACGCGGTCCCAGCCGACGATCATCACGTCGGCCCCGGTCGAGCGCAGCCGCGCGGCCACGGCGGCCAGCGAGCCCATGGACAGCCAGTCGTCGGAGTCGACGAACCAGACGTACTCGCCGGTCGCGTGCTCGAGGCCGAGGTTGCGGGCCCGGCCCAGGCCGAGGTTCTCGGGGGCGGTCACCACCCGGACGCGGGGGTCACGCGCCGCGTACTCGGCCAGGATCGCGCCGCTGTTGTCCGGCGAGCAGTCGTCGACCGCGACGATCTCGAAGTCGGTGAACGACTGGCTCAGCATGGAGTCGAGGCATTGGCGCAGGTAACCCTGGACCTTGTAGACCGGTACGACGATGCTCAGCAGGGTCACGGGCGGGTGCCACCTGTCCGCCAGTCGGCGATCGCGTTGATCAGGAACGAGCCGCCCACCAGCGCGGCCAGCACGCCGGCGCCGATGGTGCCGACGCCGGCCAGCGCGGCCGCGGTGAGCAGGACCACGCGCCCGTCCCAGCCGAGCAGCGCGCCCCGGGCCGTCCCGGCCGGCGCGCCCTTCTCCATCCGGGCCACCAGGTCGTAGTGCCGCAGGGTGAGCGTGAAAATCAGCAGGTACGTCACGGGCGTGGGCACGTCACCGACGATGCCGGCCGCGACCACCATGAGGTATTCGGCCGCCCGCAGCGCCGCCGGGATCAGCCAGTCGAGCGGTCCGCCGTGCCGGGCCCGGGCGGGCAGGCCGGCGCTCAGCACCAGCACCGCGGCCACCGCCAGCGCGATCTTGGAGGGGCCGGACACCAGGAGGACGATCACGGCGGCCAGGGCCACCACCGCGGCCAGCGCCGCGAAGGCCAGCGGCGCCGGCCGCTGGGCCCGGCTGATCACCGTGCGGACGAGCAGGCCGTCGTCGCGGAACCGTCCGGTGTCGACCTTGTCGAGGACGCCGACGCGCATCGAGAAGGCCCGCAAGGACCGCAGAGCCAGGGTGTACGCCATCGCGAGCACCCCCCAGGCGAGCATGCCGGCCAGCGCGACCCGCCCGTCGGTGAAGACGGCCAGGACGGCCAGCAGGGCCCAGCGCTCGCCGATCGGGAAGACCACGATCCGCTTCAGCCAGTACGCGACCGAGCCGGTGTCGCCCTGCACCTTGGTCGAGGCGGCGGTCAGCCGCGCCCCGACCCCGCTCGCGGCCTGCGGCCTCGGGTGGGCCGCGGCCTCGTCGTGCAGCGCGCCGTACCAGGCGTCGGTCATGTGCCGGACGGTCTGCAGCACGATCGCGGCGATGGCCAGCGGCCAGGCGTACGGGATGCCGAGGCGCTCCGCCCCGGCGGCGAGACCGGCGTACGCCACGTACTCCTTGGCGCGGTCGGCCATCGTGTCGAGCCACCCGCCGAACGCGCCGAACCGGCGCGTGTAGCGGGCCAGCTGCCCGTCCACGCAGTCCAGGACGAAACTCAGGTAGATCAGGATGCCGCCGGCGATCATCGCGGGCCGTGAGGCCTGCCAGAACGCGAGCCCGGCGACGACCGCGAGCAGCACCGAGAGCCCGGTGACGGCGCTGGGCGACAGACCGAGCCGGGCCGAGGCCTTGGTGACGATCGGGGACCAGGTGCTCACCGCGTACGTGGTGAAGAAGTCGTCCTTCTCCTTGACCGCCAGCCGCAGCCGGGCCTTGTCCTCGTCGACGGCTTCGACAGCGCTGCGCGCGGCCGCGAGCTCGGCCTCGTCGTGCACCTGGGCGGCGCGGAGGAGCCGCACCGGCGTGGCGATCGGCACGAGACCGGCCTCGAGCAGCGCGGGCAGGAGATCGAGGCGATCGGCCACCTCAGCCAGCAGCGGCAGATCGGCCGGGGCGACACAGATCGCGCCCAGGTAGCGCACGGTGCCCGGCCCGTCGCCGGTGGGCAGCAGCTTGCCGCGGTCCTCGCGCAGGTCACCGGCGGGGTCGGCGACCACCAGGGCGGTGGTGCGCTGGGCCGGCTCGGTGGCCAGCATCCAGAGCAGACTCGGGTGCGCGACCAGGTTGTCGTCGCAGATCAGCAGCGGCTCATGCGCCTTCTCGGCCCGTCGCACGATCTCCCGGAGCGAGTCACCGGCGCCGATCCGCTCGACCTCGGTGGCGCCGGCCGCACGCAGGGCCGCGGTCAGATCGCCGGCGAGGCGCTCGCGGTCGGCCGGATCGAGGGCGTTGCCGGGGCTGGCGTGCAGGACGGCCAGCGTCACCCGTTGCCTCCTAGATGAACCGTGCCGTCAGAAAAGGACCGGCGAAGGCCGGAAATCGGCACCCAGGTTAACAGCGGAGGGCGCGAGGGTACGGGTCACCCTTACGGGAGCCGGGCCGCCCATCTCCACCTGGGGACCGAGGGCGCACGGGCACGGCGCCCATACCGTCGAAGTACGGCCGCGGCGCGGTGTCGCAGCCGTCATCCAAGGAGGAAGTCATCGTGGCTCGCCGACTCGCCCGCCCCCGGAACGACCGCTGGATCGCCGGCGTGTGCTCCGGCCTGGCCCGCCGCTTCGGCCTCTCCGCCGGCGTGGTCCGCCTGATCTTCATCGTCTCCTGCCTGCTCCCCGGCCCCCAGTTCATCGTCTACCTGGTCCTCTGGGCCCTGCTGCCCAACGAGTGACCCGGCCCCGGGCAACAAAGAAGACGCGGCACGCAACGTAATCGCCGTGCGCCGCGTCTTCTGAGATAGCTACCGGCTCGCCGGGGCCCGGGCCGCCGTGCCCGGACCCCGCGGGCCGACGACCACCGGACGCTGTCGGCCCCGCCCCCGGGCCGGCGGCGTCCGGTGCTTTGCCGGCCTTTACGGGCTGTCGAAGGTCACGGTCACCGTCGAGTAGCCGAGGCGGGTGAACAGGCTGCGCAGCATCTGCTCGGTGTTCTGCTTGGCGCGGTCGGCCAGGCCGCTCGACTGGGCGGCCTCCGTGATCTTCTGCTGCGCCATCGCATAGACCTTCTGCTGCTTGTCGGGGTCGCTCTTGAAGGCGTCACCGATGCGGTCGAGCAGGCCCCGCTCCTCGGCCACCACGTAGCTCTTCTGCATGTCGAGGGCGGCCGAGCCCTGCTCCGGCGGCGGCAGCGTGATCTTGACCGTCTTGTTGTCGTTGTCGACGACCAGCGCCTCCTCGGAGAGCTTGCTGAAGTCGACCCACTGCTCGACCGTGCCCGAGCCGACGAACAGCGTGCGCCGGTTGACCAGGAAGTCGGGGATGTTCTCCTTGTCCTCCTGCAGGTCGACGATGACCTGGAAGGTGCCGTCGGCCGCAACGTAGCGGCTCAGGTCGCGCATCGACTGCAGCAGCACCGGCTGGCTGCGGTCGGTGGTGCGGTCGCTGAACGGGTTGCCGAAGTTGGGCAGCACGTCGATCGCGCGCAGGCCGAGGCAGGCCGCGACGAGCAGCGCGAAGACGAACCCGGTGAAGATGAGCAGGCGGGCGAAGCCGCTCGGCCGAGAAGGCTGCTCCGGCGTGGTGGCGGGAGGAGTCTCGTCGGGAACGTGGGGATACTCCCGGGTCTTCTCCTCGACAGGCGAGGAGTCGGCCGGCGAGACGTCCGAAGAGTTGGCCATACCCTCACGGTACGAGGCGGGTACGACACTCGCAGTCCGCCGTCAGGCGAAAGCGTTCAATCCAGTCAATTTCTGGCCGATGACCAGCTGGTGGATCTCCGAGGTGCCCTCGTAGGTGAGGACGCTCTCCAGATTGTTCGCATGCCGCATGATCGGATATTCGCCGCTGATGCCGTTGCCGCCGAGGATGGTCCGGCAGGTACGGGCGATCGCGATGGCCTCGCGCACGTTGTTGAGCTTGCCCACGCTGACCTGCTCGGGCCGCAGCGCCCCGGCCGAGTCGCGCAGCCGGCCCAGATGCAGCGCGAGCAGGAAACCCTTCTGCAGCTCGAGCGTCATGTCGGCCAGCTTGGCCTGGGTCAGCTGGAAGCCGCCGATCGGCCGGCCGAACTGCTCGCGTGTGGCCGCGTAGTCGAGCGCCACGGCCAGGCAGTCGCGGGCCGCGCCCATCGAGCCCCAGATGATGCCGAAACGGGCCTCGGTCAGGCAGGACAGCGGCGCCTTGAGCCCGCGCGCCTCGGGCAGGCGGGCGCTCTCCGGCAGCCGTACCGCATCGAGGGTGATCTCCCCGGTGCTGGAGGCGCGCAGCGACATCTTGTGCTTGATCTCGCGAGCCGCGAAGCCGGGGGTGTCGGTCGGCACGGCAAAGCCGACCACGCCCTCCTCGGCCCGGGCCCAGATCACCGCGACGTCCGCCACCGGCGCGTTGGTGATCCACATCTTGCCGCCGTCGAGGATCCAGTCGTCGCCGTCGCGACGGGCCCGGGTCGACATGGTGGCCGGGTCGGAGCCGTGGTCGGGCTCGGTCAGGCCGAAGCAGCCGATCAGCTCGCCGGCCGCCATGCCCGGCAGCCAGCGCTGCTTCTGCTCCTCGGACCCGAAACGCCAGATCGCGTACATCGCGAGCGAACCCTGCACGCTGACCAGCGAACGCACCCCGGAGTCGGCCGCTTCCAGCTCCATACAGGCCAGGCCGTACGCGACTGCGGACGAGCCGGCGCAGCCATAACCGGTCAGATGCATGCCGAGCAGACCGAGCTGGCCGAACTCCTGGGCCAGCTCGCGGACCGGCACGCGCCCGTCCTCGTACCAGCCGGCGACCTGCGGGCGGACCCGGTCGTCGGCCACCCGGCGGGTGAGCGCGCGGATGTCGCGCTCCTCGTCGGAGAGCAGGGTGTCGACGTCCAGGAGATCCAGCGGAGCCACCATGAACGTCAAACTAGCGGGTTATTCGACGACGAGCACGCGGGCGTGGATCTGATTGCGCTGCTGCAGGGCGGCCCGCAGGGCACGATGCAGCCCGTCCTCCAGGTAGAGGGCGCCGTGCCACTCCACCACGTGCGGGAACAGGTCGCCGTAGAACGTCGAATCCTCGGCCAGGAGCTTGTCCAGGGCCAGCTCGCGTTTCGTGGTGATCAGATCGGCGAGCCGGATCGGCCGTGGCGGGATCTCGGCCCACGCCTTGAGCGTGGTGTGGTGATCGGGATAGGGAGCACCGTCCCGGACCGCCTTGAAGATCACCCCGGCTCTCCCTTCCCCTTCATCACCAACAGCCTATCCCCGTGTCATCAGGCCCATCGGCCATGATGCACCACATCTTCCACCGGACGGTGCCCGCGCTTGAGTGACGGAGACCTCTTGTCGGCTGCCCGATAGCCGACGCTCAGCGTACCGATCGGGGTGAACTCGGCCGGAACCCCGAACGCCTCCTTGACCGTCGGCACCTTCGGCACCGGCACACCGAAGAAGCACGAGCCGAGCTCCTCGTTGACCGCGCTCAGGTGCATGAGCAGGGCCGCGAAGCCGGTGTCGATGTCCCAGTAGGGCACCGGCCAGTGCTCCTCGCTGCGATCCGTCCAGCCCTTGTCGGACTGTGCGTAGCGGTCGAGGTAGACCGACTTGTTGGAGAAGCAGACGATGAGCACGGGGGCCGTCCGCATGCGGGTCAGCCAGTCGCCCTTCCACGCCTCGTCGGCCGCGGCGTCGCCGAGATCACCCTCGGTGGTCGACGCCCAGTAGAGGTCGCGGTCCTTCTGCTCGGTCAGGACCAGGAAGCCCCAGCCCTGCGAGAAGCCGGCGCTCGGGGCCCGCAGACCGTGCTTGACGATCTTGTCGACGATCTCCGGGGCGACCGGCCGATCGGGGTCGTAGCTGCGCACCATCCGCCGCTTGCGGACGACATCTTCGAAGTCCATGTCAGGCCCGGATGCCCCACGAGGCGGTCCACGTCTCGCCCGGGGCCAGCACGATCAGGTCGCGGCCGGTCCGGAACGAGTCGGGCGGGCAGGTCATCGGCTCGATCGCCACCGAGCGGCGGAACCGCTCGCCGTGCAGGGTGTCACCCGAGAAGACCTGCCAGTACTTGAACTTGTCGTCGGCCCAGACCATGACCTTGCGGTCGGACGAGGGGTCGGCGATGGTCACCTCGGTGATGCCGTCGGCGCCGTGCTCGATGTCGCCGAACGTGGTGTCGAGCACCAGGCCGCCGATGCGGCGGGGCTCGTTGAAGTCGTACTCGGTGCCGGCCACCGGGTTGGCCCCGATCGGCAGCAGCCGGCCGTCGGCCACGATCCGGGTCTTGCCCGGCACGTGCAGCAGGATGTCGTCGACGGCGACGCCGGGCAGCTCGAGGTACGGGTGCACCGAATAGCCCCAGGGCGCGTTGGCCCCGCTGTTGTTGACGACCTCCTGGTCGCAGCGCAGCCCGTCGGCCGAGACGGTCCAGGTCGCCCGCAGGGTCAGCCACCAGGGGTAGCCGATCTGGGCCGGCAGCTCGAACTGCAGGGTGACCGACGACGGCGTCCGCTCGACCTCGCTCCAGCGGGCCCAGTTGACCAGACCGTGTATGGCGTTGTGCCGGGCCGGCTCGGTCAGCGGGAGCTGGTAGGACTGCTCCTCGAAGGTGTACTGCCCGTCCCGGATCCGATTGGGCCAGGGCGCGAGGATCTGCCCGGCCGAGGCCGGCGAGAGCTCGCCGGTCTCGAAGCCGTCCAGCACCTTCACGCCGTTGGCGGAGAAGCCGCGCAGCGTGCCGCCGACCTCCACCACGACGGCGCTGTGCCCGTCGGCCTCGATGGACCACTGAGTGCCGGATTTCGCGGCTACGACGCTTGTCATGGGTTGGACATTATCTGCTCGGGCTCTCCTCGGTGCCGGCCGGCGGCTTGTAACGAATCAGAGCGGGGAAGACCAGGGCCAACACGATCGACAGACCGGCCGCCACGAAGCCGCCGCCGGCCCACGACGCGGTGGTCGAGGTGAGGTCGGCCGTGGTGCCCGCCCGCAGGTCGCCGAGGCGCGGGCCGCCGGCCACCACGACCGTGAAGACGCCCTGCAGGCGCCCGCGGAGCCGGTCGGGCGCGTAGACCTGCAGGATCGACTGCCGGTAGACCGCGCTGACCAGGTCGGCCGCACCGGCCACGGCCAGGAGCAGCAGGATCAGCCACAGGCTGTGAGCCAGGCCGGCGAAGCCGATCGCGATGCCCCAGCCGATCACCGCGACGATCAGGGCGACGCCCTGCCGCTTGATCCGGCCGATCCAGCCGGAGAACAGCCCGGCCACCACCGAGCCGATCGCTATCGCGCTGAACAGCCAGCCCACCGCCTGGTCGCCGCCGAACCGGTCGGCCGCCACCTCGGGGAACAGCGCCCGGGGCATGGCGAAGACCATCGCGATGATGTCGACCGCGAACGAGAGCAGCAGCACCGGCTGGGTGGCCAGGAACTTCAGGCCGACCAGGACCCCGCGCAGACCGGCGTTGGGCTTCTCCTCGGCCAGGTCGTGCTCGACCGGCGGGATCGCGGGCAACCGCCAGGTGGCCCAGAACGAGACCGTGAACAGCAGCGCGTCGACCAGGTAGGCGGCGATGATGCCGGTGTCGGTCGTGGTCGCCGTGAAGATCACCCCGGCCGCGAGCGGGCCGAGCACGCCGCCCGCGGTGGTGGTCGTGTAGGCCAGCGTGTTGGCGGCCGGGACGAGCCCGCCCGGCACGATCCGCGGGATGATCGCCTGCCGGGCCGGCGAGCTGATCGCGAAGCCGGCCGACTGCAGCGCGACCAGCGCGAGCAACACGTAACCGCTGTCGAGATGCAGCAGCGCCTGCACCAGCAGGCCGACGGTGGAGAGCCAGGCCAGGGTCGAGCTGGCCAGCAGCAGCTTGCGGCGGTCGACCACGTCGGCCGCGGCCCCGCCCCACAGCCCGAAGATCAGCAGCGGGACCAGGCCCGCGATGCCGAGCAGGCCCACCCAGGCCGAGGAGTGCGTGATCGCGTACATCTCGATCGGCACGGCGACCGAGGTGAACTGGAAACCGAAGAACGAGACCCCGTTTCCGATCCACATCCGCCGATACGCGACGACGCGGAGGGGCCTCAGGTCGATGAACCAGGACTTCCGCTCGCGCTCCTCGACGACCTCCGCGGCCGCTTCGACAGCGTCCTGACTCAAGGGGCCAACCTTTCCAAAACCCACAGATCCGATTCCGTACGGCGGTAGCGCAGCCGGTCGTGGAGGCGGTTGCTCCGCCCCTGCCAGAACTCCACCGTCTCCGGCCGCACACGGAGACCACCCCAGTGCGGGGGCGCCGGCACCGGCCCGTCGCCGAACCGCTCGGTCACCGCCCGCAGGCTCTCGTCGACCGTCTCGCGGTCGGGCACCACCGTCGACTGCGCGCTGGCCCAGGCCCCCAGCTGCGATCCCCGCGGCCGCGACGAAAAGTACTCCTCGGTCTCGGCCCGCGTCACCTTCTCCACCGAGCCGGTCACGATGACCTGCCGCTGCATCGGGAACCAGGGGAAGACCAGGCTGGCGTACGGGTTCGCGGCCAGCTCGGCGCCCTTGCGCGACTCGTAGTTGGTGAAGAAGACGAAGCCGCGGGCGTCGTACTCCTTGAGCAGGACCGTACGCGCCGACGGGTGACCCGACGGGGTGGCCGAGGAGACGATCATGGCGTTCGGCTCGGGCAGGCCGAACCCGGTCGCCTCGATGAACCAGGCGCCGAACTGTGTGGTCCAATCGGCGGCCATGCCGGGCTCGAGCAACGCCTCGCGCGCGGTGTAGTCGCGCCGCATGCTCGCGGGCGAGGGAGGTTCGAGGGTCACGCAACGACCGTAAGACCCATCGGCCGTCACGTCAGGTCGGTGAGGATGGGTGTCGCACAGAGCACATACAGAGCGCATCATGCGGTGTCGACCTGCCGTTACCCAGCGAGCAAGATGAAACACCTACAGCATTCGTTCACAGGGAGAATCGTGACCTTCGAGACCGAGATCGCCGAGCCGGATCAGGACGGTGGCGCGCTGCGGTACCGCGGTGTCGACATCGAGGATCTGATCGGTCAGGTCTCGTTCGGTGACGTCTGGGGACTGCTGGTCGACGGCAAGTTCGGGCCCGGCCTGCCGCCCGCCGAGCCGTTCCCGGTGCCGGTGCACTCCGGCGACATCCGGGTCGACGTGCAGTCGGCGGTGGCCATGCTCGCGCCCTACTGGGGCCTGAGCCAGCTGCTCGACATCGACGACGAGCAGGCCCGGCGCGACCTGGCCCGGGTCTCGGTGACCGCGCTGTCGTTCGTCGCCCAGGCCGCGCGCGGGCTGGGCCTGCCGGCCGTGCCGCAGAAGGACATCGACAAGGCCGGGACCATCGTCGAGCGCTTCATGCGGCGCTGGCGCGGCGAGCCCGACCCGCGGCACGTCAAGGCCGTCGACGCGTACTTCATCTCGGCCGCCGAGCACGGGCTGAGCTCCTCGACCTTCACCACCCGGGTGGTCGCCTCGACCGGGGCCGACGTGGCGGCCTGCATCTCCTCGGGCATCGGGGCGCTCTCCGGTCCCCTCGACGGCGGGGCGCCGGCCCGGGTGCTGCACATGCTCGAGGAGGTCGAGCGGGGCGGTGACGCCGAGGCGTACGTCAAGGGTGTCCTCGATCGGGGCGAGCGCCTGATGGGCTTCGGGCACCGGGTCTACCGGGCCGAGGATCCGCGCGCCCGCGTGCTCAAGCGGGCCGCCCGCGAGCTCGGCGCGCCCCGCTACGAGGTGGCCATCGCGCTGGAGCGGGCCGCGCTGGCCGAGCTGCAGGCGCGCAAGCCCGACCGGCCGCTGCCGACCAACGTCGAGTTCTGGTCGGCCGTGATCCTCGATTTCGCCGAGGTGCCCGGTCACATGTTCAGCTCGATGTTCACCTGCGCCCGGGTCGCCGGGTGGAGCGCGCACATCCTCGAGCAGAAACGCCTCGGCCGCGTCGTGAGCCCGCACGCCCACTATGTGGGACCACCGGTCCGCAAGCCGCAGCAGGTCGAGGGCTGGGCTGATTTGGCCCAGGCTGGGCTCCGCGCATAATGCTCTCCGTGAGTGACATCCGGATCCCAGACGAGATCAAGCCGGTCGACGGGCGCTTCGGCTCGGGCCCGAGCAAGGTGCGCCCCGAGGGCGTCGAGTCGCTGTCCGCGGTGTCCCGCACGTTCCTCGGCACGTCCCACCGGCAGAAGACGGTCAAGGACCAGGTGGCCCGCCTCCGGCGCGGCCTGGCCGACTTCTTCACCCTCCCCGACGGGTACGAGGTGATCATCGCCAACGGGGGCACGAGCGCGTTCTGGGAGGTCGCGACGTTCGGCCTGATCCGCGACCGGGCCCAGTTCGCCGAGTTCGGCGAGTTCGGGGCGAAATTCGCGAAGGCCGTCTCGGACGCGCCGTTCCTGAGCGAGCCCACGATCCACCAGGCGCCCGGTGGCCAGGCCGCGTTCTTGCGGGCCGAGGCGGGCGTCGACGCGTACGCCTCGGTGCAGAACGAGACGTCGACCGGAGTGGCCGTCCCGGTCCGCCGCGTGGCCGGCGCCGACCCGGGCGCCCTGCTGCTCACCGACGCCACCTCGGGCGGCGGGAGCCTCGACGTCGACCTGCGCGAGACCGACGTCTACTACCTGGCCCCGCAGAAGGCGCTGGGCTCGGACGGCGGCCTGTGGATGGCCTTGATGTCACCCGCCGCGATCGAGCGCGCCTTCGAGATCAAGGGCTCGGGCCGGTACATCCCGCAGTTCCTCGACCTGGTGACGGCGATCGAGCAGTCCCGGCTGGAGCAGACGTACAACACGCCGGCCCTGGCCACGGTCTTCCTGGCCGCCGAGCAGCTCGACTGGATGAATTCGCAGGGCGGGCTGGCCTGGGCGGTCAAGCGCAGCGCCGAGAGCGCGGCCGCCCTCTACGGCTGGGCCGACAAGTCGTCGTTCGCCACGCCGTTCGTCACCGACCCGGCCCTGCGCTCGGCCGCGGTGGCCACGATCGACTTCGCCGGCGAGATCGACGCGGCCGCCCTGGCCAAGGTTCTGCGCGCGAACGGGATCGTCGACACCGAGCCCTACCGCAAGCTCGGGCGCAACCAGCTGCGGATCGCCCTCTACCCGACCGTCGAGCCGTCGGATGTGAGCGCGCTGACGGCCGCGGTCGACTACGTGGTCGAACGTCTCTGACCACCCCACGCGAAACGCGCGTCGCGGCCTCGAGTTGCCGCTGGGCCGCGCCGAGGGCAGGGTGGGGCGCCAGTGCTCTTGGTCACTCGACGACGCGTACTTCCTCGGGGTTTTCATGATCATCGCAGGTCAGTGAACTTGCCCGGCGTGGCTTACCCCCATCGGGTGACCGGGGAGCGTACCGTGTTCCGAAACGCGCCCGGGTGGCTGAGTCTCGGGAGCACGGGCCAACGCGACGGGACGGAGGCAACGCATGCGGCCGGTACGCTTCGTCGCCCTCTCCGAGGACGGTCAGGCCATGGTGCTCGCCGACGAGGTCGGCCGGCTCCTGGCGCTTCCCATCGACGACCGGGTCCACGGTGCGCTCACCCACGAGGGCCACGCCGCCCCCGCGGGCACCGCCGTGGCCGTGATGTCACCCGAGGCCCAGCAGGCCTCGCTGTCGCCGCGTGACATCCAGGCCCGCATCCGCCAGGGCGAGTCCGCCGAGGATGTCGCCCGCATCGCCGGCGTCCCGGTCGACCGCGTCCTGCGCTACGCGGGCCCGGTGCTGCAGGAGCGGGCCATGCTCGCCCAGCACGCCCGCCGCACCCGCCTGAAGACGTCGGATTCCGGCGCCCCGCTGGCCGAGGTCGTCGACAGCCGCCTGGCCCAGCACGGCATCGACACCGAGAAGATCTCGTGGGACGCGTTCCGCCGTGAGGACGGCACGTGGCGCATCGTCGCCACCTGGCCCTCCGGCAAGGCCACGGCCCAGGCCATCTGGGATCTCGACAAGGGCCGCCAGGTCGTCTCGCCGCACGACGACATGGCCCAATATCTCTGCGCCGAGCGGCCCACCCAGATCCTGGGTCAGGAGCCCGCCCCCGAGCGCGCCTTCACCGAGCGGGGCGGCCACGGCCTGCCGGGCCCGGCCCGCTCCACCGAGCCCGCCCGCGGCGGCCACGGCCTGCCCGCGGCCGAGACACCCACCCAGCGCCCGGCCCGCGACCCGATCCGCGCCGGCCGCGACGCCCTGCTCGCCTCGCTCGACCGCCCGCTCGGCCAGACACCCGGCCGCAGCCTCGACGCCGGCCCGGCCGAGCAGCGCCGCCCGGTCGCCGGTGGCGCCGCCGCCCTGCTCGGCGGCGGTTCCGGCTCGGCCTTCGACGAGGACTCCGACCTGCCCAAGGAGGTGCCGGCCGTGCCCTCGCTGGCCGTTCTGCGCCCCCGGCGCACGGTGGGCCAGGGCAGCGGCGGCCAGCAGGCCTCCGCCGAGACCGACGAGGCCAAGCCGCGCAAGCGCCTGCCGAGTTGGGACGACGTGCTGTTCGGCGGCGGGCCCGCGGCCCGCGAGTCGTCCTGAATCGTCTGTTCGTCGCGGTCTTCCCCCCGCCCGGCGAGCTGGCCGCCCTGCAGCGGGCCCTGCCCGCGGGCGGCCGCGTCTCGCCGATCGCCAAGTGGCACATCACTCTCGCCTTCCTCGGCGACGTGCCCTCACCCGACCCGATCGCGGCGCTCCTGGGCGCGGTGCGCCCGCCCGGCCCGTTCACCCTCCGCCTGTCCGGCAGCGGCCGGTTCGGCGCGGCCGAGTGGATCGGCGTCGAAGGCGACCGGGATCAGCTCACCACCCTGCACACCCGCATCGCGGACGGCCTGGCCGCGGGCGGCCACCCGATCGACGACCGCCCGTACCACCCGCACCTGACCGTCTCGTACCACGCGGACAGCGCCCTGCGGAAAGCCCTGGGCAACTACGTCGGCGCCCCGTGGCCGGTCACCGAGTTCTCGCTGGTCCTGAGCCACAACGGCCGCTACGAGAAGCTTCAGTCCTGGCCCCTGTGATCAGCCGGCCTCCTGGCGGATGCCGTTGAGCATCAGGCGCAGCCCGTAATCGAATTGCTCGGCCGAGCCCACGACCGGCGTCTCACCCCGCAGCGCCTCGTTGACCTGCCGCCACCGCTCATCCGGCTCGCCGGCCTCCACCGCCATGCGCAGGCCGGCCGCCGAGTAGGCGATCAGCGCTTGAGCCGCCTTCACCACATCACCCGGTCCCAGACCGGCTTCGGCGAGCGCACCCATGACGACCGCGGCCAGCCGCCGCCCGGCCGGGCCGAGCGGCGGCCGCGAGGCGACGTGCCCGGCAATACCCGGATGCCGCAGCGCGGCTTCTCGAACCCCGGTCAGCACGGCCCGGATGCGCCCCTCCCAGGGTTCCCTTGGCGCGGGCGTCTCGACCTCCTCCACCGCGAGGTCGGCCACAGCGTCGAGCAAGGCCTGCCGGTCAGCGAAATGCCGATAGATCGCCATCGGATCGCAGCCCAGGTCGGCCGCTATCCGGCGCATGGACATCGCGGCCGCGCCCTCACGATCGCCAAGCGCCAAGGTCGCCCTGGCAATCACCGCGGGAGTCAGCGCCATGGCCGCCGAGTCTACGCCGTAGACGTCATTTCGCAGATGGCGTCCGCCCTGTCTACACCGTAGACAATTCCGTCTACGGTGTAGACATGCGACTCCTCACCGTGGGCCGCCTCGTCGCGGCCATGCTCAGCCTGACGACCTTCGTGTTCCTCTTCGTGCACGACTCTTGGCGCGCGGAGAATCTCTTCCTCGTGCCCGACCTGATCCTCATCGCCGCCCTGGCGGTGGCGGCCACGATGCCCGACCACTCCGCCGCGGCCGCCCTACCGGTGGCTTTCGCCTATGCCGGCGGCGTGCTGGCCACCTCGGTCGCCTCGTATGCCGTCCGCTCCGAGCTTGGCCTGCCGAGCCTGGCCGGAGCAGTCATCGCGTTGGCCCTGACCGCTCTTCTCGCCCGGCCCAGGCCAGCCGCCCATCCGGCGGGGGCCTGACCGGCTCACCTCAAAGTCAGCGCAGCTCCAGGCCGGCGGCCTCCAGCTCGTCCTCGACGCGCAGGCGCTCCAGCTCGCGGTCGAAGCCGGCCAGGGGGCGCAGGTTCTCCCGGACGCCGAGGCACTCGCAGGCCATGCAGAGCCGCTCGTCGTAGGCGACCAGCACCGCCGCCGTCCAGCGCTGGGAGCCCAGCGACGGGCCGCCGCGCTGCTGGCGGTGGAGGCGGCGCAGGTCGAAGGCGAGCTGCTCGATCGGGGCCGGGCCGCGCCCGGCCAGAGCCGCGACCGGGTCGTTGTGCTGCATGTAGCGGTCGAGCCGGTGCAGCGCACGGCCCTCCGGGGAGTTTCGGGCAGTGTCGCGCCGCCGGCGGGCCTCATCGCGCCGGATCATTGTCGCCACCGCGTACGGGACGAAGATCGGAACCACGAGGGCCGCCGTGAGCACAGCAATGTGCACTAGGGCCACCAGAAGACGCTAAGTCGGCGGCACCCCGAACCGGAATACCCGTTCGGCGGAAATGCCCTGCCAAATACCCGTCAGGCGGCCGTGCGCTCGGGCTCGGGCGTGGCCGGCAGGCCGGCGGCGGCCAGCGGCGGCACCAGGGTCAGCCGGGGCCGGGGCCGCAGCGTCATCTCGAGCCGCTCCCCGCTGGCCCGCAGCTGCCAGACCAGAGCCACGGCGGCGGCGACGAAGCAGATGATGCCCGCGACCCAGATGCTCGACGCAACCCCGTACCGCTCGCCCCACCAGCCGGCCAGGCTGGCCCCGATCGGCGTCGTCCCGAGGAAGACCAGCACGTAGAGGGCCATCACCCGGCCCCGGAACTTGGGGTCGACACCCATCTGGACGCGGTGGTTGGCCGCCTGGGCCAGGAAGATCGAGAAGAAGCCGGTCGGGAAGAGGACGATCATCGCGACCACGAAGTTGGGGGTGAAGCCGACCGCCACCTCGAGCGCGCTGAAGATCAGGGCGGCCCCGATGACCAGGTAGACGCTGGGCCGCTTGCGGCGCGCGCTGCCGGCCAGGGCCCCGCAGAGCGACCCGGCGGCCAGGGCCGTGGTGAGCAGCCCGAACGAGGACGCCCCGGCGTGGAAGTTGATTTTCGCCAGGGCGGCCAGGGTGACCGGGAAGTTGAAGCCGATCATGCCGATGACGGCCATCAGGCAGATCGGCACCATCAGGTCAGGGCGGCGGTACGCGTACTTCAGCCCGTCGAGAATGCGGGTGTCCTTCTTACCCGGCGGGTCGGAGCGCAGCAGCTCGGCCGCGCGCATGGCCGTGTAGCTGAACACCGGGGCGATCGACAGCGCCGTGGCGATCAGGAAGACCGGGCCCGTCCCGAAGATCGCCAGGGCCACGCCGGCCAGTGCCGGACCGCCGACCCGGGCCGTGTTGAAGGTGGCCGCCGAGAGCGCCAGCGCGTTCGGCAGCAGCGGCATCTCGACCAGCTCGGAGACGAAGGACTGCCGGACCGGGGTCTCGATGGAGTTGGCGACGCCGAAGAGCGCGGCGAACAGGAACACGTGCCAGAGCACGATGTGCCCCGAGGCGACCAGGATCGCGAAGACGATCGCGGTGACCGCGAAGACCGCGTTCGCCGCGACCAGCAGCTTGCGCTTGTCGTAGCGGTCGGCGAGCTTGCCGCCGTAGAGGGTGAGCAGCAGGACGGGCAGGAACTGCAGGGCGGTCACCGTCCCGAGGGCGCCCGGCGAGTTGTTCGACAGGTCGAGCACCAGCCAGTCCTGGGCGGTGAACATCATCCACACGCCGACGAGCTTGACGAGCTGGCCGACCGTGAACAGCCGGTAGTTGCGGACCTTCAGGGATCGGAAGGTGGTGTTGAGCACTGACCGCACTGGGTGGTGCCTCCTGTTCGGTCGTACGCGTCATCGTCACGTGACGAAGCGCCGCGTCGAGCCGAACCCTCAGCCCCGGGAGACCTTCTGCAGGATCTCCGTGGCCCGGGCCAGCGTCTCCCGTTCGTCCGGGGTCAGCTGGGCCAGCTGGGTGGCCATCCACTCGTTGCGAGCCTTCTCGAACTGGGCGTGGACCGCCCGGCCCTGTTCCGTGGCCGCCAGGAGGACCTGGCGGCCGTCGGTCGGATGCGGCGAGCGCACGACGAGCCCGCGCTCCTCCAGCTTGCCGACGATCTTGGTCATCGTCGGCGGCTGGACCCGCTCGACATCGGCGAGCTCACGCGGAGTCAGCGCGCCGGCCAGCTGGAGGCTGGTCAGCGCGGAGAGCTGACTGAACGTCAGGTCGCCGATCGGACGGGCTTGCCGGACGCGCCGGTTGAGCCGCTGAATCGCCTCGCGCAGCGTCTTGGCCAGCTCCTCGGCTGTGGCCTGCCCATCCTTGGGACCCAGTTCAGCCGTCACCGGCCACTCCATCACGATTCTTAGCTTAGCTAATAAGCTTGGCTAACGACATTGAACAGGTGTGTAACCGCCGTTACAGGATCCAGCTCTCCAGCGGACCCCTCAAGAAGTACAGGACGAACAGGGCCGCGACGCCGTAGAGGATGGGGTGGATCTCGCGGGCCCGGCCCGTCGCGATCTTGAGGACGACGTACGAGATCACGCCCGCCCCGATGCCGTTGGAGATCGAGTAGGTGAACGGCATGAACGTGATCGTCAGGAAGGCCGGGATGGCGATCGTGTAGTCGGTCCAGTCGATCTGCCGGATCGAGAGGATCATCAGGAAGCCGACCACCACGAGCGCGGTCGACGCCGCCTCGAACGGCACCACCGAGACCAGCGGCGACAGGAACATGGCGAGCAGGAAGAGCACGCCGGTGACCAGGTTGGCCGCCCCCGTGCGGGCGCCCTCACCCACGCCGGCGGCGCTCTCGATGTAGGACGTGTTGCTGGAGACGCTGGCCGCGCCGCCGGCGGCCGCCGCCACTGAGTCGACCAGCAGGATCTCCCGGGTCCGGGGCGGGTTGCCGTCCTCGTCGAGCAGGTCACCCTCCTGGCCGACGGCGACCATAGTGCCCATCGTGTCGAAGAAGTCGGTGATCAGCAGGCTGAAGACGAACATGACGACCACGAGCCAGCCCGCCCGCGACCACGAGTCGAGCACGTTGAAGTGGCCGATCAGCGAGAGATCGGGCGAGCTGACGATCTTCTCGGGCAGCTTCGGCACGTTCAGCGACCACGTCTTCGGGTGGGCGATCGCCTCCACGATGATGGCCAGCACCGTGCTGCCGAGGATGCCGATCAGGATCGCCCCGCGGACCTTGCGCACGAACAGGATCAGCGTGAAGAGCAGGCCGACCACGAAGACGAAGGTGGGCCAGCCGGCCGGCTTGCCGCCGATGCCGAGCTCGACCGGGACCGTCGAGTTGGCCGCGTCCGGCACCCGGCGCACGAAGCCCGCGTCGACCAGGCCGACGATCATCAGGAAGAGGCCGATGCCGACGCCGATCGCGGTCTTGAGCTGGGTCGGCACGGCCCGGAAGACCATCGTCCGCAACCCGGTGAGCACCAGGATGCCGATCAGCACGCCCTCGATGACGACCAGGCCCATGGCGTCGGCCCAGGTCATCTCCGGGGCGATCTCGTACGCCACGAGCGCGTTGACTCCGAGCCCGGCCGCCAGCGCCAGCGGGAACCGGGCGACCACGCCCATCAGGATCGTCATGATGCCGGCGACCAGCGCCGTGCCGGCGGCCAGGGCCGCGATCGGCAGCGCCTTGTTGTCGCCGTCGAGGCCCCCGCCGAGGATCAGCGGGTTGAGCACCACGATGTAGGCCATCGTGAAGAAGGTGGCCAGGCCACCGCGGATCTCGCGCCCCAGCGTCGAACCCCGGGCCGAGATCTCGAAGAAGCGGTCAAACGCGGTGAGCATGCGCGGCCTTCCCGATCATCGACAATGTCGGAGGTCATGCTCTCAGCAACAATGACCTGCACAAAAACGAAACGATGTCGGCCCGGTCACAAGTACCCACCGGTGATCTCCGCCCACCTATCCTGGCGGGGTGGAAGAACGCAAGCCCCCGGTCGAGCCGCTGGACCCACCCATGGTCCCGTTCGCGCTCGCCGGTCTGGCCGGTTTCGCCGTGGCCGCCCTGATCGTGTGGCTGGCCGACGGCCCCGACGGCTGGCTCGAGATCTGCGTGGCCGGCTTCCTGGTCGGCATCCCGGGCCTGATCACGATGATCGTGCACGACCGGCACCGCAAGCAGCGCCGGTCCGTCACGCACGCGGAGTTCCGCGTAATCAGCTAGCTGTGGCCGAGCTCCTCAGCCGGCTCCGCTTCCTCGACCGAGCCGTGGCCGCGGCTGACCGCGACCGATTCGACCTCGCTGTCGTCGTACACCGTGGGCAGCTCCTCGACCGGCTGCTCGGCCGAGCCGAGCAGGGCCTCGGAGTGGGCCCCGCAGCCGTGGTCGGAGCTGACCGCGCGGCCGTCGTCGGGCGCGTAGAGGTTGCCGCAGACGCCGAACATCGTCCGCATCGAACCGGCCAGCGGCAGGTAGAAGCCGCAGGTACCGCAGCGGGCGTTGCGCGGGGCGGCGACCGAGATCGGCGCCTCGGGGCCGGACTCGCCGTCGTACCACCGCTGGGCGGTCTCGATGCGGCCCTCGCGGGACATCACCCGGGACCGGCCGAGGCCGAGCTCCCAGCTGACCTCCTCGACCGCGGGGTCGTCGCTGAGCACGTAGCCCTGGGCGAGCCGGTCGTCGTCGGGGGCGGTCGGCATGAGGTCGCCGACACCCAGGTCGCCCGGCTGCACCCGCTCGTTCCACGGCACCCAGCCGGGGGCGAGCAGCGCGTCGGGACCGGGCAGGAGCACGGTCTCGCAGACGGTCACGTGCCGGCTGCGTGGCACCCGGGTCACCGTGACGGCCCAGCGCCAGCCGCGGTAGCCCGCCAGGTGGCTCTCGAAGAAATGGGTCACCACGCGGTCGCCCTCGGCGATCGCTTCCAGGTGGTCACCGACATCGTCGGGATCCACCTCGGTGATTGCGCCCCGCGCCACACCGACCGCATCGGCACAAACCTGGTCGAGGCGGGCGGCGCGTGTGGTGGTCCGAGTCGTCACATATCCATTGTCCCCTACCGGGGTGGTTGATCCGCAACGACTCCCCCGGATTCCGCGCGCACGCCGACGGGACAGCACTGGCCCCGATCAGTCAGGATGGGACCCATGCCTGTGCTTCCCTCGATCGGGCGCACCGTCGGCTCCGGCATCAAGGCCGCCCGCCTGCTGGTGCGTGGCTCCGTGCGCGGCGGGGCGTGGGCCACCCGGCGGGTCGGCACGGCGCGGGCCAGGGGCGCGGCCAACGAGGTCGGCATGATCCGCCTCTTCGATCTGCACGCGATCTCCTGCGCGGGCGACACGCTGATCGCGATCGGCCTGGCCGGCACGATCTTCTTCAACGTCCCGCTCGGCGAGGCCCGCAGCAAGGTCGCCCTCTACCTGCTGATCACGATGGTCCCGTTCGCTCTGCTGGCCCCGGTCGTCGGCCCGCTGCTCGACCATTTCCGGCACGGCCGCCGCTACGCGCTCGCGGTGACCATGCTCGGCCGGGCCTTCCTGGCCTACGTGATCTCCGATCACCTCTTCGGCTGGGGCCTCTATCCGGCGGCCTTCGGGGTGCTTGCGCTCTCCCGGGCGTACGGGGTGGCGCGCTCGGCGGCCGTGCCGCGACTGCTGCCCGAGGGGATCGGCCTGTCCCAGGTCGGCGCGCGGGCCAGCGTCTACGGCACGTTCGCGGGGGCGGTGGTGGCCCCGCTCGGCCTGCTCGCCTTCAAGTTCGGGCCGCAGTGGCCGCTGCGCGTGGCCGCGATCCTCTTCGTCGTCGGCATGGTCATCTCGCTGCGCCTGCCGCCCCGAGCCGACTCCGAGCCGCCCGAGGCCGTGCCCCGCCCGTGGCGGACGATGCTGCGCCTGGGCCGCGGCGAGGACCGGCCGCTGGCCGGCCGGCTCGTCATCGCCACCCTGGTCGGCAGCGCCAGCCTGCGCCTGCTCTACGGGTTCATGCTGCTCTTCCTGGCCTTCGTGATCATGGCGAACGACCTCGACACGACGGTCCTGGGCAACGACATCGGCAACAAGGGAGCGGTCGGCCTGATCGGCGGCGCGCTGGCCGTGGGCACCTTCCTGTCCACGGCCGTCGGCACCCGCCTGCGCATCCGACGGCCGCTCGCCCTGCAGTCGACCGGCCTGACCGTCACGGCCGGCGTCGGCGTGCTGGCCGTCGTCTTCTACAGCCTGGCCACGGTCACCCTGTTGGCCCTGGTCGTCGCCATCTTCAGCGGCATCGCCAAGCTGGCCGTCGACGCCACCATCCAGGAGCGGGTCCCGGAACGCCTGCGGGCCAGCGCCTTCTCCCACTCCGAGACCGTCCTCATGATCGCCTGGGTCCTCGGCGGCGGCATCGGCCTGCTCCCCCTCCCCGGCCGCCTCGGCGTCGCCCTGGCCGCCCTGCTGGCCGTCGCCGCCGCCGTCCGCGCCGGCTGGGCCGCCGCCCGCCTCCACAACGAACGCCTGAGCGGCCGCGCCGGCGACCCCGAGCCCCCCGCGGCCCCCGAGCCCACCCCAACCGCCGCCGGACCCGCCCCAACCGCCGGACCCGCCCCAACCGCCGGACCCGCCCCAACCGCCGGGCCCGCGCCGACGGCCGCCGGACCCGCCTCGACCCCCGCCGCGCCCTCGGCCCAGCCGTCCACGCGCGCCGGAGCCGGCCCCTCGGCTCAGCCAACCGACCCCTGGCCGGACGCGCCCACCATCCCCGAACGCGCGCACCCCAACCCGACGCCGCCCGCCCGAAGCCGCCGAGCCGAGCCGTCCACGCCGCCCACTCAGGGCCGCCGCTCCGAGCCACCCACCCGCGTCGAGCCCCCCACCAAGATCGACCCCGCCGCGGGCAAGAAACGCTGGTTCAACCGCGACAAGGACAAGCCGGCCCCGCCACCCCCACCCCCGGCGCCGGCCGAGCCGAAGCCCGAGCCCGCGGCCGCCCCACCCGGTTTCCACGTCTACCGCCCGTCATCGGCCGACCACCCCACCAACGGCTCAGCCCCGGACGACGCCGACAACCGCTGAACGCCCGCGCCCCGACCCGGGCGCCGTCCGGTGGGGGTCGTTCCACCAACCAGCCATGATCGGGGCCAAGCCATCGGCCCGCCGCGCCGGTCGCCGCCCGGCCAAACCCACCCGCCGCGCCGGTCACCGCCCAGCCAAACCCACCCACCCCGCCACGCGAGTCGCCACCCGGCCAAGCCAGGTGGCCGCCCATCCCCGATCCGGCCAAGCTCGCCGACCGCGCCAGGCCAATGGGCGGCCGTGATGGGGTCAAGCCCGCCGACCGGGCCGGGCCGCGCGATTCGGCGGAGCGGTATCCGGCTCGTAGCCCTCCTTGCGGAGCCCGGACCGGTAGGCCCGGTTCATCACCAGCCGCAGCAGGCGGTCCACCCCGGGGATCGACCCGAGCGCCTTCAGCGCGACGGCGGACGGGCCGCTGTTCGCGGCGAGGTGCTTCGCCGCCAGCGCCATCAGGTCGGGCATCGAGCCGCTCTCGACGTGGGTGTCCGTGCTCCACATCCGCGAGTCGGCCACGGCCGAGTTGGTGACCAGCTCGGCCCGCTCGACCTCGATCACCAAAGCCAGATGCGGCGGCTGGCCCCGGAGCGCCATCGTCGCCAGCAGGGCCGGATCGTCGGTGATCGCGCCACGCCCGCGGAGGTGCAGCACGGCGCTGCGCCCGGGCACGAGCGCGGCCAGCGCCAGCCGGTCGTCGGTGAGCAGATTGTGCAGCGTGTCGGCGCGTTTGTTGCCCCGCCGGTCCGGGATGACGAGCGTATGACCGTCCAGGATCCGGGCCACCGCCTGCCGGTCACCGCGCGGGCTCGTGTCGCTGCCGCCGGAGGAGTCCCACGAGGAGAGCGCCAAGAACGGCGCCGCAGCCATAAACTCCGCCACCTCGGGCCGATCCAGCGGCCCGTCTCCCCCGACCCCGACGACCGACCCCAGCGGCGCGCCCGACCCCAGCGGCGCGCCCGAACCCTGCGGCGCGCCCGACCCCAGCGGCGCGCCCGACCCGAGCGGCGCGCCGGGAGAAGGCGGCGCGGCTGGAGACGGCGCCGCGCCCAGAGACGGCGCCGCGCTCGGAGACGGCGCCGCGCTCGGAGACGGCGCCGCGCTCGGAGACGGCGCCGCGCTCGGAGACGGCGCCGCGCCCGGAGACGACGGCTTCCACAGTCGTGAGCGCAGCACCGCCTGCGCGCAGTGCACATACGCCTCCCCCACGGTGAAGGTGACCCGGCCGCCGCTGCCGGTGGCCGCCGATCCGTTGACCCGCAGGACCTCCCCCACGCCCGGCAGGAGGTAGAACAGCGAAGCCGGCCCCTTCGCCGAGCCGGGCCCGCTGAACGAAAGCCGGGTAGCCGAATGGACCCGCGTAAACCCCGGCGCCCCGCCGACAAAGGTGGTCCGGCCGGCGCCGTCGGCATCCCGGTAACCGAAGGCCGCGATCGGGCTCCGGCCCAGGATGATCCGGCACCCGTCGTCGAGGGCGTCGAGCTGCTTCAGCATGATGACCGGCGCCGGACGGCCCACGATCTCTTCCACCTCAGCCGCCGCGGTCAAGAGGCGCACTTTGTTTTCCCAGCTCACGACATTATTGTGAGCAATAGCTCAGCTCTCTGGCTACTCGCTTTCGCGTCCGAGGAGGAGGCCCCGCGTGCCGTCGGCCGACCGTCGTCTTTCGCCTCGTCGCACGCCCCGGCAGGTGCGGGCCGAGCTGACCCGCGAGCGCATCCTGACCGCCGCTGCTCACGTTTTCGCCGAGTTCGGCTATGCCGCCGGCACCACCAACCGCATCGCCGAACGGGCCCGCGTCTCCATCGGCTCGCTGTACCAGTACTTCCCGAACAAGGACGCCATCCTGGCCCAGCTGCTGGTGCGGCACATCGACCGCGGCCGGTGGACGGAGGCCGATCAGCTCGACCTTTCGCCCGGGACCCTCGAGGCGACCGTGCGGGCCCTGGTCCGGGACGCGATCGACAACCACGACGACGATCCCCAGCTGCTGCGGATCATGATCGAGGAGGCGTCGCTCTCCCAGGAGCTGCTCGACACGATCGAGCGGCACGGCGAAGAACGCATCGCCCAGGTGCGCGATCTCCTGGCCCGGCACCCGGACGTACGGGTGGGGAATCTCGGCACTGCGGCCGAGTTGATTACGTTCACGGTGGAGATGAACATCCACAAGCTCCTGGCCGCCCCGCGGACCGTCCCGGTCGAGGCGGTCGAGGCGGTCGAGGACGAACTGGTCGCCATGATCACCCGCTACCTGCGAGGACCGAGTTGACAAGAAAAATGTTGGTGGTCACCGCGGTGGCGGCTGAGGCCGAGGCCGTACGGGCCGGAGCCGATCCCGCTCACGTGGTCGTCGAGCCGGTCGGTGTCGGTCCCGCCGCGGCCGCCGCCGGCACGGCCCGCCTGCTCGCCACCGGCGAGTACCGCGCAGTGATCTCGGCCGGCATCGCCGGTGGTTTCGCAGGCCGGGCGCCGGTCGGGGCCACCGTCATCGGCGCCCGCAGCATCAGCGCGGATCTTGGCGCCGAATCCCCCGACGGTTTCCTGCCGATCGAGGAGCTCGGTTTCGGCACGAGCCGTGTCACCGCCCACCCCGAGTTGATCAAGGCGCTGACCACGGCCCTCCCCGACGCGATCGTCGGTGACGTCCTGACCCTCAGCACTGTCACCGGCACGGCAGAGACCGCCGCGTCACTGGCAGCTCGCTTCCCGCGGGCCGTCGCCGAGGCCATGGAGGGTTTCGGGGTGGCGGTGGCCGCCGCCGGGCTGCCCTTCGCCGAGTTGCGCACGATCTCCAACCCGATCGGCCCCCGCGATCGGGCCGCCTGGCGCCTGAAGGAAGCCTTCGCCGCGTTATCCACAGCTTCTACCGCCTTGTGGACAACCTGTGGATAACGGCCTGTGACCCTTGCCGCTCCCACTAAGAACCACGAGCGTGAGGGCCAGGTGGCGCTGAGTGTGGGATTGGGAACAGGCGTCGCGTCACGCTGTCCCGGTGTCACCCGTTTAGCGTGGACGCCGTGGCGCTTTCACTCGCGGTTTCGCCGTGTCCCAACGACACGTTCGTTTTCCACGCTCTGGTGCACGGGCTGATCCCGGGCGCACCCGAGGTCAACCTGACCTTCGCCGACGTCGACGTGACGAACACGGCGGCCGAGCGGGGCGAGTTCGACCTGGTCAAGGTGAGCTACGCGGCCCTGCCGTGGCTGCTCGACGACTACGAGCTGCTGCACACCGGCGGCGCGCTCGGCCGCGGCTGCGGCCCGTTGGTCCTGACGAAGGACGGCAACGAGGACCTCACCGGCCAGACGGTCGCCGTGCCCGGTGACCGCACCACCGCCTACCTGCTTTTCCGGCTCTGGTCGGCCGACCGGCCGCCGGCCCGGATCGAGGTGGTGCCGTTCCACCAGATCATGCCGGGCGTGGCCGACGGCACGTACGACGCCGGTCTGGTCATCCACGAGGCCCGCTTCACCTACCAGCGCTACGGCCTGGTCTCGATCGTCGACCTCGGCGAGTGGTGGGAGCGGGACACCGGCCTGCCCATCCCGCTCGGCGCGATCCTGGCCCGCAAGGGCGCGGTCGACCCGGCCGAGGCCACCGAGTGGATCCGTAACTCGGTCAGCATGGCCTGGGCCAACCCGGACGCCAGCCGCGACTTCATCCTGGCCAACGCGCAGGAGATGGAGCCGGAGGTCGTCCAGCAGCACATCAATCTTTACGTCAACGAGTTCACGCTCGAGCTGGGCCGGGACGGACTCGCCGCCGCCGACGCCCTGTTGCAGCGTGCGACGGCGGCGGGTCTGACGCCGGCGGTCAAGCCCTTCCAGTGACGGGCTAGACCTCGAACTCTTTAGCGACCGCGTGGACGAGCTGCGCGATCTTCTGCGCGGTCCGCTTGTCCGGGTACCGCCCGTGGCTGAGCCCGGGCTGTACCTGCGACTCCAAGACCTTGATCATGTCTTCGACCATGCTGTGCAGCTCCTCCGCCGGACGGCGGCGCAGCTCGGACAGCGACGGCGGGGCGTCAATCAGCTTGACCCCCATGGCCTGAGGGCCCCGGCGGCTGTCGACCAGGCCGAAATCGACCCGCTGGCCCGTCTTCAACTCGACCACACCGGCCGGCAGCGCGCCCTTGGGCAGGAACACGTCTCCGCCCTCATCGCTGGTGACGAAACCGAATCCCTTCGCCGCGTCGTACCACTTCACTCGACCCGTGGGCACCGCTGACCTCAACTTCACTCAATGGAAACAACCGCTCACCGCAAAGGCTACTTAAGCGGCGGGCCCGGACCCAACTGCAATCTCACGCAGGAGGGCGGGAAACCCATTGAGATCGGACAGGACGTACGCGGCGCCGGCCGCCCGCAGCTCATCGGGCGAGCACGGTCCGGTGGCCACCCCGATGCCGGGCACGCCGGCGGTCCGCGCGGCCACCATGTCACCGACGTGGTCGCCGACGTACCAGCGCACGCCGTGCTCGGTCAGCGCGGCCGCCTTGCCCTCGGCGAACAGGTCACCCGCGAGCTCATCGGCCGCCATCCCGAGATGGGCCAGGTGCAGTTCCGCCAGTCTGCCCAGCTTGGACGTCACCACGACGACCCGCAGACCCCGATCGCGTACGGCCGCGAGCGCCTCGACCGCGCCCGGCATGGGCACGGTCGGGGTGATCGCGTAGTCCGGGTAGAGCCCCCGGTAGGTAGTGACCGCCTCCTCGACCTGGTCGGCCGGGAACCAGTTCCGCATCTCGGTGCGCAGGGGCGGCCCGAGCCGGCTGACCACCAGATCGGCGTCGACCGGGACGCCGGTCAGCTCGGTCAGCGCATGGTAGGCGGCCCGGATCCCCGGCCGGGAGTCGATCAGGGTCATGTCCAGATCGAAACCGACCGCCCCCCTCACGCGGGGGTCGACGGGATGTACTTGAGCTGGTTCACCGGCAGCGGGAACGTCTGGTCGTCACCGAAGGGCGAGGGCGCGGCGGCCCGGTCGGACAGGATCTCGGAGACGTCCATGTGGCCCTGCGGAGCGGCCGGCTTGGTCTGGCGCGGGCCGGCGCCACCCTCGACGGCGGTACCCGGCAACTTGTTCTGAGCGGCCACTGGTTCTTCCCCTTAAGCGTCACATCGAGAGGTAGTGAGCCAGCCCGCTGGGCTGGTCCCTTCAATATCGTCCCACGACGGCTAGCGTTGAACACGATGGCCACCACATTCGCCGATCAACTCCGGTCGCTCACCGACGAGGCGCTGAGCGCGCTCATTCAGCTGCGCCCCGACCTCGTCGTGCCCGTCCCCGCCGACGTCTCCGCCCTCGCCGTGCGCGCGCAGTCCCGCGGCTCGGTCGCCCGCTGCCTCGACGGCCTGGACGAGTTCACCCTGCAGATCCTCGACGCCGCCCGGCTGACCCGCTCCGCCACGACGGCCCTGACCTCCATCGACGCCATCCTCGAGCTCGCCCCCGGGGTGGCCGCGGACGACGTCCGCGTCGCGGTCGACCGCCTGCGGGTGCGCTTCCTGCTGCACGGCCCCGAGGACGCGCTGGAGGTCACCCGGGCCGTGGACGAGGTCACCTCGCCCTACCCGGCCGGCCTGGGCCGCCCGGCCGACTTCCTCGACCCGCAGGCCGCCGCCCTCTGCGCCGACAAGGCGAAACTGCGCCGCACGGTGCTGGCCGCGCCCCCGGCCGCCCGGGCCGTGCTCGATCGGCTGGCCGAGGGGCCGCCGGTCGGGGCGCTGCGCCGGGAGACCGTGGCCGAGCCGGTGCGCTGGCTGGTCGAGCAGCACATCCTGGTGCCGGTCAGCGAGGCCGGCCGGTCCCCGCGCCCGGACGGCGAGCTGGTCGAGCTGCCCCGTGAGGTGGGCCTGCTGCTGCGCCGCGACGGCGGCCCGCTGGGCCCGATGCGGCCGTTCCCGCCGCTGCCCGAGGGCACCGGCCGCGATCCGAAATCGGTCGACTCGGCCGGCGCCGGTCAGGTCATGGAGGCCGTCCGCAGCGTCGAGGCGCTCCTGGAGGCGCTCGCGGCCGAACCGGCGCCGGTGCTCCGGGCGGGCGGCCTCGGCGTCCGGGACCTCAAGCGTCTCGCCCGCTCGGCCGGCCTGGACGAGCCCGCGGCGGCGCTGCTGCTGGAGATCTCGCACGCGGCGGGGCTGCTCGGCGAGAGCGACGTCGCCGGCTCCGGCCGTTCGGTCACGGTGAGCCGCGCGACCGGCCCGGTCGACGAGATCTTCCTGCCCACCGGCGCCTTCGACCTGTGGCGGGCCCTGAGCATCGCCCAGCGCTGGACCGCGCTGGCGCGGGCCTGGCTGGTCATGACCCGCCAGCCGGGCCTGGTCGGCCAGCGGGACGAGCGGGACCGCCCGATCAACGCGCTCGCGCCGGACGCCGAGCGGGCCGGCGCCCCGCAGGCCCGGCGGGAGGCGCTGCTGGTGCTGACCGACCTCAAGCCGGGCACCGCCCCGCCGGTCGACGAGGTGCTGGGCCTGCTGGCCTGGCAGAGCCCGCGCCGGGCCCGCGGCCGGGAGGCGACCCACCGCGACGCCCTGGCCGGCGCCGCTCAGCTCGGCCTGACCGCGCTCGGCGCCATCACCTCGTACGGCCGCCTTCTGCTGGAAGACCCGGACATCGACGAGAGTGACCCGCTGGGGGTGCGGCCGGCCAGCTCGGCCGAGGCGCCGGGTGACGCCGTCCGGCAGCTGGACGCCCTGCTGCCGGCCCCGGTCGACCACGTGCTGGTGCAGGCCGACCTGTCGGTGGTCGTGCCCGGCCCGCCCGAGCCCGAGCTGGCGGCCGAGCTCGACGTGGTGGCCGAGCCCGAGTCGGCCGGCGGCGCGAGCGTGTTCCGGGTGACCACGGCCAGCGTGCGGCGCGCCCTCGACGTCGGCTACACCGCGGCCGACCTGCACGCCCTGTTCCGGCGGCGGTCGCGCACGCCGGTGCCGCAGACGCTGACCTACATGATCGACGACGCCGCCCGCAAGCACGGCGGCCTGCGCGCCGGCTCGGCCGGGTCCTACCTGCGCAGCGACGACGAGGCGCTGCTGACCGAGGCGCTGGCCGACAAGCGCCTGGCGTCGCTGGGCCTGCGCCAGATCGCGCCGACCGTGCTGGTCAGCCCGCTGCAGGTGGCACGGCTGCTGGGCGGGCTACGCGACGCCGGCTTCGCCCCGGTGGCCGAGGACGCGGGCGGCTCGGCCGTGCTGACCCGGCCCAAGGTGCGGCGCGCGCCGACCCGTACGTCGGTGGCAGCGCGAGCGGCCGAACATGCCGGACCACCCAGTCTCGTGGGGCCCCGGCTGGCCGGGGTGGTGGAGCAGATCCGCCGCGGCGACATCGCGACCCGGGCCGCGCGACGGGCCCCGGTGGGCGTGCGCGCGGCCAACGGGCAGGGGGCGCCCGGCCTGACCCCGGTCCAGCAGCACGGGCAGGCGATGGCGGTGCTGCAGCAGGCCGTCCGGGAGAAGGCGCGGGTCTGGGTCGGCTACGTCGACTCGCACGGCGCGACCCTGTCCCGGCTGGTCAAGCCGGTCTCGCTGAGCGCCGGCTACCTGCGCGCGGAGGACGAGCGCACCGAGACGCTGCACACCTTCGCCTTGCACCGCATCACCGCGGCCGTGCCCGAGGAGGAGTAATGCGGGCCGCATACCCCCGATGCTGATGCGGCCCGCGTAAGACCCAAACGCGGACTCCGCCGGAAAGGTTGCACGCGTGTCAGACTGGAGGGTCGTTGTTTGCTCTCCGGAGGGTGTGCACGTGAGCGGCGGACCGCTGATCGTTCAATCCGACAAGACACTTCTCCTCGAGGTCGACCACCCGGACGCGCAGGCCTGCCGGATGGCGATCGCCCCGTTCGCCGAGCTCGAGCGCTCCCCCGAGCACGTGCATACGTACCGCCTGACCCCGCTCGGCCTGTGGAACGCCCGCGCCGCCGGGCACGACGCCGAGAGCGTGGTCGACTCGCTGATCAAGTTCTCCCGCTACCCGGTGCCGAACGCCCTGCTGGTCGACGTGGCCGAGACGATGGACCGGTACGGCCGGCTCCAGCTGGTCAACGACCCCAACTACGGCCTCGTCCTGCGCGGGCTCGACAAGATCGTGCTGATCGAGGTGGCGAAGTCGAAGAAGCTCGCCGGCATGCTCGGCGCGAAGATCGACGACGAGACCATCGTGGTCCACCCGTCCGAGCGCGGCCGCCTCAAGCAGGCCCTGCTCAAGCTCGGCTGGCCGGCCGAGGATCTGGCCGGTTACGTCGACGGCGAGGCCCACGAGATCGATTTGGCCGAGGACGGCTGGACGCTGCGGTCGTACCAGCAGGAGGCGGTCGACGGCTTCTGGGCCGGCGGCTCGGGTGTGGTCGTGCTGCCCTGCGGCGCCGGCAAGACGCTGGTCGGCGCGGCCGCGATGGCCACGGCCAAGGCCACCACGCTGATCCTGGTCACCAACACGGTGGCCGGCCGGCAGTGGAAGCGGGAGCTGATCGCCCGCACGTCGCTGACCGAGGAGGAGATCGGCGAGTACAGCGGCGAGCGCAAGGAGATCCGCCCGGTCACCATCGCCACGTACCAGGTCCTGACCTCGCGCCGCGGCGGCGCGTTCACCCACCTCGACCTGTTCGGCGCCCGCGACTGGGGCCTGGTCATCTACGACGAGGTCCACCTGCTGCCGGCCCCGATCTTCCGGTTCACGGCCGACCTGCAGGCCCGGCGCCGGCTCGGCCTGACCGCCACGCTGGTCCGCGAGGACGGCCGCGAGGGTGACGTCTTCTCGCTGATCGGCCCCAAGCGCTACGACGCCCCGTGGAAGGACATCGAGTCCCAGGGCTGGATCGCGCCCGCCGAGTGCGTCGAGGTGCGGGTCACCCTGACCGAGGCCGAGCGGATGACGTACGCGGTGACGGAGGCCGAGGAGCGCTACCGGGTGGCCGCCACCGCCCGCACCAAGCTGCCGGTGGTCAAGGCCCTGGTCGACAAGCACGCCGGCGAGCAGGTGCTGGTCATCGGCGCCTACATCGACCAGCTGCACGAGCTCGGTGAGTACTTGGACGCGCCGATCGTGCAGGGCTCGACCACCAACAAGGAGCGGGAGCGGCTCTTCGACGCGTTCCGCTCCGGTGAGCTGCGGGCCCTGGTGCTCTCCAAGGTGGGCAACTTCTCGATCGACCTGCCCGAGGCGGCGGTGGCCATCCAGGTCTCCGGCACGTTCGGCTCCCGGCAGGAGGAGGCCCAGCGGCTCGGCCGGGTGCTGCGCCCCAAGGCCGACGGCCGCCAGGCCCACTTCTACACGGTCGTCTCCCGCGACACGATCGACACCGAGTACGCGGCGCACCGCCAGCGCTTCCTGGCCGAGCAGGGCTACGCCTACACGATCGTCGACGCCGACGACGTGCTCGGCCCGCCGCTCCCTCAGATCGACTGAGGCTCAGCCGGTGACGGTGGGCTCGGGGGCGGGCTCGGCCGGCGCCTCCGTGCTCATCGGGGCCGGGGCCGGCCCGCTGCTCGACTGGGCGAAGAACATGAAGCCGCAGAGCACGAAGAGGACGACGAGCGCCCCGGCCGCGATGGCCACGACGGTCCAGTTGACCTGCTTGCGCGGCCGCTCGGGGCGGGTGCCGGCCTCCTCGTGGGCGGCCGCGGCGATCGCCTCGGGGCTGCCCAACCGCTCCAGGACCTCGATGACCTCGCCCTCGGAGGCGAGGTTGCGCTCCGCCCGCTCGGCGGCGATGTGCGCCGCCAGATCGGCCAGGAGCTCGCGGCGCTGGAGCACGGGCAGCCCGGCCAGGCGCTGATCGACCTCGTGCAGGTACGCCGCCACGACGTCGGTCTGATTGGTCTTCATGCGGCCTCACCGGTCCCCACGAGTCGGTCCACGGTCTGTCGGAAGGAAACCCATTCGCTGCGGAAGTGCTCGAGCGCGGCCCGGCCGGTCACGGTGAGCCCGTAGTAGCGGCGCGGCGGCCCGGTCGGCGACTCGACCCACTTGCTCTCCAGCCAACCCGATCGGCGCAAGCGGGAAAGCAACGGATAGATCGTGCCCTCGCCGGCGGCCAGATTGGGCTCGTCGCCGAGCCGGCGCACGATCTCGTTGCCGTACCTGTCCTCGGTCTCGACCATCGCCAGGACGCAGAACTCGAGCGTCCCCCGCCGCAACCCGGTCGCCAACGACGATCCCTCTGCCATGCGGCACACGGTACCTTGCGACACCAAGTAGCGCTACGCCGGCAGTACGGGCCCCTTCTCCAACAGGGCTTCCAGGAGGTCACCGTGCTGTTCGACGCGTTCGAGGACCTCCTCGGCGTGGTACTGCCGGGCCTCCTGGTCGCCGGTGGCGATGGCCTCGACCTCCTCCCACGTCAAGGGGGTGGAGGCGGTCGGCTCCTCCTGGGCCCGCAGCGAGTAGGGCGTCACGGTGGTCTTCGCGGCCGCGTTCTGGCTCCAGTCGATGAAGATCTTCCCGGGGCGGATGGCCTTCGCCATCTTGGCGGTGATCGAGCCGGGGACCATCGCCGCCAGCTCTTCGGCGACCTTCTTGGCATACGCCGACACGACCTCCGAGTCCTGCGTGCCGGAGATCGGGCAGCACAGCTGCATGCCCTTCTTGCCGGAGGTCTTGGGGTACGCCTCGACGCCGTCGGCGGCCAGCCGGTCGCGCATCAGCACCCCGACCGCGCAGCACTCCCGCAAGCCGGCCGGCGCCCCCGGGTCGAGGTCCACCACGAGCAGGTCGGGATCCTGGCCGATCTTCCATTGCGGGGTGTGCAGCTCGAGCGCGGCCAGGTTGGCCAGCCAGACCAGGGTCGCCAGCTCGTCCACCACGACGAAGTCGACGGTCTCGCGGCTCTTGGTCGAGCCCGGCACCGGCAGCGTCTCGAGGTGCACCCATCCGGGCGTACCGCCGGGCTTGTTCTTCTCGAAGAAGTGGGCGCCGTCGACGCCGTTGGGGAAGCGGATGCGGGTGACCGCCCGCCCGGCCAGGTGCGGCAGCATCACCGGGGCGATCCGCGTGTAGTAGTCGATGACCTCGCCCTTGGTGAACCCGGGAACCGGGTACATCACCTTGTCGAGGTTGGAGAGCTCGAGGTCACGGCCGTCGATCGAGACAGGAAGCCGGTCACCGGCCATCCTCGTCCTCCTCCACGCACTCCTGCGGCGTCTTGTCGTCCCGCAACCGCAGGAACCGGGGGAAGCGCAAGCGCCCGTCCGGCGTGCGGTTGCCGTAGCGGATCTCCACCACCAGCTCCGGTCGTACCCAGTGCGCCCCGCGTGAATCCTCCCGCGGCACCGCTCCCGGCTGGAACGGGCTCTTGGCCACGGCCAGCGGTTCCAGCGCGGCGAGCAGCTCCTTCTCGGCCACCGCGCCGATGCCGCCGCCCACCCGGCCCCGGAACCGGAGCCCGTCCGGCGTCGGCAGGCCGACCAGCAGCCCGCCGAGTCTGCGGGCGCCCGCGCGCCAGCCGCCGATCACATAATCGCCCGTACGGTCGAACTTGACCTTGATCCAGTCCGGCGAGCGCGTGCCGGGCAGGTAGACCGAGTCGGTGCGCTTGGCGACCACGCCCTCCAGGCTGTTCTCCCGGGCCGCGGCCGCGGTGGCCGCCCCGTCGCCGAACGACGGCGGCACCATCCAGCTCGGCCCGGCCAGGCCGAGCTCCTCGAGCTTCTCCCGCCGGGCCAGGTACGGCAGGCCGGTGTAGTCCAGGCCGTCGTGGTAGAGCAGGTCGAAGACCATGTACGTGACGGGAGCGGTGACCATCAGACGGGCGGCCTTGCTCGTGTCCCGGACGTGCATCCGCTCGGCCAGCGCGGTGAACGACGGCCGGCCCTTCGCGTCGAGCACCACCATCTCGCCGTCGAGCAGCGTCCCCTCGGGCAGCTGCAGGCCGGCGATCTCCGGGTAGGCCGCGGTGACCACGGCGCCGGAGCGCGCGAACAGCACGGGTGGACCCCCGGCGAAGAGCGCGAGAACGCGGACCCCGTCCCACTTGAACTCGTAGCTCCACTCCGGCCCGGCCGGCAGCGCACCGGCGGTGGCGAGCATGGGAGACAGCGGCGCACCGGGCACCCGATCACCTTAGGCAGGATCGAACACCTTACGCAGGCGTCTCACTAATGCCATTCTGATCAGGAGTTCTTCTCAAACGGGGGTACGGGAGGCGACATGCGAGCGATCTGGAAGGGCGCCGTCTCCTTCGGGCTGGTGTCCATCGCGGTGAAGCTGTACTCGGCCACCGAGGAGAAAGACATCCGGTTCCACCAGGTGCACCGCACCGACGGCGGCCGGATCAAGTACCAGCGCACCTGCTCGATCGACGGCGAGGTGGTCAGCTACGACGACATCGCCAAGGGGTACGACATCGGCGGCGGCGAGATGGTCATCCTGACCGACGAGGACTTCGCCGACCTGCCGCTGACCACGTCCCGGGCGATCGACGTGCTCGAGTTCGTCCCGGCCGAGCAGATCGACCCGATCCTGTTCGCCAAGACCTACTACCTCGAGCCGGAGGGCCAGGCCGCCAAGCCGTACGTGCTGTTGCGGGACGCCCTGCAGGACGCCGACCGGGTCGCCGTCGTCAAGATCGCGCTCCGCCAGCGGGAACAGCTCGCCACGCTGCGGGTGCACGAGGGCGTGCTCGTGCTCAACACGATGCTCTGGCCGGACGAAGTACGCACCCCCGACTTCGGCTTCCTCGACGAGGACATCGAGACCCGCCCGGCCGAGCTGGCCATGGCCTCGTCGCTGATCGACTCGATGGCCGGCAGCTTCAAGGCCGAGGAGTTCACCGACAACTACCGGGCCGCGCTCCAGGAGGTCATCGACGCCAAGGTCGAGGGCCGCGAGGTCGTCCAGCCCGAGGAGACCGAGGAGGCGCCGGCCGCGGCGGTCGACCTGATGGCCGCGCTCAAGGCCTCGGTCGAGCGGGCCAAGGCCGCCCGTGGCGAAAAGGCGGCCCCGCCCGCCGCGCCGAAGAAGAAAGCGGCCTCGCCGGCCAAGAAGACCACCGCAGCGAAGAAGGCCACACCCGCCAAGAAGGCCGTGAAGAAGTCCGCATGATTAAAGTTGGCCCGTGGCACTGACGTGGTCTGAGTCTTACCTGGGCAAGGTTCGCGCGAGCGTGGGCGACACCGACACGATCCTGTTCGTGGGCGCGCGCGGCGTGATCATCGACGATCAGGGCCGGCTGCTGCTCATCCAGCGCTCCGACAACCACCGCTGGGCCATCCCGGCCGGCGCAATGGAGCTCGGCGAGAGCATGGAGGAGTGCGCCGTCCGCGAGGTGTGGGAGGAGACCGGCCTGCGGGCGACGTCGCTGACCCCGTTCGCGTTCTACTCGGCCTACACGTACACGAACGACTACGGCCACACCTACCAGCAGATCCTGATGTCCTTCAAGATCGACACCTGGGAGGGCGAGCTGCTGCGCGAGACCGAGGAGTCGGTCGATGCCGGCTTCTTCGCCCTGGACGCGCTGCCCGGCCCCAAGTCCTTCGTCATCGACGAGACGCTGGCCGACCTCGCGTCCTTCCAGGCCACCGGCCGCCTCGTCCTGAAATAGGTCGCCCTCGGGCCCCGCCATGGGGCACGATCCCGCCCGTGGACCTCACGCCCCTGCGCACCTCCCGCGACTATCGCCTCGTCTTCGCGGGCGGCACGGTCTCCGGTTTCGGGTCGTTCATCACGTACGTCACCATCCCGTTCCAGGTGGCGCACTTGACCAACGACCCGCTCATGGTCGGCCTGCTGGGCGTCTGCGAGCTGGTCCCGCTGCTGGTCATGGCCTTCGTCGGCGGCGCCTTGGCCGACTACCTGGACCGGCGCCTGCTGGTCCGGGGCGGCGAGTTCGCTCTGGCCGCGCTCACGGGCGTACTGCTGGTCAATGCCTTTTCCTCCTCGCCCCATCTGTGGTTGCTCTACGTGGTGGCCGCGCTGACCGCCACGGTCGACGGCCTGCAACGCCCGGCCCTGGAGGCCATGGTCCCCCGGCTGGTACGCCCCGAAGAGCTCCCGGCCACGATGGCGCTGCAGTCGCTCGGCATGCAGATCGCCCAGCTCGGCGGCCCGGCCCTGGCCGGCCTCCTGATCGCCTCGGTCGACCTGGCCTGGGTGTACGCGTTCGACCTGCTCACCTTCGCCGTCTCGCTCACCTGCCTCACGCTGGTGCGGGCCGTGCCCCCGCCACCCGACGCCGACCGCCCGTCCCTGCGCGCCGTCGTCACCGGTCTGCGGTACGCCCGCTCCCGCCCCGAACTGCTCGGCACCTACCTGGTCGACATCAACGCCATGTTCTTCGGCATGCCGCAGGCCCTCTACCCGTTCCTCGCGACCCAGCTGGGCGGCCCCCGCGTGCTCGGTCTGCTCTACGCCGCCCCCGCCGTCGGCTCCCTGCTGGCCACCCTGGGCAGCAGCTGGACCGCCCGCGTCCACCGCCACGGCCTGATGGTCGTCATCGCCGCCGCCTTCTGGGGCGTCGGCATCATCGGCGTGGGCCTGTCCAACACCCTCTGGCTGACCCTGTTCTGCCTGGCCTTCGCCGGCGCGGCCGACATGATCTCGGGCATCTTCCGCGCCATCATCTGGAGCCAGACCATCCCCGACCACCTCCGCGGCCGCCTGGCCGGCATCGAAATGCTCTCCTACACCACCGGTCCGCTGCTGGGCCAGCTCCGCTCCGGCCTGATGGCCCGCACCCGCCTGGGCGTGACCGGCTCCATCTGGCTCGGCGGGCTCCTCTGCGTGGCCGGCACCGCGGCCTTGGCCTTGGCCCTCCCTCGCTTCCTCCGCTACGACGGCAAGGACGGCATGGCCTTGAAGAAAGCCGCCGACGAGGCCTGGGCGGCCGCCGCCACCAGCCGCGCCTGACAGATCGAGTCACCCGGATCGCTGACGTCAGCGGAACCATCTGCGAGGTAGCTTGTCAGGTACGAGATCCACCCACTTCCCGTCTCAGTGAAGAGGGAACGATGGAAGCGACCTCCCCCACGATCGCGCGCCGACGTGTACGTATAGCGATTCGCGAGGCACGCGAGGCGGCCGAACTCACCCAGGCGCAGGTCGCCGAGGAGTTGGAGTGGTCGCTCAGCAAGGTGATCCGCATCGAGAACGGCGACGTCTCCATCTCGGTCAATGATCTCCGGCTACTGCTTCCCTACCTTGGCATCAGGGACAGGGCACAGGTCGCCGCACTGGTCAGCGACGCCCGGATCGCCCGCGCCCGGACCAAGACAGCGTGGTGGGCGGAGGGCCGCTTCCGCGAACTCATGTCCGATCCCCTGCGCCGATACATCGAATTCGAGGCAGAGGCCTCCGAGATCCGATCGTTCTCCATCCTCTATCTGCCAGGTCCGCTGCAGACGTCTGACTACGGCAAGGCGCTGACCGGTTCGTGGCTAGACGAAGAGGACAACTTCACGCAAGAGAAGATCGACACCCTCGTCGAGGCTCGTCAACGCCGGCACGAGGCGCTGATCGCGCGGACCGGATCGGTGCGCGTCTTCGTCGTGCTCGACGAGGGCGTATTCAACCGCCCGATCGGTGGCAACCGGGTCTTCGCGGGTCAGCTTCGCCAACTCGTTGAGCTTTCCGAGCGCGGGCTGACATACATCCGCATGCTTCCCTTCGACATCAAGGTCTCGATTGCCAACAACGGCAGCTTCGACCTCCTGACGGTTGGCGCCGGCCAGGCGACGGGTGAGGTGATGTACCGAGAGAACGGCATCACCGACGAGATGATCGAGAACCGTCGCGAGACGGCGCGGCACCGCAGGCGTTTCGAGCAACTCTGGCAAGCGGCCGACGACGAAAACGACACGATCGAGTTCATGAAAAAACGCATCACCGCTCTCGAAAGTGCCTCTCCCTAGCCGTGCCACAACACGCTGAAAGTCCTAGCCCCCAGGAGGGCCTTATGCAGACCGAATCACCCAGGTGGCGTCGCAGCAGCCGGTGCAGCGGCGGCACATGCGTCGAAGTAGCGGTGGTCGAGGGACAGTACCTGGTCCGCGACGGCAAGAACCCCGAACAGCGTCATCTCTCGTTCACGCATGACGAGTGGGTGGCCTTCGTCGCCGGCGTCAAGAACGATGAGTTCAACTGAGTAACCGCAAGTGCCACGCGAATTCTGATGGAGCGGGTTTCGACCTGATCGCTGGTATGCCCCGGGCCGATCGGGGCATACTTCGCGAGTGACGGCCGATCCGCACATCACCGGCTCCATCCGCTTCAGCGTGCTGCATGACGCGGCCGGGGCGCTGCTCGCCGAGTTGGACGAGCGCTACATGGTCGACCGTCGGGAGACCAAGGAACAACTGGGGCCGGCCGAGGCCCTGGTGCGGATCGAGCGGCTGATGCCGCGTACACCCGCCGCGGCGCCGCTGGCCATCGCGTTCACCGATTTCCCAGGCCTCCGCCTGCGCCTGGGCCGGTGGTGGGTCGAGACGCTGCCCGCCTGCGGATGCGACGACTGCGAGGAAGATCCGGCCCAGCTGGTCGAGGTGCTCCGGACCCAGGCGTACGCCCTGGTCGAGGGTGGTCTGTGGGAGCGAGTCAGGCGCGGCGTCGGTGGCTCCTGGTTCGAGACCCGGCTGATCGGCGTGGGCGTCAACGGCCGCCGAGAAGGTCCGCTGACGCGGCAGGACGGCCGTGAGGCCCGGCGTAGCGGTTTCGCCGCGCCCGTGCTGTGGGCGCCGTGGCCCCGGCGTGCCTAGCGTGCCTCCGGCAGTTGCTTGACCGATCCCGCCAGAGTGATCGACACGATGAGTAGCACGGCCACGGCTACGAGGGCGTTCTTGACCGTCACGTGATCGCCGAGGAAGCCGATCAGCGGCGGTCCACCCAGGAACGCGCAGTAGCCGATCGACGCGACCACGCTGACCCGCGCGGCGGCGTGGGCCGGGTCGTCCGCGGCGGCGCTCATGCCGACCGGGAAGCCGAGCGACGCGCCCAGGCCCCACAGGAGGGCGCCGAGGAAGGCGACCGGCGTGTTCGGCCCGAAAATGTACAGGGCCAGCCCGGCCAGCGAGACCACGGCCAGGACGCGGACCACGGGCACACGGCCGTACCGGTCGAGCAGGGGTGGGCCGAACCAGCGGCCGGCTGTCATGGCGGCCAGGAAGACGGCGAAGGCCAGCGTGCCGACGGCGGCCGACGCCCCGTGGCTGTCGATCATGGAGACGCTGATCCAGTCGATGCCGGCCCCCTCGGTGAAGGCGAAGGCCAGCACGAAGACACCGACCAGGATCGTGCGGGGCTCACGCCACGTGGTCAGCGCCCGGGCGAGGCGACTCTGTGTGGTCACCGGCGCGGTGGAGCCGACCATCGTGGGATCGGACGGGGTGACGGCGGGTGCCGGGCCGTCGTCGTCCGGCCCGAACGAGCGTACGGACAAAACGACGACCACCGCGATCACGACGGCAGTGGCCGCCAGATGGGCCGTGACCGAAATGTCAAAAGCCACCGCCGCCGCGCCGACGAGCGCGCCGGCCACGGTCCCCACGCTGAAACCGGCGTGGAAGCGCGGCATGATCGCTTTCCCGAGCCGCCGCTCGACGATCGCGCCCTGGACGTTCATGCCGACGTCCCAGGCGCCGTTGGCGAAGCCGAAGAAGAACAGGGACACCACCACCGGCAGCACACCGTGCCGGAAGCCGACGGCGGCGCCGACCATGGCGAAACCGAGCAGCACGCCCATCGCGCCGACCGTCCGCCGGGAGCCGAAGTGCGACACGATCTGCCCGGCGAGCAGCAGCGACACGATCGAGCCGGCGGCCAGCGAGAGCAGCACGAGGCCGAGCCGTGACGGGCTCAGCCCCAGCTCGTCGCGCACCTGCGGGATGCGGGCGGCCCAGCTGGCGGCGGCCACCCCGGCGAAGATGAAGGCCAGGTAGACGGCGCGGGTGGCCGCCCGCACCTCCGGCGCGGTCGAGGCGGTGGTGGTCACTCCGGAACTCCGAGCAGGCGGCGCACGATCGAACGGGTCTCCGCGCGATCGAAGGGGGCGGTGGAAAGGGTGCGGTGCATGACGAGGCCCTCGATGAGCGCGTCCACCCCGCGGGCGGTCACCGGGTCGATGAAGCGCTCGAGCACCGCACGGGAGCGGCGCATCCACGAGTCGGTCACGCTGCGCAGGGCGGGGTCGCGCAGCGCGGCCAGGTAGAGCTCGTAGGAGACCACCCAGTCGCGTTCGGTGCCGCCGGCGTCCCCGTTGATCAGGTCGGCCACCGCGTCGGCGAAGCCCTCGAGGTCGCGTACGTCCGCGAAGTGCGCCTCGTAGCGAGGCGACATCTGCTCGGAGAGCCGCCGGAACGCCTGGGCGAGCAGGTCGTCGATGCTGTCGAAGTGGTAGGTGATCGAGCCGAGCGGCACGTCGGCCGCCGCCGCTATCCGCCGGCTGGTGGTGCCGGCCACGCCGTGATCGGCCACCACGTCGATGGTGGCGTCGATGATGCGGCTTTTACGCTCCGGGTCGTACCGGCGCGGTGAGCGCGCCGCGGGCACCGTGGTTGCCATGCGTACGATCGTACATAGAACCCTGGATAGAATGCCGCCGTGATCGTGGAGCCGGCTTGGGACGTGGTGGTGGTCGGCGGCGGGCCGGCCGGTTTGTCGGCGGCGCACGCGGCCGCCACGGCCGGAGCGCGCACCCTCGTCCTGGAACGGGCCGAGCACCCGCGCTACAAGACGTGCGGCGGCGGCCTCCTCGGCAGCTCACTCGCCCTCTCGGCCCCGCTCATCGACGTGCCGGCCCGGGACACGATCAACGCGATCACCTTCACCCGCGACGGCCGCCGCTCCTTCACCCGCCACGCGAGCGGCCGCCCGGTGCTGACCCTGGTCCGCCGGGACGAGTTCGACCTGGCCTGGTCCAAGGCGGCGACCGCGGCCGGCGCCACCGTCCGGCAGAACAGCCAGGTCCGCGCCGTGAGCGAGAACGACCAGGCGGTCACCGTCACGCTGGCCGACGGTGAGGAGATCACAGCCCGGGTGGTGATCGGCGCCGACGGTTCGGCCGGCATCACCTCCCGCCACGTCGGGGTCACCCTCGACCAGCAGGACCTGGGCCTCGAGGTCGAGCTGGCGGCGACCGACGCCGACCGCGCGACGTGGCGCGGCCGGGTCCTGCTCGACTGGGGCGCCTTCCCCGGCTCGTACGGCTGGGTCTTCCCGAAGGACGACGAGCTCACCGTCGGCGTCATCATGGCCAAGGGCAACGGCGCCGACACCAAGCGCTACCTGCACGACTTCGTCCACCGTCTCGGCCTCGACGCCCGCGAGGTCCGCCGCGACTCCGGCCACCTGACCCGTTGCCGCCGCCCCGACTCGCCGCTGCGCAAGGGTCACGTCCTGGTCACCGGCGACGCTGCCGGCCTGCTCGAACCGTGGACCCGCGAGGGCATCAGCTACGCCTTACGCTCCGGCGCCTGGGCCGGCCAGGCCGCCGCCACCGGCGACCTGGACGCCTACGAGCGTCGCGTCGCCGCGGAGCTCGCCCCGGAGATGGCCGCTGGTCGACGATTGCTGGGCGCGTTCTCACGCCATCCCGCCATAGTCCACCTGACGATGGGCACTCCGTTGGGCTGGCGGGCGTTCGAGACCTTCTGCCGGGGTGAGCTGTCCATGGCCAGCGTCATCCGTCGCCGTGGCATCAGAGCCCTGCTCACCCTTTTCGGCGCGTGAAGTCGCGCCGCGTACGGGCTGACGGCCGGCGGCCCGTCAGCACTCAAGTCGACTTCGCCTCAGGCGAAGTCTCAGGTGAAGTCGAACTCGCCGCTCTTGACCGCGGCGGTGAATGCGCTCCACTCCGCGCTCGTGTATTCCTGAACGGCTTCGGGGCTCTTCGAATCACGAACCAGGACCTTGTCGCCCGATCGGGCGACCTCGACGCACGTGCCACCTGAGCACTTCGTCGCGCGTCGCCACGAGAGCTCTTGCGTGTTCCGACTCATCTGCACACCTCCGTGCGGTTCCCGAAGTCCACGGTAAGCGAACCTTCGACCACACGGCAGGAATGAATACTCGGGATGAAGCAGAAATGACCGCAATGACCTCTTTGGACACGCCAAGTTTCTGCTTGATCACGATTCGTCCGTTTTACGGCACCCCCGCGATGCCGAAATCCGACAGTTGTACCGCTACCTCAGGGAGAGGCGCCGGCCCCGCCCGCCCGGGTTGATGGATCTCCACGAGGCGGGCGGGGTACGGCTACGACATCAAAAGCTGAATTCGTCCGCCTTCACGCCGGCGACGAAGGCATCCCACTCGGCCTTGGTGAACGAGTACGGCGCCACCTGCGGGTTCTTGCTGTCCCGGACCAGGTAGTTGTCGCCATCTTTGGCCACTTCAACGCAGTTGCCGCTGGCACACCGGCTGCTCCGGTGCCACTGCGACACACCCGACTCGCTCATCTGACATTCTCTCCTGAGACTCACTGAAACCAGTATTTAATATTCAATTCAACAAGCTTCAGCGGGTTGCTTCGAGCTCATTGATGCGCTGCTTCACGTAGGCAAGGGTGTCGCCTTCGGTCGCCGCAACACTCCAAAGTTGGTCAAACCGTATGCGGTGTCGCTTGGTCTCGGCGGGCGTTTCCACGATCTCGTCGCCCACGCCGTTCTCCCTGTACAGAACCTCATGCGCGGAAAGGCCGGCGCCAACGGTGGCAAGCTCGAAACTGCCGTTGTTGGCGATGGCGACACCAAGGTCGAAGGGAAGCATGCGCAGTTTGAACAAGCTGCCACTGCAGAGCTCGACGATCTGGCGCAACTGGCGCGCGAACAGCTCGGCCCCGCCGAACGTTCGCAGCAGCACAGATTGATCGACGAGAATGAGGTACTCCAGGGAGCCGCCCCTGGCCATGAGCCCTTCCCGCCGGCGCCGCCGGGCATCGACCAGGACGCGGACCTTCTCCCGGGTGAAGTCGTCCACTTCCTCCACCCACGTTCCGGTCAACGCTGTCCCGTAGTCCGGGGTCTGCAGCGGACCTGGCACGTAGAAGATATTGAACGATCGAATTTTCGACGCTTCGGCCTCGTACTCGACGAACTTGCGCAGGTGATCGGACGCGAGTTCGCGGAACCGCCCCTCTTGCCACCATCCGGCCGCGGCCCGCTGCCGGGCGCGAGCGAGTCGCGCGTCGGCGAGCAGGGAGTTGACCCTGTCCTTGTCGCGCACGCCCAGCAGATTGAGCAAGTTACGGAGATCGCCAACGGAGATCGTGACATCGCCGTTCTCGATCCGGATCACCTTGCTGAGTGACCACTCGAGTTCCTCGGCCACCTGCGCTTGGGTGAGCTCGGCCCCATCGCGCGCCTCTCGGAGGGCACGACGGACGCGCAAACGCGCAACGGTAGGCGAATCGCCCTCGGCCATAGGTCCTTCATCGTTGAAGTGGCAGCGGAAGCAAGGTCGGTGCAGGATGCTACCTCGCTGATTGCCTACTGGCTATCAGCGAGGCGGCTCATCTTATTACGGTTACCAGAACGACCGCGGTGCGGGTGCCGTTTCGCCCAGGAAACCCACGTCACCCGCTCGCAGCCGTCAAGCGGCAGCGAGATTCAAGTCCCCCGCCGGTGGCCGGGCATCCTCCATGGACCTCCTCAAAGCACGTTTGACCTGGTTGAACTGCCGTTCCTCGCCACAGGAGTAGAGCATCACCTCGGTGCCACGGACCGTGGCGTACAGCTCCCACGCCCGGGAGCGACGGAACATCGACGGAACGGCGCAGGCCACGGGAACCGTCACGGCCATCAGTCCGATGGCATACGCGTGCGGAGGCTCAAGCACCGTCCAGCCGGCTCCGATCACCCCAACGGTGACGGCGGCTGCTACGGAGACCTTCACTGAAGAAGCGGGTTCGGCGATTGCTCGTACCTGCCCGACGTTACGGAGGTCGCGGACGGCGAAGCTTTTCACCGGCGTGGTCCGCCAGATGAAGAGTTCGTCGGTGACCACAGCGTCCGGCCCACGGTAGTAGGTACGTTTGCTCATGGCGCACTCCTCTCGGCTGAGGCTTGCGAGGAGAGGAAATGCGGGCCAGTATGGCGCAAGAGACGTACTATCCTCGCCCCGCTGTTGATCGAAGACAGAGCAACAGTGGACAGAGGCAAGAACGGCACCCGGTTGCCGCCGGGTGCCGTTTGTTTTCCGTCTTCCCTTCTTCCGTCTCCGCCCTTCTTGCTCTACTGGTAGTACAACACGCCAGGCGGCTATCCGCTACACATCAATCTGCCATGTGGCAGATAGCGAGAAGGCTGACTCCGCCTGAGGGCCCCGTCACTCTGACCGGGTTGTGGCGTTTCATGGGCGAACAGGCCGGGTAGGCCAACGATGGATGCCACTGTCGATCCTGTAAAAGCGCAGGTGGAAGGGCGATGAACCCGCATGGAGAGCCGACTCAAGATCGCAAACCAGGCGGTGCAACCCATCCTGGTGATGTTCCCGCTGGGGCTGTTCGCGATGGCCCTCATCTTCGACACCGCGAACCAACTGGGTGGCCCCGACATTCTGGGAACGCTGGCCTACTGGAACATCGTGGCCGGCCTGGTCGGCGGCATCCTCGCCGCGACGGCGAGCGCCATTGATCTCGCTTTCGTGCGCCGCGCCGACACCAAGCGCCTCGGCGTCCTGCGGACACTGCTCAACATGGGCGTCCTTTTCCTGTTCGCCGTCATTCTCATGGTGCGCGTCGGCAACCCCGATCGCGCCGCCGGAACAGGCCTCTACCTTCTCGAGATCCTCGCCGTCGCCATCTGCGGTTTCGGCGCCTGGTTCGTCGCCCAGCTGGCCAACGGCCGCACGCCGGCGTTTGCCCGGGCCGCCGTGGGGAACCGCGGTTACTGATCTTTTAATCGACGAAGGGGCAACCGGAATGACCACCTCGATCCAGGGCAAGCGCGTTGCCTTCCTGGCCACCGACGGCGTGGAAGAAGTCGAATACACCGAGCCCCGCAAGGCCGTGGAATCGGCCGGTGGCACCGCCGAACTGATCTCCATCAAGGACGGCAAGATCCAGGCCGTCAACCACATGGACAAGGCCGGAACGTACAGCGTGGACAAGCTGGCCAAGGACGCCGACGCCGCCGATTACGACGCCCTGGTCCTGCCGGGCGGCGTCGCGAATCCCGATTTCCTGCGCGCCGACACCGACGCCGTGCGCTTCGTCCGCGACTTCGTGGCCACCGGAAAACCCGTCGCCGCCATCTGCCACGGCCCGTGGACCCTCGTCGAAGCCGGCGCCGTCAGCGGCCGCACCCTCACGAGCTGGCCCAGCCTGCGCACCGACCTCACCAACGCCGGCGCCACCTGGGTCGACCAGGAAGTCTTCGTCGACAACGCCCTGATCACCAGCCGCAAGCCCGACGACCTGCCGGCTTTCTGCGGCGAGTTGCTCTCGGCGCTCTCTTAGAGGTACGCAGTCAAGAAGGCCACCCGAGGCGAGGGGCCGCCAACTGCAACACCGGCTCCACGCCCGGCCGCCGGGCTGTCCCGGCGGGTCAGGCTCCAGGCCCAAGAGACGAAAGCCCAGGTCGGTGGCCTGGGCTGATCAGGGCTACCGGAAGGTGTGGCACCGCCTGACTACCGACTACACACCCTGACTCCGACCGCATCGCACCCGCGGCCGGCGCATTACGTCAGGCCCGCCAGCGCGCGGCCTCGCCTACCTGAGCCGAGCTATCGGACCTCCCGCCCTGGATACGGGCCTCAGCGTACCGCCGCGGTGCCCTGGCCAGGGGGCTCTTCCAGATCAGGCTCGGGCAGCGCGCGCAGTCTCGGTAGCGGCGAGAAGATGATCCACAGCACGCCCAACAGCCCACCGCACACCGCGATCCAGACCGTGGGTTCCAGCCCGATCGTGGCGCCCAGCGCACCGCCGAGCAGGGCGCCGATCGGACGGATGCCGTAGTTGACGGTGCGGCGCGCGCCCTGTATGCGGGCCAGCATCGGCGGTGGGGTGGCGGCCGTCTGAACCGCGCCGGCGTTGATGTCGAGCATCACCACGCCCATCCCGGAGACGAACTCGGCGACGAACAGCATCGCCAGCACGAGGATCAGCGGACCGTCGGCGAACGGAACCAGGATCAGCGGTGCGGGGAAGATGACATAGGCAGCCACGAGCGTCGGGCCGATGCCGAACCGGCGAGTGATCCGACCGGTGACGACGGCCCCGATCAGGCCGCCGGTCGCACCGGCGCCGATGACGATGCCGAGTAGCCCGGCGCTTACGTTGAGCTCGGTGGTGGCGTAGAGGATGAACAACGCCTCGAACATATAGTTGAAGAGGTTGAGCGTCGTGCTGGCCAGCAGGATGGAGCGAAGTGTCACCGACCGAGCGAGATATCGGAGCCCGGAGACGGCGTTGCTCAGAGCGCCCTTGCGGGTGGACGGCGCAATTTCCACCGCCTTCGTCCGGGCCAGCAGCAAGGCCGAGAACAAGTAGGACGCCGCGTCCACGATTACCGCGATCGGTGCGCTGAACACCTGCACGAGCACGCCACCGATGCTGGGCCCAGCCACCGACGACATCGCTCGTGACCCGTTGATCAGGGCGTTGGCGTCGAGGTAGTCATCGCGAGCCACCAGGGCGACGAACAGGCTGCTGTAGGCCACCTGGAACACCATCGACAGCGTGCCCACAGCGAACATGACCACGTACAGCTGCGGCAGGGTCAGCATCTCGGCGAACCACAGCACCGGGACGGCGGCCAGCAGCAGGGCCCGGCCGAGGTCGGCCGCGATCATGACTCGTCGCTTGTGCGGGTAGCGATCCACCCATGCGCCGGCGAGCACCGAGAACAGCAGGTTCGGCGCGAGACCGGCGGCGGTGAGATAGCCCATCTGCGCCGGACCGGCCCCGGTGGCCAGCACCGCCAGCAGCGGTATGGCCAAAGTGGACACCTCGTCGCCGAAGAGCGACACTGTCTGAGCTGACCAATAGCGCCGGAACGCCGCCTGGCGCAGCAGCCTCGGCAGCCAGCGCGGCCCCGGGCCGGGCGGCTCCGGAAGGGTCGGGTCAGGCATGGTCGTACCGTCTCAATAGATCCCCATCTCTTCGAGAGAGGTAGCGTAGTCGCAAAGGATTTCTCCGGCGAGCCCGGCAGCGGTCCGCACGGGTCACCCGAAGCGCTCCTCGAACGGGTACCGTTCGTCCATCAAGGACGAAGCCAGGGCGTCTTCTCACGCACCAGGCGGAGTTGGAGGAGCGGCGCATCGTGGTGTCTCCGGTTCAGACGTTGGACGAGATCCTGCGCCGCGGCGCCGCCGCTCGGCCCGGCAGCCCGGCGCTGATCGGGGAGAACGTCCGGCTCACCTACGCCGAGCTCGACGTCCGGGTCGACGCGCTGGCCTCGGCACTGGTGGAGGCGGGGCTGGCGCCCGGCGACCGCGCGGCCGTCCTGGCCGACGGGTCGGCCGAAGCGGTCCTCGCGCTGGCCGCCACGATGCGCGCCGGCGCCTGCGCGGTTCCGCTCGACGCGGCCCACCCCGTCGCCCGGCGAGCCGAAGCCCTGCGCGACGCCGGATGCCGGATGGTCGTCTCTCCCGACCTCGTCGCCCAGACCGCCGCCGCGCCGCCCGGAGCAGCGCCGGAGAGCCCGGCGTACGCCATCTACACATCCGGGTCGACCGGTCGCCCCAAGGCGGTCGTCGTCGGGCATGCCGCCGCGGCCCGGCATGCCGCCGCGGCCGCCGACTACTTCGGGATGACGCCCGGCGACCGAGTGCTGCAGTTCGCGTCGCTGAGCTTCGACGTCGCGCAGGAGGAGATCTGGCCGACCTGGCTGGCCGGGGGCACAGTGGTGACCCGCCCCCGCGAGGTACTCCATGCCGCGGCGCTCGGACGCTTCGTCGCCGAGCACGGCATCACCGTCCTCCAGCTGCCGACGGCGTACTGGCGTGCCGTGCTGCCGGATGCCGAGATGATCGAGGCGTCCGACCTGCGAACGCTGCGGTTGGTGGTGATCGGCGGGGAGGCCGCGTCGCTGGCCGACGTCTATCGGTGGCGCGACAGCCCGTTCCACAACATCGATCTGGTCAACGGGTACGGACCGACCGAGTGCGTGGTGACCGCGACGGCATTCCGGCTCGCCGGGACAGACCCCGTGCCGGTCACCGGCGGCGGTCTGCCGATCGGCTCCGCCCTGCCCGGCCGCCGGTTGTGGATCCTGGACGACGCCGGCCGCCCGGTGGTCACGGGATCGGCCGGCGAGCTGTACGTCGGCGGAGTCCTGGCTGACGGCTACCTCGGCCGGCCCGAGCTGACGGCGGAACGCTTCCGGGACATCGAGGTCGGCGGTGAGCGGCACCGGACGTACCGGACCGGCGACCTCGTTCGCGAGTGCGAGCCCGGCGTCCTCGAGTTCCTCGGGCGACGGGACAACCAGATCAAGGTGCGCGGCTACCGGATCGAGCTGGAGGAGATCGACGCGGTGCTGCGGGACTGCCCCGGTGTCCAGGACGTCGCCACGGTGCTGGTGGCGGCGCGCACCGGCGAGCCGGTGCTGGCCTCGCTGATCGTCGGCGACGACGCCTCGGTGATCGATGAGGCGTCCCGCCGCCTGCCGGCGTACATGCTGCCCACGGTGACCGTCACCGCCGAGCGACTGCCGCTCACGACCGCGGGGAAGGTCGACCGCGTCGCCGTTCAGACCCTCCTGGTGGAGGCGCTGGCCGCGCGGCGGCCGACTCGAGCGGGAAGCCCGACCTGACCATCTCAGCAGAGGAGGAGAACGTCTGTGTTCAGGCACCGTTCGGCCGAGCTGGCCGTCACCGTCGAACCGGCCGACGCATTCATCCGCACCCCGCGCCCGGCGCAGAGGGAATGGTGGCTGCAGCGGGCCGGCGAGGAGCTGGTCGACGACCTCACGCACCTCGACCGGCTCGCCGCGGACATGGTCACCGGATCCGATCGTCCGGCCATCGCCGGTGGATGGCGGGACAGCGACGCCCACTATGCGGCCGATGAGCTGATCATCGAGGGCCAGCAGGTCATGCAGGACTGGGAGGCGCCGCTGATGCGCGCCATGGCCACGCAGGTCGCAGCCGGTGGTGGCGACATCCTGGAAATCGGTTTCGGAATGGGCATCTCCGCCACCTATATGCAGGACATCGGCATTCGCTCATACACTGTTCTGGAAGCCAACGAGGACGTTGCGCAGGCATTCGCCAACTGGCAGAAAACGGTTCCTGAGGCGGATACCAGGTTGATCCTCGGGCCGTGGCAGGAGACGCTGCCGACACTCGGTCTCTACGACGGGATATTCTTCGACACCTACCCGGCCGACGAGACCGAATACATGCAGTACGTCGTCGAGGACGTCACCTTCGCCGCCCATTTCTTTGCGCACGCGGCGGCTCATCTGCGGCCCGGCGGGGTGTTCAGCTACTACAGCAACGAGATTGATTCGTTGAGCCGCCGGCATCAGCGACGGCTTCTCGAACACTTCAGCGGCTTCTCGGTCGAGGTCGTCCGCGGTTTGGTGCCACCCGACGACTGTACTTACTGGTGGAGCAATTCGATGGCGGTCGTGCGGGCGGTCAAATAACAAATCTTGATCAACCACCGTCACTGTATGTGAAAAAAGGCGCGCTGACCAGCGTCTATGCGGTGCCGGGAGATCTTGGGCCTCGACAGGTGCTGCTGATCATGGTCAAATAGCAACGGATTCGGGCTTGCAGGGCGTCGGAGATGCCTCCAGCTGCGACAAGACTGATCTGACTGATCCGGGGGGTCGGCAATCATTCGTATCGAATCACTCCTGGGCGACCGTGCCATTACGCCGGTCGCCCCGTCCTACGACAAGCACCGGTCCGTGTGGAATGCGGTGCACGATCGGCGGCCGGCACTGATTGCCCGGTGCGTGAATGCCGCTGAAGTCTCGGCGGTGCTGCGGTACGCGCGGTCCGCCGGCCTCTCAGTCACCGTGCGCGGGGGCGGCCACAATGTCGCCGGCAAGGCTGTCTCGGACGACACGGTCATGATCGATCTGTCGCTGATGTCCGGCGTCTCGGTCGATCCGCGGGCCCGGCTGGCAACGGCGCAGGGCGGGTGCCTGCTCCGGGATCTCGACGCCGCCACCATCCCGCACGGGCTCGCGTGTCCGGCCGGCGTGGTCTCGCACACGGGGCTGGGCGGGCTCGCGTTGGGTGGTGGATACGGCTGGCTCGCCCGCCGATGGGGCCTGACCTGTGACCACATCGTCGCGGCCGAGGTCGTCCTGCCGGACGGGTCGATCGTCGAGGCCACCGACAGCGAGCAGGGCGAGCTCCTGTGGGCGTTGCGCGGTGGCGGTGGCAACTTCGGCGTTGTCACCCGGTTCACCCTTCGCCTGCGCCCGGTCGGCCCGGTCGTCCACCGGACCGGGATCTATCCGCTGGACGACGCGGCGGATGCGCTGGCCGCCTATCGCGACTTCGCGGAACACCAGTCGGCGGATCTGCACGCGGTCGGGGCGTTCAAGATCGCTTCCAATCAGGATTGGATCCCGGCCAAGCTGAACGGCCGGCCTGTCCTGCAGCTCACCGCGGCCTGGCTCGGCGACCCCCACGACGGAGACGGCGCCATCCGGCCGCTGTTCGACAAGGCCGCTCCGGCCGGAAGGCTGGAGCGTGAGATGTCCTTCGCCGAGCTCCAGGCCCTCGGCGATCACAGCGAGCCGGCCGGGCACCGCTACTTCACCAAGACCTGCTATCTCAGTGAGCTCGGCCCGGCGGTGGCCGAGGCGATGATCGCCAACGCCGAGGACATCCGATCGCCGCTGTCCTGCGTCGACTTCGAATACCTCCGCGGGGCCATCACCGACGTCCCGGAAGAGGAGTCCGCCTTCCCGGGACGGGCGGCGCCGTACATGTACACCGCCTCCGCGCACTGGCTGGATCCGGACCAGGACGACGAGGAAGCGGCCTGGTCCCGGCGCAGCATCGCGCGGCTCGCGGATCGGCATTACGGCGGTTCCTACGTCAACTACGTACAGGACCAGCCGACGCTCGGATCGGTCGACATCTACGGTGCCGACCGGTACCGGCGGCTCGCGGCGGTCAAACGGCGCTACGACCCGGACAACCTGATGCGGCACAACCAGAACATCGCTCCCGACCCGGGGGCTCGCATGACGATCGAGGAGGATGGCCGGTGACGTCGTTCGACACCACGCGTGTCTCCATCAACCCGGTGGGCCGGCGTGACAGCAACAACCCCCGGACGGTCATCGACGACCTGCGCTCCGGCTGGTACGGGCTGATCGCCGAGCTCAATGACGTGGTGCACAGCGAAACCGTCCGCTATGCCGCAGGGCAGGGCCTCAAGCATCTCTTCCTCCCGATCACGACGCGTACGGTGACCTGCCCGACCGCGCTGGGCAGCGACGCGGAGCCGGTGCCGGTGACGGTGACCGGGGTGCACACCTATCTCGCCGACTCCATGCAGTTCGCGCTCGAGTACGGGTGCCGTGTCGCCCCGGGCGGCTGCTACACGATCATGCCGTCGTTCCGGGCGGAGCAGGCCGACGAGACCCATCTCGGCCAGTACACGCACAGCGAGGCCGAGATCCCCGGTGACCTGAACGCGGTGATCGCCTATGTGACCGGCTACGTCAAGGCGCTGTCCGGCGCCATTCTGGAGAACCTCGGTGAGCGGCTGGAGGCGGCTCGCGGAGACGTCTCCCATCTGGTGCGGATGGCGGGCAGCGGTGCATTCGAGCAGATGACGTTCGAGGAGGCGGCCGCGCGCGTCGCCGACGTGCCGGGCACGGTCCGCGACGAAGGTACCTGGCGCGTGCTCACCCGCAAGGGCGAGCAGTTGCTGCTGGACCGGGTCAGCGAATTCCTGTGGGTGCACCATTACGACAGCCTGGCGGTGCCGTTCTACCAGGCCGCCGGCGATGACCGGTTCCGGACGGCCCGAGCCGCCGATCTGTTCTTCGGCATGGGCGAGGTGGTCGGCGCCGGCGAGCGGCACTCCGACGCCGAGCCACTGCGCAGATCCATGACGTTGCACGGCGTCGACGAGCGCGAGTACGCGTGGTACGTCCACATGAAGCAGGAGCTCCCGATGGTGACCTCCGGCTTCGGAATGGGCGTCGACCGGTTCCTGATGTGGGTCCTGGGCCACGGCGACATCCGGGACCTGCCGTTGATCTCCCGTATCGACGAGCCCGAGGACTGGCCCGTCGCGGTCGTCCGGCCGTAGCGCCAGGGAGGCGAGAATGACCGCGAGCACGCTCTCCCCGCAGTCGGCCCGGCACGATTCGGTGCTCCGCCGATTCCTTCACCAGGCCGGCCGTGTTCCCGACGATCCCGCGATCCGCTGCGGCGCCAACGTCACGACCTACCGGCAGCTGGCGGCGTGGGCCGAGTCGATCTCGGCCACCCTGACCGACCACGGTGTCCGCCCGGGAGACCAGGTGCCCCTGCTGGCCCCGGCGACCGCGGACACGCCGGCGGCGATTCTGGGCTGCTGGCTGGCCGGTGCGGCGTTCGTGCCGCTGGACCCCGAGTGGCCGCGGGGCCGGATCGAGACGATCCTGCGGCACCTGGAGGCCGAGCTGGTGCTGGTTCCCCGAACCCTCGAGGAGTTCACCTGCTCGGTCGATGCCGTCGCCGTTCCGCCATGCCCGCCCCCGACCGCCACAGCACAACCCAGCCCGGCCGCCGAGTCGGACGTGGCCTACGTGATGTTCACGTCGGGCACCTCGGGCGAGCCCCGGGGCGTGGTCATCGGACACACCCAGCTGGCCCACTACGCGGCGGCCAGCCGCTCCGAACTGGATTTGCGGGACCGCGCGAGCTTCGCCGCCGTCTCGACGATGGCGGCTGATCTGGCCTATACGGCGGTCTTCCTGCCGCTGACGAGCGGCGGATGCGTGCGGTTGGTCGACGCGGACCGGGCCGCCGACCCGCGGCTGCTGGCCGCCGAGTTCACCGACCGGCCGGTGGAGGCGCTCAAAATAACGCCGTCGCGACTGGCGGCACTGATCGCCGAGCCGGCCGCCGGCTGGCTGCCGACCGAGGTGCTGGTGGTGGGTGGTGAGTCGCTTCCTCCGAGCCTGGCCGAGCGCGTGGCCGGGCTGAACCCCGGACTGCGCGTCTACAACGAGTACGGCCCCACCGAGACCACGATCGGCGCGTCGTGCGCGCTGGTGCGACTTCCCGTCGATCCGCGCTGCGCCTCGATCCCGGTCGGCACGTCGCTGGGTGACTCCGCGCTGACCGTGGTCGACGAGTCCGGGCACCCGGTCCCGCCCTGGGTCCCGGGCGAGGTGGTCGTCTCGGGCCCCGGGATCGGGATCGGCTATCTCGACGAGGTGCGGGCCGGGCGGGCCGGCTTCGGTGAGCGCGGAGCACCGCCGTACCGGACCGGTGATGTCGGGCGCCTGGTGCCCGGGGCCGGCGTCGAGGTGCTGGGCCGGCTGGACGACCAGGTCAAGGTGGGCGACCACCGGATCGGGTTGCTGGAGATCGAGACGCTGCTGCGGCGTCAGCGCAGTGTCGAGGCCGCCGCCGTCGTCGCCCGGCGGGACGACACCGGGCTGGTCACCCACCTGGACGCCTACGTCGTCCGCCGCGACGGGTTCGGCGACGTGCAGGCCGAGGCGCTGCAGAAGTCGCTCGGCCGGCTGCTTCCCCCGTCGGCCGTACCGGCGGCCGTACAATTCCTCGATGCCCTGCCGCTGACCGGTAACGGCAAGGTCGACCGGGACGCGCTGTCCCCGATCGAGGTGCGCCGGATCGGCTCGGCCGGTCCCGGCGACGCGTCCGTGCAGCGGATGGTGGCGGTCTGGGCCGATGTCCTCGGCCTTGCCGACATCTCGCCGGACGACGACTTCTACCTCCTCGGCGGCCACTCGTTGCACGCCATTCGGTTGATCTCTCGGGTCAAGGCAGCCTTCGGCATCGAGCTTTCGATGGCCTCGGTGCTGACCGCCCGTACGCCCGCGGCCATGGCCGGCCTGGTCGGCTCAGAAGGCGGTGCCCGATGACGGCCGCGAAGCGCCGGCCCGAGCTCCACCCGGTCGACCGGCCCGCGCGGATCCCGCTCTCCTTCGCCCAGCGACGGATGTGGTTCCTGCACCGCTACGGCGAATCGGGAGCTGCGTACAACCTGACCTATCTCTGGCGGCTGGAGGGCGAGGTCGACGACCAGGCGCTCGCCGGGGCGCTCCGGGATGTGATGGTCCGTCACGAGACGCTGCGCACGATCTTCCCGGAGGAGGCGGGCGAACCGGCGCAGATGGTGCTGGACCCGTCGGCCGTCACGACGCCGCTGACCGTACGCCGGGTCGCCGCCGACGAGATCGACGAGGTCGTCCGGGAGCTGGCCGACCTCGACTTCAGCCTGCGCAGCGAACCTCCGTTCCGCGCGGCGCTGCTGATCAGCGACCGCCGGGTGAGCCACCTGGCCCTGTTCGTCCATCACATCGCCTGCGACGGCTGGTCGGGCGGTCTGCTGGCGCGGGACCTGTCGACGGCCTACCGGGCCCGCGTCGCGGGCGTGGCTCCGTCCTGGGCCGCGCTCCCGGTCCAGTATGTCGACTACACGATCTGGCACCAGGCCCTGCTGGGCACCGACGAGCAGCCCAGCGAGCTGACCACCAAGCAGCTCGAATACTGGACCGAGACGCTGGCCGGGGCGCCGGAGCTGATCGCCCTGCCCCTGGACCGGCCGCGACCGCCGGTGGCCAGTTACCGGGGCCGCACCACCGAGCTGACCATCCCGCCCGGCCTGCACGCCGATCTGGTCGATCTGGCCGCCGAGCGGGGCTGCACGCTGTTCATGGTGCTGCACGCGGCGCTGGCGGCGGTCCTGTCGGCGTACGGCGCCGGCCGGGACGTCGTGCTCGGCACCGCGTTCGCCGGGCGTAGCGACCGCGCACTGGAATCGCTGGTCGGGTTCTTCGTCGACACGCTGGTGCTGCGCCTCGACCTGTCCGGCGACCCGACCTTCGGCGACCTGCTCGACCGGGCCCGCGACACCGATCTGGCCGCCTTCACGCACCAGGATGTGCCCTTCGAACGCATCGTGCAGGCGCTGAGACCGGAGCGGTCGAGCGCCTACCACCCGGTCTTCCAGGTCTTCTTCGCCTTCGACGACGGTGCCACCACCAACGAGCTGCGGCTGCCGGACGTCGTGAGCACCGCGCTTCCGGAGCCGCTGGACACCGCCAAGTTCGACCTCTCGGTCGACTTCTTCCAGCAGCTCGGCGTGGACGGCAGCGCCGCCGGCGTGCGAACCGTCTTCGAATACGCGACCGACCTGTTCGACCCGGCCACCGTGGGTCAGCTGGGCGCTCGGCTGCTGCGGTTGCTGACGCTCGTGTCGGCCGACCCGGACGTGCCGCTCAGCCGGCTCAGCCTGCTCACCGCGGCCGAACGGCGCCTGCAGCTGGAACAGTGGAACGGGCCGGTCACCGACGAGCCGCCCCTCGACCTGGTCGCGATGGTGCGGCAGATCGCCGAGCAGCGGCCGGAGGCGATCGCAGTCTCCGGCGCGGACGACCGCATCACTTACCGCGAGCTGGTCGGGATCGCCGCCCGGATCGCCGATGACTTGCGGGCCGCGGGCGCCCGGCCGGACACGCTGGTCGCGGTGCTCGCCCACCGGGCGCCCTGGTATGTCGCGGCGGTGCTCGGTGTGCTCGGCGCCAGCTGCGGATTCATGCCGGTCGACGTCAGCACGGGTGTCTCGCGAGCGGCGCAGATGTTGGAGGACGGGGAGGTGGGCCTGCTGCTCGCGGCCTCCGACGTGCTCGACCGGGCCGAGTCGATCGCCGCCTCCGCCGGGCTCCCGGTCCGGGTTGTGGCGCCGGGCTCCGGCCAGGCCGACGTCGCGGGATTCGCCGCTCAGCCGAGCCGGGACGAACTGGCCTACGCCGTGTTCACCTCCGGCTCGACCGGCCGCCCCAAGGGTGTTCTGGTGCCCCACCGGGGTCTGTCGAACCACCTGAACGCGATCATCGAGCTGTACAAACTGGATGAGCGCGACGTCCTGATGTTCAACGCGCCGCTGACCTTCGACGTCTCGATCTGGCAGTCGCTGACCATGCTGGCGGTCGGAGGCCGCGTCCACACGGTCGACAACGACGTCGCGCGCGATCCGGTCGCCATGGCCGAATGCTGTGCCGAGCAGAACATCACGATCGTGCAGATCGTCCCCTCCCTGCTGCGGGCCGTGCTCGAGTCCTGCGCGGAGACGCCGCGGCTGGTCGAGCGGCTGGCCGGGCTGCGGTGGATGCTCGCCCACGGTGAGGAGCTACCGCCCGACCTGATCAGCTGGTGGCATCGGCAGGTGCCCGGCGTGCCGCTGGCCAACGTGTACGGCCCGGCCGAATGCTCCGACGACGTGTCGATCGCCATGCTGGACACCGACGTGACCGACGCGTTCGGCCGAGCCTCGATCGGCCCGCCCCTGATCAACACCTTCGTGTACGTGCTGGACGACAAGCTGGCCCTGGTGCCGCCCGGTGTGACCGGCGAGCTCTACGTCGCCGGAGCCGGCCTGGCCCGCGGATATGCGAGCCGCCCGGCGCTGACCGCGGAACGGTTCATCCCCAACCCGTTCGGTCCGCCCGGGCAGCGGATGTATCAGACCGGCGACCTGGTCCGCTGGACCCCGAACGGGGAGCTCGAGTTCCTCGGCCGGGCCGACGGCCAGGTGAAGATCCGGGGGTTCCGGATCGAGCTCGGCGAGATCGAGCACCACCTACGGTCGGTGCCCGGGGTCGGCCAGGCGACGGTCGTCGTCCGCGAGGACCGGCCCGGTGATCGGCGGCTCGTCGCTTATTACACCGCCGACGACCGGGTGCCGGCCGCCGCGCTCCAGAAGGCGGCCGCGGAGTCGATGCCCGGCTACATGGTGCCTGCCGCGTTCGTGGAGCTGACCGAGATGCCGCTGACCGGCAACGGCAAGCTCGACGTACGGGCCCTTCCCGTCCCGGATCACCGCGCCGGCGGCCGGGGACCGTCGAGCCCGGAGGAGCACCAGCTGTGCGCCCTGTTCGGCGAGATCCTGGGCGTCGAAGGGGTCGGCGCCGACGACAGCTTCTTCGAGCTGGGCGGGCACTCGCTGATGGCAACCCGGCTGCTCAACCGCATCCGGACGGTGATGGGCGCGGAAGCCTCGGTCCGCGACATCTTCGACGCGCCGACCGTGGCCGGCCTCGCCGGCACGCTGGCCGGCCGCACCCGCTCCGCGCGGCCGGTTCTGCGGCGCCGGACCCGCGAGGGCGAGCTGTTGTGATTCCCCTGTCGTTCTCCCAGAGCGGCCTCTGGTTCCTCAACCAGTTGGATCCGTCCGACACCTCCTATCACGTCCCGCTGGTGTGGGACTTCTCCGGCGACGTGGATGATCGCGCTCTGCGGGGGGCGCTGCGCGACGTCGTCGTGCGGCACGAGAGCCTGCGCACCGTCTTCCCGGACACCGATGGCGTCCCGCAGCAGCGGGTCGTGTCTCCGGCTGAGCTCGGTCCTCTCCTCGTCGACGTGCCGGCCGGCGAGGAGGGGGCGTTCATCGCCCGGCCGTTCGATCTGGGCACGGACATCCCGCTTCGCGGAGCGTTGTTACGGACCGGTCCGAGCCGGGGCCGCCTCGTCCTGGTCGTCCACCACGCGGCCTTCGACGGCTGGTCCGAGCCGGTGTTCTGCCGGGATCTGAGCCGGGCCTACGCCGCCCGCGCGGCCGGCCGGGCTCCACAGTGGCCCGAGCTGCCGGTGCAGTACGCCGATTACGCGCTGTGGCAGCACGAACTCCTGGGTGACGAGCTCGACCCGGACAGCCTCATGGCTCGCCAACTGGGCTATTGGCGAGACCGCCTGGCGGGTCTGCCGCAGGAGTCCGGGCTCGCGTCCGAGCCCCGTACCGGACGATCGGGACCGGGCCGCACCCGCCACTTGCAGGTCGACGCGGAGACCCATCGGAGCGCGGTGAAACTGGCGCAGCAGACCGGCGCGACGCTGTTCATGGTCATCCACACCGCTCTCGCCGCCGCCGTCACCAGGCTCGGAAAGGCGACCGATCTGCCCCTGGGCACGGTGGTCTCCGGGCGGTCGGACGAAGCGCTCAACGACCTCGTCGGCTATTTCACCAACACGGTCGTGCTGCGGACCGACACCTCGGGAAGCCCGACGTTCACCGAGCTGCTCGGCCGGGTCCGCGAGGCCGACCTGAGCGCGTTCGCCCACCAGGACGCCCCGTTCGAGAAGGTGGTCGCCGCGGTGAACCCCGCGCGACGGCGGTTCGGCAGCCCGCTGATCCAGATCCTCTTCTCGGTCGCGGACCGCGCTGAGCCGGCGCTCGACCTGGGTCCGGTAGACCTCACATTCCAGAATTGGGCCGCCACGGCGGCGAAGTTCGACATCGAGGTTCTGCTGGAAGAGGAATTCACCGGCGCCGGCGAGCCCGGCGGGTTGACCGGCGCCGTCGAGTACCGCTCGGACCGCTTCGATGCCGCGCTGATCGATGCTCTCGTCGACGAGTTGGTCCGTTCGCTGATGGTGATCGCCGTCGACCCCGACCGCCGGATCGACGCCGATTAGCGGGCCGTCGCCAACCAAGGAGCTGAATGTGGTCTCGCGCTTTTCCAGCATGACCGAGTTTCCGCCGCGGACGGCCGGCGGCGACCTCGAGCAGGATCTCGACATCGCCCACACCCTGCACGAGCTGATCCAGGCGCAGGCCGACCGGACGCCGGACGCGGTCGCCGTCGAGTCGGGATCTCGGCGGATCCGGTACCGCGAGCTCGATGACGCGGCTCGCGCGTTCGCCCGGACCCTCGCCGACCGGGGAGTGGGCGCGCAGGCGCTGGTCGGCGTCTGGTGCGACCGTGGTCCGAACCTGCTCGTGGCGCTGCTCGGTGTGCTGCACGCGGGAGCGGCGTACATCCCCTTGGACCCCGACCTCCCGCCCGCCCGGGTACACACCCTGCTCACCGAGGCCGGTGCCGGTCACTGCGTCGTCGACGCCTCACCGTGCGGTCCGGTGGACGGCCTCGACGTCGAGGTGGTCACGGTGACCGGCGAGGCCGGCGAGCCGTTGAGCGTCCCGGTCGATCCCGACGATCTGGTATCCCTCTACTTCACCTCGGGCTCGACCGGGAAACCCAAGGGCGTGGCCATCCCGCACCGCGGCTGGGTGAACCGGATGCGCTGGATGCAGCAGCGGCATCCGCTGCGCCCGGGCGAGGGCGTCCTGCACAAGACGGTCCTCAGCTTCGACCCTTCGGCGGTCGAGCTCTTCTGGCCGCTGATCGTCGGCGGCCGGGTGGTGATGCTCGAGCCCGGCCTGCACCGGGACCCGCAGGCCATCGCACGGGCGGCGGCGGCCCACGAGGTGGCGGTGCTCCATTTCGTGCCGAGCATGCTCGGCCTGTTCCTCGAGGAGGTGGCCGGGAGTCCGCCGCCATCGCTGCGGACCGTGGTGTCCAGCGGTGAGGCGTTGCGTCCCGAGCTCGTCGGCCGGTTCCACGAGGTGTTCGCCGGTACGCCGTGCCGGCTGCACAACCAGTGGGGCCCGACCGAGGCGTCGATCGATGCCACCATCCACACGTGTTCACCCGCCGACGCCGCCCTACCGATGATCCCCATCGGCCGGGCGCTGACGAATTACCGGGTGCACGTGCTGGACGATGACGGCCGGCCTGCTCCCCCGAATGTCGAAGGCGAGCTGTACGTCGGTGGCGTCGGGCTGGCCCGCTGCTACTGGAACGATCCGGCGAAGACCGCGGCGGCGTTTCTGCCCGATCCGGCCGTGCCGGGGGCGCGGCTGTACCGCACCGGGGACCGGGCGGTGTGCGGGCCGGACGGTGCGATCACCTTCCGGGGGCGCCGGGACCACCAGGTGAAGATCCGTGGGATCCGGGTCGAACTCGGCGAGATCGAGCGGACCCTGGCCCGCCACCCCGCCGTCGCCGAGGCGGTGGTGACGGTTTCCGAGGCGCAACCGGGGGACAAACAGCTGCTCGCGTACGTCGTCGGCCGTAACGGCGTGGTCGACCGCGACACCGTCCGCCAGTTCCTGAGCGAGCGGCTTCCGGCGTACATGGTCCCGGCCGATCTGATCTCGATCAGCGAGTTGCCCCTGACGGCCAGCGGCAAGGTGGACCGCAATCGTCTGCCGGCTCCCTCGAACGAGCCGGCCGAAGGCCGTCCTCCGCGTACTGAGTCCGAGCTGCTGGTCGCCGAGGTGTGGGGCCGCTTCCTGCCGGCCACCGACGCCGAAGCCGACTTCTTCGACCTGGGCGGGCACTCGCTGCTCGCCACCCGGGTCATCAGCGGATTACGGCGGGCCCTGGAGGTCGACCTGCCGGTGGTGCTGCTCTTCGACAATCCGACGATCGCGGAGCTGGCGCTGGCCATCGAGCACGAACTGCTGGGTGAGGAGACCGCCGATGAGTGAACTTCAGGACCGCCTGAAGGCCGCTCGGGCCCGCGTGGCCGGCAACGCGGAACCGGCCGCCGGGGCGATGCCCGGTCAGGGCGATCCGGCCCGGCATGTGTCGGCCGAACAGAAGTGGCTCTGGCTGGTGGACCGGATCCTCGGCGACTCGGCGGCCTACAACGTGGCGGAGGCAGTCCAGCTCGTCGGCGATCTGGACCTTCCCAGCCTGCGCACCGCGGTCGCCGCCGTGGTGACCCGGCATCCGGTGCTGCGGACCGGATTCACGGATCGGGACGGCGCGCCGGTGCCGGTCGTCCACCGGCCCGACGCCGTACAGGTCCGGGTGGGCGACACGTCGGAGGAGACCGATCCGGTCGCTCTCGCCGCCGCGGCGGCCGCCGAACCGCTGCTTCTTGCGACCCAGCCGCCGATGCGCGTCCACGTCTACGAGATGGCCGACCGGCGGTGGCTGGTCGTGCTGGTCGTACACCACATCGTGGTCGACGCACCGTCGATGTCGTTGCTGTGGAACGAGATCGCCGAGGGGTACGGCCGGGTGCGGGCCGGCGAGCCGCCGGTGCTGGAGCGACCGCGGCTGACCTACGCCGACGTCGCTGCCGCCGCTACGGCGCCGTCGAGCGCGGATCTCGACTACTGGACACGCACGCTGGCCGGAGCGCCGGAGCTGGAGCTGCCGCTGGACCGGCCCCGGCGTGCGGCGGGCGGCCGCCCGGGTGCGCAGACGTCTTTCACCGTGCCCGCGGCCCTGGCCGCGCGCGTCCGGCGCCTTGCCCACGACTGCGGCGCGACCGAGTTCATGGTCTACACGGCGGGCTTCAGCGCGCTTCTCGGAATGCTCAGCGGGCAACCCGACGTGGTCGTCGGGACGCCGGTGCTCGGCCGGTCCGACACCGAGTTGCAGGACGTGATCGGCCCGCTCCTCAACATGGTGGCGTTACGGATCGACGTGGCCGACGAGCCCGACTTCGTCGAAGTGATCCGGCGGACCCGGCACGCCGCGCTGGCCGGGTTCTCCCGGCATCGGGTGCCGTTCGCCGAGGTCATCGAACGGCTCGGCCGGTCCTCGGTGCGCAACCGGAACCCGCTGTTCGAAACGATCATCACTATGCAGCAGGGCGAACCACCGCTACCGCGGTGGCCGGGCCTGACCGCGTCCTGGGTCGAATTCCCAGTGGAGTACGCCAAGTTCGACTTCGAGCTGTTTCTGACCAACGGGCTGTCGGACGGCGGGGCCCGGGGCGACGTCGTCTACGCCGCCGACGTGTTCGACGCGGTCACCGTCGACAAGATGGTCACGCTGTACATCCGGCTCCTCGAGGTCGCCACCCGTCGCCCGCATGATCCCGTCATCGGGTTGATGCTGGTGAGCGCCGAGGACCCGCCGGTGATCGCCGGGCGCGACCTGGCCGACGCCCCGATGCTGGTGCACCGCATCATCGAACAGGCGCGGCTCCGCCCCGGTGCGCCGGCGGTCGGCAACCGGACCCAGGTGCTGACCTACGCCGAGCTGATGGCCCTCGCCGCTGGGGTGGCCGCGCAGCTCCGCGCGGCCGGGGTGCGCCCCGACGACACCGTCGGGGTCTGTCTCGAGCGGACGCCCGTCATGGTGGCCGCGCTGCTCGGCGTCTGGCTGGCCGGAGCGGGCTATCTCCCGCTGGACCCCTCGTACGGTGCGAAGCGCGTCGACTACATGCTCCGCAACAGCGGCACCTCGGTCGTCCTGACCGACGGCGCCACCGAGCAACTGCTGGACTGGGCCGCGGCCGGGGCCCGGTCGCTGACCGTCTCCGAGACCCGCACGGCCGTCGTCGAGCCCGCACCGGTGGATCCCGAGAACCTGGCCTACGTGATCTACACTTCCGGATCCACCGGCCGTCCCAAGGGCGTGATGCTCCGGCACGGCGGTCTGGCGAACATCGCAGCGGACTGGATCGAGATGGTGGGGCTCGAGCCGGCGGACACGGTGGCCGCGACCATCACGATCTCGTTCGACGGGGCGGTGCTGGAGCTCATGGCACCGCTCGCGGCCGGAGCCCGGGTGGAGGTGATCGACCGGGACACCGTCGTCGACGGCCGGCGCCTCGCCGAGGTCATCAGCGACGCCGGGGTGACGGTGATGAAGTCGTCCCCGGCCGGGTGGTCGTTGCTGATCGCCTCGGGCTGGAAGGGCGGCCCGATCCGGGCGTTCTCCGGCGGTGAGGCCCTCTCCGCCGAGCTGGCCCGCAACATCACCGCGCGCACCGAGCGCCTGTGGAACTCCTACGGCCCGACCGAGACGACCATCAATTCCACTCAGCAGCTGGTGCCGGAGGCCACGACGGTCCCGCCGGCGTTGGGTGAGCCGGTGGCCAACACGACGCTGGTGGTGCTCGACGGGCAGGGCAGGCCGGTGGCCCCGGGCGCTCCGGGCGAGCTCTACATCGGCGGCAGCGGGCTGGCCCGCGGCTACATCGGCGATCCGGCCGCCACCGCAGCCCGGTTCGTCCCCGACCCGGCGAGGCCGGGTGCGCGTATGTACCGCACCGGAGACCTGGTGCGCCGCCGCTTCGACGGGTCCCTCGAGTACCTGGGCCGAGCGGACAACCAGTTGAAGATCCGTGGCTTCCGGATCGAACCGGAGGAGGTCGAGGCCCGGCTGCGCGAACACCCGGCCGTCGCCGACGCCGCGGTCGGCCCGGTCGGTCGGGGCGTCGAGCGGACGCTGGCCGCCTACGTCGTGTGGAACGATCCGGCCCCGCCGAGCTGGCCGCAGGTGCGGCAGGATCTCGCCGACGTGCTGCCGGACTACATGATTCCCACGGTCCTGGTCACGATGGAGCGGCTTCCGGCGACCCCGAACCGCAAGCTCGACCGGGCGGCGCTGCCCATGCCGGTGCCGGCCGTCGGCCGCGGTTCCGTGCGCCCGGAGACCCCGCTGCAGCGCCGGCTGGCGGCGATCTGGGCGGCCGTGCTCAAGCTTGACGGCATCGGCCTGGACGACGACTTCTTCGCCCTGGGCGGCCACTCCCTGCTGGCCGCGCGGCTCGTGGCCGCGGTACGGGAGCAGCTCGGCGTCGACATTCCGATGCGGCAGCTGTTCGCCCATCCGACGGTCGGTGCGCTGTGCGACTTCATCGGTGACCTCACCGAGGCGACCGAACCCGCGCCGGCCGGACCGGCCGATGAGAGCGCGGCCCCGCTGTCCTCGACCCAGCAGCGCTTCTGGTTCCTCGAGCAGTTGCGGACCGCCCGCACCGACTTCCACGTCAACGCGACGGTCATCCTGCGCGGCGCGGTCGATCCCGGGCTGGTACACGACGCACTGCTGTCGGTCGTGGCGCGGCACGACATACTCCGCACCAGTTACGGTGACGGCTCCGTGCAGGTGGTCGGCCCGGTCCGCCCGCTGTGGGACGAAGTCGTCGAGTTGGGCCACCGCACTCCGGTCGCCTTCGCCGACGAGTGCGCGGCCGAGCCGTTCGATCTGGCCGAGGGACCGCTGGTCCGCGCCGCGTTGGGCCGTTCCGGCGCCGACTACGTGCTGGCCTTCGTGATCCACCACAGCCTGGTGGACGGCTCCTCGATGGCCATCCTGTGGCGGGAGTTCAGCGCGGCCTATCGGGCGCTGGCCGCCGGCGACCGGCCGGCCGGGCGTTCGCCGGTCCAGTTCGCCGGCTACGCCCGCTGGGAACGCTCACATCCGGACGACGGACCCGACTCGGCCTACTGGCGGCAGCGTCTGGCGGGGGCCTCGGCCACCGAGATTCTCCCCGACCACCCGCGACCGGCGGTGTTCGTCGAGGACGGTGCCGAGCACCGGTTCGAGCTGGATGTCGCCACCTCCCAGGCCGTCGACGAGCTGGCCCGAGAGAGCGGAACGACGACGTTCGGCGTCCTGTTGGGAGCGTTCGCCATCACCGTCGGTCTGCTCTCGGGCACCACCGACGTCGTGCTGGGCACGCCGATCGCCGGCGCTGGGCGCAGCCGGCCCGAGTTCGCCGAGCTGGTCGGCCCGCTGCTGAACAGCATCGTGATGCGGATCGACGTCGGTTCCCGGCAACGGTTCACCGAACTGCTGGCCACCCTGCACCTGGACATCGCGGACGCCCACGACCATCAGCAGCTGCCCTTCGAGCGGCTGGTGGAACAGCTTGATCCGCACCGCGACCTGGCTCGGCACCCGCTCTTCAACATTCAGTTCACCCTCGATGTCGGCAGCGCCGGCGCGATCGATCTCCCCGGTGTGACCGCCGAGGAACTGGACACCAGCCGGGTCAGCGTCAAGTTCGACCTGAGCATGACGCTGTCGCGCCAGTCCGGCCGCTTCACCGGATCCCTCCTTTACGCCACCCGCCTGTACGACCCGGAGTCGGCGGCCGTCCTGGCGTCGGTTTTCCGCCGGGTGCTGTCCACGGTCGTCTCCACGCCGGACGCGGCGCTCGGCGCCCTGCCACTGGCCGGAGCAGATGCGGTCGTACTGCCCCTCCCGGCGCAACCGGAGGCGGACACCACGCTGACCGAGCTGGTCGGCCGCGGTATCCGACCGGCCGCGCCGACCCTGACCGCCGATGGCGTGACCCTGACCGGCGAGCAGCTGTGGACACGGGCGGAGGATCTCGCCGCTCGGCTGCACGAGGCCGGCGCGGGTCGCGGCGTCCACGTCGGGGTGCTGCTACCCCGATCGGCGGCTCTCGTGGTTGCCATGCTGGCCGTGCTGCGCAGCGGGGCCACACTGCTCACCCTCGACCCCCTCCAGCCGCCCGCCCGGCTGCAGCGCCTCATCACCGGCCTCCCACTGGTGATCACCGATCGGCGGGCCGGCGATCCGGCCTTGCCCGGCGACGTACGGATCATCGACCCCGACGGCGTTCCCTCGTCCCCGCTGACCATCGACGGACCCGTGCCGGACGACATCGCGTACGTCACCCACACCTCGGGTTCCACCGGGACGCCGAAAGCCGTGACCACCACGCACGGCGCCGCGGCCGGTTATCTGCGGCACGTGATCAGGGAATACCGGCTCGGCCACCAGGACGTGGTGCTGCAGTTGGCGGCGCTGTCCTTCGACGCCGCCGTGCGCGAGATCCTGGGCACGCTCGCCGCCGGTGGGCGTCTCGTGCTGCTGTCCGACGAGCAGGCTCGCGACCAGCGGGCCATCGCGTCGGCACTGTCGGACAACCACATCACCGCGTTGCTGGCCGTGGTGCCGTCGATGCTGGGTGCGCTGGTGACCGAGGCCGCGCGGGAGACCCGCCGGCCCGGACTCCGGCTGATCCTCAGCAGCGGCGAGGAGTTACCGGTGGCGGTGGCCGCGGCGGTGGCCGCCCTGGGCGACCACGTCGAGGTCGTGAACCAGTACGGCCCGACCGAATGCACCATGACCACTACCTTCCACCGGTTCAGCGCAGCCGACCTCGAGGCCGGGTACATCCCGGCCGGCCGGCCGTTGCCCGATGCCTGGATCTACGTCCTGGATTCCCGGGGACGGTTGCTGCCGCGCGGTGCGGTCGGTGAACTGGCGATCGGCGGGCCCCGCGTCTCGGCCGGCTATCGGGGCGACCCCGCACTCACCGCGAGCCGCTTCATGCCGGACGAGTTCCACCCCGGGCAGCGGGTTTACCGCACCGGAGACCTCGGGCGCATCGGTCCCACCGGCGAGGTGCGATACCTCGGCCGGCTGGACCACCAGGTCAAGATCCGCGGAATCCGGATCGAGCCGGGGGAGATCGAGTCGGCGTTGCTCGCGGTGCCCGGCGTCCGGGCCGCCGCCGTGGTGGTGGCCGGCGACAAAGAACTGGTGGCCCACGTGGTGGCCGACCCGTTCGACGCCGCCGCGCTGCGTGCCGCGGTGGTCGAGACCCTGCCGCAGGCCTATCACCCGGCTCGCTTCCTGGCGGCCGACGAGCTGCCGCGAACGGTGCACGGCAAAGTCGACCGGGCCGAGCTGGCCCGGCGGACGCCGCCACCGGCCGACACCGGGGCGGAGGTGCTCGAGCCGCGGGACAGCACCGAGCTGCGCATGGTGACCGTGTGGGAACGGGTTCTCGGACACGGTCCGATCGGCGTACGGCAGGACTTCTTCGAGCTCGGTGGTCACTCACTGAAGGCCGTAGAGCTAATCGGCGCGCTCACCACCGAGCTGGGCATCGACCTGCCGTTGAACGCGGTCTTCCAGCACCGGACCATCGAGGCGATGGCTGCGCACGCCGGACGGCCCCACAACCGGTTGGTCGTGCCGCTGACCGCACCCGGCCCGGGCGGCCCTCCGCTGTTCCTGATTCATCCGCAATCCGGTGACGTCTGCGGCTATTTCGCGCTCGCCCGCGAGTGGGGACAGTGGCGGCCGGTCTACGGGATCGAGGCCGTCGGCTACAACACCGATGACGCCCCGTTGACCGACATCACGGCCATGGCCCAGCGGTACCTGGCCGAGGTACGGGAGGTGGCGCCACGGGGACCGTACCTGCTGGCCGGTTGGTCTTTCGGCGGCAACGTGGCCCTGGAGATGACCCGACAGCTGGAGGAGGCCGGCGAACAGGTCGCGTTCCTGGGCGTGCTGGATGCTCGCGCCTTCGGCGTCGACTCCACGGAGGACCGGTTCGCGGACGTGCCGGATCTGGCGAGATTCTCGCTGTCCCACGCCGCCGAGATCGCGGACGACGCCGATGTCGAGACGGTTCTCGACCGGCTGACCCGGTATCTCGTCGACCGGGGACATCTGCCGGCCGGCGCCCGGACACCGACGGTGCGGCGGATGTACGACGTGTTCACCGCCAACGGTCACGCGGCCGATCGCTTCCGGCCGGCCGAGGTCGCCGCCGACATCTGGCTGTTCAAGGCGACCGAGCAGCACCCCACGCTCTCCCGCCCGGTAGTCAGACCGGAGAGCTGGCAGAAGCTGACCCGGGGCGAGACCCACGTGAGCCTCCTGCCCGGCAACCACCACAGTCTGTTCAGCGAGGCGAACGTGGGCACGGTGGCTGCTCGGCTGCGCGACGCCGTGGACACCGTTCTCGCCACCGGAGGCGACGCATGAACCGGCTCGGCATCGTCGGCGGTGTCGGGCCGTACGCGGCGGCGCACTTCTACCGGCGGGTCCTCGACCTGTGCCCAGCGGTGACCGACGAGAAGTACACCGCCGTCATCCTGGTCGCTGAGCAGATCCCCAGCCGGATCGACCACCAGCTGGCCGGTGGCCCGGACCCGCTGCCCGCTCTGCGGGAGGCCGTCCGCCGGCTCGACGCGGCCGGAGCGGATTTGATCGCCATCCCCTCGGCCACCACGCACATCTACCGAGCCGACCTTCTCCGGGAGTCCCGGGCTCCGATCGTGGATCTGCTCCGGGAGGCCACCGCACATCTGGAGCGCGCAGGCCTCGCCCGGCCGCTGATGCTGGCCACCGAGGCGACCGCCACGCTGCGGACCTTCGATCCGCACTTCGCCCCGGACATCCGCGCGGTGTACCCCGAGGCGGACGGGCAACGGCAGATCACCGACTTCATCTACCGGGTCAAGCGCGGAGAACCGGCCGATCCGGCCCGGGCCGGGTTCACCCGGTGCGTACAGGCGCTGCTGAGCGCTCATCCGGACGCGGATTGCGTGGTGCTCGGCTGCACCGAGCTGTCGGTGATCGCCCCGGCAGCCGACGTCGGCGTCCCGGTCGTGGATCTCACCGACGTGCTGGCCCACGCCGCCCTGAACTTTCTGGCCGGCGCGGAGGTTCCGCGTACCGGCAAAGATGAACTGGAGGTCCGGCTGTGACAAATATCGATGTCGACGACCAGTGGCTGGTCGTGATCAACGACGAGGAGCAGTACTCCATCTGGGCCGCCGATCGGCCGGTCCCGGCCGGCTGGCGGGCGGTGGGTGAGCCGGACGAGCGCGAGAACTGCCTCAAGCGCATCGAGGAGCTCTGGACCGACATGCGCCCCAAGAGCTTGCGAGACCGAACTGCCGCCGCGGCGGACGGACGATGAGGACGCCGTGACCGATCGGCAAGACGAGCGGGAGTTCGCCGTCGTGGCCGGCGCGGCGTCGGCTCGGTGATCTTCGGCGGACCACCCGGGACCCGGCGGCTGCCCTGCCGTTGCTGCCCGAGCGGTCCCGCGTGGTCACGCTGTTCCCCGACCGCGGCGAACGCCATCTGGACCTGATCTTTTCGGCCGCCGAACAACCCGACATCCAGAAACGGGGAGAAGAACGATGAACGGTCAGGACACCCAGGCTCAGGTCCAGGCGCTGGTCCAGATACATCCGCAGCTCCGCGACCGCGTCGACCCGGTCCGGATCGCCGAGCAGCAGCGTCCGGCTGACGAGACCGCCGGAGACGACTTCGGCGCGGCCGGGCGTGGTGCGAGCTACGTCGTCGCGCAGCGGTCCGTCCGCACCCGGCTGCGGGGCATCGACCAGCTGACCGACATCCTGAGCAGATACAGCCGGGCGGAGTCCGATGTCGTGCTCGATCTGCTGGGCGGCGACGGGCTCGTCCACCGGGTCCTGTCGCTGCTCGGCAAGGACACCCCCCTGGTCATCACCTGCGATGCGTCACCGTTCATGGTGGAGGCGGCCTGGGCTCAAGGTATTCCGGCGCTGCGACAGCGGGCCGAGGAGCTGCTCTTCCACAACGCGTCGGTGGGTGGAGTGTTGCTCGCCTACGGGACCCACCACATCCCGATCGCCGACCGGCAACGGGTGGTCGGCGAGGCGTACCGGGTCATCGAAGCGGGGGGCGTCTTCGTCCTGCACGACTTCCTGGCGGGCTCTCCGGTGGACACCTGGTTCAGCAAGGTCGTGGACGTCTACTCGGCGACCGGCCACGATCACCGCCACTTCGAGCGCGAGGAGACCGAGTCGTACCTGCGCTCGGCCGGCTTCGGTGAGGTGGAGTTCCGGCTCATGGACGACCCATTCGTGGTTTCCGGTCCAAGCCGGACCGAGGCGGAGCTCGAGCTGGGCCGCTATCTCACCGACATGTACGGCCTCGTCCGGCTGGTCGACGAGTACGGGCCGGAGTCCGCCCACCGTCGGGCCTTCGAGCTCGCCTGCGACATCTTCCGGTACGAAGAACGCGAACCGGGACGCCGCGAGGTGCGGGTCTTCCCCGACGCCGCACAGGGCACCTGGACGGCGACCATGCCACGGGAGGCGCTGGTCGGCATCGGCCGTAAGCTGGGGTGATGGTTCCTCGGCCGGATCGCGCACTGCCGACCTGGGCGGGGTGCGCCGGGGCGCCGTTCTGCACGGGCCTTTACACCATCGCCGTTCCCTGACCAGCGCCGTCTACGAGCCGGACCTCGCCGCGGCCTTCACCATCGCCATCGTCCGATGCGGCTCCACCCCGGTTCGCAGTCGCCATGCTCCTGGCTCGGAAGGTCTCGGCCGCCGACAACCCGTACGACGCGATCTTCGCGTCCCGGCGCCGGAAGGCTGGCTACTGCCCTCAGCGCACCATGCAGATGCGGTCCAACCGAGCTACCGGTCTACGACCTGTCGACGCCGGCCAGCGTCGACCGGCGGACCGGGCTCGTGCTGAAGTAGCCGAAGGGCAAGATCAAGCGGACGGTGCCGTTGTCGCCCGAGCTGGTCGCCATGCTTCGCGAGCACCAGAAGGCGCAGATGGTCGAGCGGATCCTGGCGACGTGACGTGGCAGGACCACGGCCTGGTCTTCACAGAGGAGGACGGCCGGCCGGTCGACCCGAAGCATGACTATCTGGCCTGGCGGCAGCTGCTTGCCGACTCGGAGGTGCCGGAGATCAAGTTGCACGCGGGCCGGCACACGGCGGCGACGATCCTGATCGCGCTCGGCACGGGGATCGAGGTGGTCCAGGAGATCCTCGGGCACTCGGATTCGCGGACGACGCGCGGCTACGTCCACATCGCGTCCGAGATGGCGCGGGCGGCTACTCAGCGTATGGGTGGTGCGCTCTTCGGAGGCACTCAAGAAACGCCGAGTACGCCCTGAGCTACACCCTTGATCATGGTGAGGGCACGAAAAAGGCCCCGTGACACAGGCTGTTTCGCCTGGTCACGGGGCCTATCTGTTACCCGAGCCGCCTGACGGAATCGAACCGTCGACCTACGCATTACGAGTGCGTCGCTCTAGCCGACTGAGCTAAGGCGGCAACGATGACCAATCGTACGCCATGGGTCCGGGGGCGGTGCGGCGGGTCCGGTGTAATCGGGCAAGCAAGCTGTCGTGTGGCGGGGCTAGTGTGCCTGGCGTGACTGACGATCACCCGACGCCCGCGCCGCACCGGCAGGTCGTGCCCCGGCGGCCGACCAGCATGGATCCGAAAGAGCTGGGCTTCAAGCCGGAGCGGCCGGTCGGCTGGCTGGCGCCGCTGTTGCTGCTCAGCACCGGCCTGCGGGCGCTGCTGGCGGTGCTGTTCGGGGCTTACCTCGACAAGCGCGAGCTGCAGAACTCACTCGACGGGGGCTGGTTCGACCATTCCCGCACGCCCGACGGCGAGCTGTGGTTCGACTACGTGGCCGACCTCGGCGACGGCTTCCACGCGACGTATTCGGTGGCTTACCTGCTGGCCCAGCCCGGCCTCGAGGTGGGCGGGACGACGCTGCCGCGTGGGCGGCTGCTGCTCATGGGCGGCGATCAGGTCTATCCGCTGGCCAGCGGGGACGGCTACGAGAGCCGGATGAAAGGCCCCTACCGGGCGGCCCTGCCCGAGGCGCCGGCCGAGGGGCACCGGCCGATCCTGTTCGCGCTGCCGGGCAACCACGACTGGTACGACGGGCTGACGGCGTTCCTGCGGCTGTTCGCACGGCGCAAGGACGGGCACATCGGAGGCTGGCGCACCGAGCAGCGCCGGTCCTACTTCGCGGTCAAGCTGCCCCAGGACTGGTGGCTGTTCGCGATCGACGAGCAGTTCGGGGCGTACATCGACGATCCGCAACTGCTGTACTTCGAGAAGGCGGCCCGCGATCTGGGGCCGGAGGACCGGGTCATCCTGATGACGCCGTCGCCGAAATGGGTCAAGGCGGCCGACGACCCCAAGGACTACGACGCGATCGACTACTTCGTCCGGACCATCATCGCGCCGCGCCAGGCGACGGTCCGGGTGATGGTCTCCGGCGACCTGCACCACTACGCGCGCTACAGCGACGACGAGCAACAGCTGATCACCTGCGGCGGCGGCGGGGCGTACCTCCTCGGCACCGCCCAGCTGCCGAAACAGATCGTGGTGCCGCCCGAGGGCACGCTGACCCGCAACCGCAGCGTCAGCCGGACCTTCCCGTTCCGCCAGGCCTTCCCCGACGCGGCGGCGTCACGGCGGATGGGCTGGGGCGTCTTCCACCGGGTGCCGACCCGCAACCCGGGCTTCGTGACCATGCTCGGCCTGATCACCACGCTGACCATGCTGGCGATGGCCGGCGCGGTCGGGCAGGAAGGCGAGCAGGACATCTTCCGGCGGCTGTTCAGCATCCCGCTGGTCTTCATGATCGCGTTGATCCTGGCCGGTGCGGTGCTCTTCGCCCAGCCACCCGGCGCCGACAAGCCCAAGCACTCCCGGCATTGGATCCTCGGGCTGCTGCACGGCTTCGCCCAGATCGCGCTGGCCGCCGGCGGCACCTGGGTGTGGCTGCGGGTGCCCGCCCACGGCTGGGAGTGGCCGGGCCCGCTGGTGGTCGCGGCGGTGGTCTACCTGCCGATCGGCGGCTTCGTGGCCACCCAGTTGTGCGCGCTCTACCTGCTGATCGCGAGCCGCTTCGACGTGAACGTCAACGAGCTCTTCGCCGGCCAGGGCATCGAAGACGCGAAAAGCTTCCTCCGCCTGCACATCGACCGCGAGGGCACCCTGACAATCCACCCGATCGGCCTCGAAAAGATCAGCCGCAACTGGCAGGCCGACCCCGACGGCGCCCCGGAAAGCCCCTGGCTGCGCCCGGCCGAGCCGCTGACCCCGCACTACATCGAGGAGCCGATCAAGGTGAGCTGAAGGCTCAGCCACGGTCAGCAAACCTGGCAGACCCGGAACCTTTCACGCGCGCGCCGTAGCCTCTAAGGTAGTCGCGTGCCTAGCACTCCGCGCATCAGGAGCGCAGCGAGACGCCGCGCCATGCAAGCCGCCTCAGCGACCACAACGCCCTTACGGGCTGTGCTCTATCTGCGTATGAGCATGGACAGGATCGGCGACGGCGCAGGCCTCCAGCGCCAAGAACAGGCATGCCGCGCACTCGCCCTGGCCAGGGGATGGGATGTGGCCGATGTCGTGGACGACACGATCTCCGCCACGACCGCCCGACTCGCTGACCGCCCGGGTTGGCAACGCGTGCTTCGGAAGATCGAAGCGGGCGGCGCGGACCTCATCGTGTCCTGGCATCTGGACCGGTTGACCCGCTCCATGAAGGATTTGGAGTACCTGATCGACCTAGCGCTGGACCGTGACATCGCTGTGGCCACCGCCACCGGCGACATCGATCTGACGACGGATGTCGGTCGCATGGTCGCGAGGATTTTGGCCGCTGTCGCATCGGCCGAAACCGAGCGAAAAGCCGAACGCCAAATTCTCGCCAACGACGCTCGGGTGGCCGCCGGTAAGCCGCAATGGATCCGCCGGCCTTTCGGTTACGAGATGGACGGCACGATACGCGAAGCCGAGGCTGCAGCCGTGTTGAGGGCTTATCACGACGTACTCGCGGGCAAAGCACTGACCACCGTAGCCAGGGAGTGGAACGCAGCCGGGTTCCGGACGTCCGCGCCGGACTCGGCGACCGCCCGACCACGGACGACCCGTACCAATAATTACGACCCCTCCGGCCGATGGAACAATGTCGCGGTCCGGGCGCTGCTACGGGCACCCCGCAACATGGGGAAGTCGGCCCTGTATGGCCAGATCATGGGTGACGGGACATGGACGCCGATAGTCGACGAACCGACCTGGCACGCGATGGATTCGCTCTTGGCCGGCCGTGAACGCCCGGACAGCTCGGTAGGCAAGTTGACCCAGCTGCTATCGCGAATCGCCACGTGTGGGGTGTGTGGCGGGCCGATGGGGGCGAGTAAACGGGGCGATGTACCGATTTATGTCTGCCAGGGTCCCAAAGAGGAGGCCGCGAGCCGCGGACACTGCCAACTGCCGCTGGAATTCGCTGATGGGGTGGTCCTGTCCCGGCTGATCCAGCAGATGGCGGCAACCGGCCGAAGGGCGTTCAGGTCGCAAACCGATGCGGTGGACCTGGCCTCGCTGCAGGAGCGCGAGTCGGAGATCGAGACTCTGATGGCGGAATTGGTGGAAGACCGAACGGCAGACCTTATCGACAGGACTGCCCTAGTCACGGGCTCCGCGACACTTCGCCACGAACTAACTGAAATCAGGACGCGTCTCGGCGAGGCAGCCGGGCATGAGACCGCCGGACCGATCGACATCGCGGTGGCGCGCGCGGAGTTTAATCGGCTGAACCTTGGAGAGCAACGCGCCGCCGTACGGAAGGTATTCGCCGCCATCAGAGTAATCCCGCGCGGGAAGGGGAGACCGAAAACCGGGTAGCCGACTTATCGGGCGGAACAGATCGAGACCAAGTTCAAACCAGGCTGGGCTTGAGGACGAGCCGAAATCAGGCGGAGGTGGCTCCATCGACCTGAGACGACTCGCGACCCTCGTAGGCCTGTCTGGGGCCGCAGACTGAAGCGCGCGAGCAGGAGCACCGAGACCCATCGGAATCCAGACGCACTGTCACCGAATCCTTCGGGACGCTGTGCCCCACCACCCGACCGTCACCTTCAGGGGTGGTCACTCGACTTCCGACAGGCGGCGCGGACTCCGCAAATCGGGCGTACAGCGGATGTTCATACTTGAGGCAGCACATGAGGCGGCCGCAGGCGCCGGAGATGCGCAGGGGGTTCAGGGGTAGGTCCTGGTCCTTGGCCATGCGGATGGTGACCGGCTCGAAGTCGGTCAGGAAGGTCGCGCAGCAGAGGTCGCGGCCGCAGGAACCGATGCCGCCCTGGACGCGGGCGGAGTCGCGGGCGGAGAGCTGGCGGAGCTCGACGCGGCAGTGCAGGGTGGCGCCGAGGTCGCGGACCAGCGACCGGAAATCGACGCGGTGGGGTGCGGTGAAGTAGATCGTCGTGCGGGCGCTGTTGCCGCCGGTCGGGTCGAGCACGTGGTCGACGGCGACGACCTTCATCGGCAGCTCGTGTGCCTTGATCAGCTTTTTCGCGGCGACCTTGGCCTCGGCCTTGCGTTTACGGAGCAACTCGTCGCGGCGCAGATCGTTCTCGTCGGCGATGCCGGCGACCTTGGGGAAGCCCGAGGTCTCCTCGCTCACCCACTGCGCCGCCCAGACGCACTCCGCCACCTCGGGGCCGTCGTCCGTGGGCACCAGCACACGGTCGCCGACCTGGGGCGAGAACTCGCCCGGGTCGAGGTAGTAGAGGCGGCCGTACCGGTTGAAGCTGACCGCGCACAGCATGCCCATGACCACCACCCTACGACTTCCTCAAGCGCGCACCAAATGCCGGTTTTGGGGTACCCGGCAGGGTTGTCGCATAGATGCGGCACAACTACCCGAATAGACCGTCGTTGGGCAGACCCGTAGACGTCGCTCAACACGGAACACATCGGGAGGGAACCACCCATGACGCCCGCCAGATCGCTGGCCGCCAGTGTCGTCGCGCTCGGATTCACGGGGGCTCTCAGCTCTCCGCTGCCCGCAGTGGCCGCGCCCGCACCATGCGAACGGGCCGAGAGCTACGCGGCTCAGGCCGGGGCCGAACTGCTCCGGATCGACAAGCTCGCGGTGCAGGTTCCCGAGGTCCGCTACAAGAAGTCGCCGGTGACCGAGAGCGCCGAGGCGAGTGATGCTGCGGCTCGGGTGCTGGGCGCGGTGGACGATCCGATCCCCGATCCGGAGGACAGCGACACCCTGAGCGAGGGCATCGGGATGCTGGGAACGGCGGTGCTGGGCACGCTGGCACCGCGGCGGTCGGCGGATGCACAAGGTTCGGCGGCCGCGAAGGGCTCGCCGGCGACACCGGGGGCCGCGCAGCGATCGGCGACCGGGCAGGGTTCCAAGGCGGCGCAGCGATCGGCGACCGGGCAGGGTTCCAAGGCGGCGCAGCGATCGGCGGCGAGGCGAGGCTCTACGGCAGCGCAGCGGGCGGCGGGTGGGCAGGGCTCGGCGGCGGCGCGACCTTCGGTGGCGGGGCAAGGCCCGGCGGCGGCGCGACCTTCGGTGGCGGGGCAAGGCTCGGCGGCGGCGCGACCTTCGGTGGCGGGGCAGGGTTCGGTGGCGCCGCGGTCGAAGGCTGCGGTGGGGAGTGACGGCGACGCCGACGTGGTGCGGCCGGCGGATGCGGTGACCGGGCAGCTGGGCGAGGCGGTCGAGCGGGGCGGCGGCGTCGTGAGTGGACTGACCGAGGCCGAGGACCCTCGTGGGATCGTGCAGGCGGTCGGTGTGGCAGCCAGGAATCCCGGCGGCGACGAGGCGGATGGGACCTCGGTGGTCGAGGACGAGGGCAACGACGACGACGCGGACGACTCCGGCAGCGACAAATCGGGCGATGCGCGCGGCGACGGATCGGGAGACGCTTCGGACTCGGCCGGGAACGATGACTCGCGGACGAAGAGCGCGCCCGGCGAGGACGAAACGGAAGCACCGACCGGCGGCGTGGCGGCCGAGAAGGGCCGGAGCGCCTCGGTGTCCGATGTGGGCGTCGGTGAGACGCGGACCGCGATGATCGCCCAGGCGCAGGTTTCGTCGGCGGCCTACGGGCGCATGCTGGACGGGCAGTCCAAGGACAACACCAACCTGAGCAAGCCGCTGCTGCAGAAGGCGCCGCCGACCAACGCGAAGCCGGCGCAGCGGTCGACGCCGGCCGGCCAGGCCGGGCCGCTGCGTGTGGGCGCCGGGCAGGTCAGCGCGCACGCCCAGTGGAACGCCGGCATGGCCTGCGGTCGCACTGTGGGTGAGACGACCCGCGCGGAGTCGCGGCTCACGAACTTGCGCTTGTTGGACGGGCTTGTCCGCGTACCGCAAAAGCTCTCGAGCCTGAGCACGACGGCGCTGGAGCGTAACGGCGAGGCGGCCCGATCGGTGGCCTCGGCCACGGTGACCACGGGGCGGATCGAGCTGGCGGACGGGAAGGTTCGCGTGCGCGTGCTGCGGCCGCCGACGCTGACGACGGCCATGTCGGCCGAGGGCGGGACGGTCGACTACCGGCCGGCCGTGCTGGAGGTGTCGGGCGACGGCATCGCGACGAAGCGGCTGGCGGCGGTGGGCGACCACGCGGACATCACGCTGACCCCGGACCGCCACGCGACGGAGTCGGTGCCGCTGAGCCACCTCACCGAGCTGACCAAGCTGGGCCAGGGCAGCCCGCTGGCGGCGCCGAGCGTGCCCGGCCTGCCGCCGGTGTCCGCGGCGCCGGGAACTGCCATCCCCAAGACGGAGTCGGCCCGTGCCGGTACGCGGCTGCGCATCTCGGTCGGGGACGTTCGGCACGCGCAGAAGGGGAACGCCATCGCCGCCCGGGCCGCGGCCGTCAAGGTCTCGCTGGTCCAGGGCGCCGACGCCAGACCCGGCGCAAAGGACCGCGGGCGGACCGGCTATGGCAGCAAGCCGCAGGTCCGGACCACTTTGGACATGACGTTCGGCGTTCTGGAGTCGGCAGCGGTCTCCCCGGCCGCCGGGCAGCCCGCCGCCGGTACCGGGGGCGCGGGCGGTGGTCTCCCGGTGACCGGCCCGCGAGTGGACCGGCTGGCCATGGTCGGCGGCGGCCTCCTGCTGGCGGGCATCGCGGCAGTGGCCCTGGGGATGCGACGTCGGCGCTCCCAGCCCTGAGGGAGGCACTCCAGGGACGATCCGGAACCGGGTCGTCCGTATGGAGAGTTGTCGATCTCCTGATGGCTGAGTGAGCGGCGACACACGTCCGGTCCTGCTCCCCCGAGCGGCCCGAAGCCGCCGGAACCCCGAGACAACGATCTATGAATGGCGTTGAGTAGTCGGTACACCTGCGGGGGGTGCAGGAGGTCGCGGCGTCGTATTCGGAGTTTTCCGGTTGTCCGAATACGGCGCCGCGCCCATGTCTACACCGGGATCGGCGTGGTCAGATGCGTCGAGTTGTGTATCAGATCCTCCGCTTCGGCGTAGAGGTCGGCGATGGTGCGCAGGACGTGGGTGGCCACGGTGACGGCCGCTTGAAGGTCGGCCGGCTCGGGCGGATGAGCGACGGGCGAGGTCTGCAGGGTCAGGGCCTCGGCCGACATGAGCACCTCGGCCAGGACCGCGGCCACGGCGTCGCGGGATCGGCTCATCCAGTCGTGCAGGGCGTCGGCCAGGTCGGCCGTGGCCTCCAGGCGTTCGTCGAGGCTGTCACCGTCGCCGGCCAGGTGGGTCGCGACCCGGCGGCGCAGGTCGTCATACGTCTCGGCGGCCTCGCCCTCCCACTCACCGGGCGGCGGGAGAGCGGCGGCGACGCCGGCGCAGGAACGGGCGGCGGAGCGTAATTCGGGCACCGCTTCGGCCAGCGCGGCGGGGCGAAGCGCGGCCACCGCGGTGACGGCGTCGGCGGGCAGAAGGCGTACGCGCCGCAGTTGATCCCAAAGAGGGTCTTCGGCCGGAGCGCCGGCCTCTTCGAGCAGATCGCCCGCGCGGCGCAGCAGGGGCGTGGCGGCGTCTAGTAGTTGGTCGAGGCGATCCATCACAGCTCCCGGGCCAGGCGGCGGCGGACCGCGTCGTCGGTCTCGAGGTAGTCGTCGCGCACGGCCCGGACCGCGGTGGCCATCGCGGTCAGGCGGGCCGAGGCGCCGGCCGCTTCCTGGGCGCGGGCGGCCACGGCGGCCGTCCAATGCTCGTGCAGGTCCCGGCCCAGACGGCCGGGCGCGCCCGTCGGCGTGGCTTCGCCGAACGTGCCGGGTGGGACGGTCAGCTGGGCCATTGCCCGCTCGACGGTGCGCAGGTCGTCGGCCGCGCCATCGAGGGTCTCGGCGAGATGGTCCATGTCACTCCTCCCCCAGGGCGCGCGGCTGACCGAAGACCTCGCCGCGCAGCTTCTCGCGGGCCCAGCGAGCGGCGTCCGCCGCCGTCGCCACCACGGCCTGAAGCTCGCGGGAGAACTCGGCCGCATCGCGGTGGTGCAGGCCGCCGTGGACGCGCATGTCCGTTATGCGGCCGGTGGCAGTCACGGTGGCCTCGATCGAGCCGTCGGGCGAGTGCACGGAGACCGAGTGCGCCTCGACGGCACGGTCGAACTCGGCCCGGAGCTGCTCGACGCGACGATGTCGGTCGATGGCCTCACTGATCCACGCCTCGTCGATCTCACGCACCATTGCCGAGTCTCCTCACCGTGCGTCAGGGCCGCGTCGCTCATCGGGACCAGAACGTACCCGGAAGAGTGACGGCTCCGCTATGTCAACTTCTCCACTGTGGATAACCGGCCGGCCTGTGGATAACTTCGAGTTCTGTCGGACCGGCGCAATACCATCGTGGGCGTGAGTGAAGTCTTCGCAGATCTGGTCGGTCAGAACGAGGCGGTCGCCACGCTGCGCCAAGCGGCGTCGGCGGCGGCCCAGGTCGTGGCCGGCGAGGAGGTGCCCGCCGGGGCGATGACCCATGCGTGGATCTTCACGGGCCCGCCCGGCAGCGGTCGCTCGGTGGCGGCGCGGGCCTTCGCGGCCGCGCTCCAGTGCGAGCGGGGCGGGGTCGGCTGCGGCGAGTGTCACGGCTGCCACACCGCGCTCGGCAAGACCCACGCGGACGTACGGTTCGTGGTGCCCGAGGGCCTCTCGATCGGCGTCAACGAGATGCGGGCCCTGGTGCTGCGGGCGGCCAGCGCGCCGTCCGGCGGCCGCTGGCAGGTCGTCGTGATCGAGGACGCGGACCGCCTGACCGAGCAGGCCGGCAACGCGCTGCTCAAGGCGATCGAGGAGCCGCCGCCGCGGACGGTCTTTCTGCTCTGCACGCCGTCGACCCATCCCGACGACATCTCGGTGACGATCCGCTCCCGGTGCCGCGTGGTCGCCCTGCGGCAGCCACCGGCCGAGGCGGTGGCCGAGGTCCTGGCCCGGCGCGACGGCATCGCGGCCGAGGTGGCGGCGTGGGCTGCGGCGGCCGCTCAGGGGCACGTCGGCCGGGCGAAAAGGCTGGCCAACGACCCCGAGGCCCGCAGCCGGCGCGAGGCCGTGCTGGCCGTGCCGCGGAGGCTGAGCAGCGTGGGCGCGTGCTACGAGGCGGCGGCCGCGCTGATCAAGGCGGCCGAGGCCGAGGCGGCGGAGTCGTTCGTCGAGGTGGACGCGGCCGAGCGGACGGCGCTCGAGCAGGCGCTGGGCGCGGGCGGCACGGGCCGGGGGGCGGCCGGGGCCATGCGCGGCGCCGCCGGCCAGCTGAAAGAGCTCGAGAAAAGGCAGAAGTCGCGGGCCACCCGCTCCAAGCGCGACGCGCTCGACCGGGCGCTGGTCGATCTGGCCGGCTTCTACCGCGATGTGCTGATCACCAACCTGGGCGCTCCGGTCGCGGTGGTGCACACCGACACCGCGAACCAGTCGGCCGCGGCGGCCGAGAAATGGAGCGCGGACAGCACCCTGCGGCGCCTCGAGGCCGTGCTCGCCTGCCGCCAGGCCATCGACCAGAACGTCAAACCGGACATCGCCGTCGAAGCCATGATGCTCACCCTCTGGCGCGGCTGAGACCGCGGGCGCGGCTGAGACCGCGGGCGTGCCAGCGCCCGGGGGCGCGGCTGAGACCGCGGGCGTGCCAGCGCCCGGGGCGCGCCAGCGCCCGGGGCGTGCCAGCGCGCGATCCCGCTCGTCCTGAGCCCGGTCAGCGGTAGCGGCGCGGGCTGGGCCGTCTGGGGTAGCGCGCAGCGGCGGCCGGCACGGGCAGGGTCACCCGGAGCTGCACTCAGCAGTGACCGGGCCGGCTCGAGCCACGGACAGCCGTGATCCCCACGCCCAGGGCCGTGGGGTCGCGCTCAGCGGTGGGTGGTGCGGGTGGGGCCGTCCGGGGTGTCGTCGTCGTTGATACCGATCAGCTCGGCCATCTCTTCGAGCGGGGGCTCCTCGCCGGCGCGGGACTCGCGCGGGAATGAGCTGTCGGCGCGAGACTCGCGCGGGAGCGGGCTCTCAGCGCGGGACTCGCGCAGGAGCGGGCTCTCAGCGCGGGACTCACCCGGCAGCGGGCTCTCAGCGTGAGACTCGCGCGGGAGCGGGCTTCCGGGGCGCGGCTCGCGCGGGAGCGGGCTTTCGGGGCGCGGCTCGCGCGGGAGTGGGCTTTCGGAGCGGGTCGCCTGGGGTGAGGGGGTGCCTGCGCGGGAAGGTGGGGCGTCGGTAGAGGGCTCGGGGGGTGGGGCCAGCAGGTCGGGGGCCTCGAGGTCGGGGCCGGGGGGCACCGACGTGGAGGCGGGGGCGGGGTGGATGCTCTCGCCGGTCAGGAGGGTGGTCAGGCGGTCGTCGACGGCGGCGCCGATCTCGGCTGGGGGGCGGGCGGCGTCCAGGACCAGGTAGCGGCGGGGGTCGGCGGCGGCCAGGTCGAGGAAGGCGTAGCGGACGCGCTCGTGGAAGGAGCGGGACTCGCTCTCCAGGCGGTCGGCGCCCTCGCCGCGCGAGTCGACGCGGCCCAGGCCGACGGTCGGGTCGACGTCGAGCAGGACGACCAGGTCGGGCTTGAGGCCGCCGGTGGCCCAGGAGGACAGCCAGGAGATCTCGGCCACCGGCAGGGTGCGGCCGGCGCCCTGGTAGGCCAGGGACGAGTCGACGTAGCGGTCGCTGATCACGACGGCGCCGCGGGCCAGGGCGGGGCGGACCACCGTGGCCACGTGGTGGGCTCGGTCCGCGGCGTAGAGGAGCGCCTCGGCTCGCGGGGAGGGGGCGTCGCCCTTGTCGAGGACCAGGCCGCGGATGCGGGCGCCGACGTCGGTTGCTCCGGGCTCGCGGGTGACGACCACGTCGTGGCCGGCCGCTTCGAGGGTGGCGGCCAGGCGGCGTACCTGGGTGGACTTGCCGGCGCCCTCGCCGCCCTCGAAGACCACGAAGACGCCGCTGCGGACGAACTGCTCGTCGGGGGCGAGGGGCCGGCCCCGGATCGAGCCCCACAGGTCGGCCAGCACCGGCACGCCGCGCTTGTCGTCCATCTGGCGGAACGAGCTGATCCCCACGACCACGCCGGCCGCGCCCGCGACCAGCAGCAGCACGCGGGTGAAGGAGACGTCGACGCTGAACGCGCCCAGGTCGACGCGGCGGGAGCTGCCCAGGCCGACCAGGAAGCCGGCCAGCGTGATGGCGAGCAGCAGCACCATGCGCACGCCGATCTGCACGACGGCGAAGACCCGGCCGCGCACCGCGTCCTCGACCTCGCCGTACAGCAGGGTCGTGCCGGCCAGGAAGGCCATGCCGGCCCCGGCCCCGACCAGCAGGGCGCCGACGAGGGCCATCGACAGGTGGAAGGCGACGCCCAGGAACATCACCGAGCCGCTGGCCAGGACGATGCTCATGCCGAACCAGCGGCGGCGCGAGAGCTCCCGGATGATCATCGGGCCGAGGCCGATGCCGAGGGCCAGGCCCATGAAGATGGTGCCGAAGAGCAGGTAGAACGCGGCCTCGCCGGCGCCCAGGGAGGTGGCGAAGGTCTTGGCCGCGCCGATCACGATGCCGCCGGCCGCGAACGCGCCGAAGATGCCGAGGACCAGGCCCCGGACGAGCGGGGTGCCGCCGATGTATTTCCAGCCCTCGAGGAACTGGCGCATCATGCTCTGCTGCTGGGCTTCCTGCTGCCGCTCGGCGCTCTTGCCGCCGATCTCCTTGATGCCGAAGAAGACGGTGAGCGCGGTGACCAGGCGGGAGATCGCGTTCAGGTAGAGCGCGATCTGCACCGGTTCGGCCCAGTCGGGCAGGGTCACGCCGGACTGCTGCACCCCGGCGGTCAGAGCGGAGAGGGCCAGGGCGGCCAGGATCGGCGTGATGCCGTACGTGGTGACCAGCGTCAGCTGGTTGGAGACCTCGATCCGGGATTTGGGGATCAGGTTGGGTACCGCGGCCTCCTTGGCCGGGATCCAGATCAGCGTGATCGTCTCGCCGACGAAGGTGGCGATGGCGGCCCAGGCCACGGTGACGCCGGGCGAGCCGCCGAGCAGCGGCACCAGCGGGATGGAGCCGTAGAAGACGAAGCGGATCAGGTCGGTGATGACCATCGTGTAGCGCCGGTCGAACCGGTCGGCGAAGACGCCGGCGATCGGGCCGAGCAGCAGGGCCGGCAGCAGGCGGACGGCGATGGTGCCGCCGAAGGCCGCGCCCTGCCCGGCGCTGCTCTGGAACTGGGCGGCGGCGAAGATGCCGGTGGCCAGCAGGCCGATCCAGTCGCCGAAGGAGGCGAGGCCGAGCACGAGCCAGAGCCGCCGGAAGGGCCGGATGCGCAGCACCGACCGGAGGGCCGCCGCTCCCGACAGGTCTACCGGTCCGGTTTCCCGCTTTTCGGTGTCGATGGCCGTACCTCCCGTGATCCCCGCAGGGTGCACTCTATCGGGCGGCCACGACCGCCCTGTTCACCCACGTTCGGGTATCAAAAAAGTGAAGCCCTTTCGCGTTGCCTTCATCACGCGTTAAGTTGCTCGCGTGATCGACCGCACACTGCTGCAGAAGCGGCTCGACCGGGCCACCGCACACCTCGAGACGCCGGTCGCCGCCGTCGACCTGGCCGCCTTCGACGACAACGCCGCCCAGCTGGTGGCCCGCGCCGGTGGCAAGCCCCTGCGGGTGGCCAGCAAGTCGGTGCGCTGCCGGGCCCTGCTCGAGCGGGTGCTGGCCCGGCCCGGCTGGCACGGCGTCATGGCGTACACCCTGGGTGAAGCGATCTGGCTCGTCCGTCAGGGCCTGACCGACGACGTCCTGGTCGCGTATCCGACGGTCGACCGGATCGCCCTGCGTGAGCTGACCACCCAGCCCGACCTGGCCGCCGCCATCTCGATCATGGTCGACCACCCCAGCCACCTGGATCTCGTCGACCAGGTGACGCCGCCGGGGGCCCGCCCGGCGCCGGTGCGGCTCTGCCTCGACCTTGACTCCTCCTGGCGGCCGGCCGGTCAGATCCACCTGGGCGTACGGCGTTCGCCCGTGCACTCCGCGGCCCAGGCCGGCGCCCTCGCCCGGCGGCTGGTCGAGCGCCCCGGCTTCAAGCTGGTCGGGATGATGTCGTACGAGGCCCAGATCGCCGGACTGGGTGACCTGCCACCCGGTCGGACGCTGAAGGGCCGCGCCATCCGCCTGATGCAGTCCCGGTCCTTCCCGGAACTGCTCGAGCGCCGGGGCGCCGCCGTGAAAGCCGTCCGCGAGCACGCCGACCTGGAGTACGTGAACGGCGGCGGCACCGGAAGCGTGGCCGCGACCGGCGCCGACCCGGCGGTCACCGAGGTCACCGCCGGCTCGGGGCTGTACGGGCCGACCCTGTTCGACGCCTACAGCGCGTGGCGCCCGACCCCGGCCGCGTTCTTCGCGCTGAGCGTCGTGCGCCGCCCGGCCCCGCGGATCGCCACGGTGCTCGGGGGCGGCTGGATCGCGTCCGGCCCCGCCGAGACGTCGCGCCAGCCCACCCCGTACCTCCCGGCGGGTTTGAGGTTCAAGCCCGACGAGGGACCCGGCGAGGTGCAGACGCCCCTGGTCGGCCCGGCCGCGGCGACGCTACGGCCGGGTGACCGGGTCTGGTTCCGTCACGCCAAGGCCGGCGAGTTGTGCGAGCACGTCAACGAGCTCCAGCTGATCGACGGCGAGACAGCCACGCCGACCCCGACCTACCGCGGGGAGGGCCATGCCTTCCTGGGGTGACGCGAACGCCTCAGTTGGTCACATGACGGTGCAGGTACTCCCGGATCAGCGCCTTGGCCTCGGTCAGCACCGACTCGTCACCGCCCTGGTCGCGCCGGAAGGCCAGCTTGATCAGCGCGTCCGCCGCCTCGACCGAGATCTGCAGCGCGAACCGCAGCCGCGCCCTGTCCATCAGCTGGAACTGGTCGACCAGCAGCTCGGCCAGGCGGTCGGCGATCACCGCGTTGTTGTCGCGCTCGACGTCGAGCAGGTGCACGTCGACCACGTCGCCGAAGTGCAGCGTGCGGAAGCCGGGCACGCTGCGGTGCATGTCGATGTAGGCGTCGATCGCCGCGTCGACCCCGTCCCACCAGTGGGCGAAGGTCTCGCTGCCGAAGCGGTCGGACAGACTCTGCAGGTACGCGTCCATGTTGCGCATGGCCAGGGCCTGGACGATCGCCCGCTTGTCGGGGAAGAACTGGTAGACCGAGCCGATGGCGACCTCGGCCCGCTCGGCGAGCAGCGTCGTGGTCAGGCCCTCATAGCCGACCTCGTCGACGAGCTCGGCGCAGGCGTCGAGCATGCGTTGGACCCGGGCAACGCTTCTGCCCTGCACCGGAACCCGGCGCAGGGGCCCGGTGGTGACGGTTGGTGTCGACACGCGTCGCCACTCCCTCTCAGCAGTGATAATCGGAACGTTACTCGGATCAACGAGCGAGAGGCATCGACGGGACGCGCGGGACACGCCGCTTTCCCGGTTTTGTGCGACTGTGCGCTCGTACGGAGGACAAAGCCATAATGACGACCCCCCTGAACGCCCGCCGTTGGATCAACTGGGGCGGCAACCAGCAGGCCATCGCCGCCGACGTCCTGACCCCTGGCACTGTCGACGAGGTGGCCGCCCACGTCAAGGACGCGTCGGGAAACGGACGCAAGGTAAAGGCCGTGGGCAGTGGCCATTCATTTACCGACATCGCTGTCGCTAATGATCAGCGAATGGTGCTTCACCGTTTGAACGAATTGGTCTCGGTGCAGGGTGATCTCGTCACCGTGCAGGCCGGCATGCCCTTGGCCAAGCTGAACGTCCTCCTCGCCGAGCACGGGCTCGCCATGCCCAGCCTCGGCGACATCGATCAGCAGACGGTCGCCGGCGCGATCTCCACGGGGACGCACGGCACCAGCGAGACCTACTGCACGCTGGCGTCCTGCGTGGAGGATGTCAAGATCGTCACCGGTTCCGGCGAGATTCTCACGGTCGGCCGGGACGACGAGATCTTTCCGGCCACCCGGATCGGCCTGGGCGCGCTGGGCGTTCTCGTCGAGGTGACGCTGCGCTGCGTGCCGGCGTTCACGCTGCTGGCCGACGAGCGGCCGATGGCGCTGGCCGACGTGCTGGCCGGGCTCGACGAGTGGATCGGGAGCAACGACCACGTCGAGTTCTACTGGTACCCGTACACCGACCGGGCCCAGCTCAAGCGGAACAACCGGGTGGCCGAGCACGACCGCCCACTGTCGCCGTTCCGGGGCTGGCTGGACGACGAGTTCCTGGCCAACACCTTGTGGGAGGGCGTCTGCCGGCTCGGCAAGGCGGTGCCGGCCACCGTGCCCACGATCCAGTCGATCGCGGCCCGCGCGCTCACCGCGCGCACCTACACCGAGCGATCCGACCGGGTCTTCTGCACGCCCCGGCGGGTGCACTTCACCGAGATGGAGTACGAAGTCCCGCGCGCCGCGCTGCCCGAGGTGCTGGACGCGCTGCCCCGGATCATCGACGGCCTGCCGTTCAAGGTGCAGTTCCCGGTCGAGGTGCGCTTCACCGGCCCGGACGACGTGTGGCTGTCGCACGGCTACGGCCGCGAGTCGGCGTACATCGCGGTCCACCAGTTCTCCGGGGTTACCTACGAGCCGTACTTCCGGGCCGTGGAGGCCGTCTGCCGGCCGCTGGGCGGGCGCCCGCACTGGGGGAAGCTGCACTACCGCACGGCCGAGGACCTGCGACCGGTCTACCCGAAGTTCGACGACTTCCTGGCCGTACGGAACCGGCTCGACCCGGCCCGGGTGTTCGCGAACGATTACCTGGACCGGGTGCTCGGCGCCTGATCACTCGGCGGACGCGGCGGCCTTCTTGGGGGCCGCCTTCTTCGGCGCCGCCTTCTTGGCCGCGGCGGTCTTCTTGGCCGGCGCGGCCTTCTTGGCGGGAGCCTTCTTGGCCGCGGGCTCGGCCGTCTTCTTGGCCGCCGCCTTCTTGGCCACCTTCTTCTTCGGGGCCGGGCCCTTGGCACGCTTCTCGGCGAGCATCTCGGACGCCTGCTCGACGGTCAGCTCCTCGGGCGTCTGGCCGCGGCGCAGCGACGCGTTGTACTCGCCGTCGGTCACGTACGGACCGAAGCGGCCCTCCTTGATCACCATGGGCTTCTCGGTGACCGGGTCGGGACCCATCTCGCGCAGCGGCGGCTTGGCCTCACGGCGCTGCCGGGTCTTGGGCTGCGCCAGCAGGGCCAGGGCCTCGTCGAGGGTGACGGTGAAGAGCCTGTCCTCGTTCTCCAGCGACCGGTAGTCGGTGTCGCGCTTGACGTACGGGCCGTAACGGCCGTTCGCCGCCGAGATCTCCTTGCCCTCGGCGTCGACCCCCAGCACGCGGGGCAGGGTCAGCAGCTTGAGCGCCTGCTCCAGGGTGAGCTCGTCCGGCACGTGCGACTTGAACAGCGAGGACTTGCGGTCGCCGCTCTGCACGTACGGCCCGAAGCGCCCCGACTTGAGCTGGACCGACTCGCCGGTCGCGGGGTCCTCGCCGAGCGAGCGCTCGCCGCCACCGCCCAGGTAGAGCTCGTCCACCTTGGCCGGGGTGAGCTCGTCGGGCGCGATGCCCTCGGGCAGCGAGGCGCGGTCGCCCTGCACCTCTTCCTCGTTGGCCTCCGCCGGCAGGCGGCGCTCGAGGTACGGCCCGTAGCGGCCGACCCGGACCACGACGTTGCGGCCCTGCTCGTCGGTGAAGAGCGGGATCGAGTTGACCGAGCGGGCGTCGATCGCGCTCAGGTTCTCGGTGACCATCTTCTTCAGGCCGCCGGCATGGGCGATCGAGTCGTCCGCGCCCGCGGTCTGGCTGCCGAAGTAGAAGGAGGTCAGGAAGTCCAGCGCGGCGTGGTCGCCCCCGGCGATGTCGTCGAGCTGGGTCTCCATCGAGGCGGTGAAGTTGTAGTCGACCAGGCGCGGGTAGTGCCCCTCGAGCAGGCCGATCACCGCGAAGGCGAGGAACGTCGGGATCATCGCCTGGCCGCGCTTCTCGACGTAGCCGCGGTCCTGGATCGTCCGCATGATCGACTCGTACGTCGACGGGCGGCCGATGCCCAGCTCCTCCAGTGCCTTGACCAGCGACGCCTCGGTGTAGCGGGCGGGCGGCGAGGTGTGGTGGCCGACCGCGGCCAGCTCCTCGGCGGTCAGCGGCTGGTCCTTGACCAGGGTCGGCAGGCGGCGCTCGGCGTCCTCGGCCTCGGCGTTCTCGTCGTCCGAGGACTCCACGTAGGCCCGCAGGAAGCCAGGGTCGGTGATCGTCTTGCCGGAGGCGGCGAAGTCGACCTCCTCGTTCGCCGTGGAGATCGCGCGGATCCGGACGCTGACCGAGTTGCCGACCGCGTCGGTCATCTGCGAGGCGATCGTGCGGCGCCAGATCAGCTCGTACAGCTTGAACTCGTCGGTCGACAGCTCGTTGGCCACCTCGCCCGGCGTGCGGAAGTTGTCGCCGGCGGGGCGGATGGCCTCGTGCGCCTCCTGCGCGTTCTTGACCTTGCCGGTGTAGCGGCGGGGCTGCGGCGGAACGTTCGACGGCCCGTACAGCTCGGCGATCTGGCGGCGGGCCGCGGTGAGCGCGGTCTCCGACAGGTTGACCGAGTCGGTACGCATATAGGTGATGTAGCCGTTCTCGTACAGCTTCTGCGCGGTGCGCATCGTCTGCGAGGCCGAGAAGCGCAGCTTGCGGGCCGCCTCCTGCTGCAGCGTGGAGGTGATGAACGGCGCGTACGGGCGGCGGCGGTACGGCTTCTCCTCGACCCGGGTGACCGTGAAGGGCCGGTCGTCGAGGCGGGCGGCCAGGCCGCGGGCGCCGCTCTCGTCCAGGTGGACCACGCCGGCGCCGGTCTTGACCTGGCCGGTGGTGGGCTCGAAGTCCTTGCCGGTGGCGATCCGGTCGCCGTCGAGGGCGATCAGGGTCGCGTTGAAGCTGCGCGGGCCCTCGACCTGGCCCTGGACCGCCAGGGTGGCCAGGATGTCCCAGTACTCGGCCGTCCGGAACGCCATGCGCTGGCGCTCCCGCTCGACCACGATGCGGGTCGCCACGGACTGCACCCGCCCGGCGGACAGGCCGGGCATGACTTTCTTCCACAGGACCGGGCTGACCTCGTAGCCGTACAGCCGGTCGAGGATGCGCCGGGCCTCCTGGGCGTCGACCAGGTCGCGGTCGATCTCGCGCGGGTTGGCCACGGCGGCCTGGATGGCCGGCTTGGTGATCTCGTGGAAGACCATCCGCTTGACCGGGACGCGCGGCTTGATCGTCTCCACCAGGTGCCAGGCGATGGCCTCGCCCTCGCGGTCCTCATCGGTGGCGAGGAAGATCTCGTCTACTTCCTTGGCCAGTTTCTGCAGCTTGGCGATCTGCGCCTTGCGGTCCTGGGAGACGACGTAGAGCGCGTGGAAGCCGTTGTCGACGTCGACGCCGAGGCGGGCCCACGACTCGCCCTTGTACTTGGCGGGCACGTCGGCTGCCTTGCGGGGCAGGTCACGGACATGGCCGAAGGAGGCCTCGACAAAATAGTCGGGCCCCAGATAACCGGCGATCGTCTTGGCCTTCGACGGAGACTCGACGATGACCAGACGGGTCGTCCTGGCGTCACTCGGCACGGCACTCCCATACTTCGCACTCAGCGTTCCGCCATCCGGACTGCGGCGGAGCACAGACTTTCAACGTAACGCGCCGGACGAGCAGCCATTCCCTCCGTACCCCGAAGTCGGATGGTAACGGTCCGGCCACCGCACGCGTCCGACGGCGACACCGTACACCGGGAACATGCCGTCGTGTCGCACACAATCCAGGAAGATCACGCACCCGCGCCCCGTGGCCAGAGGTCTTCCGGCGCCGCCGGGGGCCGTTCGCCGACCAGCTCGGCCAGCCGCGCGACCCGCCGCTTTCCCTTGATCAGATATTGCCGTCCGTCATCCGACAGGCGGCCGGCCAGACCGGCCCGGACCAGCGCCGCGTCGATCTCCACGGGGTCCTTGCCGGGGCCGAGACCCAGCGCGAAGCCCCCCGCGATCGGCTCCCCGGCCGCGGCCACCCAGAGACGCAGCCGAGGTCCGCTGAGGAACAGCTGAGCGGCGGCCTCCGGCCAGCCGCGGGCAAGACCGTTCAACCGCCGGGAGTACGCCGTGAGCACCTCGAAACGGGGCCTGGCCCCGGGCTGATCTTCCACTTCCGTGATTTGCGCCTCGGCCGCATCGTCGTCGCCCGATTCCTGAGCCATCGTCACCGACTCGCCGCTATTATCCTTTTCGTCGTCTTGGACGGGCCGCCAGTTGACCACGAGCCCGCGGCTCACCAACTCGGCAGCCAGCACGTGCACCCGCCAGGCCGCATCCACGACCACCGACACCCGGGCCGTGCCGCCCATCCGGCCCAGCTTCCCCGGGCCGGCGAGCAACCCGGCCAGGTCACCCGGCGACGGCTCGGTCGTCTCGGCCCCGAAGATCGGAAGTTGCCTTCCCGACTCCGAGGTCTGCCCCGGCGTCCGGGGCGGCGGCCGGCGCTTGGCAGCCGGGACCGGCGCGGGGAGAACCTCGCGCGGGATCAGCGGCCACCCCGTCTCGGTCATCTCACCGGCACTCGGGCACTTCGTCGAAGGCGGCCTGCAACTCCTGCGAGTTGAGCTTGCTGGTGTCGAGCCCGCTCGCCTCGTAGTCGGTCTGCAGCTGCGAGACGACCTGGGTCACCTGCTGATAGAAGGTCTCGGCGGGCGCGGTCGGCAGCCCCTGGATGCCGCCCTTGGCCTTCGCGTAGGCGTCGCGCATCGCGGAGAGCGAGGTGAGGAAGCCGTCGGCGATCGTCTCGCCATCGTCCACGTCGGGCACTCCGGCCTTGGCCACCCCGGCCCGGGCGCGCTCACTCGCGTCCTCGGCGCCGGCGAACAGGCGGGACAGGTTCTCCTTGGCCTGATTGGGCGTCGTGGCGCTCTCCATCTGCTGCTGGGTGCGGGTGGTCAGCGAGCCGATCTCGCTGCGCCACGGCTCGAGCGTGGTGCAGACGGAGGTCGCCCAGGCCCGGGCGCTGTGCGCGCCGGAGCAGGCGGTCAAAGAGGTCACGAGCGCGAGTAGAGCCAGCAGTGCGAGGGGTCGGGCCGGGCGCATGGGAAGCAGCGTACGGGCATGGTCCGACAACCTCATCTGTGGTGCGGGGGCACCCGGCGCAGCCGGATGCCCCCGCGAGTTGGATCTCCATCCAACCGCCCCGCCCGGCCACCCTCGGCCGGACTGAAGGCTGAGCTGCTATCAGGCGGTGACCTTCGCGGTCGGCGTGGTGTCGCCGGCCGCGGGGGTCGGGGTGTCGTCACCCATCGAGATCGGCTTGCGCTTGCTCCAGACGACCGCGCCCACGATGATCGCCGCCGCCACGAGGGCGATGACGATGCGCAGCGGGTCGTTCTGGTCGTTGCCGATGCTCCAGGCCACCACGGCCGGGGCGATCAGCAGCGAGACCAGGTTCATCACCTTGAGCAGCGGGTTGATGGCCGGGCCGGCGGTGTCCTTGAACGGGTCGCCGACGGTGTCGCCGATGACCGTGGCCGCGTGCGCCTCGGAGCCCTTGCCGCCGAAGTTGCCGTCCTCGACCAGCTTCTTGGCGTTGTCCCAGGCGCCGCCCGAGTTGGCCAGGAAGACCGCCATCAGCGTGCCCGCCCCGATCGCGCCGGCCAGGTAGGCCGCCAGCGCGCCGGCGCCGAGGCCGAAGCCGACCGCGATCGGCGCCATGATGGCCAGCACGCCGGGGGCGAGCAGCTCGCGCTGCGCGTCGCGGGTGCAGATGTCGACGACCCGGCCGTACTCGGGCCGCTGGGTGCGGTCCATGATGCCCGGGAACTCGCGGAACTGGCGGCGGACCTCCATCACGACGGCGCCCGCGGAGCGGGAGACGGCGTTGATGGCCAGGCCGGAGAAGAGGAACACGACGGCCGCGCCGGCCAGCAGGCCGACGATGCTGCGCGGGTTCGCGATGTTGAGCAGGCCGAGGATCTCGTTGCCGACCTGGTCCGGGTTGATCCCGGCGTCGGCCAGCGAGGTGGCCAGGCTGTTGGTGTACGACCCGAACAGCGCCGTCGCCGCGAGCACGGCCGTGGCGATCGCGATGCCCTTGGTGATCGCCTTGGTGGTGTTGCCGACCGCGTCGAGCTCGGTGAGGATCTGCGCGCCCTTCTCGTCGACGTCACCGGACATCTCGGCGATGCCCTGCGCGTTGTCGGAGATCGGGCCGAAGGTGTCCATCGCGACGATGACGCCGACCGTGGTGAGCAGGCCGATGCCGGCCAGCGCGACCGCGAACAGCGACAGGGTGAGCGACGCGCCGCCGAGCAGGAAGGCGCCGTAGACGCCGGCGCCGATCAGCAGCGCCGAGTAGACCGCGGACTCCAGGCCGACGCTGATGCCGGCGAGCACGACGGTGGCCGCGCCCGTCTGCGACGACTTGCCGATGTCCTGCACCGGCCGCCGGTTGGTCTCGGTGAAGTAGCCGGTCAGCGCCTGGATGGCGGCGGCCAGCACGATGCCGATGACGACGGCGCCGATCGCGACCCAGCGCGGGTCGCGGCCGCTGGCGAGCACGCCGGCGTCGATGTCGTCGTCGCCGAAGCCGGCGAACGTGCTCGGCAGGTAGATGAAGGTGACCACCGCGACGGCGATCGCCGAGATGACCGCGGAGATGTAGAAAGCCCGGTTGATCGCCGTCAGGCCGTTGCGGTCGCTCGGGCGCAGGCGGGTGATGAAGACGCCGATGATCGCGATGACCACACCGATCGTCGAGACGATCAGCGGGAAGATCAGGCCGTCCTGACCGAAGGCGGCCTGGCCCAGGATCAGCGCGGCGACCAGGGTCACGGCATACGACTCGAACAGGTCGGCCGCCATGCCGGCACAGTCACCGACGTTGTCGCCCACGTTGTCGGCGATCGTCGCGGCGTTGCGCGGGTCATCCTCGGGGATGCCCTGCTCGACCTTGCCGACCAGGTCGGCGCCGACGTCGGCGGCCTTGGTGAAGATGCCGCCGCCGACCCGCATGAACATGGCGAGCAGCGCGGCGCCGAAGCCGAAGCCCTCGAGCACGGTCGGGGCGTCACTGCGGAAGATGAGCACGACCAGCGCGCCACCGAACAGGCCGAGGCCCACGGTGAGGAAGCCGACCACGCCACCGGTGCGGAACGCGATGCCCATCGCGGTCTCCCGGCCGCCGCTCTCGCCGGCGGCCGCGGCCACCCGGAGATTGGCCCGGGTCGCGAGCGCCATGCCCGCGCCGCCGATGAACGAGCTGAAGACGGCGCCGACGATGAAGAACAGCGAACGGCCGATCTTGACCCAGACCTCGTTGTCGGTGTCGTGCACCGGAAGGAGGAAGAGCAGGACGACCGCGATCACCACGAAGATGGCGAGCGTTTTGAACTGACGGAACAGGTACGCCGACGCGCCTTCTTGAACGGCCCCGGCAATCTCCTGCATGTTCTTGGTTCCCCGGCCGGCCTTGAGCACCGACTGGACGAACATGGCGGCAAAACCGAGCGCGATGAGCGCGAATACCAGCGCCACGATGACAAACGTGACGTTGGAACCACTTAACGAGGTCCCGGACATCAATGTCCTCCTGTACACCGACCGCGCCCGGGTCGGCGGACGAAACCGTCCGGGCGCTCCCCGTTGAAGGGGGAAACGACAACTGGGCCCCGCGGGGCGCGGGACCAGGAGCAGTAGTTGATAACTCGCGTACTGTATCGGCCGACGTGGCGATGGTCACACCCGGATCCGGCCGTGTCGTGGTGATGTTTGCCGCTGTGTTAGCCGGCGGGAAATAGGGTATAGAAGCTGATTTATCTCTGGAGGCTTTGTCCGAATTGTCTCAACGGCGCTGAACGGGCCAGACCATGCGGACCTCGGTCCCGGCACCGTCCTCGACGGGGCGTACCTGCAGGTCATCCACGAAACCGGCGAGCAGGGCGAAACCGACGCCGGTCGTCAGGTCCTCGTCGGTCAGCGTCTCGGCCGCCAGCTCGTCGGGGGGCAGCTTGGCCAACCCGATGCTCGCCTCGATCGGCGCGTGGTCGACGACCCGGACGGTGTACGCGTCCGAATCAGACATCTCGACGGTCACCAGCTCGGCCAGGCCGTACTGGTTGTGCAGGGCGACGGCCCGCGTGCAGGCCTCACCGATGGCCAGCCGGACCTCGTCCAGCAGCTCCTCGGCGACACCGGCCCGGCGGGCCACGGCGACGCCGACCAGCCGGGCCGTGCGGACGTGCACGGGCGCGGGTGAGAAGGACAGCCGAACGGTCGCCATCACGAATTCGAACCGCTGCCGTCGCTGTCCTGGGTCGCCGCCTCGATCGTGGGGTAGATCGGGAACACCTGGTCCAGCGCCGTGATCCGGAAAATCTTCAGCAGCGCTTCCTTGGAGCAGACCAGCCCGAACTTTCCGTTCGCCACGCGTAGCCGCTTCATCGCGCCGACCAGCACACCCAGGCCGGTCGAGTCGAGGAACTCGACGCCGCCGAGGTCCACGACGACGTTGCGGGCGCCGGAATCGACCAGCTCGACGAGGCGCTCCCGCAGCCTCGGAGCCGTGTAGACGTCGACCTCGCCGCCGACCTCGAGCACCGTGTGCTCGTCGACGGTCCGGGTCGCAAGGGACAGCTCCATCGCTCCTCCTCCCTGCGGGGGACGCTGATCCGGCAGCCGATCTCCCCAGCGAATCTAACCATCGCCCGGATACAGCCGACGCATGGCACCCACCGTCGTACCCGTTTGAGGTTCGCGCCATTCCGGTGTCACAGTGCTGTGCGTGACTTTGACCGCCTTCGGCCCCGCCGACCTGCTGCATCTGCTGAAGGCCCGGACCGCCTCGGCCCCGGAGTCGCCGGTCACCCACATCGAGGAGCTGCCGGCGCGCGTGGGGCGTACGGCCGCCTGGCCCGAATGGGCCTCACCCGAGCTGGTCGCGGCCCTGACCGCGCACGGCATCCCCGCACCCTGGGAGCACCAGGCCCGCGCGGCGTCGCTGGCCTCGAGCGGTACGCACGTGGTGATCGCGACCGGAACGGGATCGGGCAAGTCGCTCGCCTACCAGCTGCCGGCCCTGACCCGCCTGCTGTCCGACGAGCGGGCGACCGCGCTGTACATCTCGCCGACCAAGGCGCTGGCCGCGGACCAGTTGCGCGCCGTCGCCCGCCTCGGCCTGACCGGGGTGCGCCCGGCCACGTACGACGGCGACACCTCCCGCGAGGAACGTGAATGGATCCGCCAGCACTCGCGGCTGATCCTCACCAATCCCGACATGGTGCACCATGCGATGCTCCCGGGGCATGCGCGCTGGGCGTCCTTCCTGCGCCGTCTGACGTACGTGGTGGTCGACGAGTGCCACGCCTATCGCGGGGTGTTCGGCTCCCACGTGTCGCACGTGATCCGCCGCCTGCGCCGGACGGCGGCCCGGTACGGCGGCACGCCGACCTTCGTGCTGGCCTCGGCCACGTCGGGCGACCCGGCCGACGCGGCCTCGCGGCTGACCGGCCTGCCGGTGACCGCCGTGACCGAGGACGCCTCGCCGCGGGGCGCGATGACCTTCGCCTTGTGGGAGCCGCCGCTGCAGCCCGCGCCCGCCGACGATCTTCAGGAGCTGGTGGAGGCCGAGCTGCCGCAGGTGCGCCGGTCCGCGCTGCGCGAGACCGCCGACCTGTTGACCGACGCCGTCACGGCGGGCACCCGGACGCTGGCCTTCATCCGCTCGCGGCGCGGGGCCGAGGTGGTCGCGTCGATCACCCGGCGGCAGCTCGACGAGGCCGTCCCCGGCCTGGGCGACCGGGTGGCCGCCTACCGCGCGGGCTACCTGCGCGAGGACCGCCGGCAGATCGAGCGTTCCCTGCTCTCCGGCGAGCTGCTGGCCCTGGCGTCGACCAACGCGCTGGAGCTCGGCGTCGACCTGGTCGGCCTGGACGCCGTGCTCATCTGCGGCTATCCCGGCACGCGGGCGTCGCTGTGGCAGCAGGCGGGCCGGGCGGGCCGGGCCGGCGGCGAGGCGCTGGCGGTGCTGATCGCCCGCGACGACCCGCTGGACACCTACCTCGTGCACCACCCGGAGGCGCTGTTCGGCCGGCCGGTCGAGGCCACGGTCCTCGACCCCACCAACCCGTACGTTCTGGGCCCGCAGCTGTGCTGTGCCGCCTCCGAGGGCCCGCTGACCGAGGCCGACCTCGCGCTGTTCGGCGGCGAGCCGGCCCGCGCGGCGGTGGAGGGCCTGACCGCCTCGGGCGCGCTGCGCCGCCGCCCCTCCGGCTGGTACTGGACCCACCCCGGCCGGCCCGACGTCGACCTGCGCGGCGCCGGCGGCGCACCGGTCTCGGTGGTCGAGGCGTCCACCGGCCGCCTGCTCGGCACGGTGGACCAGAGCTCGTCGCACATGATGCTGCACACCGGCGCGGTCTACCTCCATCAAGGCGTGAGCTTCATCGTCGACGACCTCGACCTGGACGACGCGATCGCCCTGGTGCACCCGGAGGAGCCGGACTGGTCGACCCACGCCCGGGACGTGACCGACGTGGCGGTCCTCGGCGTCCGGGACCGGGTGGACGCCGGCCCGGTCAGCCTCTTCCTCGGCGAGGTCGAGGTGACCAGCCAGGTGGTCTCCTACCAGCGCCGCCGCCACGGCTCGGGCGAGGTGATCGACACCAAGCCGCTCGACCTGCCGGTCCGCGACCTGCGCACGGTCGCGGTCTGGTTCACGATCACACCGGAGGCGCTGACCGCGGCCGGGGTGGAGCCGCCGGACTTCCCGGGCGCGCTGCACGCCGCCGAGCACGCCGCGATCGGCCTGCTGCCGCTGATCGCGACGTGCGACCGCTGGGACATCGGCGGCCTCTCCACGGCCAACCACGTCGACACCGAGGCGCCCACGGTCTTCGTCTACGACGGCCACCCCGGCGGCGCGGGCTTCGCCGAACGCGCCTACGCCACGGCGGCCGACTGGCTCAGCGCCACCCGGGAGGCCATCGCCGCCTGCACCTGCGACACCGGTTGCCCGTCCTGCGTGCAGTCCCCCAAGTGCGGCAACGGCAACAACCCGCTCGACAAGCCGGGCGCCGTGCGGGTCCTCGACACCGTGCTCACCGCCCTCGCCGGTCGCCAAGCTGTCCCGGCTCAGCCTGGGCCGGCAGCGCCGTGACCGGCCCGGCCCGGGCCGCCGCCGTGACTTGGCGCGTCAGGCCGGGCAGCGGCTCCACCCGCACCGTCACCTCGACCACCATCTCGAGCCCGGTGACCGTGCAGGCAGTCATCCGCCCGCCGTTGGCCGCGACGAACCGCCGAGCCCGCTCGCAGGCCACCTCCGCCCCGTAGATCGCCTTCGCGGCCCCGGCCAGCACGCCGAGGTCAGCCGCCAGCCGGGCCTGCTGCCGCCCGAGCCGCGCCGCTCCGATCGCCGCCCCGGCCAGCCCGGCCGCGACGAGGAACAGCCCCGCCGCCAGCATGAAGATCGACGCGGCACCCCGGTCGGGCTCACCACGCGGCCTCATCGAGCGGCGCCGGGCACGGCTGACGGCTCACGGGCGGCCGTGGCCGAGCCGTCCACCGTGACGATCGCGAGGCCACTGCCGAGCAGGTGAATCGGCGCGCTCACCCGAGCCGTGACCGCGTCGCCGCCGCCGCCCAGCTCGATGACCGCGCCGGGCGGAGCCCCGGCGAGACCCGGCCCGCGTTCGCCGCGGGCTTCGGCCAGCGCCACCTCCCGGGCCACGGCGAAACACTGAGCCTGAACGGTCACCGCCTTGACCACGGTCAGACCGGCGAAAAGCAGCAGCATGAGCGCCGGCAGCCCGGCCGCGAGCTCGGCCGTGAACGCTCCCCGGTCGCGGCCGGGCCACCGGCGCCGTCTCACTTCAGGGCCCGTTCGATGACCCCGCCGAGCGCCGTCTGCACACCGGGGCTGGTGACGACCTTGAACAGGATCCCGGCGAACGCGACGGCGGCCAGGGTGCCGACGGCGTACTCGGCGGTGCTCATCCCGGCGTCGGCGGCCTCGGTCCGCAGCCGGGCGAAGTTGGCGATCAGTTTGCGCACGTGGTTCTCCTTCAGTTGTGTTCCCGCCGGCCGCCGGCGCGGCGACCGGTTGTCGAATGGGCGGCGGAGCGTCAGAGCACGTCCCCCAGCACGGCGATCACGACGGGCACGAGCCCGGCCAGGAAGAACGCGGGGAGGAAGCACAGCCCGAGCGGCAGCACGATCAGCACGCTCGCGCGCTGCGCCGCCGCCTCCACGGCGACCGCCGCATCGGCCCGCAGATCGCCGGAGAGCCGTCCCAGCGCCCCCGCCAGCGCTCCCCCGCTCGCGCTGGACCGGACGGCGGCGGCCACCAGCCGCTGGGCCCCGGTGACGTCCGAGAGGTGCGCCCAGGCCTCGGCCGGTGTCGCGCCCAGGCGCAGCGACCGCGCCGTCCGGCCGAGCCGCTCCCCCAGCGGTCCGCCGAGCGCGTCCGCCACCGCGGCCGTAGCCCGGTCGACCGGAGCCCCGGCCCGGAGCGCCGCCGTCAGCAGGTCCGCGCCGAGCGGCAGGTCGGCCGTCGCGGCGAGCCTTTCCTGCCGGACCCGGGCCGGCTCGCGCCGCCGGAGGAGCCGCTCGGCCCCCACTCCGGCGACCACCCCGACCGGCACTCCCCACCAGGTGCCGAGGAAACCGGCCACAGCCACCCCGGCCCCGACCGCCAGCGCGATCCGCCCCCGCTTTCCCCCGGCCGACGACGGCGGCCGCCGCAGCACCAACTTCCGGCGCGAACCGGCCGGGACCGGCGCCAGCAGCACCGCCACCGCCGCCGCGATCAGCAGGAGCGTCATGAGCGCGCCACCGTCACCCTCATGAGCGCCCCACCGGCGTCAGCAGAGCCGCCGCTTCCTCGAGCTCGCCGACGTCACCCGCCTGCGCCTCGCACAGCCCCGCTTCCTGGGCGCCACGGCCGACCAGCGCGGCCACACAGCACGACCGCGTCGGCATCCGCACCGGGCCGGTGGCTCGAAGGAACTCCGCCAGTTCGCACGTCTCCGTCACAGCCGCACCAGCCTTTCCGTCCAGAGAAGTCCACCGCTCTGCAGCAGCACCGCCGCCACCGCGCAGGCGCCACCGATCGGGGTCCGGAGCAGGACGTGCAGCGGGTCGGCCCCGACCACCCCACCGAGCCCCAGCCCGCCCAGCGGCAGGGCGGCCAGCAACATCGCCGTCGCCCGGGCGCCCGCCGCCTGTGCGGTGGCCGAGGCCTTCGCCCGGTCGGTGGCCCGCGCGTCGGCCTCGATCCGCTCGACGAGGTCGGCCGCCGGCGCTCCGGTGCGCTCGGCGAGCCGCCACACCGAAGCCGTCAACCTGGACAGCCGATCCGTCGCGCCGCCCCCGGCCGGGACCGCCGGCAGGCCCGCCGGCGGCAGACCCGCCCGCAGATCGGCCGCGAGGGCACCCAAGGTGTCCAGCGCGGCCGCCCGGCCGGCCGAGGCGCGGCGACGGCCCGCCCGGCGGATCAGCCCCCGCCCGCCGAGGCCCGTGTAGGCCGCTCCCACCACCGCGGCGACCGGTCCGCCGACCACCAGGCCGAGCGCCGACACCCCGCACACCGCACTCACCAGCACCCGCCGCGGCCGTCGCGCCGAGACCGCCACCATCCACTGCCGAAGCGCGCCGACCGGCACCGCCGGTGGCCGGGGCCCGCCCCGCCAGACGAGCATCAGCGCCGCGGCCACCAGCAGACTCGGTCCCCACCAGCTCATGACGCCCTCGGAGGAGGCACGAGCACGGCCGGCGCCCGCACTCCCCGCACCGCCAGCAAGTGGGCCAGCGCCCCGGCGCCCGGTCCCGAGCCGCGCTGCCGCCGCCAGGCCGGCACCACCGTGGCCAGCCGCTGCTCGCCGGCCGGCAGCAGGACGCTCACCGACTCGAGCACCCGGCCCTGCTCGGTCCGCCGGACCTGCATGACCACCTGGAGCGCCGCCACGACCTGCGCGTGCAGCGCCGCCCGGGGCAGCCCGCCGAGCAGACCGAGCGCCTCGAGCCGGGCCGGCACGTCGGCCGGGGCGTTCGCATGCAGCGTGCCCGCGCCGCCGTCGTGGCCGGTGTTGAGCGCGCCCAGCAGGTCGACGATCTCGGCGCCCCGGCACTCGCCGATCACGAGCCGGTCGGGCCGCATCCGAAGTGCCTGCCGGACCAGGTCGGTGAGCCCGATCGCGCCCGCACCCTCCACGTTGGAGGTGCGCGCCTGCAGGGCCACCACATGCGGGTGCACCGGGCGGAGCTCGGCCGCGTCCTCGACCAGGACGATCCGCTCGGTCGGCGGCACGAGGCCGAGCAGGGTGGCCAGCAGCGTCGTCTTGCCGCTGCCCGTGCCCCCGGTGACCAGGTAGGCCAGCCGGGCCGCGACGATCGCCGCGAGCACGGGGGCGACCGTGGGCGGCACCGTGCCGTGCTCGACCAGCTCGTCGAGCGTGAACGGGCGGTGCCGGAACGTGCGGAGCGACAGATAGGGCCCGTCGGTGGCGACCGGCGGCAGCACCGCGTGCAGGCGGGTGCCGTCGGGCAGGCGCGCGTCGGCGAACGGCTGCCCGTCGTCGAGCCGCCGCCCGCACGCGGCCGCGAGGCGCTGGGCGAGCCGGCGTACCTCCTCGTGGTCGCCCAGCCGGACCGGCACCCGGGCCAGGCCGCCGCCGCGGTCGACCCAGACCTCCAGGCCGTTGACCAGGATGTCGGTCACCGTGGGGTCGTCGAGCAGCGGCGACAACGGTCCGGCCCCGACCAGCTGGCCGTGCACCCGGTCGGCGAGCCGCAGCACAGCCGTGTCACCGAGCACCGCCGCGCCCGACTCCCGGCGCACCGCGTCGACCACCGCGGCCGGGGTCGCCTCCACCCCGTCCGTCGCGAACCGGTGGCGCACCCTCGCGACCACCTCGGGGGCCGGCGACGCCGGGCCGCCGCCGAAGATGGTCATGCCGCCTCCAGAAGCTCGCCGACCAGGCGGCGGCAGAGACCGGCCAGCTCGCCCCGGCCGCTCTGGCCGGGGGCGACACCTCGTTCCAGGCCCTGACACATCGCCGGCTCGGGCCGCAGCGAACCGGCCAGCGGCAACCCCAGCGACTTGGCCACGTCGCGCGGCTTTAGCCGCCCCGGCGCCGGGCCGCGGACCACCACGGACAGCTCGCTGCGATGGGCCAGCACGGTCCGGGCGACCCGGGACGCCGCGGCCACCGCCCGCAGCTCGGCCGGGACGATCAGCAGCGCCCGGTCGGCGCTCTCCAGCGCGAGCACCGCGGCGTCGTCCATCTGCCGGGGCAGATCGGCGACGATCACGTCGCGGGCCCGGCGGGCGGCGTCGATGGTCGCGGCCATCGCCATGGCCGGCACGATCGGCGCCTCGTGCCGGGCGAACGACAGCAGCACGAGATCACCCCGGTGGGGCAGGGCGCCGATCAGCGCCGGCGGGTCGACCCGGCCCTCCGCGTCGGCCAGCGCGGACCAGCGCAGACCGTCCACGTCCTCCCACCCGAGCAGCAGGTCGAGCCCGCCGCCGAGCGGGTCCCCGTCGATCAGAAGGGTGCGGTGACCGGCGTCGGCGGCGGTGATCGCGAGACCGCCGGACAGGATGCTGGCGCCCGCGCCGCCCCGGCCGCCGATCACGGCCAGCACCCGGCCCACCGGCTGATCGTGCTGCTCGGCGAAGCGGTCGACGATCCACGCCTCGGCCGTCGGCAGCTCGACGATGTGGTCGACGCCGAACTGCCGGGCCAGCCGCTCCAGCGGCGGCGGCAGGTCGCCGCGGAACACGAGGGCGACCCGCGACCGCCGGGGCAGCCGGGCCCGGCGGCCGGCCTCGAGTTGATCGGCCCCGAGCATGACCAGCGGCGCGAAACCGTACCGGGAGCGGGCGGCCACCGGGTCGGGCGCGACGTCGACCTCGGTGCCGCCGGCGGCGGCCAGGCGGAGCAGATCGTCGAGCAGATCGGGGTCGGCGGTGACGACAAGGGGCAGGCGGGGTGCGGACATGGCGCCCACCGTCGCGGAGGGCGATCGGGGTCGGCAACCGGCCCTGTGGACAGGGCAGACACCTGTGGATACCGGCCGGAGAACGCGTTGATCTGCTATGCCCGGCCGCCCACGAAGGGTGGATCGCGCCGCCGTTGGGTATGTTGTTCCGGACACGGACCAATGGGGTTGGCATGGAGAGCTCGTTCCAGCGCGCACTGGCCGACGACGGCGCGGCCACGATCACCGTCGTGGGCGAAGTCGACTTCTCGAACGCCGATGAGCTGGCCGAGTGCGTCCGCGGGGCGGTCGCCGACTGGTCGCCGCCGGCCATCCGGGTCGACCTGCGCGGGGCGAGCTTCATCGATTCCAGCGGCCTCGGCGCCCTGATCGAGGGCTACCGCGCCGCCACCGAGGCCGGGGCGTCTTTTCTGGTCGTCAACCCCACGCCGACTTTCCGGCGCGTTCTCGACGTCACCGGGCTGTGCGAATTCTTCGGCCTCGCCACGGAGGACGAAAAGGCCGATCAGACCCAGGCCACCGGCGCATAGGGAACGACCCCCGTCGGGGGAGACGGGGGCCGTCCGAGGATTCGGCTCCGGGGGGGTCGAGCCGAATCGGCTCGGTGATCACGGGGGGCGTGATCACCGAGGGCTTGTCGAAAGTCCAAGAACGGCGAACAGACAACATGAATCCCGATCGCAACAGCACAAGCATGCCTCACAGAAGCAGCGCAGTCGAGTACCGATTGTGTCCGAGTGGGATAAGCCTGCCTGTCTGACCGTTTTCACAGCGCGTCACCAACGGTGGGTGGGCCGGGCCAAGGGCGACGAGGGCCGGGGCCATACGGCTACACTTGCCGCCCGTGGGCCTCAGTGCCGCGTTTTTCGACCTCGACAAGACCGTCATCGCCAAGTCCAGCGCGCTGGCCTTCGGACGGCCTTTCTATCGTGATGGCCTGATCAGCCGCCGTGACGTCGTGAAATCCGCTTACGCACAGCTCATGTTCCGGCTGGGCGGCGGCTCCGACGAGCAGACCATGACCCGCACCCGCGACTACCTCGCCGCGCTCTCCAAGGGCTGGCGGGTCGAGCAGCTTCAGCAGATCGTCGCCGAGACGCTCGAGGAGCTGATCAACCCGTATGTCTACGCCGAGGCCGCGACGCTGATCGCCGAGCATCAGGCCGCCGGCCGCGACGTCGTGCTGGTCTCCGCCTCGGGCGACGAGATGGTCCGCCCGATCGGGGCGCTGCTCGGCATCACGGACGTCATCGCGACCCGCATGAGCATCGTCGACGGGCAGTACAGCGGCGAGATCGAGTTCTACGCCGCCGGCCCCAGCAAGGTCATCGGCATCCGCCAACTCGCCGCCGAGCGCGGCTACGACCTGGCCCAGTGCTACGCCTACTCCGACTCGGTCACCGACCTGCCCATGCTCGAGGCCGTCGGCCACCCCAGCGCCGTCAATCCGGACCGCGCCCTGCGCCGCGCCGCCGTCGAGAACGCCTGGCCCATCCTCGAGTTCCGCCATCCCATCCCGCTGAGCCGCCGCCTGCGCGATCGCCCCGCCGTCCCCGTCGCGGCCGCCCTGAGCGTCGGCGTCGGCGCCGCCATCGGCATTGCGATCTACGCCCGCCACCGCCGGACCAAAACCCCGGCATAACCCAGAGGTACGCGTCGTCTCCAGTGGGCCGCCTCTTCGGGCCGCCAGTCAGTGGTCACTCCCCACGCCCAGCCGCCGGGCGGGCCCGGCCCTCACCCTCAAGACCCTCACCCGGCCCCGCGCGCACCCTTAAGACCCTCACCCGGCCCGCGTCGCACCCTCAAGACCCTCACCCGGCCCCGCGCCTCACCCTCGCAGCCCTCACCCCTCCACGCCCTCACCCCGCCCCGCGTCCAACCCCACAGCGATCACCCCTCCAGGCCCGCACCCGGCCCGCGTCTCACCCTCGCAGCCCTCACCCCTCCACGCCCTCACCCGGCCTCGCGTCCCAGCCTCGCAGCCCTCACCCCGCCCGGCCTCTCCCGCTCGGACCGGCCGGCCCGCGCGGCCTTTCCCGCGAGGCGTTGTGGCGTTCCGCGACCACTGCGGCGGGGGCGGCGCAAGGTCAATGACCAGCGCGAATGGCTTCCGTCTGACTAATTTTTGGGACCGGCGAAACCCTGGCGATCAAGCCGCGACGGGCGTAGAAAGAACTGGCGAGGTTCGAAGCGGAAAGACCCGGATTCCCGGGAAGTTCCGATTCGGGTCTCGTGCACGGCCACCGGGAACCCACGCGCGATCAGCCACGGCAGGCACGTTGCGGCGGGACCTGGGCCACCGGGCTCCCACAGCGGACTCGCGAGGCTCTGGACCGTCGACAACGACCCAGGTGCACGCTTGATAACCCGGTCCGGACGCGCAAAAGCCGGCGCCCCATGCGGGACGCCGGCTCTATATTTTCAGCCTTTGCACCGAACCGGCCGGTCGTGGGTGAGGAGGGTGAGTTGCAACCAGCCGGCGTGACGAAGCGGGTGCCTTTCGAGGATCCGTACTATATGGGGTTGCGGGCCTTGAGATGACGGCTGCGCAGTTCCTGATAGACGGCGCGGAAAAGCTTGGGCCGTGAGTGGAAGTCGACGCCTTGCGCCCACAGTTCGGTGTTGACCGTGGAGCCGTCGGCGCGCTCAATGAGAACCGTGAGTCCGCTTTCGATCTCCCACGGGCCGAGTTTGTGGGTGGCTTTGTGCAGGCGCACGTGGGCGATCTCGGCCCAGCTCATGGTGTGTGAGCGCAACAGGCCGCGAATGCGCAGGCCGGCCGGGCCGACGTAGGCGCCCATTTGCAGAATGCGGTAGGAGCCGAGCACCCAGACGGCGGCGAGAATGCCCGCGAGGATGCGGATGCCGTGGCCACTGAGATCGAATTGGCGGACCGAGCTGTAACCCAACAGGGCCAATGCAGCGATCTCCCAGCCAATTACCAGCCAACGTCCCGTTCCGGGGGTGTAAGGCCGCTCCCAGCTCGTGTCCACGCGAGCGAGTATTCCAGCGGATTTATCAAGATCTGACAGACTGCCAAAAAGACTGACCGATCAGACGGAGGCGAGGACCCCGTCGCCGATGCGCGTGATCTCCTCGGCGGCTTCCGTGACCGCCGCGGCGTAGTGGCGCAGCCACGAACGGACACCGTCGGGCGTGCCGGTCGCGTAGGCGCCGGCCGAGCCGACGTACTCGGGCTCGCGGTGGTGGTGGCCGACCTCGACGGCGACCAGCCCGCGGGGGTCGAAGCCACGGTTGATCAAGGTGAGGTGGGCGGCGGCGCGGGCCACGACACCGGCCGGGCCGGCGAACGGGCGCAGCGTGATCAGCTCGGCGTGCACGATCGCGGCGAGCAGCAGCGGGGGTGTTTTGTCGTTTCCGGCGACCAGGCCGGAGAGGTCGTCGATGCGCGACGCGGCGCCGGTGAGCCGACCGAGATCGTCGGCAGGCACTACGCCGCGGGCGGCCAGCACATGCAGCTTGGCCAGCACCTGGCGCGGGGCGCGGGGCCAGAGGTCGACCAGGCCGCCGAGGCTCTCGGCGACGCGCAGGGCGCCCTGGACCACGGGGTCGGTGACCGTGCCGCCGCGGACCTCGTCGAGATCGTAGACATTGCCCTCGAGAGCGGCGCTCGCCACGGCGGCCCGCAGGCTGGCCTCGGCCGCGACCTGACCACCGTGCCGGCGCAGCGCCCGATGGCGCATGGCGGCGTCGACCCGGTCCCGCGCCTCGGTGAGGGCGGGGGCGACGTCGGCGAGCTCTAGCAGCGGGGCAAGCGGATCCACGCCGGTAAGACTACCGAAACAAGTACTGCACAAATGAGCGCGGAACTGGCAAGATTCGCGCAGGACTGATCAAGGATCGGTCATCCAGCGCGCCCATGATGCCACCCGGCGCGCTGGATGGCACAGCCCTCGCCGGTCCCATCACGCCTGACTAATGTGCAACGAAGAAGCCCCGGCCAGCAGTGAAGAGGAGCCGCCCTCATGAGCGAGACATTGGCGAACCTGTCGTCGGAGACGCGGCAGTTCCCGCCGCCAGCGCAGATTGCCGAGGACGCCAACGTCAAGGCCGACGCGTACGAGGAGGCGGCGGCCAATCGCCTCGACTTCTGGGCGACGCAGGCCGACCGGCTCACCTGGGCCAAGAAGTGGGACCAGGTGCTCGACTGGTCCAACCCGCCGTTCGCCAAGTGGTTCGTGGGCGGCGAACTGAACATCGCCTACAACTGCGTCGACCGGCACGTCGAGGCCGGCCACGGCGACAAGGTCGCGATCCACTGGGAGGGCGAGCCCGGCGACACCCGCACCATCACCTACGCCGACCTGCTCAAGCTGGTCAGCCAGGCCGCGAACACGCTGACCGACCTCGGCATCGGGGCCGGCGACCGGGTTGCGATCTACCTGCCGATGATCCCCGAGGCCGCGGTGGCCATGCTGGCCTGCGCGCGCATCGGCGCGACGCACAGCGTGGTCTTCGGTGGCTTCTCGGTCGACGCGCTCTCCACCCGGATCAAGGACGCCGAGGCCAAGCTCGTGATCACCGCCGACGGCGGTTACCGGCGGGGCAAGCCGTCCGCGCTCAAGCCGACCGTCGACGAGGCCGTGGCGCAGAGCCCCAGCATCGAGAACGTGCTGGTCGTGCGGCGCACCGGCCAGGACGTGGCGTGGACCGACAAGGACAAGTGGTGGCACGAGACGGTCGAGCAGGCCAGCGGTGAGCACGAGGCGCAGCCGTTCGACTCGGAGCACCCGCTGTTCATCCTCTACACGTCGGGCACGACCGGTAAGCCGAAGGGCATCCTGCACACCACCGGCGGGTACCTGACCCAGACCTCGTACACGCACTGGTCGGTCTTCGACCTGAAGCCGGCGACCGACGTCTACTGGTGCACGGCCGACATCGGCTGGGTGACCGGCCACTCGTACATCGTCTACGGCCCGCTCTCCAACGGCGCCACCCAGGTCATGTACGAGGGCACCCCGGACACCCCCGGCCGTGACCGGTTCTGGCAGATCGTCGACAAGTACAAGGTGTCGATCCTCTACACCGCCCCCACCCTGATCCGCACCATGATGAAGTGGGGCGACGACATCCCGGCCGGCTACGACCTGTCGTCGCTGCGCATCCTGGGCAGCGTCGGTGAGCCGATCAACCCCGAGGCCTGGATGTGGTACCGCAAGAACATCGGCCACGACAAGACCCCGGTCGTCGACACGTGGTGGCAGACCGAGACCGGCGGCGTGATGATCTCGCCGCTGCCCGGCGTCACCGCGACCAAGCCCGGCTCGGCCATGACCGCGCTGCCCGGCATCACCGCCGACGTCGTCGACGACCAGGCCCAGTCGGTGCCGAACGGGGGCGGCGGCTTCCTGGTGCTGCGCGACCCGTGGCCGTCGATGCTGCGCACGATCTGGGGCGACGACAAGCGCTTCATCGACACCTACTGGTCGCGTTTCGGCGCGGGCGCCGGCAGCGGAGCCGAATGGATCTACTTCGCCGGTGACGGGGCCAAGAAGGACGACGACGGCGCGATCTGGCTACTGGGCCGGGTCGACGACGTCATGCTGATCTCGGGCCATAACATCTCCACCACCGAGGTCGAGTCGGCCCTGGTCTCGCACCCGTCGGTGGCCGAGGCGGCGGTGGTCGGCGCGACCGACCCGACGACCGGCCAGGCGATCGTGGCCTTCGTGATCCCGCGAGGCAATGTGGACACCGAGGGTGACGCGGGCGAGAAGCTCAACGTCGACCTGCGCAACCACGTGGCCAAGACGCTCGGCCCGATCGCCAAGCCGCGGCAGATCATGCTCGTGCCCGAGCTCCCCAAGACCCGCTCCGGCAAGATCATGCGCCGGCTGCTCAAGGACGTGGCCGAGCACCGCTCGCTGGGTGACGTCACGACGCTGCAGGACTCCGCCGTGATGGATCTGATCTCGTCGGGGATGAAGGACACCAAGTCCGAGGACTGACCGTTAGGCTGTGGCGCCGCGGCCCGCTCGGGCCGCGGCGCCAGGGTCACGGGGGTGCGATTTTCCATGGTCAAAACCGTTGGGGGTACGGCCGTAGCGCTGGCCCTCGGCCTGGTGGCGCTGACCGGATGTACGAGGGAGACGCCGCCGCCCGCCGTGGTACCCGTGGCCGCCGCACCGGTTTCCGGTCCGGCCGCCGGCCCTTCCGCCTCGTCCGCCCCGGCGCTCTCCTCGCCCGGCCGGCCCTCAGCTCCCGGCCAGGTTTCCTCCCCCGGGCCCTCGTCCCCGCGGCCGACGCCCAGCCGGCCCGTGGGTGTGCGGGTGCCTGACGTCAGCGGCAACCAACCCGGCTGGGTCAACGGAACAGTCACGGCCGCCTCGGCGTCCTGTGTCACCGTCAAGGACGGCTCCGGGGCCACCTGGAGCCTGTACTCGGCCACCGCCGTCCCGGTCGGCCCGGGCGATCAGATCCGGGCCCGCGTCAACCCCGGCCCGACCAAAGTCAACTGCGGGACGGGCAAGCCGGGCACCCTCGTCCGGGCCCTGGTCGCGGCTGGCTGATCCCCGGTCGACCCGAGCGCCTACCCTGGAGACCATGGGCGGACGGGTGGACGAGTCGTGCGTGCTGGTGGACGGCCCCTGGACACATCGCTTCGTCGGCGCCAACGGCAGCCGCTTCCACGTCGTCGAGGCCGGCACGGGCCCGCTCGTGCTGTTCCTGCACGGCTTCCCGGAGTTCTGGTGGGCCTGGCACGACATCCTGCCCCGGGTCGCCGACGCCGGCTTCCGGGCCGTCGCCATGGACCTGCGCGGTTACGGCGCCAGTGACAAGCCACCGCGCGGCTACGACGGCTACACCATGGCGGCCGACGTCACCGGCACCATCCGCGCCCTCGGCGAGCGCAACGCGACGCTCGTGGGCGCCGGGGCCGGCGGCATGATCGCCTGGGCCGCCGCCGCCTTCCACCCCAAGCTGGTCAACCGTCTGGTCGTGCTCGGCGCGGCCCACCCGCTGCGGCTGCGGGCGGCCCTGTTCGCCGACCCGCGCGGCCAGCTCTCGGCCTCGACGTCGGCGCTGCGCTTCCAGGTGCCGCGCTACGAACACGTGCTCACCCGCGACGACGCGGCGCTGGTGGGCGAGCTGATGACCCGCTGGGCCGGTCCGCAGTGGAAACAGACGCCCGACTTCGACGACTACGTGCGCCGGTGCCGGGAAGCCATGCAGATCCCCCAGGCAGCGTTCTGCGCGCTCGAGGCGTACCGCTGGGTCTTCCGCAGCGCCATCCGGCTGCAGGGCTACCGCTTCGTCAAGCTGATGCAGAAACCGCTGGTCACGCCGACCCTGCAGCTGCACGGCGAACTCGACACGGCCACCCTGCCGCGGACGGCCCAGGGCTCCGGCCGGTACGTGATCGCGCCCTACGAGTGGCGACTGATCCCCGACGCCGGCCACTTCCTGCACCAGGAGGCGACCGAGGTGGTCACCGGCGAAGTGCTCCGCTGGGCCAAGACCAGTTAGATCCGCTGCTCGTGCAGCTCCGAGACCTCGTGGATCGGCGCCCAACCCTGGTAGACCCCGAAGTCGAACTCCTCCAGGCCCAGCTGGCGGGCGATCGGCGAACGGCCGCCCGCGTACTCAACCCGCAGCCACGAATCGGTCTCGGCCAGCACGATGAACGGCGCCCCACGCCACGAACAGGCCGTGCGCACGTAGACCAGTTCTTCGTACTCGTTGGGCGAGAGCACCCGTACGAAGCGGCCCGGGCGGACCTCCTCGAAGCCCGCACCCGGCTCGGTCTGGTAGATCCGGACGTTGTCGCCGTCCGGAACCGCGTCGTACTCCCGGCCCTGCCAGGTCGCCACGTAACCGTCGCGCATCATTGCTCACCAACCCGGCGCCACAGCGGGCCGTCGTTGTCGAAGATCGCCACCATACGCTCGCTGCCGTCCGCGTCCATCCGCCACAGCTGCGAGCCGTGCGGCAGCCGGACACTGTCCACCTTGAACTCGGCGATCACGTCACGGCCCTCACCCGGGGCGAAACCGTTGCCCCGGAACGGCGGGCGCTCGATCACCCAGCCGTCCATCGCGCGCAGGGCCTGCTCGTTCTGCCCGCCGTACGGGATCCGGTAGAGGCTCGGCCGGTACGCGGGCCAGCGCAGGACGTACGCCTCCTTGGCATCCGGCTGATGCTGGGAACCCTCGTAGCTCAGACCCAGCGCCGCGAACAGCTCACCCGGCGTCCGCAGATGCTCCACCTCGGTCGCCCGGTGCACGAAACCGGCCACCCGGTCGTAGCCACGCTCCAGGTAGTAGTCGACCTGATCGGGCGGAAGCGTCTTCTGCATCACCGTGGCGTGCTGGGCGTCGTCGCTGGCCGGCTCGGGAGCGGGCACCGGCGCGGCCGTCTCGTCGACGGCCGCGGCGTCCGGGTCGGTGCCCAGACCGGCCTCGGCGGCCCAGTTGGCCAGGGCGATGACCTGCGGGCCGGGATACTTGGCGCCGATCGGGCTGTTCGGGTTGACCGCGAACGACCAGGCCGGATCGGGCCAGTTGCGGATCAGCTCGAAGAACCGGACCCCGACCGTACGGGTCGGCTGGCCGTAGTGCTCGTCCAGCCGGTCCTTGCTCGTGAAGACGATGAGGTACGCCTCGCCGTCCATCTGCTCGGTGCGGAAAGCGAAGCCGGACTCGCCGGGAGCGCTGCCCGGGCGCGAATGGTCGGCCACGGGCACGTGCACGGTAGCGAGCAGCAGAGTGGAGAGGAAAGCGTCGGTGCTACCGCCGCCGGCGGCGTCGTAAAGCTCCCGCTCGACGTCGTTGGCCGGGACGAACGACGGCGCCGAGGGCAGCGCCGGCGGCGCGGCGGGCGCACGGAAGTCCTGCGCAGGCTGAGCGCCGAACCGAGCCGGGCGGTCGCTACCGGGCGAACCGGGAATGACGGGCGGGGCGAGACCGGGGCTCGGGGCCTCGGCCCGCGCGGCGGTGTCGGCCCGTGTCTGGAACGCCGGGAACGACGTCATGGAAGCGGGCGGGCCGTCCGACGGCGAGGTGGCCTGGCGGCGCGGCAGCGGGGTGCCGAAGCCGCGACCGGGCTCGCTGAACCCCTGCTGGTCGGCTTGAGCCGGACTGGTCTGGGCCAGGCCCGCCTGCGCTTGGCTGGCCTGCGGCAGGCCCGTCTGCGCAGCAGCCTGCGGGAATGCCGGGCCCGCCTGTGCCGCGGCCTGCGGGAAGGCTGGGCCCGGCTGTGCCGCGGCCTGCGGGAAGGCTGGGCCCGGCTGTGCCGCGGCCTGCGGGAAGGCTGGGCCGGGCTGTGCGGTGGCGGCGTGTGGGGAGGCTGGGCCCTGCGGGAAGCCACCGCGCTCCTCGGCGAGCGGCGGGGCCGACCGGCGGGGCAACTCGGCCGGAGTGGCCACGGTGGGCTGGGCCCAGCCCGGGTCGAAGGGGGTCTCGGCGGGGTCGCTCGGCACGAAGTGCTCGGGAACCGGCGGGGTGTTGGCACCGGGGTTGCGGACCGGCAGCGGCGCGTTCGGGTCTTGCAGCACGCCGCGCGAGTCGTCGGCGGGGGCGGCGGTCGGCATGGGGCCCGGGGCGGGAGCCGGGGCGGCCGACCGGCGGCTGCCGAGGGCACCGAAGGCCCCGCCGAGCGTGGGTGCCGAGGGCGGGCCGGAAGCCGGGATGCCCGAGGCGGGAATCCCGGAGGCGGGAATCCCGGAAGCGGGGATGCTCGACGACGGGATGCTCGAGATCGGGGCGTTCGCGGCCGGGGTCATCGGCACGGACGGCGGCTGGTAGGCCGGAGGCACCGCGGGCGGAGCGGCCGGCGCCGGGGCGGCCGCGGAAGGGGTGCGGGCGGGCAGGCCGCTGGGCAGCACGTTGCCCGGGGTGCGGATCGGCAGGCCGCCGGGGCCGAGCGGCTCCGGCTTCGGCTGCTCGGCGGCGGGCGGCTGCTGGCCGGCGGACCGGACGAAGGCGGCCGACTGACCGGCATACGTCCCGCCCGGGCCGGAGGCGGGCGGAGCGCTCGCTGGGCTCGAAGGCTGGCCGTAGGCAGGCGGAGCGCTGGCCGGGGCGGGGCTGGAGGGCTGGCCGTACGCCGGCTGAGAGCCGGCCGGGGCCGGGCTCGAGGGCTGCCCGTACGGCTGAGAGCCGGCCGAAGCGGGGCTCGAGGGCTGCCCGTACGGCTGAGAGCCGGCCGAAGCGGGGCTCGAAGGCTGGCCGTACGGCTGAGAGCCGGCCGGAGCCGGGCTCGAAGGCCGGCCGTACGCCGGTGGAGCGCTGATGGGGGCGCCGTACGCGGGCCCGGAGGGACGGCCGCTGGTCGGCTGGCCCGTGGGCTGGCCGACCGGCTGGGCCGCGGGTTGGCCAACCGGCTGGGCCGTGGGCTGGCCGTAGGCCGACGGCGCCTGCCCGTAGGCGGGAGCGGCGCTGGCGGCTTGGCCGTACGCGGCCGGCGCATTCGCAGTCGGCGCGCTGGCGGCCGGCGCATTCGCGGCCGGCGTGTTCGCGGCCTGACCATAGCCCGGCGACTGACCGAAGGCGGCCGGGTCGTCCAAGGGCTGGCCGTAAGGCGTGTTACCCGCGCCGTAGGCGGCGGAGGCCGCCTGCCCATACGCGCTGGGGGCAGAGACCGCCGAGGTGCTCGCGGGATATTGCGGGTAGCCGGCCGCCGCCGGAGCCGGCTGGGCTCCCTCGGTGGTCGGCCCGCCCGGGCGGACCGGGTCTTCCGACCGGCTGGCCGCCAGCGCGGCGGCCTGGAAGTCCTGCATCTTGCCGGAGGCGGGCGTGGCCTCACGACCCGGGCCGCGGGTCGGCAGCCTCAGATCGCCCCGCGACAGCTGGGCGACGAACCACGCCGGCAGGTATCCCTCGATCGGCAGGCCGGGGTTGACGGCGAGCCACCACTCGAGGTTGGGCCAGGTGTTGGCCAGCTCCTGGTACGGCACGCGGCGGGCCGAGCCCGTGTAGTCGGCCAGGCAGGACTGCAGCGCGGCGGTCGACGTGAACGCCAGCACATGGGTGCGACCACCCGTGCTCCAGGTGCCCCAGCCGAGCGGCGCGAGGCCCGCGAGGGCGTCGGCCGAGACCGGCAACAGCAGGTCAACCTTGGAGAGAATGCGGAAGTACGACTCCTGATCGTCGGTGCGCAACGCATCGCGCATCGCGACCTCGGCGTCCGTAGCCGGCTCCCACTCGGACACGTCCACCTCTCCCCACGCGCGACGAGGGCCACCTCAACGCGTACAACCTACAAGGTCAGGCCGCGATCACAATGGGCGGCAGTACGCGGAGAAGTAAAGCAGGTGTACGACGCCCTCGGCACGCGCCCGGCGGAACTCCGAAGCGCGCTGTTCAGTGGCTGGCAGCGATGAGCCAACAACCGATCGTAGCGTGAACGGACTTTTCGGCCAATACGCGTTCGGGGGACAGCAACGCTCGCAAGAACGGACTAAACGGAACGGCCGGCCCAGTCATCCTCGACTGTCCGGCCGTATCGCGCCAGGGGCTCCGCGCTCACTGGAAGCGCTGGGTCGCCGCCTTCTCGGTGTGGATGTAGTCCTCGACCGACGCGTCGACGGCCGACTTGATGTTCTGCAGGATGCTCTGCAGATCGGCCGACGCCGCCCGCCACGTGGCCTGGCGCTGCGCGTACGCCTCCTTGGCCTCGCCCTCCCAGGTGTCGACCAGCGGCGCGGCGTGGCTCTCGAGGGCTTCGAGCTGCGACTGCAGCGTGCTGACCGCCTTCTGGATGTCGGCGCTCGCGTTCTGCAGCGCGCCGAAGTTGACGAGCAGCATTCCGTCGTTGGGCATGTCTTCTCTTCTCCCCCGTCAGAGCGGCAGCTGGAAGCTGCCGCCGGAGTTGGCGACCCGGCTCTGGGCCTCGGAGTCGGAGGCGTCGTAGCCGGCGCCGGACACCTTGATCGAGTCGGCGGTCTGGGCCAGGGCCGCGTTCAGCTTCTTGAGGTCTTCCGCATACTGCACCTTGACCTGCTCGAAAGCGGCCGCGCCGAGACCCTTCCACGCGCTGCTCAGCACGGAGAGCTCGTTCATGAGCGTGCTCAGCATCTGCTGCAGCTGCCCGTTGACGTCGTCGAACTTGTTGGCGGTGCTAGCCATCACCGCGGATTGCGCCTGCGTCTGGGCCACCCCGGACGTCACCCCGTTTCTCGCTCGGTTCGCCGATCGCCCGGATCCGTGATGGACGGACGGTGATCACCGCCCTCGACGTATCGACGGTGGCCACCAGGCTAGCCCCGGTCCACAAGCTTTCGGGGCGGGCCGTGAGCGGCCGACTACTCTTCAGGTACGTCGCCGACCGTAGCGAAGTTCGTCAAGACGCAAAAGCTCGGGATCGCCACCTGTGGATAACTTTCGCGGCTGTCCACAGGGCGCCCCGGGGGTGGGCCATTCCCCCTACGATGGGCCCGCACGAGCAACGATGCGGCACAAGAGGCGGTGTGAGATGACGGTCGGCGTGGCGGGTGACCGCGACTACCGCGGCCTCAGCGGCCCGGCCAAGTCGTCACCCAAGGTCAGCACCCGGCCCGTCCGGCGTGGACGATTGTTCGGTCTCCGGGCCGGACAGCTGGTGGCGACCCAGGTCGCTGCGGTGGCCGTGCTGGTCGGCGCGCTGAACGGCCCGATCGGCCTCGTCGTGGGCGCCGTCGTCGCCCTGCTGATCCTGGCCGTGACGTGGCTACGGCTGCGCGGGCGCTGGCTGTTCGAGTGGATCGGCGTGATGCTCCACTTCGGCGGCCGCCGGCATTCCGGGGCGGCGCTGCTTGATCTCGTCGCGCCCGGCGCGCGCGTGGAGCAGACCGACCTGGCCGGCGACCCGGCGGCGATCATCGTGGACGGTCACGGCCTGACCGCCGTGCTCGAGCTGGGCGACCCGGCCGGCCTACTCGCCGAGGAGCCGGCCACGCTGCCCTCGCCCGCCTCGCTGTTGCCCTCGGCCGAGGCCGAGCTGCCACCCGTGATGATCCAGATGCTGTTCACCGGCGCGCCCGCCCCGTCGCTGCGGGCCGGCGCCGGCACCCCGGCCAACTCCTATCGGCAGCTCACCGAGGGCCGTCTCCTCGGGCACAGCCGCGTGCTGCTGACCGTCCGGGTGCTGCGGGCCGAGGGCTGGTCCGAGGAGGAGCTGCATCGCTCTCTTTCCGGGCTGGTACGCAAACTGGTCCGGCGGATGTCGGCGGTGCCGGCCAAACCGCTGGGCGAGGCGGCGGCGATCCGCGTCATCGCCGAGCTCGCGCACGACGACGGCGCGGGCCCGGCCCAGGAGACGTGGCCCGGCCTGCGGATCGGCGGCCTCGCGCAGAGCACGTTCCGGCTGCGCCGCTGGCCCGACCCGCGCGTCGAGACGTCCCGGCGGCTGGTGTCCCGGCTGCTCACCCTGCCCGCGGCCGCGACCACCGTGGCGCTGACGGCCGGGCCGCGACCGGCGAACGGCCCGACCCCGCTCGACCTGACGATCCGGGTCGCGGCGCCCGACGCCGCCTCGCTCGGTGCGGCCGCCCAGGCGCTGCGCAAAGTGGTCTCGGCCGAGCAGGCCGGCGTGCGCCGGCTCGACGGCGAGCACCTGAGCGGCCTGTCGGCGACGCTTCCGCTGGGCGGCGTGCCAGCGTCGGTGCCGGGCCTGACACCCGACGGCGTGCAGCCGGCCGAGCAGCTCGACGGCCTTCACCTGCCGGTCGGCACCTCCGGGCTGATGCTGGGCCGCAACCGTCACGGCAACCCGGTGGTGGCCCGGCTGTTCCGTCCCGAGCAGACCCGGGCGCTGCTGGTCGGGGGCGTCCGCTGCGCCCAGCTCGTGGTCCTGCGGGCGATGGCCTTGGGCGCCCGGGTGATGGTGCAGACAGCGCGCCCACGGGCCTGGGAGCCCTTCGTCCGCGGCGCCGCCGTCCCCGGCGAGTCGATCGCCGTCGTGCCCCCCGGGCGCCCGGTCGAGATCGCCCCCGGCTCCGCCCTGCACCCGCTGCTGGTCGTGGTCGACATCGGCCCGGTCGGCTCGGACAACCGCCCCGGCGCCGGCTGGCAGGCCACCCTGGTCGTCCGCGACGAGTTCTCAGCCGCCGACGTCGACGTGGCGTCCCGCGCCGACCTGCTCATCCTGCAGCCGCTGCGCCCGGAGGAGGCCACCCTGATCGGCGCCGCCCTGGGCCTGGGCGAGGTGGCCCAGTGGATGACCCGCATCCGCCCCGACATGATCGGCGTCGTCAACCGCCGCGCCGTCCGCTGGGCCGCCCTGGCCCACACCCCCATCGAAACCCAGCTGGTCGGCCCACCCGGCCGCTGACCCACCCCACCGACAACCCCTCACAGCCTGCCAGCCCTCTCACCGACCAGCCTCTCCCCCACAGCCGGGCCCACTCTCGCCGCCGGTCTCACCACCGCGACCCCCATGGGTTGGTCTCCGACGAGGGCGAAGCGGCGGGCAGCGGGCAGCGGGCAGCGGGCAGCGGGCAGCGGGCGGCGCAGTTTGGTGGGTGCTGCTCGATGGGGCGGCGCTCGGCGGCACGGTGTGGTGGAGGCTGCTCGGTGCGGCGGCGCGAGGGGAATAGCCGATATGCCGGGATCTCGAAAACGACATCGACAAGATCGGTGTGTGGTGTCGTGGCTGGTGGCGGGGGCGTGGCACCATTCCGGGCCATGGGCCTCATCATCCGGCTATTGATCACCGCGTTCTCGCTGTGGCTGGCGACCGTGCTGATCGACGGCATCGAGCTGACGACCGATTCGACGTCTCAGAAGATTGTCACGCTGCTGGTCGTCGCGGTCATCTTCGGCGTGATCAACGCGGTTCTCCGGCCGATCATCAAGATCGTGGGGTGTGGGCTCTACGTTCTCACCCTCGGCCTGATCGCGCTGGTCGTGAACGGGCTGCTGTTCCTGCTGACCAGCTGGGTCGCGGGCCAGTTCGACCTGCCGTTCCACGTCGACAACTTCTGGCCGAGCGCCGTGCTGGGCGCCCTGCTCGTCGGCGTCGTCAGCTGGCTGCTCAACATGCTCGTCCCCGACGGCGACGACTGACGGCGGCGGCGGGGGCGGCGGCGACTGACGGCGGGGGTGCGGTTGCGGGATTGCGGTGGCGGGTCGGCCAGATCCGCGCTTGACTCGCGGTTGTGCTGCTAGAACGCCGTGACGACGGGTACGAGTTGAGCTCCGAGCCGGAGCGGATCGATCTTCCGCTGGTGCACCGGTGGCTGTCCACCGATGCGTACTGGGCCATGGGCCGTCCGATCGAGGAGGTGCGGACGGCCTTCGCCGGGTCGGACGCCTTCGGGATCTATCGCGACGGTGGTGAACAGGTGGCCGTCGCTCGCGTGATCAACGATGGGGCCGTGTTCGCCTACCTGTGCGACGTCTATGTCGATCGGGCGCACCGGGGCCGGGGGCTCGGCGGCTGGATGGCCCGCGGCCTGCGCGATCACTACGCGGAGCTGGGCCTCAAGCGTCTGCTCCTCACGACACGGGACGCGCAACCCGTCTACGCGGCCCAGGGCTTCGTCGAAGTCGATCCCGGCCGCTGGATGGCCTGCGACCTGGCCGCCGTCCGCGCAGCCGCCAAAGCCTGAGGCCCGTCCAAGGCCAGGGACGGCCGTAGCCTGAGACCTGGGCCATATGCAAGGACCGACCACCGGGTAAGGCCTTACGGTGGGGCCATGAGCGACGAGCGGCGCGGATATCTCTACGGCCTCGCGGCGTACGTGATGTGGGGATTTTTCCCGATCTACTTCAAGCATCTGCAGCCGGCGTCGGCGTTGGAGATCCTTGCGCATCGGGTCGTCTGGTCGGTCATCTTCGTCAGCCTGCTGCTGGCGGCGCTGCGGAACTGGCGGTTCCTCGGGCGGCTGCTGCGCTCGCCCAAGCTGCTCGGCGGCATCGCGCTGGCGGCCGTGCTGATCGGGGTGAACTGGGCGACCTACATCTACGGCGTGAACACCGACCGGGTTGTCGAGACCGCGCTCGGCTACTTCATCACGCCGCTGGTCGTCGTGCTGCTCGGCGTCACCGTGCAGGGTGAGCGGCTTCGTCGCTGGCAGTGGATCGCCGTCGGGGTCGGCGCCGTCGCCGTCGTGGTGCTGACCATCGACTACGGGCGGCTGCCGTACATCGCGTTGCTCCTGGCCGCCAGTTTCGGCACGTACAGCCTGGTCAAGAAGCGCATGTCGCTGCCGCCGGCCGAGGGTTTGTTCGTCGAGTCGTCGGTGCTCGCCGTGCCGGCGCTGATCTTCCTGGCCTGGCTCACCGTGGCCGGCGACGCCGAGTTCGGGCACGTTTCGACCACGCACACGGCGCTGATGATTCTTTCGGGGCTGGCCACCGCCGTACCGCTGCTGCTTTTCGCCGGGGCGGCCAACCGGGTGCCGATGGTCGGCATCGGGATTCTGCAGTACATCGCGCCGATCCTGCAGCTCGCGGTCGGTCTGCTCATCTATCACGAGCCGATGCCGGCGGCCCGCCTCGCCGGTTTCGCGCTGGTCTGGGTCGCGCTGATCATCTTCACGATCGACGCGCTCCGTCAGCGCCCGAAGAAGAGGGGGACGATCGGCTCCGCGGCCGCCACCGCCGAGCCGATCGCCACCCTGCCACCCCGCTGACCCGGAATCAGAGGGTCAGGGGACGTCGTAGGCCAGGAGCGCCTTTCCGTCGTACTGCACCAGCTCGAGCCGCGACAGGCTGCCCGGCCCGAAGTGGGTGGCGGCCGGCATCGTGAACTGCGCACCCGGCTCGGCCTGCCAGGAGCCGAGCTGCTCCTGCTGCTCGTCCGGGCCGTAGGCGATCAGCCGGAACGTGTACGGCTTGGCCGCGGTAGCGCTGTAGTTGCAGGTCATGTCCACTTTGGTGCCGCCCGGGGTACTGGTCAGGCGGAGCGTCGCCTTGACCGGCGAGCCGCCGACGACGGCCGTCATGGCGACCGCGGGCCCGGGTGGCGGAGTCGCGGGCGCGGCGTTTCCCCTGGTCAGCAGGAACACCCCGACGCCGATGAGCGCCACCAGCACGAGCGCCGCGGCGGTGCTCACGACCCGTACGGGCAAGCCTTTCTTGCGACGCTTGGCGGAAGGCGCCAACGTAGCCCACTCCGACGTGGCCCAGTCGCGAAGCGACGCTCCTGGATGACTCGAGCCGCCGGACAGCGTGGGGTCGAGGAGCTTGGCGAACTCCTTGGCGTCGAGGCGCGCGAGCAGATCGGGCATGGCCGACAGATCGGCCACCGCCTCGCGGCAGAACGAGCACGTCGCCAGGTGCTGCTCGTAGGCGGCCCGCTCGGCCGGCGACAAGGCACCCAGTACATACGCCCCGTCGTCGTGCTCATGCTCACAGCGCACCCCGTCACCACCCTCCGCTGATCTCCCGCTTGCACCCTGTCTTACGAGAGGGACGAACGTGAGGTTCAACGGAGTCTTAGGTTCCCTTGTCAGGCCGTGGCCGACTCGCCCGCGGAGAGCGCTTCCGCCACATTTCGGGCAGCGGCCGTCAGCTTGGCCCGGACGACTCGGGCCGAAGTCAGCATCTCGGCCGCCGGCAGCGCGCAGGAGAGCACGAGCCGGCGCTCGATGTCGCGGTCGGCGATGACCAGCACCGCGGCACACGCCAGGCCCTGCCGGAACTGTCCCATTTCGAGCTGCATGCCCCGCCGCTCCCCCGCGGCGAGGTCGGCCTCGAGCGCCTCGGGCGTGGTGAGCGTGGCCGGGGTGAACGCGCGCATGCCGTAATCACGCAGATAGCGGGCGCGCTGATCGGGCGTCAACGTGGCCAGCAGCGCCTTGCCGAGCGCGGTCGCGTGGCCACCCTCGTCGAAGCCCGGGGTCATGTCGTCGATGAACGGCGAGCGGGCCCCCTCGGCCGAGGCGGTCACCGCTATCCGGCCGCCGACGAAGCGGCCCAGATAATGGCTGTAGCCGCTGTCCAGGGAGGCGCGCCGCAACGCCTCGCCGACCGCGGGCGGGCCCCGGAAGGCGGAGACGAGCTCCCTGTACCGGTCGGCGATCTCCAGGCCCACGATGTACGTGCCGTCCTCGCGGCGGATCACGTAGCCCTCGTAGGCCAGAGTGCGCACAAGGTGGTACGTCGTCGCGACGGTCAACTCGCACCGTCGCGCTATCTGCTTCACGGTGAGTCCGCGCGGGGCCCGACCAACCGACTCGAGAACGCGCAACGCGCGTGACACGCTCCGGATCAGATCGGACGGCTCCGCCAGGGGGTCGCGCACAGCTACCTCCGACGCCAGGGACTTACACCATATGAATAATCTTCCTCCGGGGGAATGCCAAAAGCATGTGGATCACGATCGATTTACACGAGCCGTGTGGTCATTAGCACTCAGCGCGCTCGATCGGGTACGCCTGACATAGCCTGCCTTTGATGATCATTTCGCCGCCCCGGGCCATGATCGGCGCGCTGACCACCACGATCGCGGTGAGCGTTCCGGTCTTCCTGGTCGGCGGCCTGGCCGTCCAGATCGGCTTCTCCCCAGCCGGCCTGGGCCTCGTCGTCTCCGCGTACTTCGGCGCGAGCGCCCTCGCCTCCATCCCGGCCGGCGCCCTCGTCGAGCGGTACGGCCCCGGCCCGGTGTCACGCATCGGAGTCGCCCTCTCGGCCGCGTCGTTGCTCGCCGTAGCGGCCTTCGCCGGTCCACTCTGGAGTTTCGTGGTCATCCTGGCCGTCGGCGCCGGCGCCAACGCGATGGGCCAGCTCGCCAGCAACACCAGCCTGTCCCGGCACGTGCCCACCCGCCGGCAAGCCCTGTCGTTCGGCGTGAAGCAGGCCGCCATCCCGATCAGCACCCTGCTCTCCGGCGCCGCCGTCCCGCTGATCGCCCTGACCGTGGGCTGGCGCTGGGCCTTCGCGCTGGCCGCGGCCTTGGCGCTGGCCGCTCTTCTCCTGATTCCGCGCGACGCCGCCATGCCCGCCGACAAGACATCACAGCCGGCCAAGCGAGCCACCGGCGCCCTGATCGTCGTCGGCCTCGGCGCCACCCTCGCCGCCGGCTCGGCCAACGCGCTGAGCACCTTCCTCGTCGACGCCTCCGTCGCCCGCGGCATCTCCCCCGGCCCGGCCGGCCTCGCGCTCACTCTCGGTGGCGCCGTCTGCGTCGCAGCGCGCATTCTCGGCGGCTGGCTCGCCGACCGCCGCCCCGACAACCAGATCGGCGTCATCGCGGTCGTCCTGATCGGCGGCGCCGCCGGCCTGGCCTTGGTCGCCGTCCCCGGCCCGCTCCCGCTGATCACCGGCGTCATCCTCGGCTTCGGCCTCGGCTGGTGCTGGCCCGGCCTGATGAACTTCGCGGTCGTCCGCCTCCACCCGCAGGCCCCCGCCGCCGCCACGTCAATCACCCAAACCGGCGTCTATGCCGGTGGCTGCCTCGGTCCGCTCGGCCTGGGCACCGTCGCCGCCACCACCAGTTACCCCGTCATGTGGTCGGTCGCCGCCGTCGCCATGCTGCTGGCCGCCGCCCTGATGCTGCTCGGTAGCCACCGCCTACGCCACCACGCCCTCACGTAGCGACCTGAGTGAGTGGTTGAATTTCGCCCTCAACGGTCAAGACTTGTCCGCAATACCGGGCAGGTTCGGGTCATGACTCTTGATCGAGCAGGATCCCGCATCGACCACCTCAACGTCGCCGTGCCCGACTTGGACGCCGCCGTCGCCTTCTACGAGCCGGTGCTGGCCTCGATCGGGATCACCAAAATGCTCGTGATCCCGCCGAACGCGACCCCCAACCAGCCCACCGCCATGACCGGCTTCGGCCTGGCCGACGTCAAGCCCTACTTCTGGCTCATCGACGGCGGCACCGTCGGCACCAACATGCACCTGGCCTTCACCGTCGACACCCACGCCGACGTGACCACTTTCTACCGCGCCGCCCTCGAGGCCGGCGCCACCTCCCTGCTGGAACCGGCCGTCCACCCCGAATACCACGACGACTACTACGGCGCCTTCGTCCTGGACCCCCACGGCATCAACCTCGAAGCCGTCTGCCACCACGCCTAGCGTCTCGCCACCCCATTCCACGCACGACCGGCGCGACCACCCCGGCGCAGCGTGCCTCGGCCGCAGCGGGGTGCCCGGCCGAAGTCTGTGCGTGGAGGGGTGGCCTGCGGCGAAGCCTGCCTGCTGTGGGACAAGAGGGCCCCATGGGTGGGCCGAGCGGCGGGGTGCCGGCTGGGTTAGGCCGTGACGGGCATGCGCCTCGGGGCTTGGGCGGCTTGCGACGACGTCGGGCCTACCGGGGCCGCAGCTTGAGTGGCGCGGAGTGGGCGAGGACGCAGCTTCGGGGGCGGGGAGTGGGCGAGGGCGCAGCTTCAATGGCGCGGAGTGGGCGAGGGCGCAGCTTCGATGGCGCGAGGTGGGCGGGTTCGGCTGTCGGGGCGTACGTGTGCCAGATCCTGATTTTGATCTTGTGGCTGTGACCCCTGGGGCCGTGCGGGTCTGGACCATGTGGCATCGTGAAAGCGTGGTGAGCACCGGGGATATGACGCCTTCCGACATGGCGCTGTCGTCGCTCGGCCTCGACGTCGATCCGAGGGTCGACGCATCGGTGACGGCGACTCTGGCGGCCGTGGAGGAGGAGCTTCGGGCCAACGTGGCCAGCGCCGATCCGCTGGTGGCCGAGGCCGCGCGGCATCTCGCCGATGCGGGCGGCAAGCGGTTCCGGCCGCTGCTGGTGGCGTTGGGGGCGCAGTTCGGCGATCCGCGGGCGCCCGAGATCGTGGCAGCGGCCAACGTGGTCGAGCTGACCCACCTGGCCACGCTCTACCACGACGACGTCATGGACGAGGCGCCCGTGCGCCGCGGGGCGCCGAGCGCCAACGCGCGCTGGGGCAACTCGGTGGCCATCCTGGTCGGTGACTATCTGTTCGCGCAGGCGGCCGACCTCGCCGCCACGCTCGGGCCCGAGGCCGTCCACCTGCAGGCGCGGACGTTCGCCCGGCTCGTGCACGGCCAGATCGCCGAGACCGTCGGCCCGCGCGGCACCGACCCGATCGAGCACTATCTGCACGTCATCACCGAGAAGACGGCGTCGCTGATCGCCACCTCGGCCCGCTTCGGCGGCCTCTTCTCGGGGGCGCCGGCCACGTCGGTCGAGGCACTCGCCGGCTACGGCGAGACCATCGGCATCGCGTTCCAGCTCTCCGACGACCTGCTCGACATCGCCTCCGAGTCGGTCCAGTCCGGCAAGACGCCCGGCACCGACCTGCGCGAGGGCGTGCCGACCCTGCCGGTGCTCTATGCGCTGGCCGGCGACGACACCGACGCCTCGGCCGTACGGCTCCGTGAGCTCCTGGCCAGCGGCCCGCTCACGGACGACGCCCAGCACGCCGAGGCCCTCACCCTGCTGCGCGAGTCGGCAGCCATGAAGAAGGCCCGCGAGACCGTCCGGACGTACGCGGAGGAGGCCCGCGCCCAGCTGGCCCCCCTCCCGGCCGGCGACGCCAAACGAGCCATGGAGTCCCTCTGCGACTTCATCGCCGACCGCACCAGCTGAGCCTCCGCGCCCGCTAAGCAATCAGCGCCAACTGGCGTGTCCGCGGTAGCAAGGCATCCGCGGCCGGCCCGACCGTTCGCACTGGCTGAGCCATCCGCGGCAGCTGGCTGTCCGCGGCAGCTGGCTGTCCGCGGCAGCTGGCTGTCCGCGGCAGCTGGCTGTCCGCGGCAGCTGGCTGTCCGCAGCAGCTCAACCACCCCGCCACCTCACCCCGCCCGGCCACCTCACCCCGCCCCGCCCCGCCCCGCCCCGCCCCGCCACCTCACCTCACCTCGCCCCGCCAGCTCGACCACTGCGCCACCTCGCCCCGCCGCACTGGCGCGGCACCTCACCTCGCCGCCACCCTCCGCCGCCGCGCGCCGGGGGAATCGACGATCTGGTCGAGTGGCCGATCAGGGAGGCGGGTCAGCGCTGGCGCAGAAAGTCACGGAGAGCGGACAGCCACGCCGCCGGGTTGTCGAAATGCGCCATATGCGCGGCATCGGGCACCTCAACCAGGGTGCTGGTGGGGACCTCGGCATGTAGGCGCCGTGCCAGGGAGATCGGGAAGCTCATCTCCCGGGCACCCTGGAGCAGCAGCACCGGACCGCCCCACTCCCGCAGCACGCGGGCCGGATCTTCCGGGGCCGCGGGCTTCAGCCGGCCCGCCACGTACGGCTCGTTCCAGTCGCTGGAGAAGCGGACCCGATCCAGGATCTTGTGCCACTCCGCCAGCCGATCCAGCCGCCAGATGCCCAGCGGCGCATCGGCGACCGCCATGGCCCGGCTGAGCGCGCCGTCCGGGGCTTCCGGCCCGGTCAGGGCGGGATCCCCGAAGTCGACCGGCTGGCCCAACCGCCTGCGTTCCTGGTAGTCAGGCAATTGTTCGAGCTCGTCCTCGAAGTCGCGATAGGCCGTGGTCGACGCCAGGATCACCGAACGCACCACCTCGGGATGCTGGTCGACGACCCGCATGGCGATCATGCCGCCGTAGGAGAAGCCGAGCACGTCCGCGCGCGCGACCCCGAGGTGCCGCACCAACGCGGCCACGTCGTCGGCCAGCTTGTCCGGTTGCAGCGCCGACACCGGCAGCGTGCCCACCGGCGCGGTGCGACTGCTCCGCCCGCATCCCCGCAGGTCGAACAGCACGACGTGGGCGATGTCGCTCAGCTCTTCCACCGCCGGCAGCAGGTAGGAGTGATCCCAGGTCGGGCCGCCGTGGACGATGACCAGCATGGGCAACCCCGGGTCGCTGAACCGCCGCACGAACAGTTCGACGCCGTTCACCGAAACGCATTCGCCATCCATCAGGATCATCTTCCTCGGAAGGCCAGGGGAGGGCTCACGGCGGGCCGGGAGGCCGAAGGCGGCCCGGGAGGTCGAGGGCGGCCCGGGAGGTCGAGGGCGGGGCGAAGACCCAGGGCAGGCCGCTTCCAGGCCTGACGGCGGTCGGCCCGGCGCCGGGCCCGGGCGGGCCGGAGGTGGGGCCGGGCGGGCCGGAGGTGGGGGCGGGCGGGCCGGAGGTGGGGGCGGGCGGTCCGTGATCGGGAGCCCGATCCGGGAGAGCAGGCGGTCCGCGGTGGGCGA